>MPMR01000050.1 GCA_002238605.1 BD2-11 clade cluster bacterium bin43 | reverse complement strand
CTTCCGATGTCTGGAACCGGTATGGCGTTACGCCTCTTCACTTGGCGGCCGAGACTGGAGCCTTGGACGTCGTGACTGCCTTGGTTGGAGCCGGAGCGGATCTATCGGTCAGGGACGCGGACGAGTATACGCCGTTGCATCGAGCCGTCGCACGCGGAGAGCTGGAGACGGTCGAGGTGCTACTGAGCGCCGGCGCCGACCCAAGCGCGGAGGCCGATCTAAGTTTCGTTAGGTCAATGCTCGTGAACTCCCGTCACTTTTCTCGTACGCCATTGCACTTGGCGGCAGCGAGAGCCGATGCGGCAGCAACGGAGGCGCTGTTGCGCGCGCGGGCCGATCCGAACGTTGACAACCTCATGTACCTCGCCATCGAGGAGGGCGCGGTGGCCGTTGTCGACGCCCTTCTCGGAGCCGGGGCGGAACTTCCGTCGCACGCCCTGTATGTGGCAATTGACCAAGGGGCGTGGACCATTGTGGAGCCGTTGCTTAGAGCTGGAGCAAATCCAAGCGTGCGCGGTTCCTTCGAGAAAACACTCCTGCATGAAGCGGCCGAGAACGGCATCCCTGTCGAGGTCGTGGAGCTTCTGCTTCGGGCAGGGCTGAACCCCAACGCTCGGCAAGATGGCGACTTCACACCGTTGCACATGACGGCGCATAACCTTGTCAATCCGGGCGCGATGGCGGAGACGCTGATCGCGGCAGGCGCCGATTTGAACGCCCGGGCGGTGACCGGTGAGACGCCCTTGGCGTTCGCGGAGCGATTTGACAACGGGGCGTTGGCTGCCGTGCTGCGTAGGCACGGTGGCCAGCTTTGAGATCAGCCACTCGCTCAAGGCCCCGCTTGGCTTTCGCGGGTCCACGGAGGGCTGGCTGAGAGCACCTTAGGGTGCCTGAGCCAGCCGACTCCGTGTTGAACACGGAGGCTGGCAAGGGGAGTGCTCCGCTCCCCTTAGACCCCATGGGCTTCCCGCGCCGGTGTTCGGCGCGGCGAAGGACGGGGGCCGCCTCCGCAACCTCGTCGCCGTTCGCGGCGATGGCCGTCCGGCGGCGGTCGGCGAAGCGGCGATCAGCCATCGCGGCGAACCCGTCGCCCGCGATCCTCGCGCGCTTCGGGCGCGGACTGTGCTGGGGGACGAGGGGGCGGAGCCCCCCGCCAGCCCTTGTGTATTACTGAGGTAGGCGGAACTCCAAGGCCGCAAATTACGGCGGGAAATCACGTAAGTCTAATCAGGACTGCACGATCTGCGTTTCTTTCCTTTGGACCGCGACGGGTTCCACCCCTGCGTCAATGGCGGGGGAATCGCCATCGAGTGGCGGGAAATTTGCAGGGATCGCCGACCGAGCTTCCGGCACAATGCGACCACAGGCAATCAGAGGGCAGGTAGCCCGAAATGCCCGCCATCGAAGGGGAAGAACCTACGATTTGTCGCGCCTCACGCTGTAGTCCCGCCGGTCGAAGCATTGGTCCCGGACGCCGCCGACGCCGGCCCCGACCCGAACTTGCCCCGCTTGCTCCCTCCGCCCCAGACTCTGCGTACCGATTCTGTTCACGCTCCCGGCCCACCCACACACGAAAGACTCCCATGCTCTCTAATGACGACATCAGGTTCGGGAATACGAGAGGGCGTCCCGTGCGTTTCTTCCGCGTCCAAGTTAGCTGGGACGGCGGACAGACCTTTGTGCCGGCGTTGGTCATGAGGGGGGATGTCAAGCGCCCTTTCACGGTGGCCTGGGCGGCGACGAGCAAGCTTGAGCGTCGTGTGGTAGCTGACCTCGGGCGCGTGGAGCACGGGGACTCAGCCAAGGACATCAAGAATGCACTGAGCGCGCTCCTAAGGCGCATTCCGCGCGATTACGTTCCAACCGATTCGCGGGTTCCCGAAGATCTGGAAAAGGGAATTGCCGAGTCACCCTGGCGGCTGGAAAACCGGTACGGTCCCTTGGCGGCGTGGGAGCAAGAGGCCGACTCAGCTGCGCTACGGCGGGCCGTGATGACGGCCAGGGGCGACGTGCCGGGCAAAGACCGTCTCCTCGGCCTAGTGCGATCAAGGTATCCGGGTTGGCTCGGGTTTAGCGACCCACGTTTCGACGGGGGGCTGTACGACGAGGTCCAATACATGCTGGAGACAGTTGCGAAGGCTAAGAAACTCCTCTCCAAGCAAGCGCTCAGGAGCCTGATCGACGCTGGCCACCATGGAGAGATGATCGAGCGGCTCAAGGCCATCGGACGGGATACCAATCTCCTCTTCCGTCCCTACAGCCCCGGCGGGGATCTGGACTTGCTCTATCACGCAGGCCTGGAGCCCAGCGTTTTCTGCGAAGCATTTCTGAGTCTCTTGCACGGCGACGGCGACGTCCCCTACCGCCTTGATCGGTACTCCGATCAGGTCGGGTCCATGGGTGTACCTCCGAACGTCAATCGATGGGCCATGCCCACCTATTTCCTCTTTTTCCTCTATCCGAACGAAGAGGTCCTCATCAAGCCCAGAACGGTTCGCACGCTCTTGGACCTAGGGGGGTGGGGTGGAAAGCTTGGGGTTGAGCCATCGGGAGAGGAGTACGTCCGGGTACGCACTGCCTACTTGGACCTGCGGAAAGCGCTTGAAGAGCATGAGCCGCGACACATGATTGATGTCCAGGGCTTCGCTTGGGTCGCGGTGCAGGAAGCGAATGAGAGGGCCAAAGCGGCCAAGCGGGCGCGCGCGACAGGACACGAGCAGGATCCCCGCATCGACCGGGCGATGGAGGAGTTCGAGCGGGAAGCTGATGCCCACGACCTGATCAGGAAGGAGAAACTACTTGAACAAGCTCAAGTTCGTTTCCGCGAGATCTTCGGAACCGCCGCGAAGATCGAGTCGCTCTCTCCGGATGGTTTCTTCGGTCTCTTCAATGAACTCGACGCAGGCAACAGCCGATCGTCTGGGCTTTTCCGCCTCGTACTTAACTTTCCGAAGAATCCGAACACCAAGACTTACCGTCGCTTCGAGGAGGATCTCCCAACCTTCCGAAGAGCACTCGTGGAGCTTCTCTGTGGTGCCGGGTCCGAGGCCGAGAGGCTCGACCGCATGTGGGAGATCGGACGCGTGCGTGGACGCGTACGAAACTACATTACGGAATCACTCATAATGCCCAGCGCCCTACTCTTCCTCCAGGATCCAAACAAATGGTCTTCCGTCATGAAGATGGAGATCAAGGAGAAGAAGGTGGCGCTGGCGGGTATCGCTCCCGTGTTGGCCGACGATGCGTCGCTCGGCGAGCGCTTCGTCGCCTTGGAGCGCGCCATGATCCAGCTGTCCCCCAAGTACGGTAGGAAACACTGGACTCCGATGACCATTTCTGAGTTCTACTTCAGCGAGGCCTTTAAGCGCCACTTCGGGGAGCCCCACGCCAGCCCCCAGTCTCTCACGTCCCTGATCCAATCCCTCGAAGACCGCGGACTCCATTTCTCGCGCGAAGCCGTCGCCAACTATGTCCTCGCGTTACAAACCAAGCGGTTCGCGATCTTGACGGGCGTCTCAGGTACCGGAAAGACCTCGCTTGCGATCGAGGTCGCGAGATACTTCGGGCTACCGGCTGAAGATCCCGACACGCCATCATCGGACGACGCTGCCGACAGCCGCGATGGCAACTACACGGTCGTCCCTGTGCGGCCCGACTGGGTCGACAACCGAGGCTTGCTCGGGTACTACAATCCACTGACGAACGACTATTTGCCGACTCCCTTCCTACGGCTTCTTCTCGAGGCGCGCGCGGAAACGAAGCTGGCCGAGGAAGAGGAACGAGAGCCTTCACCCTTCTTCGTCGTCCTCGACGAGATGAATCTCGCCCGCGTGGAGCACTACTTCTCGGACTTTCTCTCGGCGATGGAGTCGGGAGAGGCGATACCGCTTCACGACGACCCCTCCGTCGAACGAGGTGAGATGCAAGTGAGTGGTTCTGGCCGCGGTGACTCCGATGCGTCCGTGCCGGTCCCCAGGACGTTCAAGGTCCCGGACAACGTCTTCTTCACCGGCACGATCAACGTGGACGAGACCACATACATGTTCAGCCCCAAGGTGCTCGACCGGGCCTTTACCTGCGAGCTTAACGAGGTGGACCTGCGAAGCTACGCGAGCGGCCACGGCGACGATGGTCCGAACGAGCTGACGCTGGACACTCTCCACCCGCTTGGCCGCTCCAATCGGGGAGAGCCGTCCGAGGTCCACGGGAAGCGGTCTGAAAGCGGGTGGAGACCCAGTCGGCGCGACTGGCTGGAATTCTGCAAACTCTCGGACGGCCGGTTTCGCGACCGGCTCTTGGAACTCCACGGAATCCTCGAAGGGGAGCATCGCCACTTCGGGTACCGCGTTGCGAACGAAATCGCACGCTTCGTACTCCTCGCGCACGCGCAGTCAAGCAACAAGGATGTCGCGGTCGAGGCCGCCTTCGATCTGGCGGTCTTGCAAAAGGTGCTGCCGAAGTTCCACGGCACCCAGCAGGAGCTTGAGCCGCTCCTCCGGCGGCTCCTCGGTTTCGCTGTTGAAGGTGGGGTCGTGGCCGGTTCCACGGGTGACGAGCCAAGACTCGACGAGTGGCTGGTGATCAAGGGCCGTCTGCGTCTGCGGGCGAGGTCCGCGAGAGTTGATATCCCCGCAGCCGAAAGCGAGGGAACGACAGCCCTGCAAGCGCCCGAATCGGTGGACGACGCTCTTGAGCGTGAGGCCGAGGCCCCCTCGGCGCCTGCTCTGGCCCTGCCCCGAACCGGGGCGAAGATCTGGAGGATGTTGCGCCGACTCGAACAGCGGGGCTTCACGTCCTTCGTCGAATGATCGCCGACGCCTCCACCATCGGCGACATCGCCGTCCGCCGGTGGGATGCCGGTCCGGACGGACCAACACATTCCGGCCCGATTCCCCAGCGGTTGCAGACCGAATGGAAGTGGATCGTCGAGGGACCGGAGGACGCGCTGGACGACGTGGCGCACGCGTTGCCAAGAGCAGCGTTCACCCGGCCCGCGAACAGAGTGCTCATCCTGAACTTGGTCAACTCGGTGGGCATCCTCGACCTTCCGCACATCGGGCCGGTGGAGCTCGTAACGGGGAAGTTCCAGAAGGACGACTTCGAGGCGATGCTTCGGGACATCACCGAATGGTCGGCGGCTCTGCCCTTCTCGGCCGATCAGCCCGCTTCGTTCCGGTACGCCAATAGTAGGGTACTCCGTGACGAGGTCGTCTATCACGCCTTCGTCTATCTTCGCCACATCCTCTCCGACCGCGCTCCCGGATCGTCCCGTTTGATGCCGGCGCTCCAGAGGATTCAGATGGAGCCCCACCGAGTCTGGCTCATGGATCGCCGCGAGGTGCGGATCGAGATCGCCTCCCGGGTGGACTCGCGTACCCTCATGGACCTGATTGCGCGTAGCGGAAGATTGGTTTCCCAGGCGTCCCTTTCGCCGAAGGGAAGAGCGCTGGCGGAACGGTTGGGCATGCGACTCCCCGAAGTGGTCACGGAACGAAGGATCAGGGCCACGACCGATACCCAGGAGAACCGGTTCGTGAAAGCCTTCGTCGGCCAGGCCACCGGGATCATCGCGCGGATCCGGTCGGCGACTGAGGCTCGCCGCCCGACATCGTTCGGCACGCGAGTGCTGCGAGACTGCGAGCGCATGATGGAGTCGTTGACCCCTGTCGTTCGGCATCCGATGTGGGATGAGGTGGGACGGATGACCAGAATCCCGTACTCTTCCACCGTTCTACAACGCCGTCGCGGATACCGGCGGGTCCTCAGGCATTGGGCGAGAATCAGGCTGGCCCCGCGAATCGCGCTGAACCGGGACGAGATGCGCGACATGCTGGAACTCAAGAACATTGCGCTCCTCTACGAGCTGTGGACGTTCCATCGCCTCGCGTGCTGCATCGATCAACTGGTGGGCCCCCCCCAACGAACCGGTCGGATGATCGGCGGTGACTTCCAGATGGATCTCGCAAGGGGAAAAGCCTTCGAGTGGGCTTCCGGAATCCGGTTGGCGTACAACCCGACGTTTTCTCGCGGAGCGGCCCATGTCCCGAATCGATCCTATTCCGTAGAACTGCGTCCCGACGCTGCCCTCTGGATTCCGAGTGGAGTGAACCGTGGAATCCATCTCTTCGACGCTAAGTTTCGGCTTCGCTCCCTCTCCGAAGCCGGGGCGACGGAATCCTCGGGCGGTGCCACAACCGAGAAACACGACGAGAGGAAAGACGACTTCAAGGGAGCCGACATCCACAAGATGCACACCTACAGGGATGCGATTCGGGGCGCCCGCTCCGCGTGGATTCTCTATCCGGGCAGCGAGTTCCGTTTCTTCACCGCCTCGGGTAGAGGCCGAGTTACGTCCCCAGGAGGGTTGCCGGACGCGCTACTGGGGGTGGGAGCGATCCCGCTGGCTCCGAGTCGCGAAAACGGGGCGGCGGGTGGGCGGTCGGGCGTAGAGACGGATAGCGGACCACTGGAGGCAACGGTTCGGCGGCTGTTGGCGTCGAGGAAAGACCGAGGCTCTCCCGGGAGGCACTTGTCTTCTACGATGCACTCGAAGGTGCCGACTTCGGTGTAGCCCTGATGAAAGCCGCGGAGGTGTCTCTGCCACCAGCGCGCGCGTCGCATTGAGATGCAGCGCCGCTTCGAGGCGCTGGATGGAGCACCGGTTTCTCCGGCCGACCGCCCCGGGCGGCCAGAGCCCAATCGCGCCCAAGAGCACGCCCCGTCCCGAGTGCCCCACGGGGCTGGCGGGGGGCGTGCCCCCTGTGACCCCCCAACCACAAGTACGCCTCGCCGGGAGCGGCCGTGGTGCGACGCGCCGTCGCGGTGAAACGCGACGACTTCGCTTCGTGGCGAGTTGCGCACCTCCGGCGGCGCGGGTCATGGCCGCATACGCCCGCGAAAACGACATGGGGTGCCGATGCGCACCCGGGCGCTTTGGACATGCGCACCGGTGGGGCTGCGTAAGCTGCTGCCCGCTGAGGGTTTGCGCCTCGCCGGCCGGGGGCGGTCAACGCCGCAGGGCTCACTGGGGCGGGGCTGGGAGCGACCCGGCAGTCCGAGGGACTGCTACGGGTTCGGGGCCGTGCGCGTTTGCGCACCCCCGGCCCCGCCCCCTGGGGTCGCTCCCAGACCAGCGATCCCTACGCGGGAAGGCGTTTCGCCGAGGCGGGCACGGAACGTGTTCCCGCACCTGTCGGTTCGCCTGTGGTCGGTTGCTGTCGATGCTGCCCGGCGGTTCGCCGTCGCGTCGGGTGCCAGACTCGGGCGCGAGCCGCCTGGTGTCGCGCCCCAGCCTACGAGCGCCGGTTCCGCTGGTGCAGGCCGATGAATCCGACGATGACGCGTTCGTTCGGCTCGTCCCAGGCGAAGGCGATCCGGATCGTGTGGTGCGGGTCGTGGCTGGTCCCCTTGCCGAGGTGGGCCGCCAGCTTCCATGCCGTTCCGTTGACGCGGGTCCTGTACCAGTCCGGGAACTGTCCCATCGTGGACGCGGACTGGTTCGACTTGTAGAACCAGCCCGGGCAGGTCTCCCCGATTCGGTCGGTCGGTCCGTTCCGGTAGGCCGTGGCCAGCCACGCCAGCGCGTCGAGCACCTCCGGGGGGTTCACGAAGGGCGTGTCCTCGTTGGAGCGGGAATTGAGCTTGATGAGCAGCCTGTCGGGGAACATCTCCCGCGCCTGCGCGATGGCCTCGCGGACGCTCCGCACCGACTCTGCGTCGACCGGTCCTCCGTCGCGCGCCCGGGCCTGCCTGCGCTCCTCGATGTAGGCGCGCCGCCAGCGCTCCTCCATGCTCCGGCTTCTCGACACCTCCTCCTGGAGCCGTCCGGCCTCGCCGTCTCTCTGCGCCTTCGCCGCCCGGAGCGCACGGTTGTCCTCTTCGAGACGCTCGCGGTCGCGGCGAAGGGCTGCCAACTCGCGGAGGACGGCATCGTCCTCGTCCGGTGGTGCTCCGGAGACAAGTCCCGTCTCCGCAACGGCACCGTCCGCCGCCCCGGGATCCGCGCCCGCTTCCACCGCGTCAGCCTCGATCCCGGAGGCGTCCTCGTCCGACGGGTCGGGCCGGGCGACACGTTCCCGCCACGCCTCGACCGCCCGGAGGATGGCGTCCTCGCACTCGCCGCGCTCCACGGACCGCTCGAGTTCCTCGCCCCGCGAGGGCGCTTGGGGACGAATCGGCTCATACGCCTCGAAGCTGACATCCAGGAAGATCAGGAACGGGAGCGCCGATCCGATCAGCGCGGGCCGGCTGTCGACCAGTCCCGGCCAGGGATCCGGGTCGATCCCGAGGTAGCGCAGTTCCTCGCCGAACCGCTCGCGAAGGGAGCCGCATAGGTCTCGGATCTGCTCCCGGCACCAGCCGAGGAGTTCGCGCTCCTTGTCGTGCCGGATGTCCTCCATCCACTTGATGAGGGCATCGGCTTCCTCCCACTCGGGCGCGTTGGGCGGGAGGTCTTGCAGGATTTCGAGCCAACCCTGGTAGAGCGGGGACGCCAATCGCGGTGGCGCGGGGAACCGCCGCGCGAGCAGGCAGAGCATCAGCCCGGCGGAGTCGGGATCGACGGTCCCGTCGACCGCCGCCAGCGCGTCGCGCTCGCCGCGCCATTGCTCGCGCGTCCAGAAGGAATCGAAGCGCGCGTCCGGTGGCTCGGGCACCGGCATGCCCCGGCTTGCAAGGTGCTCGGCGGTCCGGTCGCGAAGCGCCGCGTGCGAGTCGACCCAAGCATTGAGAACGGCGCGGGCGAGGTCCCGATCGTGGTGCTCGATCGCCTCCAATACGGGTTGCAGGAGCTTGGGCCGGGGCGCGCGGCTGGCGTCCCGGTATCCGTCCACCCGAAGACGCCGCAGGGCGGCCCCGCGTTGTCGGCGAAGCGCCTTGGACTCGGAACGGTGCTTGAGGGCGCACTTCACGACACGGCGGCGGAACTCCTCGCTCAGAAGGGGGAAGATCTCGCTGGGAGTTCTCGGTTCAATAGTGGGTTTGGCAGTCACTGGGGCCGCTCCTTGCCGGGGAAACGAGTCTCTCTCCCTCCGCCCGGAGCGAGAGGTGTGCTAACGGTACGAAGGGGCGTCCTCGGCCGCTCCCCACGTCCGTCAAAATCTCGGCGCGTTCCGCGTTTCTCGGCAAGACCGATCCAGCGAGGCGACCCGTACCTCCGCCCGACGGCTCGGCGCACACAGTGGTGGGTGAATCGCAACACCCCGGGCTGGAGGCCGCGGCAATGGTCTCTAAACCGCCCGCGAGCGCCTTCCGCGGTCGCACGACGCCTTCCCGCACGGGATTGCTGGACGGGAGCGACCCCAGGCGAGGGTTGGATGGCCGTGCACATCCCAATCGTTGCCGTGCCGTATGAGGCATGCCGAATAGGGGGGTCGCTCCCGGCAACGGCCACCAGCACCCGCGCGTCACGGCCGCCCCCGCGGCTACGCCACAAACGCAACGACGCCAGCGACTTGCAGAATCTGCGGTGTGTCCCGTCCGAGCGCGGTTCTCGTGCACATCGACCCTGATGTAAGCCGGACACCTCTGGATCGGCAACGGCCCCCGCTCATGGGCGATCAAATCCCGCCCTCGGAGAAGCGGCTCGAACGCCATACCGTGAAGCGGTCGATGATCGCTTCCGAGGGCGCGGTCGGGAGCGCTGCCCGGAGTTCGGCGAGCCGCGTCAGACAGTCCCGGATACCGCCGTAGCGCCCGATCACGCTCTCGTCCCTGCTGCGTATGGCCCGCTCGATACCCTCGATCTCGCGGCGGATCTGGCGGCCGGTCGCGGGCACCTTCGCGCGGTCGAGGGACCGGGCCGGCGAGGTCCAGTTGCCGAGAACCCTCTCCGCCCGCACGAGCTGCCTCTGGGCGCACGCGATCCCGACGACCTCGACCGACCAGTCGAGCCCCCGCAGCGCCTCCCAGAGCCTCCGGTGCCGGTCCCGCCACGAATGGAGCGCCGTCGAAGTGTCGTAGCCGGGATCGGCGTGGACGAACACGGTGCGGCGGGAGTTCAGCGCCACGGGCATCCCGCGGGGGAAGTAGCGCCGCGCCCCGCCGGCCGCGCCCCGGTAGACCCGCACGGGCAGCAGGGAGCGGTGAATGCCGAGCGCCTCGAACGCGCCCACCTTCTCCGGCTCGGTCGGGAGCCAAGGCAACCCCGGATGCTCGATCACGTAGTCGAACGCGAGCAGGCGGCGCATCGCCACCTCGGTCGAGGTGATCCTCCGGGTGCGGACGCCTTCGACGCCCAGCGCCCGGTAGATGCCGCGTGCGCAGATCCGGCAGACCTTCAGGTCTCCGACCATCTCCTCGGCGGCGAGCCTTCTCCGCGTCAGGGCCTGCACGAACCGGAGCGTCTTGAAGCGGTCCATGCCGAACCACGCCGAAAGCTGTGAGCGGGTGAACACGCCGCCGTGCAGGCTCGCCAAGGCGACCCACTCGGCCCGGCGACCCGTCAGGCCGAACGGCTCCAGTGCCTTCTCGCGCCCCTTCAGATGGTGGATCAACGCGACCGCCGTCGGTCGGTGGCTTTGCGGTACATGAGGGCTCCCGCTCCCGCAGTGTAGGACCCGGACTCTGTGGTAGGTTCAAGTGCTGGCGAAGGTATCGCTGCCGGTAGGAATCGGGAGAGCGCCTTCGGCGGCGTCAAGTCGCGTCCGCGGGCATTCGTCCAGAGCCGTCCGGCGCGTTCCCGGATGCGGAACGGCCTCCGGCAGCCGCTCCTCCATCGCTTCCAGTAAGAGCCCGGCGAATGCCCGGTTGCGGTTCGAGAAGCGAACGGCGCGGTTGCTGCACTTGCACTGGTCAAGCAGCCTTCGGGCAGCGAGTTTCAGGAGCGCAGATCGTGCGGTCCATCTTCGCGAGGAATCGGATGATGCACGCACGAAACGAAGTCGGCGCTCCCACGGTGCCGCCGAATGGCCGGAACCGGGTGAGGGTGGTCTCCGGCACTCCGATCACTGATGCACAACGCGTATTGAATGAAGCAAACGCGGATTGAAGTGACCCGCGAGCCCCGGAACATCCTCGAGGGCATCCCGCATGGCACTACGGTAATCCTCCAGAGCACCGGGGAGGGGGACGTCTTCCTCTTCGAGGGGCCGGAGGCGGATCCGGCCAGCGAGGACGACGCAACCGTGCTGGCGGGATATCCGGCCTTTCGCATGGCAACCCGGCATGTCGGCACCGATCCGCTCTGGGCTTGGCGTGGCGACGTTTTCTCGGTCCTCACCGTGCGCTGGTGACGTCACGAGTGGGATTCCGCCCGACCTCCGCGAGCCGAACGACGAATCACGGATCGTTTTCAACAGCGCAGCGGAGGTTTCCCACGCCGGTGACCGCTTTTTCCACGCATCGCCTTCGTGCCGGTCGCCTGACTCCCGCGCTGTCGGCCATCCGGTGGGAACGCGTCTTGGCTGTCTCGCGGAACAAACATCTGGCGGTTGGGAGAGACCGGGAAGTGGGCAGCCTTCGCGTGGGCACATACCTGAGCGGCTCGCTCTCAACCGACCCATCCCGTTCACACACTCGCTGAGCCGCTGCCCCCGCCGAGCACTGCTCGCGCATCGTCCACCTCCCGGGCCGTGCCTCCTGCCCGCCCTCTCCGCAGTTCGCGGGTCGTCTGCTCGCCCCGCGGTCGACGCGGACATCGGGCTTTGGAGCGCCACCGAACTCGACCCAACCCCGACGTGATCGCGATGTGGCCTTTCCTGGTCGATTGCAACACTCTCGGCGGAATGTTGGTCCTTCCTACCGCCGGACTCGCACGAGGGTGAGTGGCAAGGGGCCGGGTCGTATCTCGACGGCAAACGCACGGCCGCTCTCCGGGTCGGTCCCGGCACCCTGGAAGGCGAACTCGCCCGCGATCCGGTCACCGAGCTGGGTGCCGCCGAAGGTGGCGCTGCCGGCCATGGGTGCGTCAAGAACGAGTTCCACGAAGTCAGCGTCGTCAGCCCGCAACTCAATGCGTTGGCCAACCCGCGAACCCCGGACCGACCCGCTGCCCTCAACCTGGTTGACCACAATGAACTCCAAGCGGCCCGTGATCGTCCCGTCCGCCTCATTCAGCGAATACCGCACGGTCATGGGTCCAGCGGAACCCGACCAGTCGCCGTTCGCGGTGCGATCGTGCCCCGGAGGCGTGATCTCGGGTCCGTCACTGCACGCGACCGCAAGCAGTAGTGCTGTCAACGCGGCTCTCATCAGGCCCGGTACCGCTACCGCCGCCTCGGCTTTCGCGTCCGGACGCCACGCGTGTGCAGCGTGTTCGAGACGGCCTGTTCCGAAAGCGCAAACCGCTTCGCAACCTCCGCCATGCTGCCGACATCCTCGTAGGCCGCGCAGATCGCATCGCGCTGCAACCGGATCAGTTCGGCTCTGTTGGGGAAGCCGCCCTCGCGCATCGCGATCCTTCCCACCTGGTACGACGACACGCCGAGATCCCGAGCAATGTGCGCGAACGTCTCGCCGTCCCACGCGCGTGCGATGATCTCACCGCGTACCGCGTCGGTGATCTTGCGCGGCTGCATTGGGGGACCTCCCCGTGTTTCGATGCCGTTCGGGATTCCGCCACGATATTGGCGCGCGAGCCCCGACCTGTAAAGCACGTGTCCCGGCCTGCTCGGCCGTTCAGCGTCGAGCGAAAGTGATCCCCCCGGTCTCGCTCGCCGGGGGCCGTGACCAGCGCCTCCTCAACCGCGGTCTGGCCCGCGGGGGCGGCGACCGGCTGGCGGAGACGGGTTATCTCCGCGAACTTCCTTTCGCGCAGATCGTGCAGTCCATCTTCGAGGAGGTATCGAACGATGGCACGCACGAAACGAAGTCGGCGCTCTTACGGTGCCGGCGAGTGGGGCCGGAACAGGGTCCGGGTGTTTCCGGATCCGAAGACCGGCAATTTCCAGATCGAGTGGCGCGAGAACGGGCGCAGGCTCACCCGGTCGCTCAAACACCGCGATTGGGCGCGCGCGAAGAGGCACGCGGATCAGTTCGCCGCCGGGTTCATCGACGCGCCGGAGCTGAACGGCCGGAAGGAGGCCGAGCCCGAGCCGCTCACCCTGGAGCGGCTTTTTGACATCTACGGCGAAGAGGTGACGCCCACCAAGGCCAAGAGGACGAGGAAGCACGACAGGGTCGCGATGCGGATGTTCCTCGACTTCCTCGGACCGCACCGAGGGCCCGAAACACTTTCCCGGCGCGACTGGGACCGGTTCATCCGGGAACGGCGGGCGGGCAGGGTAGGCCCGAGCGGGAAGCCCGTGTCGAACCGGATGATCGAATGCGACCTGAAGTTTCTGATCGCGGTCCTCAACTGGGCTGCCAGATCCCGGGACGAGCGGGGCCGCCTGCTTCTCGATTCGAACCCGCTGAGGGGCCTGAAGACGCCCGTCGAGAAGAACCCGCTCCGGGTCGTGCTTTCCGACGAGGAATACCGGGCGCTTCTGAAGGTGTCCCGCGAGGTGGACTGGCGGTTCCACGTCGCGCTCGTGCTCGCGCACGAAACAGGGCACCGCATCGGAGCCATCCGCAAGCTCACGTGGTCTGATATCGACATCGAGGGCAGGACCATCCGGTGGCGCGCGGAGCACGAGAAGACCGGGTACGAGCACAGGACGCCGCTGACCGACGAGGCGATCTCCGTCCTTGAGGAGGCGCGCGGGAAGAACTCCGCGAGAGGCAACGCTCCGGTGCTGCCCTCCACGCAGGATCCCTCCGTGTTCGTCACACGCTGGATGCTCGGCTACGGATGGCAGCAGGCCGAAAGGCTCGCCGGTCTGGAGCCCAAGCGCGGCAGAGGCTGGCACTCGCTGCGCCGCAAGTTCGCTTCGGATCTGATGGACCTGCCCCTCAAGGTCTTGTGCCAGCTTGGCGGCTGGAAGAACGCGAACACGGTCATCCGCTGCTATCAGCAGGCCGACGAGGGACAACTCAGGCAGGCTTTGGAAAGCCGCCGCGGGGTTCAGGCCTGAGAATCCTTTTAGCGGGAGTCAAACAGCGGGAATCTGGCCTGCCGCACTTCTAAGTTCAACTGTTACAACCATATCCCAACCTGATGGCACCCGTCGGAACAGCGCATCCGACGCCGCCTCCACCGCGCGCATCAGAACCGCTCCGACCTCCGGCTCGAGCCGGCCCTTCACCACGTACATCCCGTCGCCGTCCACGAACATCGAGAACGTGCGGCTGCGGTGCCGGGCCTGCTCGGCGGTCAGTTCCTCATCGCGCGACAGCTTCTTCCACATGCGCACCATCCGCTCCAGCCTCGCGGCCGAGCCGGCACGCGCGAACTCGAGCAGCTCCGTCTCGCTCGCCGGCGTCGCGACGCGCGTCAGCGCCCGCACCTTGGCGTAGG
>MPMR01000017.1 GCA_002238605.1 BD2-11 clade cluster bacterium bin43 | reverse complement strand
AGCTTCGGCGTGTACCTCCGTCTCGCCATGACAACCTCCTTCCGGTCTGCCAGGTCTACCCTGCGCAGCACCCTTCCAGAGGTCAACTTCACAAACGTCGCTTGTCCAGGATTCGGGGGTCATATCCGAGTCCAGAAGCGCCTTCGGATGAATCTTCTCCTGGATGTAGAGAGGCGGCGCCTGAGCGACCAGTGGTTCCTCGTCCTGCTTGTCCTTTCCGCGCCACACCAGTTGAGGGTCGAGGTCCCGGTTCCGACGCTCGTAGGCTACTTGAACGGGGTGCCGCTCATCGTGCTTCATCGCGGCCTGGTACTCGGAGGTCGGGATGTTCTTGCGCCGGTCCGGGTGCGTGATCGTCTTGATTGCCTTGGGCTTCTTGCGTCGTGCCATTTGCGCGATCTTCCTTTGCTGCCGTCGCTGCCGATTGATCTATTCTTTGCCGGAGTCGCGGCCAATCCACACGGAAGGACTGACGGCGATCATCCCCGATGACGTTTTCTCGGGCCCGCCTCGGCGGTGGGATCGGAGCCGCCCCTCCGAATCAGGCTCCCGGCCGCCAAGGCTGCCGGATTCCTGTTGCTGCATTGGATCGCGTGGTCAACTTGTATCGCGATCTGTTGATCCAGATCGTCCGTCAGTTCCAGCACGTCACGAAACTCGGCGAAGGCCCAGCGACCGAATGTGCCCAGGTTGTTGACGGCCGGCACCCATCGGCTCTCCATCGTCAGTCTCTTGTCCTTCGCATCCTCGCCCCGGTAACCCTTGATTTCAACCACCAGGTTGAGCGGGTCGTCCGGGCCGCGTCCGTCATCGACCACCACGATGAAGTCCGGCACGTAGGTGCGGGTCTCGGAACCCTGAGTGTAGGGGACGGTGAAGCCCAGGCGGTGGTTCTTCACGTAGCGCAGCGCCCTCGGATGCCGCTCGACGACCTGGCAGAACCTCCCCTCCCAACCACTGTCTAGGATGGCCCAGTTGATATGGCAGTGACGGGGGTCGGTGCGGTGGCGCAGCTTCTTGGAGGTATGAAAATCCACGTCCGCGGTCGTGCCGATGGGGTCGTACGGGTTAAGCATCGCTCGCACCGTGTCCGAGTCGGCCTGCGTCTTGACGATTGCGGTGGCGATCCGGTCGCACGCCCAGTCCAGCAACTGAACATAGAGAAGCTGGCCCGGGAACGTTCCATCCCTGCACCGAAGGTAGGTGTCGAGCCACCGGCGCGCGATGCGCTTGAGCTGTCCAAAGAGGTGGAGGCGCGGCAGGTCGCCCGGATCGCGCCACCTCTCTACCAGCCTTTGGGTCAGCTGATAGAGCAACTGGTTCGGCCGCACCGCCGCGAGGTGTTCCACGCCCAGCACCTCCGCCTCGCCCACAATCCCCGAGTTGAGCACCTCGGTCGCGCCCACCAGCTCGGGCGTCAGTTCCAACGCGTGGTCTGGCGTAAACACGGCCTCAAGGCGGTCGTTCGGGAACTCCACCCGGTAGCCAGCCAATCTGGGAAACCGCATCTCGAGTGCATCCCGGTCAGGGCGGACGGCCTGTACGCGAACCGTCTCAAGGGGCCGCGTTGGCGGAGCGACCACGGGCTCGGCGGTGAAGTCGAAGGGGATGCCCAGCACGTCCGCGTACTCGACGTCAAAGAGGCCCTGGTCGTTGAGCTCGTACGATACCCGGCGGAGTGCCCGTCCGACCGCCTGCTCGCAGAGCAGCTGGCTGCCGAACGCCCGAACGCCGAGCACATGGGTGACGGTGTTGGCGTCCCAACCCTCCGTCAGCATGGCCACCGAGACGACGCACCGGATCGACTCCCCAAGGGTGCCCGGCTTGCCCACGGTGTTCATCACTTCGCGGAGCAGGTCGTGGTCGGTGATGTCGTCGCCGTCGCCGAGATTGCCGGTGCGCTGGATGCGCTCCTGCCGGAAGCGCTCGATCTCCTTGGCCGCCATCTTGCGAAACGACGGGGCCAGGGCGTCGCCCGACTCCAGCTGGCGGCTGTCGATGAGGAGCGTGCGTGGGCGACCAAGCCGATTGCCATCGTCGTCGAAGTTGCGGAAGAGCTTCAGGCGCCCGTTGTGGATGGATGGCTGGCCGTTCGCGGGGGCGCGCTCGAACCCCGAGACGTACTCGTAGACGAGCTTGGAGGAAGCTGTGTTGTTGCACACGATGATGAAGCAGGGCGGTGCTGGAATGCCTTCCTTTTCCCATAGATGGAAGGTCTTCTCATAGTGTCCGTACAGTGCCTGAAGCGCCGTCTGGAGTGGAGCGGGCAGCTTGAGCGGGTCCAGCTTGGCGGCTCCACGCGGCCCCTTGGGCATGTCCGTCCGGATATGGTCCCATAACTTCCGGTACATGGGCATGTCGCTTCCGCGGATGTTGTCCGCCACCGGGATGCGCGGCAGCTTCACGATGCCGCACTCGATGGCGTCCATGAGCGAGAAGTCGCTCATCGTCCAGGGGAAGAGTGTCCCCTCGGCGTAGCCCGAGCCGCGCAGGAAGAAGGGCGTGGCGGAAAGGTCGATCACACGGTTGACCTCGAGTCGGTCGCCCGCCGCCTCAAGGCCCGAAATCCAGAGCCTCGCCGCCTCGGTGTTCTGCTTGGCCTCCTTCCTCTCGTATCCCTTCAGCTTCTCCGCGTTGCGCGATGCGGGCTTTTCGCGGTAGCAGTGGTGCGCCTCGTCGTTGAAGACGATGATGCGCTTCAGCCGCAGGAGTTCGGGCATGACGCGCTGGAGCATCTGCCCCTCGCTCTCCAGCGTCTCCGGCATCGCTGGCCCTCGGCCGGTAAGCAGCGCGCGGCTCCCCTTGGGCAGGGAAATGCGCTCGCGCCGCTTGAACGCGTGATAGTTGGTAATGACGATCCGGGCCTCGTTGAGGTCGCGCAGCATGTCGTGAGGGATGAGCTCGCGCTTCGCGTAATACGCGTCGGGATCGTTGGGCTGAAGGACGCGCAGCCGGTCGCGGATCGTGATGCCCGGGGTCACGACGAGGAACCCGCGGGTGAACTTGGGGCTGGCGGGGTGCCGGACGGCGTTGACCGCCTGCCACGCGATTAGCATGGCCATGACGGTGGTCTTGCCGGATCCCGTGGCCATCTTCAGCGCCAGGCGGGAAAGCCTCGGATTGGCACTTTCGTTCGCCTGCCGAAGACGGCGGAGGATGTTGCGCACGGCCTTGGCGCGCAGCTGCGGTGCCACCTCGGTGAGCCATATCGCGGTCTCAGCCGCTTCGACCTGGCAGTAGAAGGGCCGAATGCCGGTGAACTCGTGGGAGCGCCAGTGCCGCAACAGCCGAGCTGTCGTCGGCGTAACGCGCCAGCTGTCCGGGTTGGGGGTGTCTCGCCAGCGGTCCACGTGGCCACGCACTTCACCGATGACGGCCTTCAAGTCCTCCATGGCGAGGAGGGACTGGCTCTCCAGGCTTCCCTCTCCAACGCCGAGCACTTCCTGCGCGGGGGAGGCGCCTCCTTGCTGCGCGGCCGCCGGAAACGGAGTGACGAAGTTCGCGGGGCGCCGACCCTCGACGATCCGATGAGTCGGCTGTCCCTGGTCGTCGAGCTCCCAGTGACGTGCCGGGTACTCGTAGGGATTGTTCAGGATGGGCTGCTTGAAGAACCGCTGGATCGTCGATTTCTCCGGGGAATCCCCTTTAGCGCCCTTGGTCATGATGGCTGATGCCCCTCTCAGGTGACAGACAACAGGCGTTACGAGCCGAAGCTAGCCTCCCATGCTAACAGGAGTGATTCTTGGGGGCCAACACACGCAGGAAGGGACCGTCACGCTACGCGCGAAGACTTCGCCGGCATGCAGGAACGTGTTGCCGCCATCTAGATCACCGCCGCGACCGCGTACACAACAGCCACCCCCCTTTCCCGGTGCCGCCCAGGACGTTCCCACCATCGACGACCACACCCAGAGCAGGACCCTCATGGAGGGCTTCTTCAAACGGGGCGAGTGGGATGTGGTTGTGGGTGGGGTGCGGAGAGGTGTTCGGTACTCGGTTGTTAGCGAGGCCGACACGCGTCTATAGGAGAAGCCTCGGGCGGGTAGGATTGTCGTCTGCGAAGTGCGTCAGAAATAGGTGATGGAGGTTGTCTCTGAATTGCCCCGCCTTGTTACTCATTTCCTGAAACACCTTGCTGTTCCGGTCCTCCCTCTCAAGGGCCCTGCGAGTGCTAGGCGTGTTCATTGCCTCCAGAAACTCCGCATATAGATTTAGTATTGGTGTCGTCTCTTCTCCTGCGATAGACAGGATGCGGTTGATCGGATACTTTCCGAAGAGCGCACTTAAGCTCTGAATCTTGTCCTCGTAGCAGAGGCCGTGTCCGTGTCCGATCGTCAGCACGCCAGATACGTAAAGCAGCATCCTGGAGAAACGGAGCTTGATAACACGGATCGCTCGGGCTTTGCCTTGGACGCGGATCTTATGCTCGAGATCCGTGCACATCGTTCGCCAGTAACGGATAATATCATTCAACAAGAATAGGCAAATTTTATCTTCTTGTGGCTCGTCGTAGAGGTACTGTTCCAGCAACTCTCTTCTGACATGGTCGAAGCCTGATGGGTTGAACAACCACTCGCCTTCGAGTAGAAGCAACATTCTTCGCGTTAGCGTTACGTTGCTGTCGTATTGGCCGCCAATCTGGTAAATCTCTTTTACCGGAAGAGGTTTGTCGAAAACCCCCCCACATGCGGGAAGTCGAAGACCGAGGTCTTCTTTTATCACATTCCGAAACGTAGCTTGCTTTTTCTCCAGAGAAGGAATGTCGATGTTGATCGCCAAGAAGCAGCAGTCTATGTCCGAGCCCCTTGTAGCCTCTCGTCGTGCATAGCTGCCGTTGACACCGATGACGAACTCCGTTGCGTTACCGAAGAGCTGCCGAGCGGCCCCACGCGCTCTTTCGATGTCGTCCTCGGATCGGGTCTTGCAGTCAGCGAAAATTGTTGTTGTGGAATCGGATAGCGGCACTTTGTTGAATCTCCCGATAGAAGCAGGCTACCGACCGGTACCCTGCGGAACGTTTTTTCTTGGCTATAACGGCATCGGAGATCCGTCACCGTCTTTGGCTTGAAGGATGCCTTGGGGACGAATCTTCGAGTCGGTACGACGACTTCATAGCTGAGGATGGAATCAGGAAGCACCTTTCGCAGTTTACCGAGAGATTCTCTAGCACGGTCAAGCAACGTGAAGAGTCTCTGCTTAGTACGCCGCAACTGCCTTTCGTCTTTTAGAAAATCGCTCGGCTCGAAATCGTCGATATCCTGAGTCACTACAGCTTGCGCAAGACCATCGTAGACAAGCCTTGCGGGATTGTGAATGAGCGAGTCGTACATCTGGTCCTTGAGCCACCAAAAAAAGTCGAGTGTCCGTATGGGCAGCGCGTCAGTCTCGGCGATTTCCCGTACGATCCGTGTAGCCGACATGGCTTTCGGCGCCCTTTTCTCGAAGAATGAGAAGCATCTAGTGACACCCTCGATCGTGTCGAGGTTGATGGGACTGGAGAAGAGGAAGGCATGCCGACCATTGTGGGTGCCTCCGATCATGGCGTTCACCTCGTCGGGATCGAGTCCGTGGCATGCCAATACCTCGGGGATCTCTCGTCCCAAGGCGGACTCGCCACGAATGATCTGGACCCCAGCCTTGTGATGTGAGATGCCGAACCGCTCTTGGAAGATCGGCTCCAGTGTGTGCGAGAGCGGGCCGTGACCAACATCGTGAAGGAGTCCGGCTGCTGCGAGAACTCGGGTATCATGCTGGGAGAGGTTTCGGCTCTTGGCGTAAAGAAGCGCCAACCGTGCTACGCCTAAGCTGTGGTCGTAGCGGTTGTGCCGGAAACGGGATTTGATGCGGTCGATCGCTCCCAAGAAGCCGATCCGCCTGAGCCGCTGGACGGGACGGGATCTTATCAGTTGCCGTAGGACCGTATCCTCGAACAGAGAAGGCGTGGCCCCCGACCGTTCCAATAGGCGAGGGATTTCCGCATCTAGAGGCAGCGGCAAGGCAACACCCCGGCCATTGCCAGCCAATGATCGCCGGGCAACTGTCATGCGATGACTCATGCGACGGGCAAGCTCGTCACCCCTAAGGCCATGTTCGCGCCACCTCCCATCTGCTGGGAATTCTACCCTCCTCGCTAGCGATCCGATCCTTTGATGTGGGCGCGGAAGATAGCAGTTGCCACAAGCCACGTAAACGGACCACGTTGCCACGGTCCACAGCATCCGCGCCGGTCTCGCCGTGTTCCGATCTCGAAGCCGCCATGCAAGTCCGGCTGCCAGCAAGGGGCACCCCTACTCGAACCGCATCCCCGCTTGCGTCCCTCCCGCACGTCGTTCAGTCTCACCGTATCCGTGTTGAGCCATCGCTGGTGGTCACGTGCCTACGGCTTGGCTTCACCCGCGCCGAAGCTGCAAGCGCCTAAAAAAAGAACTCCCGTACCCCCCCTCCCCCCCCCAGGGACCCCCCCCCGACAACCCCCCAAACCCCCCCGCACACCCCGCCGCCCCGCCCCCCCCCCCCCCCCCCCCCCCCTCGCCATCGCCGCCGCGACCGCGTTTGCCACGGCGGCCTTGACCACCCCCACCCCCGCAACCGCCCAGGACCTCCCCACCATCGAAGCCCACACCGAGGGCACGACCGCCATGGAGGGCTTCTTCAACCTCTACTGGGATGACGACAGCGGCTCCCTCTTCTGGGAGATCCCCCAGCTGGACACCGAGTTTCTCTACCAGATCTCGATGGGATCCGGCCTCGGCAGCAATCCCGTGGGCATCGACCGGGGGCAGCTGCGCGGGACGCACGTCTTCGAGGCGCGGCGCATCGGGCCGCGGGTGCTGCTCGTCGAGCCCAACTACGAGTTCCGGGCGATCACCGACAACACCGCCGAGGCGCGGGCCGTGCGCGATGCCTTCGCGCCGTCGGTGCACTGGGGGTTCGACATCGTGGCGCGCACCGGGGATCGCGTGCTGGTGGACGCCACCGAGTTCTTCATGCGCGACGCGCGCGGGGTCGTGAACCAGATCGCGCAGCGGGGGCAGGGGCAGTTCGAGCTGGACGCGTCCCGCAGCGCCATCTATCTGCCCAACACCAAGTCCTTCCCGGAGAACACCGAGGTCGAGGCGATGCTCACGTTTACAAGCGACCGTCCCGGCAACCTGGTCAGCGGGGTCGCGGCCACGGGGAGCACCTTCACGGTCCGGCAGCACCATTCCTTCATCCAGTTGCCCGGCCCCGGTTACGAACCGCGGGTCGCCGATCCGCGCATCGGGGTGAACGGGCCGACCGTGCGCGACTACGCGAGTCCCATCGACGAGGACATGCGCATCCGCTGGGTGGCCCGCCATCGCTTGCAGAAGGCCGACCCGGACGCGGAGCGCTCCGAGGCCGTCGAGCCTATCGTCTACTACGTGGATCCGGGGACGCCCGAGCCGGTGCGGAGCGCGCTCATCGAGGGGGCCGAGTGGTGGGCCGACGCCTTCGAGGAGGCCGGCTTCATCGACGCCTACCGGGTCGAGGTGCTGCCCGAGGGGGTCGACGCGCAGGACATCCGCTACAACATGATCCACTGGACCCACCGGCGGACGCGCGGCTACTCGTACGGCAACTCGGTGATCGATCCGCGCACCGGCGAGATCGTGCGCGGGGTGGTGAACCTGGGGAGCCTGCGGCTGCGCCAGGACTACCTGCACGGGCAGGGGATGGTGCCGCCGTTCACGGGCGGGATCACCTCCGACGACGGGGGCGGCTACTTCGACATCCCCATGAGCGCCGAGGAGCGCGCCTACTGGGAAGCGTGCATGCTCGCGGGGGCGCCGGACTTCGAGTACCTGGCCCAGGTCGCCGGCAACTCCGACGCCGTCGAGATGGCGCTCGCGCGCGTCCGGCAGCTGTCCGCGCACGAGGTCGGGCACACGCTCGGCTTCCCGCACAACTATCTCGCCAGCACCTACGGCCGCGAGAGCGTCATGGACTATCCCGCGCCCCTGGCCACCATCGACGACGACGGCAACATCGACCTCTCCGACGCCTACGTGCCGCGCATCGGCGAATACGACAAGCTCTCCGTCAACTGGCTCTACCGGGAGTTCCCCGACGGCGCCGACGAGGCGGCCGCCCTTAACAGTATCGTCATGCAGGGCATCGACGACGGGCTCATCTTCATGGCGCACACCAACAACAACTTCATCGGGGCCGCGCATCCGGGGGCGAGCGTATGGGACAACGGGGCGAACCTGGTCGACCATCTGAAGCTCGAAATCGACGTGCGCGAGATCGGGCTCGAGAAGTTCGGCACCGACGTGATCCGCACCGGCGAGCCGCTCTCGGACCTCGAATACGTCCTGCTGCCGCTCTACATGCACCATCGCTTCCAGCTGCGCTCCGCGGCGCAGACCCTCGGCGGCGCCGACTATCGCTACGCGCTCAAGGGAGATGGGCAGACGCCGTTCGCCATCATCCCGGCGGAGGAGCAGCGTGACGCGCTGGAGACGATTCTCTCGACGCTGACGGTCGACTTCCTGACGCTTCCCGAGGACGTCGTGTCGATGCTCCCGCCCCCGGCCTACCGCCACGACGAGGGCGAGGCCTTCCCCGGCTACACCGGGCTGATCTTCGATCCGGTGGGCGCGGCGGAGGCGGCGGCCGACTTCGCGGTGGGCGAGATCCTGCACCCCAACCGCATGGCCCGCCTGCTGGTGTTCGGCAGCATGGGCGACTACCCGGGCCTGGAGGAGGTCGCGGACCGGCTGATCGAGCACACCTGGGGCGCGGACGCGGCGGCGGACGGCTACCGGCAGCGCGTGCTGCACGCCATCCAGCGCTCGGTCGCCGACCGCATGATGCAGCAGGCCGCGCGTGACGGAAACGCGGCCGAAGTGCGCGCCGTGCTCGCCGACCGCCTGCAGGGTCTGGCCACGGACCTGGAGGCGATGGCGGACCCGTCGCCCCACCAGCGCCTCGTGGCCGCGGACATCCGCCGCTGGCAGCAGCGCATCGAGAACACGGTCCCCGGCGGCGCGCTGGTGATGCCGCAGGGCGATCCGATCGGCGGCAGCAGCCGGGGAGGCGGGCCGCCGCGGTGACCCGCGATCTCTCCCTCCGCGGCATCCTCTCCGAATGGTTGCGGGAGGTGGTCGGAATCGAAGGCCGCCTCCCGCGCACGCTGGGGAAGCTGTTCGCGCATCCGGGCTTTCTGACCCGGGCGACGCTGGAGGGAGAGCGTGACGCCTACCTGTCGGCGCTCAAGCTGTTTCTGGTGGCGAACCTGGTCATCTTCCTGGTGGGTCCGTACATCGGTGCCGTCGCTTTCGGTCTCGACGGGTATCTGGATGAGCGTACCGCCGGCTCTGTGTTCCTTCGCGCGTTCGTGGAGCGGGAGCTGCTCGACCTGGGGATGAGCGCGGAGATGTATGGGCTGCGCTTCGATTTCACGATCGCGCAACATGCACCCACCTTCTTCTTCCTGATGATCCCGGCTATCGCCAGCCTTACCAAGGCGTTGCTTCCCAGTCGGCTATTCGGAGAACACCTTGTCTACGCAACGGATTTTGTTGCGTGGGTCATTGTCATGATCCTCTTCGGCAACATCTTCATGCGCGTGATGGGGATCCCTCTGGACCCGCTCCTCGAGGACCCGATCGTGTCCCAGGTAGCCACGTTGGCGGTTGTGGCCGCGCTCATCGGGCTGACCGCATGGCACCTGAACCGGTCGCTACGAACCGTTTTCGGGCTCCGCGGCGCGGGGCTCTGGACGCGAACGGTGTTGATCGCCGCGAGCCTGGTCGGCTGGCTGTATGCCTACTCGTTCTTCCTGTTCTGGAGCACGGCTGTCGCGGTGCGTCTGAGCTGATACCGCGGGGGGGCTGGCACTACGACGGTCGTGCGGGGTCCAAGGCGGGCTTGCACGGCCCGAATAGGAGGAAGGCAGACCTGTGGAAAGCGACCTGCGGAAACTGATCGACGATCGCCTGTTCCGGAATTATCATCGAGAGTTCCCGAAGCCAAGGGAGTTCAACACGTTCGATGTTCTCCGGTACGCGGACTACGAGATACGCCACAGCAACGTGCTGGCTGACTGCTCCGGCCTGCCGACACCCACGGTCTCGGTGGACGGTTCCTGGAATGGTTCGTAGGCCACGTCCAAGAGCGGCTCGCCGCAGCGGATGGAGGGCCTCATTGCGCGACCGATTTCGAGGCGGCGAATGTCGTTGTCAGGAGAGAGTTGGACTACGTCGACGTCACGATCTTCTTCAAGAGGGAGAAGTGTGTGATCGCGATCGAGAACAAGCCGGGACCGGCGTCTCCTCAACACTTTGATCAGATCAGGAGGTACGTTACGGAGCTACGCGACAAGTACAAGGACCACACCGTAGGGGGCGTCCTGCTGACCACCTCGCCGGACGGAAGCGTGGAAGTCCCGGACATTGCCCATGTCAGTTGGCAGTCCGTTCACGAAGCCATCGGTTCATTCCAGGAGAACGGCGAGTTCCACGCAGGTGGCGTGGAGGCGTTCGTCTCCCAGTACCTCACCCTGGTTGACAGGTGGTTTGGTCCCACGGGAAGCGAGGGCTTCGGGACGCTTCTCAACGCCCATCGCCCCATCCTGACGAAGTTGCGTGAGACCTTGGGGGAAGAGGGCGATGACGGCACAATCCCAAGTTGACACACTACTGGTTGACCTGGACCGATCAGAATCTGGCTGAAACATCGCAGAGGCTCTGCGGCAGGGATGACCTCCTGAATTTGGGCTTGACACTCACATATCATGGAGTATGGGTGCATTTCTCGACGGCTGTTCCGCGTCCTTCCGAACCGGCTATCTGCGAAGTGTACCGCCTTCCGCCCCGAATACCCCGGGCTAGCGCAAGGACTCCGCGGCGGCCCTCAGGGCGCGGTCGAATGTCTGGATGCGGGTGACGCCGCGGCGCTGACAGCTGGCGAGGTGGCACAGGTCGCGGGCGCCGAGCGCCGGGTGCCTGCCTGCGAGCTCGATGCCGAGCATCACGTCGTCGCGCTCCAGGGGCCACACCTCGGTCCGGGTCCGGTCGATGAGCAGCAGCGCAGCGGCGAGGGCCTGCGTCCGCTCAACGGGCAGATACGCGTGGGCCAGCTCCTGGAGCACTTCCGACGATGTCGCGAGCGGTTGCTGCTCCGTCGTTGCGGCGGCGAAGAAGCGCCGGGCGGCCGGACGTAGCGGGTGCTCTCTCCCCACCGCGTACATGAGGACGCTTGTGTCGACGAACACCATGGCTCGGAGGGTCAGGTCCCGGCTGCGCCCCGGCTCCGGGACGCGCGTATGACGTCGAGGTGCTGCTCCCAGTCGGGCTCGGGGCCGCAATCCATCTCCGCGTCGCGGTCCGCGAAGAACCGCCGCACGTCATCCTCCGTGCGAAACGATTCAGCGCCTGCGTGGTCGGCTAGGCGGTCGGCGGCGGCGGCGCGAAGCCACGCGCTCAACGAGAGGCCTTCGCGGCGGGCAGCCGCGGCGTAGCGGGTGCGGTCCGGCTCCGAAACGACCAGGTGGATGCGCGACATCGACTTTCGGGAATGGGTAACTGGCATGTGTAGACACATGCACAATACACACGACGGGTGCGTCCTGCAATATGGGCGACCGTGCCCAACCGCCTGGAGCTCGTCAGGTCTGACGCTTCTCCTCGGAAATCTGGATCAGGTTGCCGCAGGAATCGTCGAAGACCGCGCAGATGACGCTCCCGAGGTCTGTTGGCGGCTGAACGAATCGCACGCCCTTTGCCACGAGACGCTCGTGCTCGGCTTCGATGTCATCGACCGCGAAGCTGGCACTGGGGATCCCGTCCTCAACAAGCGCAGTCAGGAATGGACGGACTGCGGGGTGGCCGTCAGGCTCGAGCAGCAGCTCCGTCCCCTCCGGATCTTCCTCGGATACGACGGTGATCCAGGCGTGTTCTCCCAGAGGGATGTTGTGCTTTACCCGAAAGCCGAGCGTTTCCGTGTAGAAGCGAAGTGCCTTCTGCTGGTCGTCGACGAAGACGCCGGTCAGGTGGATTCTCATTTCTCGATGCCCTCATCCGTTGAGTGTGAGGTGTCCTCGTCCGCTGGGATCGGCCATCGCTCCCCGATCGCCTTCAGCGGGGCGCCATCGAACCAGTGGAGCTTGGACCGCCCCTCGCGCCTCGTGCGAATGAGCCCGGCGGCTTCCAGGACGTCCAGGTGTTGCGAGATCGCCTGCCGCGAGGAGTGGATGCCGTGTTTCATGATGAGGCGCGCACAGAGTTCGAAGAGCGATTGCCCCGACCGATCGACGAGTTCGTCCAGGATGGTCCGCCTGGTTCGGTCAGCGATCGCGCGATAGATGTCCACATGCAGTCTTAGGCAAGTGTTCGCTTGCATGTCAAGGCCTGATGATACGCAAGCGTGAGCTTGCATGGCAACCGCACGCATCCCGGATGCGCCCTGGGGTCGTCTGGGTGCGGCTACTCGGCGTGCCTTGGAACGATGCTGAACGTTTGCTGATTGCGAGGTGTTAGACTGGGCAGATCGAAAAGATGAGGCGGAGGGTCCCCCGACGGCGGCACGGGCATGCGTTAGCGGGGGATCCGCCGTAGTCATATGTTGCCACCTGTGGATGGGTGGGGCCATTTCCGGGACTTGGCAGGCCTATCGTCATCTTTCGGCTGCGAGTCTGCGAAATCGTACTCACGCCCCCGATACTCCTTGGCGTCGGGTGTACGACAGTCAGGGCATACTTGGGACGGTTATTCCGCCTGAGCTGATCCGCGAGCATTTCGTCATGAAGCGGAAGCAGTTCCTTGGGTGGTAAAGCCCCTGATTCGGGCC
Organism: BD2-11 clade cluster bacterium bin43; assembly: GCA_002238605.1. GTDB lineage: Bacteria > Gemmatimonadota > Gemmatimonadetes > Longimicrobiales > Gaopeijiaceae > BD2-11. The sequence goes on along the minus strand of MPMR01000017.1, from coordinate 70,277 downwards.
CGCGTCGACTACGTAATCACGCGTTCGCCGCTGCGACCCTACGCCCTCCTCCAGAACGGCGCGATGAAGTGCCCCTTGCGCCCGGCCTTCACCAGGAACCAGACCCCGGTCCCCATCCCCAGCACCAGCGCGAAGATCGACGCCTCCACGCCGAACTCCCCGCCCGAAAGCAGCGTGGGGCCGCTCAGCTGCGACTCCAGCAGGCCGTCCACCGTGATCCCCGACATGCGCACGCCGAAGATGCCGCCCTGGGTGAAGTTCCAGGCGAAGTGGATGCCGACCGCGAGCCAGAGCCGCCGGGTGAGGACGTAGGCGGCGCCCAGCAGCACACCGGCCTCCATGGCGATCGCGAACGAGCTGAACAGCGTCGCGTTGGGGTTCATTATGTGCGCGAACCCGAACAGCAGCGAGGTGAGCGCCAGGGCGATCCAGGTGCCCAGGCTCTCCTCGACGATCCGGAACAGCACCCCGCGGAAGAGGACCTCCTCGACGTACCCGGAGATGATGGCCATGGCGAACGCCGGCATAATCACGCTCACGGGGTTCGACCCGGTGACCTCGTAGTATCCCAGCACCGCGATGATGGTGATGCTCACAACCAGCAGGCCCGCACCGACCGCAATCCCGGCACCCGTCTCGCGCACCGCCCCCTTCCCGGCCAGCTCACTGGCCCGCCGCCGCTCCACCAGGCGCACGTAGCCGATGTATGCGAAGTGAACCGCAATCACCAGCGGGATGACGTACAGGAGGGTGTCCCTGCGCAGCGGGCCGGCGCGCAGACCGCCCAGCACGCCCCCGAGGACCGCCTGAACCACGACCGTGGCGGCCAGGATGGCCAGCGTTGCCAGAACGATCCGGGTGAGCCCGAACTGGAGGATGCGGTGACCCAGCGACCGCGGTTGCGGCGCGGGAGTCTCCCCTACCGCTGGACTGCCTGCCCTTTCGGAATCATCCATCTGCCGCTCCCGCTTCGAATTGTGTTGTCAGCTTTTCAGTGGATCAGCAAACGAGAAAGCACGTTCTTCACGCGCTGCCCATCTCGCGGATGCATCGCGCCGATCCTTCGGATGATCAGCGCATGGTCGAGAGTGAAGAGCTTGAAGCGGACCTTGCATGGGACGACCAGCCCCGCATGGTGCCATTCCTCGATCACCACGTCGCTCGGCCACGTGAGCCGGGACGTGGTGATCATCGCCAGGACGGACTGTTGATGGAGCTCGTTGAAGTTGGCCGATGAAATGACGAGAGCTGGTCGGCGCTTGACGGTTGGCTGGTCCGTGAAGGGAAAGGGAACAACGACTACGTCGAGAGCTTCATAGGTCACGCCAGGCCTCCTCGTCCTCCGGCGATACCCATTCGCTCATCACTTCGGCAAGGCCCTCCAGATAATCATCCTGCCCCGGCTCCACCTTGCGCAGCCGCAGATGATCACCCGCGATTTCGAAGGCGACTACATCACCGGCACGCAGGTTGGCAGCTTCACGGATTCGCTTGGGAATCGTCGTCTGGCCGCGCGATGTGATCTTGGACATTTCCATCTTTGGATCCCCGCAGAAGTTCTTACGATCAGAAATTCTGATTTTTCAGAATAACGAAAAGCTGAACTGAACGCTATCGCGCTTCAGATGCGCGACGCGTTCAGCCCAGCTTCTCTACTTTCCGGGATCCGGGCTGGCGATCCCCTACGGCAGACTCACCGCCATCAGCATGTTCGGCGCCTGGATCACCACCCGCTGCTTGCCTTCGTGCATGTAGGTCATCATGCCGTAGCGCGGGTTGCCGGGGAGCTCGACCTCGCCCAGCCGCTCGCCCGTCGCCTTGTCCACGGCGTACAGCTTCGGCGTGCCGTCGCTCGCGTTGCCCGTGTACATGAGCATGTCCGGGGTCACGATCTGCGCGGCCTGCCGCCCGGTCCCCGTGTTGGGGAGGTCGATGCCTTCGAGCGCGGGATGGTTGAGCACGTTGTTGGGCGTGTCGCCCACCGGGATCCACCACAGGTGCTCGCCGGTGTTCATGTCGATCGCGGTGATCTTGCTGTACGGGGGCTTGTACATCGGCAGCCCCTGTACGCGCCCGATGCGCGCGCCGCCGCCCACCGCATAGTCGTTGATGGTCGTGCCGGTCGGCAGCTCGGTCCGCTCGTCGACCTCCTTCCCGGGCACCAGCAGCCGCGCCGAGCAGCCCTTCTGCGATGTCACGAAGATGACGCCGCTCTCGGGATCCACCGCGGGTGTGCCGTCGATGTTGGTGCCGCCCACGTCGCCCGGGCACCAGATCGCGCCCAGCTTGCCCTCGTCGTTGTCGCGGTGCAGCGGCGGCTGGAAGAACGGACCCCAGTCGTAGGGCTCGAGGAGGTCCAGGGCCGCCTGGCGCAGCTCCGGCGTGAAGTCGATCAGGTCGTCCACGCTCAGGCCCTGCATGTCGTAGGGCGCGGGCTTGGTGGGATGCGGCTGCGTCTCCGCCAGCTTCTCGCCCGGCACCTTCGACTTCGGCACCGGCTTCTCCTCGATGGGCCAGAGCGGCTCGCCGGTCGCGCGGTTGAAGGCGTAGGCGAAGGACTGCTTGGTGATCTGCACCACCGCGGGGATGTCCTCCCCGTCCACGGTCACGTCCACGAGGATGGGCGCGGTGGAGGTGTCGTAGTTCCAGATGTCGTGATGGACCAGCTGGTAGTGCCACGCCCGTTCCCCGGTCTGCACGTCCAGCGCGATCAGGCTGGTGCTGAACAGGTTGTCGCCGGGCCGGAAGCCGCCGTAGAAGTCCTGGGTGGCGCCGTTGGTGGGAATGTAGACGAGCCCCAGCTCCGGATCCGCCGAGAGCGGCGCCCACGACGAGATGTCGCCGGTCCACTCCCAGGCGTCGTTCTCCCATGTCTCGTGCCCGAACTCGCCGGGGCCGGGCAGCACGTCGAACTTCCACAGGAACTCGCCGGTGCGCGCGTCATAGGCGAGGATGTCGCCCGGGATGTTCTCCTGGCGCGACTGGTTGTAGCCCTGCTCGGCGGAGTTGCCGACGATGATCACACCGTTCACCACGATCGCCGGGGACGAGCTGGTGATGTAGCCCTTCTCGAGCGGGACGCCCATGTAGTCGTCGTGCTCGTGGCCCAGGTCGTCGAGCAGGTCCACGGTCCCGGTCTTCGGGAAGCCTTCGATGTCCACCGAGCCTCCGAAGCCCTCGATGGGCTCGCCGGTCTCGGCGTCGAGCGCGTGCAGGAAGAACGCGGGCGTGACCACGTAGACGATGTCGCGGCCGTCGACGTTGGCGTAGGCGACGCCCTTGCCGTGGTTCTTCCGCATCGAGTACTCCCAGCGGAAGGTCTCGGGCTCGACCCAGTCCCAGAGCACTTCGCCGGTGGCGGGATCGGTGGCGATCACGTGGCGCTTCTCTCCGGCGACGCTGATCAGCTTGCCGTTGACGTAGATCGGCGTCGCGCGCGCGTTAACAACCGGATACGCGGAGCCGTCCCAGATCCAGTCCACCTCGAGCTGGTCGAAGTTGCCGGGGTTGATCTGCGTGAGTTCGGTGTAGCGCTGGCTGCCGGCGTCTCCGCCGATGTAGGCCCAGTCGCCCTCTGTGACGACGCTCCCGGCCGGTCCCGCATCCGAGATCTGAGCGCACGCGCCCACACCGAGCGAAACCAGGGCCAGCAAGCACCAGGAAACCTGGCGGGGGATGCCCCGTTGCTCGTTTCGCGTAGCCGATGTCCATGATCGACGGTTCTGTCCAGTCATCTTCCGCGTCCCCCTTCCAGCAGATGTGTATCGCCTCGCACAACAAAGCGAGCATCGCAAGATGAAGATGTGCGGGGAGGTGGGCAAGCTGTGAGCGGGTCGCTAGTCGAAGAGAGCGTGCTGCTCTTCGGTGCTTTCCACAGGATACTGTCGACGGATGAAGTCGCCCAGGAGAGGGACTGCGAAAGAGTACTTGCCGTGCCGGTTCTTGAAGATGATCCCCGAGTTGATGAGCGCGGCCAGGATCTGACTGGCGTGGCTGGAACTGAACGGCTTCACCGGCAGTTGTCTTGACAGTTCCACGATTTCCTGGACACTGAACTCGGATTCGGGGTCCAGCCTCGATGCGACATGGAGGAGATCGCGCTGCCGGTCGGTCACCCTGGACCAGCGCCCCGCAAAGAAATCGCTGTCCAGCTTTGCTGTGATCTCCGCGATGGGGACGCTCGGGTCGTTCGATCCAGTGGTGATCTGCGACACGAAGACGTCGAATGCCTCATGGCAGATGAACTGGATGAAGTACGGGTATCCGCCCGAGTGCTTCTCAATCTGGCGGATGGACTCCTCGGTGAAGGTGATCGGGCAGCCATCCTCCGCGATCGGCTTCACGATCGCTTCCCGTACGTCCGGGGGATCCAGGCGATTGAGGAAGACCACGCGGAACATCCGTTCCGAGTAGGTTCTTGCCTTGACCAGCTTGGGAAAGAGCGTGGGAAGTCCAGTCAGAGCCAGGAGAAAAGGAGCGCCTTGTCTCTGGATGGATTGGAACACATCAAGCATCACCGACAGCGGGTACTCGTCCTTCTTGGCATGGTCCGCCATGTTCTGCGCTTCATCGTAGGCGAAGACGATTCCCCGAGGCGGTTTTGCCGATGCGCGCAGAGCCAACCAGACGAACGTCAACGCGGCCTTCAGCCGATCAGAGACCAGGCCGTCCGTCCGCTCGTACACCGCGCGAAGCGTGGGATAGTTGAGGGTGGCGTCGTACGGATCCGACCGGTGGCCGAAACCGGGACGACGAATCTCTTGCTTGTCGTAGACGAAGTTGGACGTTGCCAAGGCCACATCAGTGAGGATCCTTGTGGCCAGGCGCTCCTCGTCGACCGTCGTGCTCTCGGAAAGGTCGGCGCCCACCCAGAGCCAGTCCTTCTGCACCGCCAGAGGCTTGAAGGTGTCGAGAAGAACCGTTTTGCCCACACCGCGGAGCCCGGTAAGAATTAGGTTTGAGAGAATCACGTCCTGGTTCAGGAGCTTGAGAAACTCCCTCCGCTCTTCCTTTCTTCCCGCGAGATACGGCGGCGTGTGGCCAGCCCCGGGACGGAATGGGTTCCGAAACACAGTTGCAGCTTCCATCGGGTCCACCTGATCGTTAGGGGTTGTTAGGGTAATCCCTAAAATTAGCTGTCCACCTAAATTTAGGTCAACACCTCACTCATCCTAAACCTGCATCAGGCGTCAGGCACGGAGTGCGCACTCGATTGAGCATCCGCCTCGCGTGGGAGAACTCCCGCGTTGAAAGAGGGATGACTGGAGTTCTGCGGAGCCAGGGCCGTGACCCCGCTGCCCGGTTCTGGCGGCCAACGCAACCGGCGCCTACCCTTCCGGTTAGTATGAGGGGTCGCCTATCATTCCGCGCCGGGCAGCGCTGCGAATTGACGCCGTTGCCCGTTTCGCTTCCACGCAACGACATACGGAGAACTGACGGGTGGCCATGGAACTGAGCGGGTTCGCACGGTCGCTGACGGCGGAAGCCGCCTTTACCGTGCTTGCGGTCGCCAAGCGGCTTCAGTCCGAGGGGAAGGACGTCGTCGAGCTCGAGATCGGCGACAGCCCCTTTTCGACCACGAGCGCGGCGGCCCAGGCGGGCAGGGAAGCCATCGCCGCGGGGCAGACGCGCTACTGCGCCTCGCTGGGGCTGCCGGAGCTTCGCGACGCGGCCGCGCGCTACATGCAGCGCGAGTTCGGCGTGCCCGCGAGCCGCGAAAACGTCGTCATCGCCACCGGCACCAAGGTCTTCGAGCAGTATTTCTGCGAGGCCTTCGTGGATCCGGGGGACGGGGTTCTGGTCTTCAGCCCCTACTTCCCGACCTACGTGCCCAACATCCTCAGGCGCGGGGGGCGTCCGGTGTTCACGCCGCTTCGCCAGGAGGATGCCTTCCGTCCGAGTCTGGCCGCGGTCGAGCGGTTCCTCGCCGAGGATCCCCGGCCCAGGGCCATCTTCCTGAACTCGCCCCACAATCCCACCGGGGGCGTGGCCACGGAAGATGATTTTCGCGGCATCGCGGAGCTGGTTCGGGGCACGCGCGTCGCCGTCTTCAGCGACGAGCCCTACTGCCACATGGTGTGGAAGGGGAAGCACGTGTCGCCGCTGGCGCAGCCGGGGATGATGGAGCGCTCGGTGGCCGCCTACACCTTCAGCAAGTCGTACAGCATGGGCGGCTGGCGGCTGGGGTTCGCGGTGTCGGCGCCCGAGACCGTCGAGGCCATCGGCAAGATGATCAACACGAGCGTCTCGTGCGCGCCGCCCTTCATTCAACTGGCGGGGGTGGCCGCGCTCGAGCGGGACGACGGGGAGCGCGATGCGGCCATGCGCCGCTTCCGCCGCAAGGTGGAGCTGCTCACCGAGGGGCTCAACCGGATCGAGGGGTTCTCGTCGCTGGACCCGCACGCGACGTTCTACGTCTTCCCGAAGGTGGCCTCGGTGTGCAACCGGCTCGGCATCACCAGCCACGGCCTGGCGATGTACCTGCTCGAGGGGGCCGACGACGACTTCGGGGTCGCCTGCCTGGGCGGCGAGTGCTTCGGCGACGCCGGCGCCGGGTTCCTGCGCTTCAGCTGCGCGGCTTCCGACGAGCGCCTGCAGGAGGCGCTGGACTTCATCGCCCAAGCGGTGACCCGGGAGAGCCGGGTGGCCGCCTTCCTCGACGCGCGGCCGGAGTACCGGCTGGAGTCGCCCTATCCGGGCGCGGGGGTGGACCGCGAGCCGGTGGCGGCGGCGGTCTAGCCGGGCGACGAGGATGGCGGGTCGGGGCGGCGTGATGGTGGATGGGGACGGCCAGGGCGCCCTGATGGATGGGGACGGCCGCGGTGCCGCGGGGGTGGATGGGGACGGCGCGGGCGGCGTGATGGTGGATGGGAACGGAGGAGCCACGGCGACGGCGGTCCGGTTCCGGGTGCGGGACATGGACTGCTCGCACTGCGTGACCCGCATCGAGGACGGGCTGCGCAAGGTCGACGGGGTGATGGGGGTGGGGGCCAACCTGGTGGGCCGCACCGTGACCGTCGAGATCGACGCCGGCCAGCTCGAGACCGACGAGGTCCGGCGGGCGATCGGGCGCCTCGGGCACCTGGCCGAGCCGGACACCGGAGCCCGGCGGGAGCGCGCCACCGCGACCTGGGCGACCCCCGACGCCCGGATCACGTACGCGTCGGCAGCGCTGTTCGCGGTCGGGCTCGCGCTCCAGCTGGCCGGGGTGGGGCCGCTGCTGTTCACGCTGCCGCTGAACGAGGTGCGGGTTCCGTCGCTCCTGTTTGTCGCCTCGGCCCTGGTGGGCGGATGGAGGTTCATGCCCGACGGGCTGCGCGCCGCGCGCGAGCTCTCGCTGGACATGAACTTCCTGATGACGGTGGCGATCCTGGGGGCGGTTGCGATCGGGGAGTACCTGGAGGCGGCCGCCATCGCCTTCCTGTTCTCGACCGCCGAGCTGCTGGAGAGCTACGCGGTCGACCGCGCGCGGGCGTCGATGGAGTCGCTGATGGACCTCGCCCCCAAGACGGCCGTGGTGCTGCGCGACGGGGTCGAGGAGACGGTGCGGGCCTCCGAGGTCGCGGTCGGCGACGTGGTGGTGGTGCGCCCCGGCGAACGGATCCCGGTCGACGGCAGCGTGGTGGAGGGGGGCTCGGCGGTGGACGAGTCGCCCCTCACCGGGGAGTCGCTCCCTGTGGAGAAGGACCCCGGCGACCCAGTCTTCGCCGGCACGATCACCCGCGACGGCTTCATGCACGTGCGCACGGAGAAGCCCGCCGACTCGAGCTCGCTCGCGCGCATCGTGGAGCTGGTGGAGCGGGCGGGGGCCGAGAAGGCGAAGACGGAGCGGGTGGTGACCCGCTTCGCGCGCTGGTACACGCCGGCGATCACCGTCGCGGCCGTGCTGGTGGTGGCGGTGCCGACGCTCGCGGGCGCGGACTTCATCACCTGGCTGGTGCGGGGGCTCACCCTGCTGGTGATCGCGTGTCCGTGCGCGCTGGTGATCTCCACGCCGGTCGCGGTGGTGAGCGGCATCACGGCCGCCGCGCGCCGGGGGGTGCTCATCAAGGGTGGGGTCTACCTGGAGGCCATGAGCGGCGTGCGCGCGATGGCGATGGACAAGACCGGCACGCTCACGGTCGGGCACCTGGAGGTGCGCGACGTGCGCTCGACCCGGGGGGCGCCGCCCACCACGGTGCTGGCGCGCGCGTCGGCCGTGGAGGCCCGATCGGAGCACCCGATCGCGCGCGCGATCCACGAGGAGGCGGTGAGGCGCGAGATCTACTCCCACTACGCCGTTCGCGACTTCTCCACCCGCCGGGGCGAGGGGGTCACGGCCCGCCTGGACGGCGTGCGCCACTTCGTCGGCAAGCCGGCGACCCTCGGGCTCGGCGAACCACCCGCGGGCATGGCCGGCGACGGCCGCACGGTGGTGGCCGTCGCGGACGATGACGGGCCGCTGGGGTGGATCTCGCTGGAGGACCGGGCCCGCAAGCAGGCGCGGGTGGCGGTGGGGCGGCTGCACGCCATGGGCATCCGTCCCGTCGTGATGCTGACCGGCGACAACGCCGCCACCGGCCGCCGGATCGCAGGGGAGACCGGGGTGGACGAAGTGAAGGCGCGGCTGCTCCCGCACGAGAAGGTGGACGCGCTCAGGGAGCTGGAGCGGGAGCACGGCCGGGTGGCGATGGTGGGCGACGGCGTGAACGACGCGCCCTCGCTCGCGGCCGCCTCGGTCGGCATCGCCATGGGAGCGGCCGGAAGCGACGCCGCCATCGACAGCGCGGACGTGGCGCTCATGGGCGACGACCTCACCCGCCTGCCCTATCTGTTCCGGCTGTCGCGCAAGTCGCGGGCGGTCATCCGCCAGAACATCGCCACCGCCCTGCTGGTGAAGCTCGTCCTGGTGGTGGGCGTGCCGCTCGGGATGGTCTCGCTGATCGCCGCGGTCCTGGTGGGTGACGTGGGCGTCTCGCTGCTGGTGACCGCCAACGCGCTCCGCCTCGCGCGCGTGGATGTCTGACGCGAGAGAGCGGCAGCGGGCCGCCCGCGTCCTCGCGACGGCGGCGATCCTGGGCGCTCTTGCGCCCGTTCCGGCCATCGGCCAGCAAGGCGTGGGCGACTTCCCGGTGCCGCAGAGCCTCGTGGAGGAAGTGCTGCCGGGCGCGATCTCCTTCGATGTGCGCGACGGCGACCCGCGTGTGATCGTCGGCTACGCCGCCGAAGCCCCGGACGAGGAGGCCGTGGTCGGATACGCCTTCCTGACGTCGGACGTCCCTCCGGAGGAACTCGGCTACAACGGCCCCATCGAGGTGCTGGTGGGGATGGACCGGGAGGGCGTGCTGACCGGGGTTCGGGTCACCCATTACGTCGAATCCTACATCCGCACCCGCGGCGATTTCCTGCGCACTCCGGGCTACGAGGCCCAGTTCACGGGCAAGTCCATCTCCGACCCCTTCCGCGCCAAGCGCGATGTCCGGGTGGTTTCGCGGGCCACGATCTCCGTCTCGGCCATGTCGCGCGGCATCCGCGCCTCCGCGCGCCGGGTGTACGCCAACTATCTGGCCACCCGGCCGTCCGCCGAATCCGGGGGCTCGCTCCTGACCATCGGCATCAATGAGCTGGATGAGCTGTCCTGGTCGGACATGGTCGCGGGCGAGCTGGTGCCGCAGATCCATGTGCTCGAGAACGACGTCACCCGCATCGTGCTCTCCTTCGCGCACATCCGCAGCGATTCCGTCGGCGAGATGCTGGTCGGCCGAAGCAGATTCGGGGAAGTGGCGGAACAGTTCGGGGAACGGACGCAGGAAGACCACCTGATGCTCGTGGGGGTCGATGGCGCGCTGGCGCTCCTCTTCTATCCGCGCACGCTCTCGCTGGTGCAGGGCGCCGACACTCTCGACATGGACGACCCGGACGTCTTCATGCTGGGGGAGCCGCGCAGCGGGATGGTTTCGGGACAGTTCCGCAACGTCGGGGTGATGGCGGTGCCGGGCTCCCTCGATGTCGAGCGGCACTTCGACATCTACTTCGATCTCCGTCCCGGGATGGATCTCTATTCGACGGAGTACCCGCCTCCGCAGGTCCCGGAGAGGGTGGTGGCGGAGGCGCCTCCCGTGGAAGACCCGGAGCCCGCCAACCCGGTGGATGAGGCGGCCGCGGCCGCAGCCGGTGCGGAGACCGTCGCAGCCGCGACGGATATTGTCGTAACCGAGCCCGAAAGCGTCTCGGGCGATCCCTCGTCCGTCGCGTCCGGGCCGCCCGCGGATCCGGCTGCGGCCGGTGGGGCAGCGGGCGACGCGCCCAGTGGCGCCGCGGCGACTTCCGCAGGAGCAGATGCCGTCGAGGCTGCTCCGGAGGGCGATCCGGGCATGCCGGTCGACGCCGTCCCCACCGAAGCGGATGCCGCGGCCCGTCCCCCATCCCCCGTCGATGCCGCGGCCGAGGCCGCGGAGATGGCCGGGACGGAGGCAGTCGGAGCGTCCGCGGACCAGCCCGCGCCATCCGCGAATCCGTCGGAGGCATCCGCGAACCCGTCCGAGCCAACCGGGAACCCGTCCGAAGTCGCAGCCGGGGAGAATCCATCCGCGACCACCCGGCCGTCCGTCCCGCCCGACCTCGATTTTTCCCTCGCCGAGGAGCAGACCGTCCTTGAGCGCACGCTGGCGCGCACCTCGCCCGCGGAAGTCGCCTGGATGCTGGGGCTGCTGGCGCTGGTCACGGTGGCGTTCTTCCTGAAGCGCGACCCGCTGCGCTGGGTGGCCCTGGTCGCGACCTTCCTTTACCTGGGGTGGTTCGACGGCGGCTTCCTCTCGGTGTCGCACATCACCGCGGCCATCTCCGTGGGGCCGGCGGTGTTCCTGGAGGACATCCCGCTGCTGCTGTTCGTGGTGTTCACCGTGGTTACCACGCTGCTGGTGGGGCGCGTCTTCTGCGGCTTCCTGTGCCCCTTCGGGGTCCTGCAGGACATCCTGGAGAAGGTGGTTCCCAGGAAGTTCAAGCGGGAGTTGCCACGCGCCCTGCACGAGCGCCTGTGGCTGGTCAAGTACGTTGTCCTGGCGGCCGTCCTGCTCCCGGCGCTGGCGGGCAGCCGGGCCAGCATCTTTCCCTTCTTCGAGCCCTTCGGGACCGTCTTCTTCCTGAGCTCGTCCATCGTGCTCTGGGGCATCGCCGGGGCGGTCCTGGCGGCCTCGGCGATCGTGCCCCGCTTCTACTGCCGCTACGCCTGCCCGCTGGGCGCGGCGCTCGCGGTCGCCTCCACCGTGTCGCCCTTCCGCATCCGCCGGGTGGAGCACTGCGACCACTGCAAGGTGTGCGAGCAGGCCTGTCCCACCGGGGCCATCGAGGGACCGCGCATCAACTTCCGCGAGTGCGTGCGCTGCAACATCTGCGAGGCGAAGCTGATCGAGCAGGCGGGCGTCTGCCGCCACGACATCCACGACGTGCGCCGCCGGCTGGTTCAACTGAAGGTGGCGCCCGACGCCCGGGTCGAGACCGGCGCTCGGGTCGAGACCGGTGCCTGAACCGGGACGGAGTCTCTCACGCCGCCGGGCGCTCCGGATCGGCGGGGCGGCGGGCCTGCTGCTGGCGATGGGCGGCGGACTCACGGCGGCGGTCCTTCGTCGGGCCGGGCTGCACGGCGCGAGCGAAACCCGAACCCGCATGGGCACGCTGGTGCAGGTCAGGGTGGTGCATCCGGAGGCCGCCCGCGCGCGTGAGCTGGCCGCCGCCGCTTTCGACGAGATCGATCGCCTGGAGGCGGTTTTCAGCGGCTACCGGCCCGACACGGCGGTGTCCCGCCTCAACCGGGACGGGGTTCTGAGTGATCCGCCCCCCGAACTGGTGGCGGTGGTGCGCCGCGCCCTTCACTTCGCCGAGTTGACCGGCGGCGCCTTCGACCCCACCGTGGCCCCGCTGATGGAACTCTACCGGAGCAGCTTCGCCGAAAATGACGCACCGCCTGCGGAAAATGACGTAATGCATGCCAGGTCGCTGGTCGGGTACCGGCGCGTCCGGCTTGATGCGGCGGGCATCGCGTTCGCGCGTCCGGGCATGTCGGTCTCGCTCGACGGCATCGCCAAGGGGTACATCCTCGACCGGGTCGTCGCGCAGGTCACGGCGGCGGGCGCGGCGGGCGTGCTGGCCGACGGGGGTGGGGACGTCTCGGCCGGCGAGGGAGAGGTGGCCGGGACGGGATGGCCGGTCGGGGTGGAGCACCCGCGCGAGCCGGGGACGATGCTGGGGACGATCGAGGTGCGCCACCAGGGGGTGGCCACCTCGGGCGACTACATGCGGGCGTACACCGACGACCTCCGGCATCACCACATCGTCGACCCGCGCACGGGCGCCTCGCCGGGCCACACCAGTGCGGCCACCGTGGTGGCCCCGTCCGCCATGGACGCCGACGCCCTCGCCACCGCGGCGATGGTGCTGGGCCCCGTTCACGGCATCGAACTGCTGGAACGGGTCGATGGCGCCGAAGGGGTCATCGTCACCAGGGAGCTCGACCTGGTGCGCAGTTCCGGGTTCGGAGCCTGAGGCGCTCGACATCCATGTCCGAGCCACCGAAGACGGCACGCGAGCCGATGATGTCAGCGCCCGCGCGGCCCGCTTCCGCATCCGGGCCCGCTGCCCCCGTGCGCGCGTCCCTCTTCGTAACCTGCCTGGGCGACCACTTCTACGCAGACGCCGCCGCCTCGGCCGTGCGGCTCCTGAGGAAGCTGGGGGTCGAGGTCGACTTTCCCGAGGCGCAGACCTGCTGCGGGCAGCCCGCATTCAACGCGGGCCGGGACGCCGAGGCGCGGCGCATGGCCAGGCACACCCTCGAGGTCTTTCGCGAAAGCGAGTACGTGGTGCTTCCCTCGGGGAGCTGCGCCTCCATGCTCCGGCGTTTCTACGCCCACCTCTTCGATGAGGACGCCGGCCTGTCCGGGCAGGTGGCCGACCTCGCCGGGCGCACCTTCGAGCTGGCGGAGTTCCTGGTGCGGGTGCTTGAGGTCACGGAGCTGGGGCAGGGCCTGGAGGGACGCCGGATCGCGTACCATCACGGATGCCACGCCCTGCGCGAGCTGGGGATCCGCGAGGAGCCGCTCGCGCTGATGGCCAACGCCGGGGCCGAAGTGGTCCCGTGGGAAGCGGCGGAGGAATGCTGCGGGTTCGGAGGCCTGTTCTCGGTGAGCTTCCCCCAGGTCTCCGCGGGGATGGCCGACCGCAAGCTGGACACGCTCGCCGAGGCGGGCCGGGTCGACCTCCTGACCTCCGCCGACTGCGGCTGCCTGCTCCAGCTCTCGGGCCGCATGCGAAGGCGGGGGCAGAACCTCGCCGTGCGCCATCTTGCCGACGTTCTCTGGGAGGCGGCCGGTGGAGATTCGTAGCCGGGAGTACCCGGAACGCTCGCGCCGGGGCGGGGATGTGCGCGCGTCCGTGACCGGGGCGACCCTGACCTTCGACGCACACCGCCGGGCCGCGTACGCGGGGGTGGCCGCGGAGGAATGGCGACACTGGGCCGAAGGGGTCAAGACGCACCTGCTGACCCATCTGGACCGATACCTGGAGGAGGCCGAGGCGCGTCTGGAGGCCAACGGCGCCCAGGTTCACTGGGCCGGGTCGCAGGAGGATGTCCACCGGATCCTCTCCGGCATCGTCGAGCGCCGGGGAGCGCGGCGCGCGGTCAAGGGCAAGAGCATGCTCTCCGAGGAGCTCGAGGTGAACGAGCTGCTGGAGAAGCGGGGCGTCGACGTGCTCGAGACGGATCTCGGGGAGTACATCCTGCAGCTGCTCGAACAGCCCCCCAGCCACATCGTGGGCCCCGCCATCCACCTGAGCCTGGACGAGATCCGCCGGCTGTACCACGAAACCCACGGGACGGAGCCGGATGCCACGCCGGACGAACTGGCCGCGGTCTCGCGCGTGATCCTGCGCGAGGCTTTTCTCGCGGCCGACATGGGCATTACCGGCGGCAACTTCCTGGTGGCGGAGACCGGGACCGTGGCGCTCATCGAGAACGAGGGCAACATCCGGCTCACCACCTCGGCACCACCCGTCCACGTTGCGCTGGTGGGCATCGAGAAACTGCTGCCGCGCTGGAGCGACCTGGCCGTGTTCCTGCAGCTCACGGCCCGGGCGGCCACAGGGCAGCCGGTGGGAAACTACGTTTCCATGATCCACGGTCCCCGGACCGCGGAGGACCCCGACGGCCCGGAGGAGGTGCACGTGGTGCTGGTCGACAACGGCCGCTCCGACGTGCTCGCCGACCCCGAGGCGTGGGAGGCGCTCCGTTGCGTGCGCTGCGGCGCGTGCCTGAACGCCTGCCCCGTCTACCGCCAGACGGGCGGGCACGCGTACGGGGCCGTCTACTCGGGCCCCATCGGGTCGGTGCTGAACCCCGGGCTGGCCGGGCTGCACGCGGCCATGCCGCTGCCCTTCGCCTCCAGCCTGTGCGGCGCCTGCGAGGAGGCGTGCCCGGTGCGCATCCCCATCCCCGAGCTGCTCCTGAGCTGGCGCCGGCGGGCGGTGGAGGCGGGGATGGATTCCCGCGCCAAGGCGGCCCTGCTGAAGGCGTGGACGGCGGTCGCGACCCGGCCCGGCGCGTACAGGGCCGCGGGAGGCGTGCTGCACGCCCTACCCGACCCGGTGCGCCGCGTCCCCCTGCCCGTGGTGGGCGGCTGGCGCGAGGTGCGCGCGGATCCGGAGCCGTCGCGCACCTCCTTCCGCGCGCTCTGGCGGGAGGGCATCGAATGAGGGAGCAGGTGCTCCGGCGGGTGCGTCAGGCGCTCCAGGGACGGCCCCGGGCGCCTCATCCGGGCACACTGGATACGGGGGTCCCGGATGCCCCGGCGCCGGTGGAGCACTTCGCGGACTGCTTTCGGGCGGCGGGGGGCGAAGTGCACCGTTTCGCCGGCGCGGACGCGGCGCGCCGGTGGCTGCATGGGTTCGCCGCGCGGTTCGCGAGCGTCAGCCACGGGGCGGGCGTTCCCGCGAGCCTCGCGTTGCCGGCGCCCGAAGCCCCGCCCCGGCGGGCCGAACTCGGCGTGTCGGTGGCGCGCGCGGCGGCCGCCCAGTCCGGGTCGCTGGTGCTGAGCAGCCGGGACGGGCGGCGCACCCAGTTGCTCCCGCCGGTCCACGTCGTGCTGGTGGACGCCGCAACCGTCACCGCCACCCTCGGCGAGGCGCTGGACGCGTGCCGCGGCGACGGCGGTTCCGCGCTGGCGCTGCACTCCGGTCCCAGCAAGTCGGCCGACATCGGCCAGGTCATGGTGACCGGCGTCCACGGGCCCGGCCGTGTGATCGCCGTCCTCCTCGACGACTGGCCCGGACCTTGACCAGGCGTCCGCAATGACGAATCAGAACGGCCCCGAGGCACAGGTCGAATTCCCGATCCGGCTTGCGTGCGTCGACACGGGATCGAACGCGATCCGGTTCATGGCCGTGGAGTTCACCACGCCGGAAAAATACACCGCGCTTCACTCGGAACGGGTGCCGATTCGGCTTGGTCACCAGGTCTTCCTCACCGGACGGCTGGCTCCCGAGACCATGGATGCGACCGTCGAGGCCTTCCAGCGCTTTCGGAAGTACCTGAAGCAATTCGACATCGAGCACTATCGGGCGGTCGCGACCAGTGCCGTGCGCGAGGCGCGCAACGGGCCACTCCTCGTCGAGCGCATCGAGCGCGAGACCGGGATTCGGCTGAAGGCCATTACCGGATCCGAGGAGGCGAGGCTGGTGCACCTTGCGGTGGCGGGGCGCATCGGCCTGGAAGGCGGCCGCTGGCTGCTCGTGGATCTGGGCGGCGGCAGCGTCGAGCTCTCCCTGGTGGACGACTCGGGCATGCTGTGGAGCGAAACCCACTCCATGGGTTCGGTGCGTCTGCTGGAACGGCTGGCGGAGCCCGGGGACGAGCCCGGAGCATTTCAGAGACTCCTCTCCGAGTATGTGGCGGTATTGAACATTCCGGCGCCGGCGCAATACTGGCAGCCGACCGGGTTCATCGGCTGCGGAGGCAACATCGAAGCCCTGGCCGCGCTGGCCGCCCCCGGCAAGCGCAAGGACGGCGTCAGCAGGCTGCCCGTCTCGGGCCTCGATTCCGCCATCGGGCTGCTCGCGCGACTGTCGTACTCGGAGCGCATCGAACAACTGGGGCTGAGGCACGACCGCGCCGACGTCATATTGCCGGCCGCCGTAGTCTTCAGGCGACTGGCGGAGCTCACCGGCACCCGCGAGATCCTGGTGCCCCATATCGGAGTCAAGGAAGGCGTCACGCTCGACCTGATGGCCGACCTGAATTCCAGGGCCACCAACTACACCCGGCAGGAGAAGCAGCTCACCCAGGCGGCGGTGTCGTTCGGGCGCCGCTACATGTTCGACGAGGCCCACGGCCGTCATGTCGCCAGGCTGGCGGTCAGCGTCTTCGACCAGCTCCGGTCCCTGCACGGTCAGGGGCCCCATGCGCGGCATCTCCTGAAAGTCGCGGCGATCCTCCACGATATCGGCGTGTTCGTCGCGATGAAGAAGCACCACAAGCACACGCTCTATATTCTCGGCAACTCGGAAATACCGGGTCTTTCACCGCGCGAGATGGCGATTGTGGGCAACGTCGCGCGCTACCATCGCAAGAGCCATCCCAGGTCGCATCACCGGCGCTACACGTCGCTCTCCCCCAGGGACCGCGTGCTGGTCGACCACCTGGGCGCGATTCTGCGCCTGGTGGACGGACTGGACCGGCAGCGTCGCCAGCTGATCCGCTCGGTCACGGCCACGCCGGAGGGGCGCAGCCTTCGATTGAGCGCCGAATGCGATGGCGACGTGCTGCTGGAGCGCTGGACCGTGGCACAGAAGAAAGACCTTTTCGAGGAGACCTTCGGACTCGCCGTCGTCATTGATTTCTGAATCCGGGGACACTGGGACGCCGTTCGTCGCGGAATCATATTCCTGTCAGCACTGAGGGATATTGCGCATCACTTTGCCACACCTTATCGTTTGCGCTGGCAACCGATTCCTGGCTGTTCAAATCGTCACATCATGGGGAGAGTTGATCGATGGTCGCGACAGACGCTGAAGTTATGGGTTGGGTTGAGGAGCAACTGCAGGACAATCCGGAAGTTACGGTGGATGAGCTGTTCGAGGGCGCGAAGATCCTTCAGCCCGATGTAGCCGAACTGAACAAGCGCCAGTTCCATGCGCGATATCCGCTTCAGGTGAAGCGGCGGGCCAGCAGGGCTGCTGCAGCGGCCGCCGCGGCGGAAGCGGCCGCCGAGGCCGCGGAGGCTACCGCCGAAGCCGCCGCGGACGCCGCCCCCGAAGCCGCCGAAGCCGCCGAAGCCGCACCCGCGGAGGCTCCGGCCCCGGCCCCGGCCCCGGCGCCGGCCAAGAGCAAGACGACGACGGACGCCGAGGTCATGAGCTGGGTCGAGGGACAGCTGAAGGACAATCCCGACGTTTCGGTGGACGAATTGCGCGCCGGCGCGGTCAAGTTGAACGCGGGAATCGCCGACTTGACCAAGCGCCAGTTCCACGCGCGCTATCCGCTTCAGGTGAAGCGGGCCGCTCGTCGGGCGGCGGATGCGGCGGCCGGCATCAAGGCCCCGCCCCCCCCGCCCCCCCCCCCGCCCCCCCCGCCCCCGGCCGCCGGGGCGCCCCCCGCCGGCCTCGACCGCGGAGCCGTTCGCAAAATGCTGTTCGACTTTGCGGCCGACATCACCGCGGCGGAAGGCACGTCGGCGGTCGTGAAGGTGCTCGCGGCCATGGACGACTACATCGACCGCATCGCATAGGGGCAGTCCCCGGGCGAATCCGCGCTCGACCGCCGGGAGAAGTTCGTCCGCGGGCTGACTGCGTGAGGAATCCGGGCTAGGGTTCGCCCTCGTCCGCGCCTTCCCCGGTGCGCTCCGAGAGCACCATGATGGCGCGCACCGCCACGGCCAGGCCGGACAGGGTGAGGGTGGTCTCGGCGCGTAACTCGGTGAGCAGCTCGCCGAAGTAGGCCACCTCCCGGCTGCGCAACGCGGTCAGGACATGCGCCACGCCGCCGGCCTGGGCGTCCCGCCCGGCCGCCGCAGCCGCCGAGAAGTTGGCGATCCGGTGGTGCGCGCGCGTCAGGTCGTCGTTGAGCGCCCGCGCGGCGCGCTGCTCCCAGCGCTCGTCCCGCGCGCACTCGTCGATCGCCTGGCGGAGCCAGGGGATCTCCAGCAGTTCCGACACCGCGTAATAGGCCCGCGCCGCGTACACCGGCGCGGTCCCGGTGTCGCGGGCCACGCGCAGGATGTCCATGAGCTGGTCCAGGAAGCGCAGTGTGGCCAGCGCGGGCGCGATGTCCGCCCCCGGCCCGACCTCCTGAATCGCCGACACCAGGCGCTCGAAGGTCAGCCGGTCCTCCCCGCTCACCACGTCGGGGAAGATGCGCTGCAGCTCGCGCAGGGTACCGAAGTTCCCGCCGACCAGGCTATCGATTTCCTCGCGCCCGGCATTGCCCAGCACCCATCGGGTCGTGCGGTCCAGCACCCGGCCGAGCCCGACGTACCAGCGGTGCGCGACCATCGTCCCGGCCTCGCGCTCCTGCTCCCGCAGGTCCGCGAGGAGCTGCCGGTGTCCCGAGAGCCGGGAAGCCACCAGCCAGGCCCGCGCCACCTCGTCCGCGGAAGCGCCCGAGTCCCGCATCATGCGATGCACGAATCCGGCGCCCATCAGGTCCACCAGATCATTGGTGAGCTGGCTGGCGACGATTTCGCGCCCCAGCCGGTGGGCAGCCAACCCGGATTTCCCCGCGGCGTTCAGGGCCGCCCGCGGGAAGTAGCGCGCCAGGTAGCCGCTCGCGACCGGGTCGTCGATGAGCGTCCCCTTGAGCAGGCGGCGCATCAGGTGGAGCTTGGCGTGGGCGAGCAGGACGCACAGCTCCGGCCGGGTCAGGCGGGAGCCGGTCCCGTCGCGTTCGAGCAGCTGCTCCCAGGTGGGCAGATCCTCGCGGGAACGGTCGAAGAAGCCGTCCCTCTCCAGCTCCGAGATGAGCTGGCGAAAGTCGTCGACCCCCTCGCGGGCCCGCTCCAGGTCGAGCGACACCGCCAGGCTTTGCGAGGCATTGTCGAGAAGCACCAGCTCGGAGACGGTATCCGCCAGGTCGCGCAGCATGCGGTTGCGCTCCACCACGGTCATGCGCCCCTCCTCCACCACCGCGTTGAGCAGGATCTTGAGGTTGACCTCGCGGTCGGACAGCGAAACGCCCCCCGAATTGTCGAGCGCGTCCACGTTCAGCCGTCCGCCGGCCAGCGCGAACTCGATGCGCGCCCTCTGCGTGAGCCCGAGATTGCCGCCCTCGCCCACGACCTTGAAGCGAAGCTCGCTCGCGTCCACCCGCACCGGGATGTTGGAGGGGTCGGCGACGTCCGCGTGCGTCTCGTCCGACCCCTTCACGTAGGTGCCGATTCCCCCGTTCCAGAACAGCTCGGCCTCGGCCTGGAGCACGAGCCGGACCAGCTCCTCGCCGCTCACCTTTCCGGGATCTCCCGAAATGCCCAGGGCCCTGCGCGCCTCCGGAGAGAGTTCGACCTCCTTCGAACCGCGCCGCACGACGATGCCGCCGGGGCTCATCACGCCGGCGTCGTAATCCGCCCACGAGGAGCCGGGCTTGTGGAACAGCCTCTCCCTCTCCTCGAAGGATGTGCGCGGATCGGGATCGGGATCGATGAAGATGTGGCGGTGGTCGAAGGCCGCGATCAGCCTGATGGATGGCGACAGCAGCATGCCGTTGCCGAACACGTCGCCGCTCATGTCGCCGATGCCGACGACGGTGAACGGCTCCGACTGAATGTCCTTGCCCATCTCGCGGAAGTGGCGCTTGACGCACTCCCACGCGCCGCGCGCGGTAATCGCCAGCTCCTTGTGGTCGTATCCGTTCGAGCCCCCGGAGGCGAAGGCGTCGCCCAGCCAGAAGCCGTAGTCGTCCGCCACCGCGTTCGCGACATCGGAGAAGCTCGCGGTGCCCTTGTCGGCGGCCACCACCAGGTATGGGTCGGGGTCGTCGTAGCTGACCACGCCGTCGGGCGGGACCGGTTCGCCCTGGCCGAGGTTGTCGGTCAGGTCGAGGAGCCCCCGCATCAGCGTGCGGTACTGCCGTTTCACCTCGCTGTGGATCGCGACGGAAAGCGACGGCTGGTCGAGGATGACGAAGCCGCCCTTGGAGCCGGCGGGGACGATCACCGAGTTCTTGACGATCTGCGTTTCCGCGAGCCCCAGCACCTCGGTGCGGAAGTCGTCCGGGCGGTCGCTGTAGCGGATGCCGCCCCGGGCGACACGCGCCCCTCTCAGATGCACCCCCTCCATCCGGGCCGAGCGCACCCACGCCTCGCAGAGCAGGGAGGTCCGGGTCAGCGACGTCATCGCGCGCGCCATCACCTTGAACGACATGTACGGGACACCGCCCGACCGCCGCGTCGGCGTGCTGCCCCCGGTCGCGTAGTAGTTGGTGCGCACCGTGGCGTCGATCAGCGTCAACAGGTGGCGCAGGGCACGGTCGTCGCTCAGCAGATATACGTCGTCCAGGGCGGCGAGCAGCTTCGCGCGCATCGCTTCCATGTCGGCCTCCCGGCGCGCGCGCGCCCGTTCCGCGGGCTGGAAGCGGGTCGCGAAGAAGGCGAAGAGCAGCCGGGCGATGCGGGGATAGTTGAGCAGGGCGTCGACGATGGAATCCCTGCTCGGCACCGCGCCGAGCTGGAAGGCGTAGCTGGAGTAGGCGCGCAGCACTTCGACTTCCCGCCAGGCCAGGCCGGCGGCCGGCACCAGGGCGTTGAGCCGGTCGTTGGTGGCGTCGCCGGCGCTCACCGCCAGGATGGCGTCCACCAGGGGAGGGCCGGCCTCCCCGAGGTCGAGCGGCGACTTCCCGGCGGTCTGGACGGCGAAGGTGTGGACCGCTCCTTCGGGCACGCCGGATCCCCTGAGCTGGGCCGGTTTCTCCGCGATCACCCGCAGTCCCGCGTTCTCGAGCGTGGGCATGAAGTGCGACAGAACCAGGCGGGGGCCGAGCCGGTAGAGTCGCAGCTCGGTCACGCGGTCACCCGGCGCCACGGCGCTTTGCTCCGGGTTGGAAAGGGCGATGGACAGGTTGCGCCCGTCGGCAACCATCGTCTCGAGCTGAAGGATGTCGCGGGCGGCTGCGTCGGGGTCCGCGACGGCCCGGTAGTCCGCGCCGAAGCCGGTGGCGTAGCGGCGGGCGAGGCGACGCGCCTCGTTGCGCGGCCTGACCTGCCCCAGCTCGTCGGCCACCCGATCGGTCCAGTCGCGCGTGAGCTCCTGCACGAGCCGCTTGAGCTCCACATCGGTGACGACGTCCAGCAGCTCGGGACGCACCCTCAGGTAGAAGTGGAGCCGGGCCTGCTCTCCGCCGCCCATCGCCAGGTGATAGTTGAGGACCTCGCCGTCGAGGACGTCGACGAACGCGGACTCGATCGCCTTGCGCGCCTTGGCGGAGAACTTCTCGCGCGGGATGATGACCATGAACGAGGCTCCCCGGCGGAGCGGATCCTCCCGGCGGGTCACCTGAACCCCGGTGGTGTGGTACGAGGTCAGCGCCGTTCTGATGTCCTTGGCGATTTCCCGTTCCGAACCGAGGAAGAGCTCCTCCTTCGGCATCGAGTTGAAGATCGTGTTGATCTCCTTGTAGTCGTGCGCCCCCTCCTGGGCGCCGGCGTCCTCCAGAATGCGACGCAGCTTCTGGCGCAGGATTGGGATCCGGTCCGCGTGGTCGCCGTACGCCTTCGAGGTGAAGAGCCCCAGAAAGCGCTCCTCTCCCACCTGCCGCCCCTCGGGATCCAGCTTCTTGACGCCGATGTAGTCCATGTGCGCCAGCCGGTGCACGGTGGAACAGGCGTTGGTCTTGCCGATAAGCAGCAGGGGACCGTCGGCGAGCAGCTGCCGCAGGGTGTCGGGCATGGAAGCCAGGGGGACCGGGTTCACGTAGCCCGAACGCTCTTCCCCGCGCAGGATGCCGAGTCCGGAACCGCGCTCCACCATCACGAAGGGCTCGCCGGTGCCGGGGTCGTCGGCGATGTCGTAGCGCCGGTGCCCCAGGAAGACGAAGCCGTCGTCGCGCAGCCACGCGAGAAAGGCCCGGATCTCGTCGAGCCGGTCCCCGAGCAGGGGCAGCTCGCGGGATCGCGTCTCGAGGCGCCGCATCGTGTCGTCCAGCGCACCCAGCATGGGCCGGAAGTCGTCTGTGGCGCGCACCACGTCCTCGAGGCGGTGCTCCAGTTCCTCCTGAAGCGACTCGATGACGGCGGGATCGGTCACGCGCGAGATTTCGCAGTGGATGAGGGATTCCCGCTCCTCCGCGTCGCCGGGCGGTACGATGCGCAGGATGCGGTCGTCGTGACGCACGATGCCCAGCAGCGGGTAGATGAAGTGCTCGATGGTCAGATCGCGCGAGTGCAGATACTCGCGGATCGAGTCCACGATGAAGGGGCGCTCGCCCACGTTGGTGCGGATCACGGTCACGGGAGCCCGCCGCCCTTCCGGCTCCGTGGCGGGGTTGAAGACGCGCACGTCCACCCGGTCCGGGCGGCTCTCCCGGAGGAACGCGAAGGCGTCCGCGGTCGCCCGCGCGAGCTCCACCGGGCTCCGCTCGCGGAGATAGTGGGCGGGCGCCCGGGCGAGGAAGAGCGCCGCGAAATCCGCCGCGAGGTCGGCGTCCCCGTGGGGGAGGACGCGCTTCAGGCGGCTGCGGACATCGTCGATGACGGCGGATGTGTTCCGCGCGCGCGACATGACTTCGGTATCGGTGTGGTTCATCTGTATCGTCTCACGGACATCAGTCTCTCGCGGGCGAGAGTGTAGAACATCTTGCCGCCGGCCTTGAGGGAACCGCTCAGCGTGCCGCTGATCTTGGAAACACCCCCTGTCCGGCGAGTGTACGGGACGTCGATCTCGACGATGCGCTGGCGGAGGCGGCCGGCGCGGATCTGCATCTGCAGGGTCCAGCCCCAGTCGCGGTCATCCATGTGCAGCTCGCACAGGCGATCGTAGCGGATGGCGCGGAAGGGGGGCATGTCGCGGAAGCGAAGGCCGAAGAGGAGGCGCGCGCACGTGAGCACGACCCGGTTGCCCATGCGCGCGTGCAGCGGCACGCCGGGCGGGTCGCCGGTGCGCACCCCCAGCACCATGTCGGCGGCGCCCGAGCGGATGGGTTCGATCAGCCGGGCCAGCCCGGTGGGATCGTCGCTCCCGTCCGCGTCGAGGAACACCACGATGGCCGGCGGCCGCCGGGCCAGGTGCCGCATGCCGGCCAGGCACGCGGAACCGTATCCCAGGCGCGGCTCGGCCACCACGACCGCCCCCAGATCGCGCGCGATCCGGGGGGTGGCGTCCCGCGAGCCATTGTCCGCGACCACGATTTCGTCCACCAGGCCGGCCGGCAGCGCGCCGATTACGGACCCGATGGTCGGTGCCTCGTCGAGGGCGGGGATGAGCACCGCCACGGCGCCGGTGACGGAGGGTGCCCGGGGTTGTGGTGAAGGAGTCATGGCCGGCGGGCGCTCAGGAGGGCGGGAACGGTGAGCTGGTTCCACGGCGCCCGCGCGCGCCCGCTGATCGTCCTCGGCCTCCTGGAACTTCTTTTTCTTGCGGCTTCGGGCTGGTGGCCCGAAGCCGGGGTTCCGTTTCCACGCCTCGCGCTCCTTGCAGGTGCGTTCGCCGTCTACTGGTGGGCAGCTCGCGCCGCGTTCGGCGGGCGCGCCGAAACCCGCCTCATCTGGGGCTTCGCCATCCTCTTCCGGGTGGTACTACTCCCCTGCGTTCCGTTTCTGTCCGACGACATCTACCGCTACCTCTGGGACGGGCACGTGCAGGTGGCGGGCATCAACCCCTACCTGTACCCCCCGGATGCGCCCGAGCTGGAATCCATTCGCACCGCCTGGCACGCGCGCATCAACAATCCCTCCATCTCCACCATCTACCCGCCCTTCGCCCAGGTGGTCTTCGCGGCGGGCGCGCTCGCCGGCGGGTCGGTGCTCGCACTCAAGGCACTGTGGACGCTCGCCGACCTGGCGGCCTGTCTGCTGCTGGCGAAGGTGGCCCGCCGGACCGGCCGCTCCGTAGCCGGTACCCTCGTCCTGTTTGCGTGGTCGCCGCTGCTGGTGGTCGAGACGGCCTGGAGCGGACACTTCGAGTCACTCGGGATCCTTCTCCTCGTGCTCCTGGTCTTCCTCGCCCTGCCCGCCCGCGGGACCGGGTCCGCCGCCGACGCCCCGGACGCGCCCGACACCGTTCGCGTTTCCGGCGACGCCGATCCCGGCTCCTCCGGCGCGGGTTTCGCATTGAGGTCCTGGGTGCCCTGGGCGATGGGGGCCGTGCTGGCCCTCGCGACCCTGACCAAGTTTGCGCCGATCGCCGTGCTGCCGGCGCTCATCCGCCGCCACGGGCTCCGCCTGCTCGCGGCGTGCGTGGCGGTGCTGGTCCTCTTCCACCTTCCCTATGCCGAGGCGGGGTCCGCGCTCTGGGCCGGCCTCGCCACCTATGCGCAACACTGGCGCGCGTACGAGGGGGCGTTCGCCGTCATCGAAGCCGTTCTGCCGGGGCCGATGGCGCCGCGCTACCTGTCCGGGGCGCTCGTGCTCGCGGTCGTGGCCTGGGCGATGCTGCGCAACTTCGACGCCGAGCGGGCCCTCTTCTGGATTCTCGGGGCGGGGCTGCTGCTCTCGCCGACCTTCCATCCATGGTACGCGCTCTGGATCCTGCCCTTCGCGGCCCTGCGCCGGAACCGCGCCTGGATCCTGCTAAGCGGCCTCGCATTCGTCACGTACCGGGGTTTGGGGCCGTACCTGGAGATCGGGGAGTGGCCGAGGCCCCTGTGGACGGTTCTCCTCCTCTGGCTTCCCTTCTATGCCCTGCTGGTGTGGGACGCGCGCCTTCCCTCCCGAAAGCTTCAGGCCGCCGACCCCCAGGCTCCAGTAGCCCAGGGCGAAGAGCAGCAGGAACGGGACGGAAGCGTATAGTCGAGCCTGGATCGCGGCACCCACGAAGAAGCTCATCACCAGCGCCATCATCAGCTTGAACAGGGTGTCCGGGGTCTTGCTTCCCGGACGTTCGCGAAACGACCCGCCGCTGCCCTTCTTGGGCGTTCGGGCGAAACCGTCCCGGCGTCCGGCCAGACCGCGCAGCACAGCCCGCGTCGCCGGCGCTGTCAGCCCGACGCCCGTCGCCAGGGTCACGGCCACCGCGGGCAGCAGGTCACCCCAGGGGCGGTTCCGCTTTCGGCCCGCGGCCGCGTAGTAGATGACGAAGGGGATGGTTGCCACGAAGAAGATGACCAGGTCGATGAAGAGGAACTCCTCCCCGCTGAGCGCGCGCCGGGCCAGCGCGGACGGATAGATCAGGAGCCCGAGGAGCAGCGTGAGCGGGTAGGCGACGTGCCCGCAAAGATGGATCACCGCCTCCTTCTTCACGGAGAGCCGCCAGGGGCCTCGCAGCAGTTCCGGCAGGAGCTTGCGCGCCGTCTGAATCCCTCCCTGGGACCACCGCCGCTGCTGGATTTCGAAGGCGCCGGTGTGGTCCGGCAACTCCGCGGGAACCCCGACGTCCTCGAGGAAGACGAAGCGCCATCCGTGCATCTGTGCCCGGTAGCTGACGTCGAGGTCCTCGGTGAGGGTGTCCGCCTGCCATCCGCCCGCGTCCTCGAGGCATTCGCGGCGCCACATGCCGGCGGTGCCGTTGAAGTTGAAGAAGAGGCCGCCCCGGTAGCGTCCTCCGTGCTCGAAGAAGAAGTGCCCGTCGAGGAGGAGGCTCTGGGCGCGGGTGAGCCAGTTGGCGTCTTCGTTGAGATGATCCCAGCGGGCCTGCACCATCCCGACGCGGGGCTCCTGGAAGGGCGGCAGCAGCTTCCTGACCAGATCCGGCTCGGGCACGAAGTCCGAGTCCAGCACCAGCAGGAACTCGCCCTGCGCACGGCGCACGCCCGCGGCCAGGGCGCCCGCCTTGAAGCCCGAGCGCTGCCGGCGGCGAATGTGGCACACGTTGACGCCCCGGGCCCGCCACCACGCCACCCGCCGGGCGACGAGGTCCACGGTTTCGTCGCTGGAGTCGTCCAGCACCTGGATCTCGAGGGCGCGGGCCGGATAGTCGAGCGAGCACGCGGCGTCGATCACCCGCCGGGCGACGGGGGCCTCATTGTACAGGGGTAGCTGGACGGTGACCGGCGGCAACGGGCCCGCCCACCTGCGCGGAAGCTCCGGGGGCGGCCGCCGGCTGAGCAGCAGCAGGTAGGTCCGGTGGGCGGCGAAGGGCAGCAGCAGGGCCAGAACGGCCAGCGAGAGGCCGATGATCGTCTGCGCCAGCAGCTCAGGCACGGGAGTGCTCTACGATGTCCGCGCTCCAGGTGATGTCGATGGCGTCGCGCAGGCTCGCGGCCGTGGGGCACTTGTCGACATGGCTGGCGAGGGCCCGGTCGGTGGGGGCGCGCGATCCTTCGGGGATCGAGAGCTGGTAGTGAACGTGAATGCGCTTGAGCACCGGCAGCCTGCCGGCCATCTCGTTGATTCCTTCCGCCCGGGCGCTGATCTGGTCCGGGGTGAGGCTGATCCCGCGCACCTCCAGTGCGCCGTTGAGGGTTCCGAGCAGTCACCCGCCCGCGGCGGCGACCACGTAATCCACGGCGAGGGGCTGATCCGGTTCGGCGTCGAGCCGGTAGTGGCTCTTCACCGGCCCGTGAACGCCGAGTTCAACCGTGGTCCCCGCGGGGAGCCGACCGCGCCTGCGCGCACCGGCCACCTTCTCGAATTCCACTCTGGACACGTAGAAGGGTTCGCTCATTTCCGGTTCTCCCGGTTCGGTTTCGCTGTTGTGCTTCCGTCAGGTGGAGCCTGTCGCTCCCGGTCCTTCCCGTCGTCGCCCGCCTTTCCGGCCGCGGCCGGTTCGAATCCCGGGCAGCGCGCCACCGGAAGGCGCGGGTAGCGCCGGAAGCGCGCGTCGTCGGTCGAGCGTCGGCAGAGCCAGAAGATGGAGCCTCTCCGGTTCCCCGTCACCCTGCTGTGCGCGCAGACCGAGCAGAGCCCCACCGAGGGGTCGGCGCGCAAGTCCTGCAAGGAACGGTCCACTAGTTCCGCTCCCGGCGGTGTTCGGGGGACCATTCCCCTCGTGAGGGGACGGAGTCGTCCGGGGCGATGCCCAGCACCGCGAGCTGGCGGCCGGCATCTCCGCCTCTGTGCGAGAAGAATGGCGCGTCCGCGCAGCGGGTGCAAAACGTCGAGGTCGTCAGGTGCGCGGGATCGGCGCCGGCAGCGAGGGCCCGGTGGACCAGCGCGCGCCGCAGATCGACCGGCTGGGCGGGGGAGGCCGGCCGCGGCAGCCCCAGCGCCTCGTGCACCTCCCGCCCCACTTCGTAGCACCCCCCGCAGATGGCCGGGCCCATGTGCATGCGGGCCTCACGGGCATGGGTGCCGAAGTCCCGTTCCAGCATCGCAAGGCCCGCTTCCAGGATTCCGCTCGCCACCCCC
The DNA here is from genome assembly GCA_002238605.1 of BD2-11 clade cluster bacterium bin43. Taxonomy (GTDB): domain Bacteria; phylum Gemmatimonadota; class Gemmatimonadetes; order Longimicrobiales; family Gaopeijiaceae; genus BD2-11. Next base: position 42,828 of record MPMR01000017.1, on the reverse strand, counting down.
CTCCATCCGGCGTGCAGCAGCATCACGGCGCGGGCGCCCGGGGCGACCACGAAGACGGGAACGCAGTCGGCCACCGAGACGGCGAGCAGCGTGCCGGGCCGGCGAGTGGCGTGCCCGTCGCAGGGCGGAGCGAGGAGAAGACCCGGCGGGGTCGCCTGGTGCCGGGCGATCTCGCACCCGTGCACCTGGCGGGCGTGAACCAGGCTGCCGCATCCGGCGTCCTCGACCAGCAGTTCCCACCGCTTCATCACCGCGCCCGCCGGCGCACCCGTGAACAGCCCGAAGTCGATGTCTCCGCCTTCCCCGTTGTCGGCGCGGGCGGTTGGGCGTCCGGCAGCGCGGCTGCAGCGGGCGGGGCTGCGCCCCGCGCGGTCGTGGCCGGTCTGCCCGACGTCGGCGCGGCTGCGGACCGTGGTCCCCTGAACGACCCACGGAAGGGCGCGCGCCCACTCCGGGTGCACGCGCAGCGGGATCCGCCCGCGCCGAATCTCCTCCGTCACCCGGCGGACCGGTTCGCGGCCCGGGGAGGTGCCTGGGTGCGGGTTGGGCAAGCTTTCTCCGGGGGCAGTGGTGGGTGGGCCGCGCAGTCCGTACAACTTGGAAGGTGTTGCGGTTATCTTCCACTCCCCCCAACGCTGCTGTCCGTACTGGAAGATGTCGCGAGTCATGCCGTCGTCCGAACTATTCAGTGGGCCGAACGCCGGATACGTGGAGGAGTTGTTCCAACGGTATCTCGCGGATCCGGGGTCGGTCTCCGCCCACTGGCACTCGATTTTCGCCAAAGAGGCCGGGGAACCGCCTCCATCGCCGACCGCCCCGCCGCCGGCGCCCGCACCTCAGCGCAGCGCCACCCTGCGCGCGATGCAGGAACTCCTCCATCTCGTCGCACGCGCCACCTCGCTCGTGCAGGCCTTCCGCGACCACGGTCACCAGCTGGCGCGCATCGATCCGCTCGGCAGCGATCCCCCGGGGCACCCGCAGCTCGACCCGTCCTTCTTCGGCACCAGCATGGAGCAGCTGGAGGCACTCCCCGCCTCCACCGTCCTCGGCGACGATGGCGACGAACGGGTTCCGGACTACCTGCAGCGGCTGGAGCGCGTCTACTGCGGATCCATCGGATACCAGTTCGAGCACCTGGAGTCGCCGGAGCGGGTGCGCTGGCTCTGGCACCAGGTGGAGTCGGGCGCCCACGCGCAGCAGCGGCCCCGCGAAGAGCAGGTGGAACTGCTGATCCGCCTCGCCCGGGTGGAAGGCCTCGAACAGTTCCTGCACAGGGTCTATCCGGGGCAGGTGCGGTTCTCCCTCGAGGGGAACGACATGCTCGTGCCCATGGTCGACCTGGTGCTCGAGATCGCGGCGGCGCGGGGATGCCGGGAAGTCGTGATGGGGATGGCCCACCGGGGCCGGCTCAACGTGCTCGCGCACAGCGTGGGCGTCGGCTACGACGAGATCCTGCGCCAGTTCGAGGGCGCGGCCCCGGCCGCGGACGGCATCCTGACCCTGCCCGACGACGAGAGCGGGATCGGGGACGTGAAGTACCATCACGGCGCCACGCGCGACCATGTCCTGCGCGACGGAAGCACGGTGCGGGTCACGCTGGCCCCCAACCCGAGCCACCTGGAGTTCGTCAATCCGGTGGTGGCGGGGGTGGCGCGGGCACGCCAGTTCGCGGGTCCCCGCCAGGATGACGAACAGGACACGGCCGCGGTCGTGCCGCTTCTCATCCACGGCGACGCCGCCTTCGCCGCAGAGGGCGTGGTGGCGGAGTCGCTCAACCTGGCCCGGCTGACGGGATACGCGACGGGCGGCGTGGTGCACCTGATCGTCAACAACCAGATCGGCTTCACCACCGACCCGGAAGAGGGCCGCTCCACCCGCTACGCGTCCGATCTCGCCAAGGGCTACGACATTCCGGTCCTGCGCGTGAACGCCGACGATCCTCCCGCCTGCCTCACCGCGATGCGCCTGGCGATGGCGTACCGGGCGGAATTCCACGACGACATCGTGGTGGACCTGATCGGGTATCGGCGGCACGGGCACAACGAGGGGGACGATCCGGCCTACACCCAGCCGCGTCTGTACGAGCGCATCCGGGCGCATCCCACCGTGTTCACCCTGTATGCCGAGGGACTGGTGAAGGCCGGGATCGTGACCGCGGACGAGGTCGCCGCGGCCCGTCGCGACGCCACCGACCACCTGCGGGAGGCGCTGGTGGCGGCGAGCGCGGCAAAGACGCCCGCCCGGCCCCCCGCGCGGGGGGGGGGGGGGGGGGGGGGCGCGGGCGAAAAGCCCCCCCGCCGAGCCCGCGACGGCCCGGGCCGATTCACCCAGGCCGTCCCCGGGAGACGCATCCGGCTCCGCCGCGGGTGCCGCGCTGGCCGAAGCCGGGGACCCGACGGAATCGTGGAGCCGGGATACCTGCGCCGCGGCCGTCCCGTTTGAAGCCCTCGCGGAGATCAACGCAGCCTCGACCGCGGTCCCGGAGGGATTCGCCGTCAACCGCAAGCTGCGGCGGCAGCTGGACCGGAGCCGGAGCGACTTCACCAGGGAGTCCTCGCTGGAGTGGGCCCACGCCGAAGTGCTCGCCCTGGGTTCGCTCCTCCGGGATGGGGTGCCCATCCGCTTCAGCGGTCAGGATGCGCAGCGCGGCACCTTCAGCCATCGCCATCTCGTCTTCCACGACGCCGACACCGGCTCCACGCACGTGCCGCTGGCGGCCCTGGGCGGCGCCCGCTTCGAGATCCACAACTCGCCGCTGTCCGAGACCGCGGTGCTGGGCTTCGAGTACGGCTACAGCGTGGGCGCGGACAGCGATCTGGTCATCTGGGAGGCCCAGTTCGGCGACTTCGTAAACGTGGCCCAGCCCATCATCGACCAGTTCGTGGTGTCGGGGCAGTCCAAGTGGGGACAGCTCTCCCGTCTCGTGCTGCTGCTGCCGCACGGGTACGAGGGACGGGGACCGGAGCACTCGAGCGCGCGCCTGGAGCGCTTTCTGCAGATGTGCGCCGCCGGCAACATGCGGATCGCCAATCCCACCACCTCCGCCCAGTACTTCCACCTTCTGCGTCACCAGGCGCACACCCCGGAGCGCCCGCTCGTGGTCATGACCCCCAAGAGCCTTCTGCGCCACAAGCTGGCCCGCTCCGAGGCCTCGCAGCTCACCAGCGGGGGCTTCCGTGCGGTGCTGGCGGAGGACGTGGGGGACAGGGCCCGCAGGTCCGCGACCCGGCTCATCCTGTGCAGCGGCAAGGTCTACTACGACCTGCTCGCGAGCGAGGAGCGCGCGCACGCGAAGGACGCCGTGCTGGCCAGGGTCGAGCAACTCTATCCGTTCCCGCACCGCGAGATCACGGAGTTGCTGGCGGGCCTGCCGGCCTTGAGCGCGGTCGTGTGGGCCCAGGAAGAGCCCCGCAACATGGGGGCGCGCTCGTATGTCGAGCCCCTGCTCCGGGCTTTGCTGCCCGCAACCCTGACGTTACGTCAGGCTTCGCGCCCGGAGTGGTCCAGCCCGGCCGAGGGCAAGATGTCCGACCACATGAAGGGCCAGCGGCGCATCATCCGGGAGGCGTTCGCGCAGTAGCCGGCCCTTCCTCACCAGCCCACCGCGTACGCGACGCGCCGGGGATCCGCTCCGGCCATCAGCGCCCCCGTCCGGGCATCCAGAGTGATTCCCTGGATGCTGCCGAAGGCGTAGCCGGGCGCAAGCTCCACGGTGTATCCCAGCCCATCGAGCGCCCGGACCACGTCACCGGGCAGCCGATCCTCGAGGCTGAAACGGACCTCCGCCCCCGGCTGATAGAAGTTGGGCTCCCCGCGCAGCGCGAAGCGGGGCGCCGCGATGGCTTCCTGGATGGGCATCCCGAAGTCCAGCAGGTTCACGAGCACCTGGAACTGGGTCTGGCCGATCGTCTCACCGCCCGGCGTTCCCAGTGCCGCATGGAACCGCCCATCCCTGAGTACGATGATGGGCGAGTTGTTGAGGATGGGAATCTGCCCGCCTCTGACGTAGTTCACGTTGTCGGGGTAGGGCGACGTCGAACCGATGCGGGTGCCGTTGTTGAAGGTCAGGCCGGTGTTGCCGACCACCACGCCCGTGCCGAAGCCTCCGCCGTGCGTCGGCGTCGCCGCGATGACGTTGCCGAACCGGTCGGCGATGGAGAAGCTGGTCGTGCTCCCCGCGTAGGATTGTTCGGCAAAGTGGCCCCGTGGGCGCTTCGCCGCCTCCGCGCCCGCCGCGCGCGCGCCCGACTGCAAAACCTCGACCCGCGCCGGGTTGCCGGCTCCCGGGTACGCCATCACCCGCGAGGGGTCGATGAGGGATCGACGCGCCGAGGCGTAGTCCTTCGACAGCAGCTCGTCGATGGGCACGTCGACCAGAGCCGGATCGGCCGCATACGCGTAGACATCGGCCTTGGCGACCTTGATCGCCTCCGACAGCAGATGGATGGTCTCCGGGCTTCCCGGACCGAGGGCCCGGAGGTCGAAGCCCTCGACGAGATTCAGCTGCATCGTCACTTCGAGCCCGCCGCGGGACGTGGGCGGACTGGAGTACACGTCGTAGCCCCGGTAGGTGGTGTGAACCGGCTCCGCCCAGATGGGCTCGTAACGCGCGAAGTCCTCCATGGTGAAGTCGCCGCCGTTCTCGCTGTAGAAGCGCGCCATCTCATCGGCGATGTCGCCGCTGTAGAAGCGGTCGAAGGCGGCGCGAAGCGCATCCGAGCGCGTCTTGCCGGCCGCCAGCGCCAACCGTTCCGCCTCGACCACCTTGCGGAGCGTGTTCGCCAGATCGGGCATCCGGAAGTTCTCGCCGGGTTCCGGCACCCTTCCGAGCGGAAGGAACATCCTCCGGCTCGACGGGAAGCTCTCGAACAGATCCCTGTGGGACTCGATCGCCGCCACCACCGATGCCTCGATGGGATGGCCGTTCTCCGCGTAGTCGATGGCCGGAGCCAGCACCTGGGCCAGGCTCATGGTGCCGAAGCGGTCCAGAAGCGCGATCCATCCTCCGAACAGGCCCGGGACGACGCCCGCGTGGATGCCCTTGTTCAGTTCTTCGGCGCCGAGACTCGACGGATCGAGCGCCAGGGGAGCGGCGCCGGTGGCTCCCAGCGAGTACACGCGGTCGGAGACGCGGTCGTAGAGGGTCACGAACCCGTTCCCGGCCATCCCGGACATCTGGGGCCGCACCACGTTCAGGGTGGCGAGCGTCGCGACGGCGGCATCGGCGGCGTTGCCTCCGGCCATGAGCATGCGGAGGCCGGTCATCGACGCCAGCGGGTGCCCTGCCGTCACCAGGCCGTTGGGACCAGGCACCGCGGGCCGGTGCGCCGCGCGGTCGAGGTGCCGCTCAAGGCCCCTGTCCTGAGCCGCGGCACCGCGCGGCAGAACGAGGAGCGCGGCGGCGAAGAGCGTCACCATCGAAATGGAAAAGCGTCCCATCGGATCCTGCCTTTCGACGAAGTTGGCGAGGGAGCGCCCGCCGGGACCGTTCCGGAGTCCCCGTCGCCATGAGCGAGCGGGACCTGCGGGCCTCCGTCGCGACATTGTACGCAACAGATCGTCGGGCCCGCCACAAGGCAGCCGCCGCCGGTGTGCTACCGCCGGTCGGGCGCCTCCGGGAACCTCCCCGTCCCGAGGAAGCTGATTACCGCTTCGGCGCTGAAGCGGCTGTTCATGAGGAAGGTATGGGTCGCCGGTACCACGATCAGCGGCACGCCCTCGATTCTGGTGTGCTCGATGCCGACCATGCCGTCGTCCGGCCCCGGAATCAGAGCCGACCCGATCGGGTTGAGGCTCCGGCTGCCCGCGATGATTCCGACCTCGTACCCCGGAGGAGGAAGGTTGGCCGGGATGTCGCTGGCGCCGGTGCCGAGGGCCTCCCCCGCAGGTCCCAGGAGGTGGCCGAACGGCTGCTCGCGGAACCAGTCCGCCATCTCGCTGCCCTGGTTGGGAGGCCCAAGCAGGACGACGCGTCCCAGGGCGTCAGGGGGAGAGTCGGCCAGGTACTGGCGGATGACGAGCCCGCCGAGGGAGTGCCCGACGAAGTGAATGCGCGAAGCCGTGGCACAACAGCCCGATACCTCCGCGGCCAACGTCTCCACGTGCTCCGCCAGGGATCCGCCCCGCGAGTCGTACCCGACGTTCGTGACGTTGTAACCTGCGCGCTCGAGCCGCTGGGCCAGAAGCAGCATGGAGGTCCGAGTGCGGCCGAGCCCGTGCAGGAGCACCACGGAATCCCCTTCCCCCTGCAAGCCGGCCTCGCCCCCGATGGCGGCGGCCGCCGCGAGCGCGAGACAGAGACCGATCAGCAGGGCCGCCGGCACCCGCGTCCACAGCCCCCGCGCCATCCGGGCGCTCACGTGCGCCGCGAACGACAAGCCGTGGTCAGCCGATTCCCGCCAACCCCGTGGCATTCTCCGGCATCTTCGGGGAGTCGCAGTCAGAACCATCGTTGAAGAGCATCGGCACGTCTCTGATCACTGCCCGGCGCGCCCGGGGGGAGCGGCCAGCTGTCCGCCGGCGGTCGGCGGTCGGGTCCACCCCGCAACGGGCAGGCGCTTGGAGTCACACGTTTCATACTCCGGAATGCGGGCCGTCGTTTCGACGGATCCGGACAAGCGAGCCGTGAGACCGCGGGGGGATCAGCCGTGCTACCTCCTCGGCGCCACTCCCCCCGGGAACACGACCGGGCTCTCGTTGCCGTCCCGCGCCACCGACGCCACCCCGAACAGGTAGTTGTCGATCACGAGCCCCTCGAAGGTGTACTCGCCGACGTCGCCGACGAAGCGCGCGTGCTGCCACCGGGGCGCGGTGGTCTCGCGCCAGTAGACCTTGTAGCCCGCCAGATCCGGGTGCTCGACCCGATCCCACACCAGGAAGGCGGACGCCCGCACCGCACCGCCGATGGCCACGTTGGCGGGCGCCGGCGGACCCCACGCGATCGACGCCATGGTGGCCGCGTTGACGGCGGTGAGCCTGGCCGCGTAGTCGAAGTTCACTCCCTCGATCACGTCTCCGTACTCGACCCCGTCCTCCACCCGGACGTCCTGGTGCTGGCGCGGGTAGTACTCGTGGGTCTCCATGATGCGCACGCCCGGGAAGCCGCGGTCGTTGAAGGGGCGGTGGTGGCCGCCCCGCCCGAAGCGGTCCAGCCGATAGATCATGATCGCGTCGAGGTTGGGGATGTACTGGTCCGTGATGCGCGCCACGTAGCGGGCGATCTGGCGCGAGGGGCCGTCCACCTCGCCCCCCGTGGTGCGCCGCCGCCGAAGGGCGTCGAGGTCGTCCGTGAACGGTGTGGGCTCCGAGAAGACGCGGAAGGTGTTGTTCTCGATCACGCCGTCGACGCCTTCGATGTTGCCGATCATGTCGTTGTTGAGCACGCCGACGACGTCCCAGCCCCGGTCCACCGCGAGCCCCGCGATGTGCTGCCCTCCGAAGAGCCCCTGCTCCTCTCCCGAGAGCCCGAGATAGACGACGCTCGACGGGAAGGTGTAGCGGGTCAGCACACGGGCCGCCTCGATCACTCCGGCCATCCCCGAGGCGTTGTCGTTGGCGCCGGGGGCGTCGGTCACCCCGTCGGAGGCGTCGGAGGGACGCGAGTCGATGTCGCCCGACATGATGATGTAGCGATTCGGGTGCACCGTGCCGCGCTGAATCGCCATCACGTTGACCACCCAGGTGTCCTCGCGGATGCGGCCGCGCTCGCTGCCGGGCACCAGCGCGCCTTCGAAGCTCACTTCGAGACATCCGCCGCACGCCGCCGAAATCGCATCCATCTCGCTCTTGATCCAGCGCCGCGCTGCCCCGATCCCGCGGGTGGCGGAGAGGGTGTCGGACAGCGTGCTGCGCGTTCCGAACCCGGCGAGGATGCGGATATCCTCCTCCAGCCGCTCCGCCGACACCGCGTCGATGATCTCGTAGATGCGGGCGTCGGACTGGGCCGGCGCGGTCTGCGCCCGTACGGCCCCCGGCCCGACCGTGGCCAGACCCAGAAAGAGCGCGGTCGTGATGATTCCCGAGTGCACGATGTCCTCCCGGTTCGTAGGAATGACGATCTGCTGATCGCGGAAGTCCCATGTTCCGCCGTCGGCTCCCGCCCGACGGGCGAGTTGATCCGCCGCCAATCTGGCATTCCGGCCCTCCGGCTGCCAGACTCAACGCTCCTGCAATCGGACGCGAGCGGAGCGACCGCCGGACGTGCGGGCCCGCGCGGCCGAAGCCCCTGACCCGGCGCCCATGGACCTTGCCCTTCCCGTCAGCCTGGCCCGTCCCCTGGCCTTCCTCGACCTCGAAACCACCGGTCTGAACCGAAGCGAGGACCGCGTCGTCGAGCTGGCGCTGCTCATCCTGTATCCCGACGGCCGGGTCGTGGACAGGGTCCGCCGCTTCAACCCGGGCAAGCCCATCCCCCCCGAGGCCTCCGCGGTCCACGGCATCAGCGACGCCGACGTTGCGGACGAAGCCCCCTTCCGGAGCCGGGCACGCAGCCTGGCCGGCCTGCTGGACGGGTGCGATCTGGCCGGGTTCAACATCCGCGGCTTCGACCTGCACATCCTGCTCGAGGAGTTCCGGCGCGCGGAGGTCCCCTTCGACCTGCAGGACCGCCGGCTCATCGACGCCCAGGTGATCTTCCACCGGGAGGAGCCGCGCGATCTGGCCGCCGCCGCCCGCCTGTACGTCCAGGACGAGCACGACGGCGCGCACAGCGCTCGCGCGGACGTGCGCATGACCGCCCGCGTGCTCGCCGCGCAGCTCGCCCACTACCCGGAGCTTCCGGGCGACATCGCCGGGCTCCACGCCTACTGCGACGAGGTGAGGCCCTTTCTGACGGAGTTCCGGAGGTGGTTCTCGGGGAGCGGCCTGGAGAGCTACGTCTTCGCCCGCGGAAAGCATCGGGGGACGCGGCTGGCGGAAGTGGCGGCGACCTCGCCCGACTACCTGGACTGGATGCTGACGGCGAGCGACATGGCGGACGATGTGCTCGAAGCGGTGCGCCAGGCGCTCGAGCGCTTCGGCGGCCGCGAACCGCCCGGAGCCGGCGGCGAACCCCCGGGACGGGGTTTCTGACTCCGGTCAGCTTGCACCGAACCGGCGCGGATACGATTCTTTTTCGGGCCGTCCACAAGTGCCGGAAAGGCGTTACCCGTCTCAAGCCTCGCCGTCCGGCCGGGTCTTTTCGTGTCAGGAGAAATCAGCATGTCCGTCCATTTGCGGAGAGTCGGCGCAGGCGCTCTGGGGGGCCTGCTCCTGGCGTTCTCGCTCCCGTTATCGGTTGCCGCGCAGTCGGCGCCCATCTCCGAAGCCCATCTGGAAGCCTTCCGTCCCCGTGCCATAGGCCCGGCGGTCACGGGCGGGCGGATCCACGACGTGGAGGCGCTCGCGGACGACCCCTCCGTGCTCTGGGTCGCCACCGCTTCCGGGGGCCTCTGGCGCAGCCTGAACCGCGGGCACAACTGGGTGAACGTCTTCGAGGGCATGGAGGTCAACACCTTCGGCGACGTGGCGCTCGCGCCCTCCGATCCGATGGTCGTCTACGCGGGCACCGGGGAGCAGAACAACCGGCAGAGCACCTCGTGGGGAAATGGCGTCTATCGCAGCGATGATGGCGGGGAGAGCTGGGAGCACCTGGGGCTCGAGGGCACCCGTCACATCGCCGAGGTGCAGGTCCATCCACGCAACCCCGACGTCGTCTACGTGGCGGCCAGCGGCGACCTGTGGAACGCCAGCGAGGAGCGGGGCGTCTACCGCAGCTTCGACGGCGGCCGCAACTGGCGGAAGGTCCTGCACGTGGATGAGGACACCGGCGCCATCGACCTCGTCCTCAACCAGGACAACCCGGACATCGTCTACGCGGCGATGTACCAGCGCCGCCGCACCGCCTGGGGCTTCAACGGCGGCGGTCCCGGCAGCGGCATCTACCGTTCCACGGACGGCGGCGACACCTGGGAGGAGCTGACCGAAGGCATCCCCGCGGGAGACAAGGGGCGCATCGGCCTGGCGATCTCGCGCTCCAATCCCATGGTGCTCAACGCGCTGATCGAACACACCGAGGACACGGGGACGTTTCGTTCCACGGACGGCGGCGACACCTGGGAGAAGATGAGCGACCTGAACGGCCGCCCCATGTACTATTCCCACGTCTACATCGACCCGAACGACGAGGACGTGGTCTACACCCTGGCGACCTCCTCCTACCGGAGCCGGGACGGCGGGCGCACCTGGGAGGACATTTCCGCGCGTCCCACTTACGACGTCGGCGTGCACGCCGACATGCACACCATGTGGATCGACCCGTCGGATCCAGAGCATTTCTACCTGGCCGGCGACGCCGGGCTGCACGAAACCTATGACGGCGGCGTCAACTACCGGCGCATCAACAACATCCCCATCGCGCAGTTCTACGCCATCGGGGTGGACCTGCGCGACCCGTACTGGGTGCACGGGGGACTCCAGGACAACCACTCCTTCGCGGGCCCGTCGCGCACGCGGCGCTGGGCCGGCATCCTCAACGACGACTGGCGCCAGACCGGCTTCGGCGACGGCATGTACCAGCAGCCGGATCCGCACAACCCCCGCTACGTCTACGTGAACTCCAACGGCGGCGGCTACGTGCGGGTCGATTCCGAAACCGGCGACCAGCTCGACATCCGCCCGCAGCCTCCCGAGGGAGAGGAGCGCTACCGCTTCGACTGGGCATCGCCCTCGCTGGTGTCCAGGCACACCGAAGGGCTCGTCTACACCGGCGGCAACCGGCTCTTCATCAGCAGCGACTACGGCAACAGCTGGACCCGAACGGAGGATCTCACGCGCCAGGTCGATCGCGACGCCCTGGAGATCATGGGCGTGCGCGGATCCGACATCCGCCTTTCGCGCAACGACGGCACGAGCAGCTTCAGCGAGATCACCATCATCACGGAATCGCCCCTGAACGGGGATGTGCTCTGGGTGGGCACGGACGACGGCAACGTGCAGTTGTCGCGCGACCGGGGGTCCACCTGGACGGAGCTTTCCGGAAACATCGACGGGGTGGCGGACGGCACCTACGTGAGCCGCATCGTTCCCTCGGTGCGAGGCGAGGATGTCGCCTATGTCGCCTTCGACGCCCACCGCAGCGGCGACTTCGCCCCCTACGTGTTCCGAACCGAGAACGCGGGCGCCACCTGGCTCAACCTGAGCGTCGGGCTCGAGGCGGGCGGTTCGGTCAACTCGCTCGCCGAGCATCCCGACAACCCCGACCTGATCTTCGCGGGAAGCGAGCACGGCCTGTTCGCCTCCACCGACGCGGGCGCCACCTGGGCGAGGATGCCCGCGCCCGCCACCGCCTACGACGACCTCGTCATCCATCCGCGCGACAAGGACCTGGTGATGGGCACCCACGGGCGGGGCATCCTGATTCTCGACGACCTCGGGGCCCTCGCCTCGTGGAACGCCCGGGTGGCCTCGGCGCCCGCGCACCTCTTCCCCATCCGGTCGGCGACCATCTTCCAGTACTGGAAGGACACCTCGTACCGGGCGCAGGAGGCGTATGCGGGCGAGAATCCCGTGGACGGCGCCATCATCACCTACAGCCTCGGCGAGGGAGACGGCCCGGCGCGCATCGTCATCGAGGACGGGGGCGGGAACTTCGTGCGCGAGCTCTCGGTACCCGGTTCTCCGGGCGTGCACAGGGTCAACTGGGATCTCCGGCATCCGCTTCCCGGCAGCTCGACGCGGTGGCGGGCCCACGATGTGGAGGGCCTGGCGCGCACCATCGAGGACCGGGGCCATTTCGTGTCGCCGGGCACGTTCCGGGTGATGCTGGAAGCGCGCGGCGCCACCTCGGAGCAGAGCCTGGTGGTCGCGGGTGATCCGGCGTTGCCGGTGACCCTGGCCCAGTACCGGGAGCGGGAGCAGTTCCTGTCGGAGGTACTGGCGCTGAGGCAGGAGGTGGAGCGGGTGAGGGACCAGCTGGGCGGCATGGGCGGGGGCGGCGCAGGGGGCGACCGGATCGAGGAACTCGACCAGGCCCTCAACCAGGGCCGGGCGGCGCTGGCCGGCATCTACCAGTCCATGAATGGCGGGGGCGTCCGCCAGGGTTCGCTCTATCCCCCGACGGCGACCCACCGTGAGCAGAAGGAGCGCGTCGAAGCCCTGCTCGCCGGCGCCCGCGAGGAACTGGAGGAAATCGACGGTCTTCGCTGAGGACGCACCCTCGATTCCGACAACCGACAAGGAGCGTTGCCCACATGTTCATGGCCCATTCGGGAGTTCGCTACCTGGTTCTGCTGTTTGGAGCGGCGTGCGCGCTCTACGCCCTCGTGGGGTGGGCGACGGGTCGCCCGTACGACCGCACCATGCGGGTTATCGCGTCCACCTTCGCGGGAACGCTTCATCTGCAGATCCTGCTCGGATTTGCGGTCATCCTCACCATCCCGGGCAGTTTCAGTGCGGCGCTGATGGGCCACATTCTGCCCTTGGTGATCGCGGCCGTCGTCGTGCAGCTCCCGGTCTCGGTGATGCGCCGCCGCCCCGAGGATCAGCGCACCTACGCGCCCCACGCGGTGTCCTCGCTGATCGCGCTGGCGCTGATTTGGGCGGGCGTCGCCGCGATCGGCCGCTCGCTGCTCGAGAGCACGGGATAGCCGCCGTGCTACGAGCATCGCGCAGGCGGACCACCGTATCGAAGGCCCCGATTCACCGGAGCCGCACATGACGCCGGACCCGGCCCGGGGCCACGCGAGTGAGCGCGAAGCGCGCGAGGTGGCGGAGAGCGCGCGGGAGAAGCGCTGGAAGCAGCGGAGCTTCGTCAAGTCGCTGTTGTCGGGCCGGTTCCATCTGGACTGGATCCATCCCCATCCGCTGCCCGAGCCCGGCGAGCAGTTTCGGGCGAGCCACTTCCTGAGAGACCTGGAGGAGTTCGCGCGCGCGAACATCGACGGGGACGCCGTCGACCGCGAAGCCTGGGTCCCCGAGGAAGTGCTCGACGGACTGCGCGCCCTGGGCGCGTTCGGGATCAAGATCCCGAGGGAATACGGCGGCCTCGGACTCTCGCAGATCACCTACAACCGCGCGCTGGAGATCGTGGCAAGCCGCTGCATCTCCACCGCCGCGTTCCTTTCGGCGCATCAGTCCATCGGCGTGCCCCAGCCTCTCTCCTACTTCGGCACCAAGGCGCAGAAGCGCGCCTATCTGCCCCGCCTTGCCGCGGGAGCGCTCTCCGCTTTCGCGTTGACGGAACCGGAAGCCGGCTCGGATCCGGCCAACATGTCGACCACCGCCACGCCCACGGCGGACGGCAGCGCCTATCTCCTGAACGGAGAGAAGCTCTGGTGCACGAACGGACCACGCGCGGAGCTCCTGGTGGTCATGGCGCGCACGCCCGCGCGCGCCGGCGTCAAGGGGAAGCGGCCCATCTCCGCCTTCATCGTGGACAGGGCCTGGCCCGGGGTGGAGGTGGTGCACACCAGCCGCTTCATGGGACTGAGGGGACTTTCCAACGGCGTCCTGCGCTTCACCAACGTGCGGGTGCCGCGCGAGAACCTGCTCTGGGGCGAGGGGCTCGGTCTCAAGCTCGCGCTCATCACGCTGAACACCGGGAGGCTCTCGCTTCCGGCCCTGTGCGCGGCGGCCGGCAAGTCGGCCCTGCACATGTGCCGCCGCTGGTGCCGCGACCGGGTTCAGTGGGGCGCGCCGGTGGGCAGGCACGACGCCGTCGCCCAGATGCTGGGCCGGATGGCCGCGAACGCCTTCGCCATGGAAGCGGTCATGGAGCTGTCCTCGGTGATGGCCGACGCGAAGACCTTCGACATCCGCATCGAAGCCGCCATGGCCAAGCTCTGGAACAGCGAGACCGCCTGGGCCCTGGCGGACGACGCGGTCCAGATGCGGAGTGGCCGAGGATACGAAACCGCCGATTCCCTGCGTGCCCGGGGCGAGGAGATGCCTGCTCCCGTGGAACGTCTCCTCCGCGATCTGCGCATCAACCGGATCTTCGAGGGCTCCAGCGAAATCATGCGCCTCTTCATTGCGCGCGAGGCGGTGGATCAGCACCTGAAGCTGGCCGGGGCCCTGGTGGATCCGCGGGCGCCGTTCCGGGAGCGGATGGCCGCGGCGGCGCGCGCCGGGCTGCACTACGCCTGGTGGTATCCCACGCGCTGGGTGGGCTGGAGCCGCTGGCCCAGATTCGCGGAATTCGGGCGTATGGCGGGACACGTGGGATTCATCGAGCGAAGTTCGCGCAAGCTCGCGCGGGCCCTGTTCTACTGCATGCTCCGGTTCGGGGCCGGGCTCGAGAAGCGGCAGGCCGTGCTGGGCCGGATCGTCGACATCGGATCCGAACTCTTCGCGATGACTGCGGTCATCGTGCGGGTCGATCTGCTGGCCGCCAAGACGCCCGGAGATTCCTCCCCCGAGGACCTCGCGGACCTCTTCTGCAGGCACGCGCGGCGGCGCATCCGGGCGCACTTCGCCGCCCTGTTCTCCAACGACGACGTCGCTACCTACAAGGTTGCCGCCAGGACCATGGAGGGAGCCTACGGGTGGTTGGAGGAGGGCGTGGTCACGATGGCCGACGTGGAGGCGATGGAGGAGGCCGAGGCCGCCGCCTCCCCCGGTTCGACGGCGAAGCAGGCATGGGAGGCCGCCCTGGCGGCGCGTTAGCCGGGATGCCGATGACTTCGCGTCTTCACCACATCGCCCTGGCCGTCGTCCTGGGATGGACCCTGGGGCTCCTCCTTCTGGGCAGCATCGTGCACGCGACCGAGTCGAGCCTCGCCTGCCCGGACTGGCCGACCTGCTTCGGCACCATGATGCCCGAGATGACCGGCGGCGTCTTCTGGGAGCACCTGCACCGGCTCGTCGCGGGCGTGCTCGTGCTGCTGTTCGCCGCGGCGGCCTGGCTGACCTGGCGCCGGCAGCCGGAACGCCGTTGGCTCCACCGGGCGGGGCTGGCCGGGATCGCGCTGCTGATCGTCCAGTCGGTGCTGGGCGGCCTCACCGTGCTGATGCGCCTGCCGGACGCCATCTCGTCCTCCCACTTGGCGCTCGCGTTCCTCTTCCTCGGGCTGGCCACGGTCCTGACGGTGGTCACGGCGCGCGGATGGGGCGGGGGGGCGCGCCTGGCGAGTGCCGCGCGAACGACGCTGGGGAGGATGGCGGGAGGGGTGGCGGCGCTGGTGCTGGCGCAGTCGGTGCTGGGCGCGGTGGTGCGCCACACCGACGCGGGCATGGCCTGCCCGGACGTGCCGCTCTGCCTCGGCCGGGTGGTGCCTCCTCTCGAGCATCCGCTGGTGATCCTTCACTTCGGCCACCGCGTGCTGGGCATCCTGGTGGCGCTGGCGACCCTCGCGCTGGCCGTCTACGTGCTGCGCCGGAAGGCCGCCGCCCCGCTTCCGGCCCTCGCGGGCGGCGCACTGGTCACGGTGCTGGCCCAGGTGACGGTGGGCTTCCTCTCGGTGAGCAGCGGGCTCGCGGTTGCGCCGGTTTCGCTGCACACGCTGCTGGCGGCGCTGCTCTTCTCGCTGACCGCGGCACTCGCGACCTACGGGCATGAGCCCGAGCTGCGGCTCGCGGCCGGCGCCGCGGGAGGCGCGACGGATGTGCGCGGCCCGGCAAGTGCGCGCGCCGGGCGGGAACCCGATCCGCATCCCGCGCTGTAGCCTGACCGCCGCCGCCGAATTCCATGGACGCTGAGGCGCTCGGCAACTTCCTGGCACCGGTCAACGCCTCGCTGAACCTGCTCAGCACCAGCTTCCTGGTGGCCGGGTTCGCCTTCATCCGGGCGCGCAACATCCCCCGCCACCGCCTGTGCATGATCTCGGCGGCGAGCGCGTCCGGCCTCTTCCTCGTCTTCTACGTCATCCGCTTCTCCCTCACCGGCACCCACACCTTCGCCGGAGAGGGGACCGCCCGGGTGGTCTACCTGGCCATCCTGTTCTCACACATGGTGTTGGCGGTGGTGGCGGCCCCCCTGGTCATCCGCCTGCTCTTCCTGGCGGGCCGCGAGCGCTTCGCCGAGCACGCCCGCCTCGCGCGCTGGACCTTTCCCATCTGGCTGTACGTGTCGGTGACCGGGCTGGTGGTCTACGCCTTGCTCTACCACGTGTACGGGTACGTGGAGTAGCAGCGGACGCGGCAGTCCGACATCCGCGTCCCGGGGGCACCCCGTCCCCACCGAACCACAACCGGACGAGACCGCAATGGCGACACTCAAGCGGGAGCTCGGGCTTTTCGACGTCTATGCGATCGCGACCGGCGCAACCCTCAGCTCCGGCTTCTTCCTGCTGCCCGGTTTGGCGGCGGCGCAGGCCGGCGGCGCGATCCCGTTCGCCTACCTGCTGGCGGGACTACTCCTCCTGCCGGGCATCCTCAGCATGGCGGAGCTTTCGACCGCCATGCCGCGTGCCGGCGGCATCTACTACTTCCTGGACCGCAGCATGGGCCAGAGGGTGGGCACCATCGGCGGTTTCGGCACCTGGACCACCCTGACCCTGAAGTCGGCCTTCGCACTGGTTGGGCTGGGCGCCTATCTGCAGGTCTACTTTCCCGGGATGCCCGCCGGCCCGGTCTCCTTCGCCTTCGCGATGAGCTTCGCCGCGGTCAACCTCTTCGGCGCCAAGAAGATCGGCGTCATCCAGCTCATCCTGACCACGGTCCTGCTGGGGATCCTGGGCTGGGTGATCGGGGCCGCCGTCACCGTTCTCGACCCCGGCGTCTTCGAGGGCGCGTTCGACCTGGGGGCTTCCCCGTTCTTCTCGACCGTCGGGCTGGTGGTCGTGTCGTACATGGGGATCACCCATGTGGCGTCGGTCTCGGAAGAGGTGAGGAACCCGGACCGCAACCTGGCGCTGGGAATGCTGCTGGCCTTCTTCACCGTGCTGCTCGTCTACGTGCTGGGGACCTGGGCGATGGTGGGGGCGGTAGGGGTCGAAGTGCTGTCCGCGGATGGCGGCAATCTCGCGCCCGCCGCATCGATGGCCCGGGCCGTCGCCGGAAACGCCGGCGAAGCGGTCATGACCGTGGCCGCGATCGTCGCCTTCATCTCCGTGGGGAACGCCGGGGTGCTCTCCGCGAGCCGCTACCCGCTGGCCATGAGCCGCGACCACGTGCTGCCCGCCGCGCTTCGGCGCATCAGCCGCTGGGGCACTCCCTGGGTCGCGGTGCTGGCCACCGTGGGGCTGATCCTGTTGTGGCTCTCGCTGTTCGATCCATCCAGCATCGCAAAGCTCGCCGGAGCCTTCCAGCTCATCATGTTCGGCCTCGCGTGCCTCGCGGTGATCGTCATGCGCGAGAGCGGCCTCGCCCCCTACGACCCGGGCTTCCGCGCCCCCCTCTACCCATGGGTCCAGATCGTCGGCATCGTCGTCCCGTTTCCGCTCATCGTCGAGATGGGCTGGATGGCCACCCTTCTCAGCGTTGCCTTCATCGTCTTCGGCCTTGTCTGGTACCGGGTCTACGCCCGCGACCACGTGCGCCGGGAGGGCGCGATCTATCACGTCTTCGAGCGGCTGGGCCAGCAGCGAAACGAGGGACTGGAGCGGGAGCTGCTCCAGATTCTCAAGGAAAAGGGGGTGCGCGACGCGGATCCCTTCGAGGAACTCATCGCGTCCTCCGCGGTCCTGGAGTTCCAGGGCACCGTTGCCTTCTCCCGGCTGGTGGATCGTGCGTCGCACGCACTGTCGCAACAGCTCGGCGTGGATGCGCACCGTCTCGCGCAGGGGTTCCTGGATGACAGCGGCAGCGGCCTCACCCCCGTGTCGCAGGGCGTCGTCCTGGAGCATCTGCGCCTCGCCTCCATAACCGGCCCCCGCATGGTCCTCGCCCGCGTCCACGGGGGAATCGAGATCGACGTCGGCGAACCCGACGTCCCGCCCGCGGATGACGAGCTCATCCAGGCGGCGTTCTTCCTCGCGAGCCCGGAGGCGGATTCCGGCCGGCATCTGCGCACCCTGGCCCAGATTGCGGGACGGGTGGACGACACCAGCTTCCTGACGGAGTGGCTCGAGGCCGAGGACAACCTGGAGCTGCGCGAGGTCATGCTGCGGGATGAGCGCATGCTCGTGGTCGAGGTCCTGCGTGAGGGGGCGAGCAGCTTGCTGGCGGGAATGACCATCAGGGACATGGCGCTTCCCGAGAGCACCCTGGCGGCCATGATCCGGCGGCGCGGGCAACTCGTCGTCCCCCACGACGACACCGTCATCGAGCAGGGCGACCGCCTGACCATCCTCGGCTCCCCTCGCGACATCATCGACCTGCGGCACCGCTACGACGTGCACGCCACGACCGTCCCGCGCTGGTGGCGAGGAAGGAGTCGCGCCATGAAGGCGAGGGAGATTGTCCGCTGAAGCTGCGGTGATCAGGAGCTGCGGCGATCTACCCCACCGGCAGCTCCACCACCACCTCCCCGCCTCCCTCGCGATTCCGGACCTCCAGCGTCCCCCCGTGGGCCTGGACGACGTAGCGGGCGTGGGTGAGCCCCAGTCCCAGCGCGCCCGGCACCGTGCTGAAGAAGGGTTCCGCCGCGCGCCCCAGCGCCTCGTCCGAGAACCCCTCGCCCGAATCGCGCACCACCAGCCGCGCCTGGCCGCCGGCGTTGCGGAGCGAGACCTCCATCGGTTCTCCGCCCCCGTGGCGCCCACCGTTGGCCAGAATCATGTAGACCGCATCCTGCAGCGCGGCGAGGTCCGCGCGACACGGCACCGGCTCCGCGGGCACATCCAGCTCCACCTCGACCTTGAACGCCTTCCGGTACTCCCCGGCGACGCCCTGCACCGCCTCGACCAGGTCGGCGGAAGTGCGCTTCAGTTCCGGGGTTTCCGCGTAGAACTCGATGTCCTCGATGGCGTCGAGAGCCTGTTGAATGCGCGGGCGCACGCCCCGGCCGCGGGCGTGCAGGGCCTGCACGAGCGGCTTCACTACGGCTGTCTGGAGGAACTGCGCGAGGCGGGAGAGAATCTCCGGGGAAGCGCCCCGCACAGGCATCCACCCGCTCGCGAGGCGTTGGCGGACCGTTCTGATCCCGGCCGGCAACGAAGGGTCATCCGCGCCGATCTTCCCGGAGCGCGCCTCCGCGTCGAGGCGCTCGAGCGCGCGTCGATACCGCGCCGCCGCCCTCTGGCCCGACACGCGCCAAACCACGGGCAAGGCTGCGACTGCGACGAAGAACAGAACGAATCCGAGCATATCCAAGGCGGCCTCCCTGCGAAACCCCGCATTCCGATGACGTTCGGAACGCAGACGCCGGGGATGATGGCGACCCGGCGAACTACGAGCAACCGCTACCGGGTTCATCGCGCTGTGCGCGCGTCCCGAGCGGGAGGTCCGGAAACGCCCCGCGCCGCCCGACTCACCCGGTGCACGGGACGATGGCGAACCCGGCCCGCCAGCCCGGCCCGCCGCACCGTTGCTCCCCCGGCCCCCATCCCGTATCCTGACGCTCCCGACCGTCCACTGCTCGCTCGCCGACCGATGCCCACCGGGCGCGCGCCGCACTACCGGCTGCCCGATCCATGACCGACCTGACCGCGCTCGATGCCCTGCTGCAGGAATCGTCGGATCCGGCCAATCCGGATGCCGCCGAGCTGCTGGACATCGTGCGCTCCGTGAGGACGATCGCGGTCGTGGGCATTTCCCGGGATCCCACCAAGGCGGCGCGGCGGGTGCCGTCCTATCTGGCGACCAAGGGATACGACATCCTGCCCGTCAACCCGTTCGCGACCCGCATCCTGGGAAGGCCCGCAAGGAAGTCGCTCGCGGAGGTCACGGAGCCCGTGGACATGGTCGTCGTCTTCCGGCCGTCCGAGGAGGCGGGAACCCACTTGGCGGAGGCCGCCGCCCGCCCGGAGCGCCCGGTGGTGTGGCTGCAACAGGACATCCGGGCCGACGAGGAAGCGGCCGAGGCGCGCGCCCGCGGGATCCGGGTCGTGCAGGACCTGTGCGCGTATCGAGCTCATCGCGCCGCCACGGCAGATCGATGATCGGGCATCCCGCACTCGCATCGAGGCGCCCCAGCCAGGGGGCCGCTCCGGCCGGGGCCGGCATCCCGTGAAGCGCTATCCCGCCTTCGACCCGCCCGAGTACAACAACTGGGAGGCCGACCCGGAGCTGGTGCGCGCGTTCGAGCGAACGCTGGCCCAACCCTCCCGCGCCGCCCTCGTCGCCGAGCTCTCCGAGGACGACCTGCTCGCCTTCTACCGAGACCTGCTCACCACCCGCCTCCACGACATCGGGCTCAAGCGCTGGGTGCGCCAGGGCGTGATCTCCAAGGCGTGGCTCGCCACCGGCGAGGAGGCGGTCACGGTCGGCAGCGTGCGCGCGCTCGACCCCACCCGCGACATCGTCAGCCCGATGATCCGCAACGCGGGGGCGTGTCACATGATGGGGATGCCGGTGGCGGACATCTTCCGCGGCTACCTCGCGACCGAGGACGGGCCCAACGGGGGGCGCGACCTGCACATCGGCGCGCTGGCCAAGGGCGTCATCCAGCCCATCAGCCACATGGGCACCAACGTGCCCGTGATGGCGGGCGTAGCGCTCGCCTTCCGCAACCTGGGACAGAAGCGCGTCGCCCTCACCTGGATCGGCGACGGCGCCACAAGGACCGGCGAGTGCCACGAGGGGCTGAACCTCGCCGCCGTCCAGCGCCTTCCGGCCATCTTCATCATCCAGAACAACCAGGTGGCGCTCGGCACTCCGCTCGAGCAGCACGGCGCCGGAAGCCTGGAGGCCTGGCCCGCCATGTACGGCGTTCAGGGCTGGAGTTGCGACGGCAACAACATCCTGGACGTGTACGCGGTGACCCGCATGGCCGCGGACGCCTGCCGCGCCGGCGATGGTCCCGCCATCATCGTCGCCTCCACGTTCCGCATGGGCGGACACGCCACCCATGACGAGCGCGAGGCCCGCGAGACCTTCCCCCCGGAGCTGTTCGAGCGCTGGGGACGAAGGGATCCGGTGGGCCTCTACGAAGCGTACCTCGAGGCGCGGGGCATCGACCCGGACCAGCTGAGGGAGATCGAGGAGCTGGTAACGGACGAAGTCGCGGCGGCGGCGGAGGAAGCGCTCGCCTCCCGCGACCGGCAGCCTGCGCCGGAGCAGGCGCTCTACGAGGGCATCTCCCAGGGCGGCACGCTGCTTTCGCTGGAACAGCGTCCGGTCTGAGTCCCGGGACCCGGCGCCGGACCCTGCCCCGCGGGCGCGATCCGCGTCCCGCGAACAATTGCTTCGGATGCCCTGTCACACTTGAGTAACGCCTGGTGAGCGGGCATATTCCGGGTTGGGAAACTCCCGCGCTCGCAGGCCGGCGCATCCGTCCGACGCGCATTCCGTCGGCGCAGTTCGCCGGGGTGTCCGGGAGTGCGGGGTGTACGGTGGAGGTGTGAAGGAGAAGCCGATGGCGGAGTCGAACGTGCGCGAACCGGACCTGCTCTTCAGACTGCCGCTCGACTGCATGAGCGACGAGGAGCTGGTGGTGTCGCATCTGAACGACCGCCGCGGGGCCTTCACCAAGCTCTTCAACCGGTACCGCGAGCGCCTCGTCCACTTCATCGTCCGCAAGACGGGGGACGCCGACCGCGCGCAGGATCTGACCCAGGAGGCCTTCATCCGGGTCGCCCGGCACCTCCGGCGCTTCGACACGACCAAGAAGTTCTCCACCTGGATCTACACGATCGCGAGCAATCTCTCCAAGAACGAGCTGCGCAACCGGTCCCGCAGCCCGGTGGTACTCTTCCAGGTGCTGCGCAGCCGCTGGGAAGACGATCCCCGGCCCCTCCAGTTCGAGGACTCCTCCATGTCCCCGGACGGGCTCTATCGCAAGCGCTATCTGAAGAAGCTGGTCGAGGACACGGTCGCCCAGCTGCCCGAGCATCACCGGATGGTCTTCCGCCTGCGGGAGCTCGACGGCAAGAGCTACGACGAGATCGCCGAGATCACCGGCGTGAACCTGGGCACCGTGAAGAGCCGCCTGCACCGGGCCCGGAACTCCTTCGCCCAGCGCATCGAACCCTATCTGAACTGAGCGGCGCCAGCCGCGGCCGAGGGTGGGCCATCCCGGGAAGGACGTCCACGTCACATGTTCGCCAAGCTCCGAGCCGCGTTCCGGGAAGCCGTCGAGAACTTCAAGACCGAGCTCAACCGCGACCAGATCCCCGAGACGGTGGATGGCCTGCTCGCGGGCATGTACCGCGAAGCCACCGATGCCAGGGCCTACGTCAGCAAGCTGGAAAAGGACCTGGCCGCGGCGCGGGCCCGGGCGCAGCGGGAATCGGAGCAGGCCGAGGTCTGTCGCCGCCGCCAGCAGCAGGCCGAGCACATCGGCGATGAGGAGACGGTGCGCGTCGCGGAGGAATTCGCCCGGAAGCACGAGGAGCGGGCCCAGGTGTTCGAGGGCAAGGCGGAGGCGATTCTGCGCGAGCTCACGGTATGCCGGAACGACGTGGACGAGATGCTGGAGCAGATCAAGGTCGCCCGTCAGAAGAGCGAGGCTCTCGGCGCCACCGCGGGGCGGACGGACGCGCGCGATACACTCGGCAGGGCCGACGACCTCTTCCGCGATTTCGACCGCATGGGGGAGAAGGTCTCCGGCACCGAGTCCGAGGCGGAAGCCGCCGCCGCATTCGACCGGGAATTCGAAACCGGGCCCTCCAGGGAGGAGAACCTGGAGGAGCGCCTCGCGGAGCTGAAGCGCCGGATGCGGAAGGGATAGAACGTCCCGGCGCGCTCGAGCCGCCCGGCCACGAGGGTCTTCAGCGCCCGGCGGGGGCCGGTCCCCGGGGTGGCTTCCCGCTACGCGCGCGGGTAGATTTTCGCCGCTCGACCAACTCCTCCAACGAGATTCGGATAACGCCATGGAAAACTGGATCGGCGTCGGTGTTTGGATCGTTGTCGGCGCCTTCATCGGGCTGATGATGAAGGTGATGGTGAAGCGGCCCGAGGAAACCGCCGGCCACACCTGGCTGCTGGTGGTGTTCGGGGCCTTCGGCGCGGTCATCGGGGGCATGCTGGGCGTGGGCATCCTCGAATTCGACGATCCCGTGGCGCTCAGCGCGGGAGGGATGATCGGCGCGGTCGTGCTGGCCGCGCTCATGTCCTGGACCTACCGCTGGGGCATCCGGGGGTGGATGTGACGGCTGCGGAGCAATTCACCGCCGCCAACCTGGACCGGTTTCTGGCGGAGCTCTTCGACTTCCTGCGCATTCCCTCCATCAGCGCGAAGTCCGAACACAACGGGGACACGCGCGATGCCGCGGGCTGGCTGCGCGACCGCATGCGGGATATCGGCTTGGAGGCGGAGATCCTGGAGACGCCGCGCCACCCGGTGGTGCTCGGCGAGTGGCGCGGGGCGGGGGAGGACGCCCCCACCGTGCTGGTGTACGGCCACTACGATGTCCAGCCCGCCGAGCCCCTGGAATTGTGGACGGCTCCCGCCTTCGAGCCGGACGTGCGCGACGGGCGCATCTACGCGCGGGGATCCGCCGACGACAAGGGACAGCTCTTCCTGCACGTGAAGGCCGCGGAGTCGCTGTTGGCCGCCGATGGCCGGCTGCCGGTCAACCTGATCGTGCTGGCCGAGGGAGAGGAGGAAATCGGTTCGCCCAACCTCATCCCGTTCGTGGAGGCGCACGCCGAGCGGCTGGCGTGCGACGTGGTGGTGATCTCCGATTCGGCGATGTTCGCGCCCGGCCTGCCCTCGGTGCTCTTCTCGCTGCGGGGCCTGGCCTACTTCGAGATCACCGTGCACGGACCCGCCGGCGATCTGCACTCCGGCAGCTACGGGGGCGGGGTGGTCAACCCGGCGATGGCGCTCGCGCGCATCCTCGGAACGCTGCACGACGACCGCGGGCACATCGCCATCCCGGGCTTCTACGACGACGTCGTGGACTGGGGCGAGGAGACCCGCGCCGAGATTCGCGCGCTGCCGTTCGACGACGAGGAGTTCCGCGAGGGCGTGGGCGTGGCCGCGCTTTCCGGCGAGGCGGGGTACTCGACCCTGGAGCGCCTCTGGATCCGTCCCACCTGCGAGGTGAACGGCCTCCTTTCCGGCTACACCGGCGAAGGCGCCAAGACGGTGCTCCCGGCGCACTCCATGGCCAAGGTCAGCTTCCGGCTGGTCCCCGACCAGGATCCGGCGCGGGTGGCGGAGCTGCTGCGGGCCCACATCGCGCGGGTGGGGCCGCCGGAAGTCCGGGTCGAGATCGAGGAGCTGCACGGCGGGATGCCCTGGCGGGGGCAGGTGTCGGGAGGACTGATCGACGCGGCCAGCCGGGCGCTGGCGCGCTCGTTCGGCCGCCCTCCGGTGCTCACCGGCGAGGGGGGTTCGATCCCCATCGTGGGCGAGTTCGAGCGCATCCTCGAGGCTCCCGTGCTCCTTCTGGGGTTCGCGCTCCCCGGGGCCAACATGCACGCTCCGGACGAGTGGTTCCCGCTGGAGAACTTCGACAAGGGCATCGTCGCCCTCGCCGCGCTGCTGGAGGAGCTCGGGAGCGGCGCCTTCGCGTCCTGAGCGGGCGCTTCGTGGGGGCTCGAATTCGAAGCTGCAGCGTGGCGACGGGCGCGCGCCGGACAGGCGCGGGGAACGGCTCAGCCCGCCGAATCGGCTCCGGAAATCATGGTGCCCGCCCTGAGCAGCGCCCGCGCCTTGTTGAGGGTCTCCTCGTATTCGGCGCCGGGATCGGAGTCCGCCACGACCCCGGCCCCCGCCTGCACGTAGGCCTTCCCCCGCGTCGCCAGCAGCGTGCGGATGGCGATGGCGGTGTCCATCGTCCTGCCCCCGTAGGCCAGATAGCCGACGGCGCCGGCGTAGGGACCCCGGCGCGCGGGTTCCAGTTCGTCGATGATCTCCATGGCGCGCACCTTGGGCGCTCCCGAGAGCGTCCCCGCGGGGAAGCCGGCCAGGAGCGCGTCCAGGGCCGTGAGCCCCTTCCTGAGGTCTCCCTCCACCCGGCTCACGATGTGCATGACGTGCGAGTAGCGCTCGATCGCCATCAGCTCCGAGACCCGCACGGTGCCGGAGCGCGCCACCCGGCCCACGTCGTTGCGCCCGAGGTCGACGAGCATGCGGTGCTCCGCCAGCTCCTTCTCGTCCGCGGCCAGCTCGGCGGCCAGGCGGGCGTCTTCCTCGGGTGTTGCGCCCCGCGGGCGCGTCCCGGCGATGGGGCGCACGGTCACGACACCGTCCTCCACCCGCACCAGCAGCTCCGGGGAGCTGCCCACCAGGGTCACGCCGTCCAGCTCGACGAAGTACAGGTAGGGAGAGGGGTTGAGGGTGCGGAGCACCCGGTAGAGCTCGAAGGGCGATCCCGCGAGCGACATCTCGAGCCGCTGGCTGAGCACCACCTGGAAGGCGTCGCCGGCGAAGATGTAGTCGCGGACGGCTTGCACGGCGCTCTCGAACTCCTCCCGGCTCATGCTGCTCTCGAAATCGGGGTCGGAGGCGGGTTCGGGGAGCAGCTCCATGGGGGGAGGCGCGGGAACCGTGCGCAGGGAGTGGATGACGGCGGCGACCTTCCGGAGGCCGCGCTCGTAACGCACGCGCAGCTCAGCCTCCCCGAGCCCGGCCTCGACCGGGACCGCGGCGATGACGTTCGCCCGCCCCAGCAGGTTGTCGATGGCGAGCACGACGTCGGTGAACATGAACACCGCGTCGGGGATGTCGAGATCGTCCGGAGGGGCGTCGGGCAGCCGCTCCAGCTGGCGCACCACGTCGTATCCCAGATACCCGACGGCGCCTCCCCAGAAGCGGGGGAGTTCGGGGACGGAGGCCGGACTGTACTCCTCCAGCCGCCGGGAAAGGTCGGCGAGGGGGTCGTCGGCGTCGACCGGCTGCCAGCCGCCGTCGCGCGTCCACCAGGTGGCGCTGCCGCCGTGGAGGCGCCAGACGGCCGCCGGATCCGTCCCCAGGAAACTGTAGCGCGCCCACCGCTCGCCTCCCACCACCGACTCCAGCAGGAAGCCCCATGGCGGGCGCACAAGCCGCGCGTAGGCGGTGACCGCCGTATCCACATCGAAGAGCAGCTCCGTCCACACCGGCACCAGACGGCTGTCCACGGCGAGGTCGCGGAAGCGCTCGAAGGAGAGGCCAGGATTCATGCGACCGAACCTGACGCGCGCGCCGGTGCCTAGCAACACCCTGGGCGGGCAGGTGGCGCCGGATCGGCTGGACCGGCTGTCCGGTCTCCCGGTGCTGGCGGTAGACACGGGCGGGACCTTCACCGACTTCGTGCTCTACCGCGGCGGGCAGGTTTCCACCCTGAAGCTGCCCTCCACTCCGGCGGACCCGTCGGAGGCGGTGCTGGAGGGGGTGCGGCAGCTGATGGACGAGGTCGGGCCCTTCCTGATGGTGCACGGATCGACGGTCGGGACCAACGCGCTGCTCGAACGGAAGGGCGCGCGCGTCGTGCTGGTGACCAACCGGGGCTTCGAGGACGTGATCGAGATCGGGCGCCAGAACCGCCCGCAGCTCTACGCCCTGGCCGGACACCGGCCGCCTCCGCTGGTGGCGCGCGCCGACCGGGTGGGCATCCGCGGCCGGCTGGGTCCGCAGGGAGAGGAGATCGAGCCGCTCGACCCGGCGGAGGTCGAGGCTCTGCGGGGCCGCGAGCCGGAGGTGTGGGCGGTGGCGCTGCTGCACGCCTACGCCGACCCCGCGCACGAGGCCGCGGTGGCGAAACGGCTGCGGGCGGCGGGCCATCTGGTCTCGGTTTCCTCGGAGATCCTCCCGGAGTACCGCGAGTACGAACGGACCTCGACCACGGTCGTGAACGCCTACATCGCGCCGGTGGTTTCCGGCTACCTGGGACGGCTGGAGGAGCGGTCGGGGGCGCGGGCGGTCCGCATCATGGGGTCGAACGGGGGGGCGCTGCCGGTCGCGCGGGCGCGCGAAGAGCCGGTGCACACCGTCCTGTCGGGCCCGGCGGGCGGGGTGGTCGGGGCGCTGGCCTGGGCGCGCCGGGCCGGATTCCGGGACATCGTCACCTTCGACATGGGCGGCACCTCCACCGATGTGTCGCTCTGTCCGGGACGACCGCTGCGCACCCGGGAATTCACCATCGGGGGACAGCCGGCCGCCATCCCGGTGATCGACATCCACACGGTGGGGGCCGGCGGCGGCTCCCTCGCCCGGGTGGACCCCGGCGGCGCCCTCCGGGTGGGTCCCGAGAGCGCGGGCGCGGTGCCGGGGCCGATCTGCTACGGTCGCGGGGGTGGGGGGCTGACCGTCACCGACGCCCATGTGTGGTTGGGCCGCCTGCCCGCGGACGGCTTCCTGGGCGGTAGCGCGGCGCTCGACCGGGCCGCGGTCGAGAAGCCCCTGGCGGAACTGGCCGGCCGTCTGGGCTCCACCATGGAGGACGCGGCGGCCGGCATCCTGGCCGTGGTGAACAGCTCGATGGAGCGGGCGTTGCGCGTCATCTCGGTGGAGCGCGGCCACGATCCGGCCGCCTTCGTGGTGGTCGCGTTCGGCGGGGCGGGGGGCCTCCACGTGGCGGAGCTGAGCGAGCGCCTGGGCGCGGCCGGCGCGATGATCCCGCCCGACCCGGGACTCCTGTCCGCCTACGGCATGCTGGCCGCGCCGGTCACCAAGGAGGTCTCGCGCACGGTGCTCGTCGCCCACGATGACGCCGCCTGCGACGGCCAGCTCGGCGAGGTGTTCGCCGAGCTGGAAGAGACCGCGACCACCCGCATGGCCGAAGAAGGCCATGGCGGCGCGTCGCTGGCCGTGGAGCGCTGGGTGGACGCCCGCTACCTCGGCCAGAGCTACGAGCTCGCGGTGCGCGCGGACGGCTGGGTGGAGCGATTCCACGAGGCCCACGGGCAGCGGTACGGCTACCGCCAGGACGACGCCCGGGTCGAGGCGGTGACGCTGCGGGTCGTGACCCGCGCCCCCGGCCTGCCCCTCGACCCGCCCGCGCTCGAGCCCGCCACCGGGGCGACTCCGCCCGCCCGCACGGCCCGGGTGCACACCGGCGGCCGCCTCCGCGACGCCGCCTGCTGGTGGCGTCGCGATCTGCGCGCCGGGCACGCGCTACCGGGCCCGGGCCTCGTCCTGGAGTACAGCTCGACCACCTGGATTCCCTCCGGGTGGCGCGCCGAGGTCGACGAATCGGGGAATCTGCTGCTGCGACGGACGAATTAGTCCAACTAATTGGACTTAGTCCATCACCGACCTGGGCCCGGCCAAGGCGCGCCGATGCCACGATGGGAACGCGGCGCCCGTCATCAACGAGCCATGCTACGCGGGGGGGGGCACCCCGCGGATCGCCTACGGGTCCAGGCCCACCTGCACGCCGCCCATCATCCGCGCCACGCCCTCTGCCGACACTTCCATGGCCTCGACGCGCTCCGTCAGCTCGAGCGTGTATTCACCGCCGGTCGCCACGTAGAGGGTGCCCTGGGCGCGCAGGACGGCCTGCTGCCCGCCCGCGCCGCCGCGGACGTCCTCGAAGTCCCCGTCCAGGGCGAGCCTGAGGGTATCCGCGGGGGTCACCCGGCTGTCGATCCACACCATGCGGTCCGTGAAGTTGGCCGTGCCCCGCCACGCCAGGTCCTCGCCCCGGCTGTAGTTGGCGACCACGGACGTGCGGAAGGCGATTCCCGCCTGCAGGGAGATCTCAAGCAGCCCGTTGGCCACGTCCTCGGTGACCTGGGCGTCGTCGGCGAGTTCGCCCGGCGGGAGGAACGCGAAGCCCGTGACCAGTGCGCCCAGCGCGATGTCCACCAGGCGGTTCGGGGTCTCGGACTGGTCGCCGGGCTCCAGCACCAGCGAGCGGGTCAGCTGCCGGGCGTCATCCCCGGGAATGGTCCAGGTGGAATCGACGGCGGCGCCCTCGAAGACCATGCTGTCCGCGCTGGTGGCCCGGACTTCGAGCGTGCGCACCTCCAGCCGCCCGCCGCCGCCCTGGGGAGCGCAAGCCGCCAGCGCGGTCGTCGCGACAAGAGCGAAAGCTGCCGCGCGCATGTTGTCCGTACATCTGCCGTGTCTGCTGTCCCTCATCTCTGTCATGACTCCGGGTTTCCTGCTGGTTCGAGTGGTTGTGGTCGATCCTGCGTATCCGACTGACCGGATGCCTCCGGTTCCTTCAACATGGAGCGCCCCGACGGCTCCGGAGCTGCTTCCGGTCCCTCCGGCGGCCGAAACGCCTCCGGCTCCTCCGATGCCTGAAGCGTCGACGGCCCGGCCGGCAGGTCAAGCCCCTCGTCCTCCAGGGTCATCTGAAGCTCCCCGCCCGCGCCCGCCGCATCTTCTTCCCCGGCCGGCGCGTCAGGATCCGTTCCGTCCTTCTCCCGGTGGGCCGAATCCGCCGCGCGTGTCAGGCCGGATCCAACCAGAAGCGCAGCGCCCGACACCGCGGCCATGCACAGCAGCACCAGCACCGGGGGTGCGAGACGGGGTATCAGGAAGAGCCCGTAGATCAGGAATCCGGCCGCGGCGCCCAGCAGGGCGGGCCCGCCCCCGGCCACCGTTCCTCCCTCCGCATCGCGGCTGCCCGCCCGGCAAACCAGCCCGAGCACGGATCCCCCCATGTACAGCGGAAGCGCCGCCAGCAGGGCGAGCGCCGCCGCCTGTCCGCCCGGCACCTCCGACAGGCCGCCCAGGTAGCCCCACAGCGAGGTGAGGATGCCGGCGAGCCCCAGCGACACCAGCGTGAGGTGCAGGTGTCGTCGCAGATGCGCGGATATCTCGTCCGCGGCGACGCGGGTGGCGAAGAGCAGCCCCGCCCCCGCGGCGGCGGCCTCGGTGGTGAGGACGGCGGTGGTCGCACGCAGGAGCCCGGGGCCCTCGTAGAGAATCAGCCCGGCGGCCATCTCGGCCATGACGCCCATCACCCCGCCGATCAGAAACGCCGCCAGATGCGTCCGGCGGATCGTCGTGCCCATGCCCGTCATCACCCGTACTCGCTTCGGAAGAACACCAGCGGGTCGCCTTCCCCGGCCCCGCACCCCAGCACCTCACCCACCACGATGGAATGGTCGCCCGCGCGATGCACGGCCCGGATCGCGCAGTCAAGCCAGGCGAGTGCGTCCGGCAGGACGGGGCTCCCGGACGCGCCATCGCGAAACTCCACCCCGGAGAATCGCTCGCGGTGGCTTCCGCGCGCGAATCGATGGGCCAGCTCTTCCTGGTCGCTCGCCAGCACGCTGACCGCGAACGCCCCCGAGGCGATGACGGGATCGTGCGAGTTTCCGCTCCGGTCGAGGCACACCAGGACCAGGGGCGGGTCGAGCGACACCGAGCTGACGGCGTTGACCGTCAGCCCGTGTACCGAGCCGTCGAGCCGGCTGGCGACCACCGCAACTCCGGTCACAAGGCGGCTCATCGCGTCCCGAAACCGATTCTCGTCTACCATTCCGTCCAATCCGGAGGCGATCCCCACCGTCCGCGGCGTCCCGCACCCGGCTTCCATTGCCGATCCTCCCCGCCCGGGCGCACTCAATCGACTTCCCCCAGCAATGCCTGGTAGTGCGCGTAGCGGCTCTGTGCGATCCGGCCCGAACGAAGGCTTTCGCGAACGGCGCAGTCGGGTTCATGCACATGGCTGCATCCCCGGAACCGGCATCCGTCCGCCAGCGTTTCGATCTCGGGGAAACATCGGTCAAGTCGCTTCGCCGGAACACCCCACAGCCCGACATCCCCGAAACCCGGCGTGTCCGCCACCAGGGTGCCGTCGGAGAGCCGAACCAGGCGGCTGGTCACCGTGGTGTGCCGGCCCGTGCCGGTCTTGCGGCTGAGGTCGCCGATGCGCAGCCCCAGGGACGGGTCCAGCCGGTTCAGGAGGCTGGACTTGCCCGCCCCGGAGGGGCCGACCAGCGCGCAGATGCCGCGCACGGCCACCGAGCGCAGCTGCTCGAGGCCGAGGCCCGACTCCGCGCTGGTGAGGACCACCTCGTAGCCGATCCCGCGATAGAGGTCGCGCACCGGATCCGAGGACGTCCGAGCCCCCGGCAGATCCTGCTTGTTGATCACCAGCGTCGATGGAAGCGCGCTGGCCTCGCACACGGCGAGGATGCGGTCCAGGTAGCCCAGGCTGAGAGCCGGATCGCGCGCGGACATCACCACGACGACCCGGTCGAGATTGGCGGCCATCACCTTCGCCGTCCGCCCGTGGGCTCCCCGGCGCAGGAAGGTGGTCCGGCGCGGGAGCACCTCCTCGACCGTGGCGTCGCCGCCGTCCAGCGCCACCCCGACGCGATCGCCGATGACCACGCGGCCTCCCTTCCAGGGCCTGGCCTTGAGGCGTCCGCGGAGCGTGGAGTTGACCGACCCGCCGTTGTCGAGCTGGACGCGGTAGACGCCGCCGACGACTTCATGAACCTGCCCGACGGAGGTCACAAGCCGGCGATACGGTGAGTCCCGACGGGCGACGCGCAGAACCTGGCAGCCCCTGGACTCCACGGAGTTCCGGACCCCCGGTGGGGGAAGAAGGGTGCGAGACGGCGCCGCACCCCTACGTCACGCGGCGAAGGATTCCAGCGCGGATCCCTTCTCGCCGTCCCGCAGGCGGCGCAGCGCGCGGTCGCGCAGCTGGCGGATCCGCTCGCGCGTGACCCCCAGCATGTTGCCGATCTCCTCCAGCGTGTGCTCCCGCTCGCCCTGCAGCCCGAAATAGAGGCGCAGGACCTTGGCGTCGCGGGCCTCGAGCGTGGTGAGCGCGACGTTGACCGACTCGGCCAGCAGACGGGCTTCCACCCCCAGCTCGGGCTCGGTCGCCTCCTCCGTCAGGAACCGCTCCACCAGCTGGGAGTCCTCGCTGTCGCCGATGGGCGCGTCGAGACGGATTTCGGCGGCGTTCAGGGTCTGGAGCGACTCGATCAGTTCGGGCGTGAGCCGGGTGGCCTTGGACAGCTCCTCGGGGGAGGGCTCGCGGCCGCGCTCCTGCCGCAGCCGCTCCTTCTCGCGGAAGATGCGCGCGAGGTCGGAGGCGCGATTCAGGGGAACCCGCACCGAGCGGCCCTGATTGGCCAGGGAGGCCAGGATGGCCTGGCGGATCCACCACACGGCGTAGCTGATGAACTTGACCCCCTGCTCGGGATCGAACTTCCGCGCCGCCGTAACCAGGCCGACGTTGCCCTCCTGGATCAGGTCCGTGAGCGATACCCCCCGATTCTGGTACTTCTTGGCCACGCTGATGACGAACCGCAGGTTGGCGCGCGCCAGTTCCTGCACCGCGTCCTCGTCGCCGAGCTGAGCCCGGGCTCCGAGCACCTTCTCCTGCTCCGGGGTGATCAGCTCATGCCGGCTGACATCGCGCAGGTACTGGTCGAGCGCACTCTGTTCCTCAACTCCGGTGTCAAAACCGACGAGCAGGCTGGTCGAGCGCTTCTTGCGTCGACGAACAACCTTCTTCTTTCGACGAACGACCTTCTTTCGCAGCGTAGCGGGCATCTGAAAACGGTCTCCTTGTCAGCTCCGGCGACGGCGCGCTGGCATCGCATTCGTGTCGGCCCCGCGTACCCACGCGCGAGACGTAAGGTCCGCAGCCCTGAAAAGTAACAGGATTCCCAGGATTGTCCAGAACGGTGTCGATCCAGCTCGCCAGCATGAGCCGGGATGTCACCGCCACAGCGGAAAGGTGCCACGCATCCTAAACCCCACCGTCAGCGGGGTTCCTTGCGCTCGGACGACCGGGCGACAGATGAGACCGACCGCTGGTCCGGCCACGCATCGGTTCGATTCGTTTCCGTAATCAGACCGATGACCTCGTCGGGCGTGAGAGACCTCTTCCTGAAGGTGAAGACGCGCAGCACGCGGGAGGTGCGGTAGAGCTCGCGGGCGACCCTGGGAAGATCGATGACGCCGGGGATTCCGGTCTTGCCGAGCCTCTCGGCACGCCCGTTGCGGCGGCGCACCAGTAGGTCCAGCTGGAACATGGCCGGCTTGCAGGGGAAGTCGATCGCTACCTCGCCGGGCTCCAGGGAGAGCGCTTCGGCAAGCTGGTCCTCCCGCCGCCGGCGTTCCGGATCCGGGGCCTCGATCCAGGAAGGGAGACTCCGGTCGCCCAGGTCGGCGGCGGTGAGTTCGGCGGCGCGCTTGGGAAGACGCCGCGCCCGCAGGGCGGGGAGCCAGCGGCGGCGGATGCGGTCGGCGACGGGTCCCCCGCGGGCCTCGGCGCGGCGACCGATCAGATGCAGGAGCTCGTCATCCGTCGGGCCCGCCAGCTCACGCCCCCCGACCAGCCCGGCGGCCACCGCGTCGTTGACGATGCGCGCGCAGAGCACCGTGGCCGCGCGCACCCCGTGGTGCCAATACACGTTCCGGAACATCTGATACTTGGCGAACAGGAGGGATTCCAGCGCGCTGACCGCCTTTTCTCCCACCCCCAGCTCGAATGCGCCGGTCTCCGGGTCCTCGAGCATGACGAGGCCCTGCAGAAGGCGCTCGACGTCGACCTCTCCGTAGGGCACCCCGCAGGAGCGGGCGTCCCGCCTGAGGTAGTCCATCTTGTCCATGTCGAGGCTTCCGTGCACCAGACCCCGCAGCGGGGCGGTGCTCTCGCCGCGGATGAGCGCGCCGATCTCCTCGGCGGCCCCGGGTCCCAGGCCGGTCAGGGCCTCGCGCACGCCGGGTGACTTGAGAAAGTGCGCCGCGACCGCCTCGTGGTCGCCCGGATGATCGTCGCCGCGCAGGTCGTCTAGCGCGTGCGAGAAGGGGTAGTGGCCGATGTCGTGCAGGAGTGCCGCGTACGGGACCAGGTCGGCGCCGCGCCACACGTGGTCGGGGAGGGGCTCCCGCTCCCGCAGCGCGCGCAGGGCGGTGCTCACCAGGTGGTACACGCCGAGCACGTGGGCGAAGCGGGTGTGGGTGGCGCCCGGGTAGACCAGGTGGGCCAGCCCGAGCTGGCGGATGTAGCGCAGCCGCTGGAAGGCGGGGGCGTCCGTGATGCGGACCGCGGTCGCGTCCAGCCGGATGGAGCCCCATATCGGGTCGCGGATCAGGGCGGGCGCGTTCCGGAAGGACATGGAGGGAAGTCTACCGGCGCGTGCGCGGGCGGAGCAATGGCGCGATGGGACGCCGGCTCAGGACGGGACTCAGCCCTCGCCGCGGCCCATTGTCCTGATGATCTCGAACTCCCCCTCGCGCACCGGCTGGACCGAGAGGCGGGAGTTCTTCACCAGCACCATCTCGCTCAGGGCCGACACCTGGCGGATGTCCTTGAGCGCAACCACCTCGGGGAACTTCTCGACGAACTCCACGTCGACCATGTACCAGCGGGGCTTCGCGGGGTCGGACTTCGGGTCGTAGTAGTGCTCGTCGGGATCGAAGGCGAAGTGGTCCGGATAGGCTTCCTTGCACACGCGCGCGAGCCCCGCGACTCCGGGCGGCTTGGCCATGCTGTGGTAGAAGAGCACCTCGTCGCCCACGCTCATCGCCTGCATGTTGTTGCGGGCCCCGTAGTTGCGGACGCCTTCCCACCAGGTGTACCCGTCCCGCTCCAGGTCGTCGATCGAGTAGACGCCCGGCTCGGTCTTCATCAGCCAGTGTTTCTTCGCCATTTCGGCTCCTGTCCCGGCGCTGTCTCAGCCCGGTTTTCGGATCCCGGCGCTCGCTCGGACCCGGTGATTCGGCGCTACTTCGGCCCCGCCGCCCGCACCTCCTCCGGAGCGGCGTCCGCGAAGCGCGAGAAGTTTTCCCGGAACATGGCCGCCAGCCGCGCGGCGGCACGGTCGTACGCCCCCGCGTCGGTCCAGGTGGCACGCGGGGTCAGAACCTTCCCGGGCACGCCCTCGACCTCCAGCGGCACCGCCAGCCCGAAGAAGGGATCGGTTCGGGTAGGGGCGCCGTCCAGCGACCCGTCGAGGGCGGCGCGGATCATGGCGCGCGTGTGGGGCAGGTCCATGCGCTTGCCGGTGCCGAACCCGCCCCCCGTCCAGCCGGTGTTGATCAGCCATACCCGCGAGCCGTGGCGGCGCAGCTTCTCTCCCAGGATGCGGGCGTAGACGCTCGGGTGCATGGGCAGGAAGGGTGCGCCGAAACAGGCACTGAAGGTCGCGCGCGGCTCGGTCACGCCCCGCTCGGTGCCCGCCACCTTGGCCGTGTACCCGGACAGGAAGTGATACATCGCCTGTTCCGGGGTCAGGCGCGCGATGGGCGGCAGTACGCCGAAGGCATCGGCAGTGAGGAAGAAGATGTTCTTCGGATGGCCGCCCCGCCCCTCCGGCACGGCCCCGGGGATGTAGTGGATGGGATACGAGGCGCGCGTGTTCTCGGTGAGGGTGTCGTCGTCCAGGTCCACCTCGCGCGTGTCCTCGTCGAAGATCACGTTCTCGAGGATGGTCCCGAACATGCGCGTGGTGCGGTAGATCTCGGGCTCGTTCTCCGGGGAGAGCCGGATCACCTTCGCGTAGCAGCCGCCCTCGAAGTTGAAGATGCCGTCATCGCTCCAGCCGTGTTCGTCGTCGCCGATCAGGCGGCGCGCGTGGTCCGCGGAAAGCGTGGTCTTGCCGGTTCCCGAGAGCCCGAAGAAGAGCGCGCAGTCACCGTCTTCGCCGATGTTGGCCGAGCAGTGCATGGGCAGCGCGCCCTTGCCGGGGAGGAAGAAGTTCATCGACGAGAAAATGGACTTCTTGATCTCGCCCGCGTAGCGCGTGCCCGCCACCAGCACGGTCCGCTCGGCCAGGTTCACGACCACCGCGGTGCCGCTGCGGGTGCCGTGGCGAGCGGGGTCGGCCTGGAGCAGGGGTGCGTGCAGCACGACGAAGTCGGGGCGGATTGCGGCCAGCTCCCCGGCGGACGGACGCAGGAACATGTTGTAGACGAAGAGCGTGTGCCAGGCGCTGGGGCTCACCACGCGAACCGAGATCCGGTGCCCCGGATCGGCTCCGCAGTGGGCATCGCGCACGAACAGTTCCCGCGGGTTCAGATACTCGATGACGTCGGCCCTGAGGGCCCGGTAGTGCGCTTCGCTCATGGGGCGGTTGATCGAGCCCCAGTCGATCTGGTCGGCCGTGGAGGGTTCCTCGACGGTGAAGCGGTCGTTGGGCGAGCGGCCGGTGTGCGGGACGGTGACCGCGGCGAACGGACCCATGTTCAGAAGATGGCCCTCGCCCCGGGCAAGGGCGGCCTCGCAGAGCTGCGCGGGGGAGAGATTCCAGTGGACGATCCCCGCGGGGGCCAGGCCGTGGGCGTCGAGCTGGACGGCCGCGCGCGAGGCGGCTGGAGACATGTCGAGCGCTGGCAGGGTCATTGGATCCGGGGGACTCCGGGTTGGATGGACGAGGTCAGCGGCCCAAAACACGAGCCTCCGCGGGGCCTCTCGAATCCCGACGCCGCGCGGAGGAGACAACGGTTCCAATTTTATTCGCGAGAACGGGCGAGGGTCAACGGGGGCGCAGCCGCCCGGGAACATCGGACCGGCGGGCGCCATAGCATGGAAGGTCGACTTCGGGCAGATTACCGGTTTTCGGGGGCGTTTTCCCGCCGGTTCCGAGTCAAACTTCCCTCCGGGCAAGATTCCACGGCTCCTTTGCCTCATCTCGCAGTTCCGGCTCCGCCTGCGGGCGCGGCTTCCGTCTTCGTCCGCCCGTCCGGTCTCCTTCGGGTTGCCGGCACTCGTCCGCTGGCGGCCCGCTGCCGCGGCCTGCTCGGCTGCCTGCTGTTCGGGCTCGCGGCCGTGGCTCCGGCGCGCGCACAGGAGCCCGGGGACGACCTTGCCTGCGAGGCCGGACCGGTCTCGCGCATCGTCATCGAAAGCCGGCCCATCTTCGATCCGGGACCTCCGTCCCAACCGCGCATCCTGCGCTGGACCCGCGGGCTCGCCAACTTCATGCACGTCGACACGCGCGAGGGATTCATCGCCGGCGAGCTGCTGTTCGGCGAGGGGGACTGCCCGGACCAGTTTCTCTTCGAGGAGTCCGAACGCATCCTGCGCGAACTCGGCTTCATCGCTACCGCGGACATCGTCGCCGAGCCCCAGCCGGACGGCACCCGCCACGTGCGGGTGACGACCCGCGACGAGTGGACCACCAAGATCCAGATCGACGTGACCGTCGACGACGGGCCGCAGTTCGAGGGCGCGAGCATGGTGGAGGAGAACTTCCTCGGCTCGGGCAACCTGATCGGCGCCTTCTATCAGGAGCGCAAGCAGCGCCGCGACTACGGGATCACCCTGCACTCCACGCGCCTCGGCGGCACGCGGCTGGACGGGCGCCTCAACGCGGGCCGCACGCGCTCGGGCGGCTTCACGGACGCGATGCTGGTGTACCCCTTCGTGGGAGAAGTGGGGCGATTCGCGGGGCGTCTGCGCTTCCATCGTCGGGAGTCGCTCTTTCCGTACGTGCTCGACCCCTCGCTGGACTACAGCTACGCGCTCCTGCCGGTGTACGGAGAGCGCGTCGAAGCCACCCAGGCGTACCGCTTCGGGGAGCCGGGCGATCTGACCCTGCTCGGTTTCGGGATCACCCGCGAAACACTTCGCTTCGACGAGTATCCGGACTCCGTGTCGCTCGTCCGGGGCCTGGATTTCGGCAATCTGCTCGACGACGAACCGGGCATCGGCTCCCGTCTCGCGGGCCAGACGCGAGGGCACGGTCTCACCCGCTTCAATCTGCTCCTTGCGCGGCGAAAGGTGCGCTTCGAAAGCCGGCGCGGGCTGGACGCGGTGAGCGGGGAACAGAGCGTGCCGCAGGGCCTGGATCTGTCCCTGACGCTGGGGCCGCGGCTGCCGCTGGGGTGGCTGTCGACGGAGGACGAGTCATCTCCCGCGTCGCCGGCCGAACTCGCGAGCGACTTCATGGGCCGCGTCTCGTTCTTCGGGGGCGTGGCGTCGGCATCGGCGGTGCTGCTGGTGAATGCCGAGACGGAAGCCCGGCGGGTGAGGTTCGAGGACGAGGTCGATGGGCGCTGGCGGGACATCTTCTCGGAGGCCGACCTGCTCGCGTACTGGCAACCCGGCGTGGGCGTCGCGAGGACGCTGGTCGCGCGGGTCTCCGCAGCCGGCGGCTGGAACACCATCTCGCCCTTCCAGCTCACCCTCGGGGGCCGGGAGGTGGTCCGGGGATACAAGGAAGAGGACTTTCCCGCGGGCCGGCGGGTGGTCGCTTCGCTCGAGAACCGCGTCGACCTGGGGTGGCCCGCCCCGTCTTCCATGGACCTGGGGCTCACCTTCTTCGCCGATGCCGGACGGGCCTGGGCAGGCGATGTGCCCTTCGGCATGGACACCGGCTGGAAGACGTCGGTCGGCGCCGGGCTGCGCCTGGGATTCCCGGCGGGCAGCGTCCGGGTGACGCGCATCGACCTGGCCTGGCCGGTTGGCGCGGACTCGGGACGCGGGCCCATGTTCCGTGCGAGCACCGGCGACTTCATCGGCCTGGTGCGCGGATTCGCCGACGCCCAGATGGTCCGCAGCCGGCGCTCGGGCGTGAACACCAGCTTCGAAGGGGTTTCGAGGTAGGCGAGATCCAGGACCCCATTCAGACATCGAGTCCTGCCCATGTCCAACATCAGACAGATCTCCGAATCCGAAGCCACCGGCCTCCTGCGCAGGCTCTACGGCGAAGCGCAGGACCGGGCCGGCCGGATCTGGAACATCGTGCGGGTGATGAGCCTGAACCCCCGGGTCATGCAGACCACCATGGGGTTCTACCGAACCCTCATGTTCGGGTCCTCGCCACTGAACCGATGGCGCCGCGAGATGCTCGCGGTGGTCACCTCGAAGGTGAACGGCTGCTTCTACTGAGAGCAGGCGCACGCGCATGATCTCCGGGAAGAGATCGAGGAGCTGTTCGAGAGCGACGAGGAGCGGGACGCCTTCGTGCACGCCATCGTGCGCGACTGGCGTGAGGCGGGACTGTCCGAGGCGGACCAGGCGCTGTGCGGATACGCGGAGAAGCTGACGCTCAGGCAGGCGGAAGTGGGGGCGGACGACCTGGACGTGTTGCGCGGCCACGGCTTCGACGACCGGGCGATCCACGACGCGACCCAGGTGATCGGGTATTTCAACTACATCACCCGCGTGGCCGACGGGCTGGGGGTGGAGCCGGAGACGTTTGTGCGGCCGTGGGGGCGGGAGGCCGAGACCTCAGGTCACCGACCTGCCAAAATGGCAGACTGATGGGCCGGCCAGCCGGCGAGTCTGCCGAAACCGCGGGCGAATCGCCGTCTGATGGCGGGAGTCGCCGAAGCGTTTCGAACGGATCCTCCGATCGTTGCGGTTGGCCTCTATCCCCACGGCTCCGCTCACCCGCCGCGTGGAAGTTGCTGCTCTTCCAGGGGAGCCCTGGTCCCGCCTACCTGGAAGCGTACGTTCGCAACGCACGCTGGCGTCGTAATCGGGCGGCTGGCCTCCGCAGGACATCCAGGTGACCGCCCCTCTCTGCATTCGGCTGGCGCCTCGTTTGCGACTTGGAGTCGCGTTGCCACTCGTGCTGTTGACAGTTGTGGGCTGTGGCAATGATGAGACTCCCGAGGCCGTACACGCCATCCGACAGGTCCTCGACACCGAGGAGTGTCCCGGGTGCTCCATCGAACTCGTTGAAGTGGCAAGACTTGGTGCCGACGACGATTCAGCTTCGATTCGCCCCGACGTGAGCGTCTGGCCTTGCATGGTTGCTCAGTTTCCCAACCGAACGTGGGCGGTCAGCGGGCTTGTCGGGGGCGGTCAGATTGGGGTATACGATTCAGGCGGGTCGATGCTCCATACAATCGGGCGATCTGGACAGGGTCCAGGGGAGTACGGCACGGATCTTCACATCGTCGTTGAATCGGACGACGTGGTGCTGGTTGCTGACAACTCTTATCTGCGATTGACCACCTTGCTCGATAGTGAAGCCGTGGGCACCGTTCGCTTGCCACGCCGCATCCAGTCCCTGGCGTTGCTGGAAGGCGGGCAACTGCTGGTTCACGGGCGACCTTCGGGCTTGGCGGGCGACTCGGAAGATCGCTTTTCCCTAGTGGACCGTGATGCCGGAGAAGTGCGATCCTTCGGAGGGGTGGCCACCGATCTGGCGGATCTGGATCAGTGGGTGGTGAGCAGTGGTGCCCACGGTGGTTTTTGGACCGCCAGCGGTTGGAAGTACGAACTGCACCGGTGGGCACACGCTGATTCCTTGGAATACATGCTGGTTCGCGATGGGGTCGATTGGTTCCCATTGAACAACGCCCCTTCTGATGAAATGTATGTGAGCGAGCCGCCGCCTTCTTGGCTCACCCACGTTTGGGAATCCTCGGACGGCCTGCTTTGGACATATTCGCTGGTTCCCGACGAGGACTGGGCTCCCGGGCCGCCGGAGCGCCCGAATCCCGCGTGGAATGAGCGGGTGCTGGATACCATGGTGGAAGTCATTGAGACCGCCAGCGGGCGGGTTCTGGCACAGCTTCGCTTCGAAAACACGCTCGCCCCGGTTTGCGCCAGCGGCATGATGTACACGGCGGAAGAGGTCGCGTCTGGCGATGTGCGTGTCTTGGTGTTCCAGCCACGATTGGTACGGTGATCGCTGCTTGTGGACCTGAAACCACCGTCTGCGCTCCTCACGATCCGGTTCTCCGCGCATGGCTCGTGTCCCTCCACGCGCACCTGTATCCCTGTCCCGTGTACAGCGAGCACGCCGCTCTCCAGAGGGTGATCACGCGGGAGGATGGAGACGGGGTGTCCCTGCGGCTCCCGTATTCCAAGGGCGAGGAGGTTGCGGTGGGGGTTTCCGATTCCTGCTTGTGACCAGATTTCATCTCCGGCACGAAATGGGCATGCTCTTGGCTTGGCCGGGCTTATCGAGCCTCTCATCCCGAATTGTTGGAGACTCGGGGAGGTGTGAGGTACTTTTACCAGCGCGCTTGCCACGCGGGAATATCGAGCCGCCGACGGAGATTCTGATTCGCCGGGAGTCCCTCTTGATGGTCCCCATTGGCCGTTCCCGACATGGGTAGTCGGCCCGTCTGGACCGCCTGAGGCTCAGGCCAGAACTCGGACTGCCGATCTGACTGCGCTTGCAATGTCCCATCATCGTCGCGTGCGCATCTTCGACCGGAATGACGACCTCCGAGCAGAGCTCCGCAGCCGCCAACGTGCCGCCATACGGCTGATGGACCTCGCCTCGGCGGCCGGTCAGTGCTCCTTGCGCGCCGGAACTACGACAGATATCGTAGATAGGCCTGAGACCACCCTTAGTCGAGTGGGGCATTGTCTGCAATGCATCAGAATCTGCGAGCATTGGCCATCGGAGGAATGGGGATCGCGGGAGCCCTGATATCGGCCACCGGAGCCATCGGTCTCTTCGCGCAGGAGGTTGTCGACCTGCCGGAGGAGGACCTCCCTCTCTCACCGGATTTCGAGTTGGTGTACCGCATAGGCTCTGCGGACGCGCTGGACCGATGGGAGGAGTTCTCCTCCATCCGGAGCATGGGCTTCGATGCTGCGGGGAACCTCTACCTGCTTGACGGGCCGGGCACCGGGGGCGGTGAGCGGGTCGTAGTGGTGGACGTGGCCGGGAGGCATGTACACGACTTTGGCCGTGTCGGTGAGGGTCCGGGGGAGTTCCGGGCGGCCGTGCAGCTCATTGTTTGGGCGGACGGCCGCACTGCGGTCGAAGACGTGATGCATCAGGCATACCACGTGTTCGATTCCCGCGGCGATTTCGACCGCATGGTGCGCGAAGTGAGTGTGGGCCTTGAAATCAGGACCCGCCCGGACCTCCGTCCGCAGAGGACGGACACCTGGACGCTGATTGGCCGGAGCGGGCGCTCCATCGTAGGTGTCGACCTGTCTTCGGGCGACCTGGCGGAGCGGACGTTGCTGGAGCCTTGGACGCCCCTGGGCCGGGAGGACCAAGGCCCCCGATTCGGAGACATCGAGGATGTGGTAGGCGAGGTGTGGGGATTCGAACCCGAAGTGCTGTTCGATGCACTGCCGTCGGGCGGTGTCGCCTTTGCGGATTCCTCCGCCTGGGCCATCAGGCTCGCCGACAATCTCGGTGAAGTCACTCACATCCTTCGGCGACCCCTGCGGCCCCTGCCCGTGACGGAGGCGATGAGACGCGGCGAACGCGAGCGCCGCCTCGAAGCGCGTCGCAATCGGGAAGTTACGGTCCGCGCGGGACAAGCAGTGCCTCCAACGGCCCAAGCGATCCTTGATCGCTTTCGATCTGTTCACTTGGAAGCGATCGAGAACATGCAGTTCTTCCCCGAAGTGCCCGTGATCGCGGCTCTCCGGGCAACTTGGGATGGTAACCTGTGGGTCGAGCGGAGCACGGAGCCGGGTACAGGCGAGCCGGGTCCGATCGACGTGCTCGCACCGGACGGGAGCTACATTGGTACCTTGCCCGCCGGACGGCTCGAAATGCCGGACGCCTTCGGTCCCGACGGTCTGGCTGCCTTCCTCGGCAGGGACGAGTTTGACGTACCGGTCATCACCGTCAGGCGATTGCCGCCGCAGATCCGATGAACGAGGGACTAGCCCGGATTTCTCACAGGGTGGCGGATTTGGGTGTGGAATGAAGGATTGAGGCCGTGGTTGGGCGGGTCAACCGGGTTGCAGGGCGGGAAGGGTCCCGGTTTCGTCGTGTGAGAGGCGAGAGACGGGGAGAACTGCTGGCTGAAGGGGTCTTCACTGCTCGCGGGGCGCACGGGTCCCGGCGGTCTTGCCGAGAGGATGTCCGGAGTGCGTGGGAACTACGCGGGCAATCGTGCGTGGACCCGGGCGAAGGCGGTCGCGGAGGGGTGTGCGGAGTCCATCGCGACCTTGAGCCGCCGGATGGAGACGATGACGCGGGCACCGATCTTGAGGAGCTTGAGCCGGAGGGTTCCGGCGGTGGCGCGGGCCAGGCGCGTGCCGTGGAGCGCACGGCGCAGGGCGTCGAAGAGGATCGAGGCGAAGGCGGAGAAGAGGAGCCGGAGCTGGTTGGCGGCGAAGCGGGAGGCGGAGG
>MPMR01000016.1 GCA_002238605.1 BD2-11 clade cluster bacterium bin43 | reverse complement strand
GCGGCCCCCCGCATCCCCAACCACCCCCAGCCGGCCCGCCCGCCCGGTGGCGCACAATTCCTCGAAGAATCCCCGCCACGAGCGACCATTCCCAGCCGCATCCCCAT
Organism: BD2-11 clade cluster bacterium bin43; assembly: GCA_002238605.1. Taxonomy (GTDB): domain Bacteria; phylum Gemmatimonadota; class Gemmatimonadetes; order Longimicrobiales; family Gaopeijiaceae; genus BD2-11. The sequence continues at coordinate 84,393 of MPMR01000016.1, read as the reverse complement.
TCCCCCCTTCCCCTTCCGCGGCCGTCAGCACCCCTGCGGTCAACAGCGCGTCGTGCAGCTCGTCCGCATCGCGCGGATCGGGCCACACCTCCTCGCGCACGCGCTGAATCGCGGCCGGGTCGAGCGCGCCCAGCTCGTCCGCCGACGAGGGCTCGAAGGCCCGCCGGGTCTGCACCGCCCGCGCGCGCCGCTCTTCCAGCGGAGCGTCATCCAGAAACGAATACGGGGCCGAATTGAGGATCTCGTGGCTGAGCACCGAGGGCTCGGGGGTGTCCCGCGTGACGTAGCGGATCTCGCCCGAGAACACCCGCCGCAGCACGCGATCCAGCTCGCCCATCGCCATCGCCTCCTCCAGGCAATCGCGCAGCGTCTGGCGGACCAGCGGATGATCGGGGATCTCGCGGTCGCCGCCGATGTTCTCGAGGCACGCGGCCGCTTCCGGAAAGGCCGCGGCCATAAGGTCGTCGGCCTCCATGCGCTGCAGCGGGGGCGGCACCTTGCGGCCCGCCCGGTTGCGCAGCACCGCCAGCGAGATGGTCGCGTTCCAGCGCCAGCGCGTCGGAAAGACCGGCGAGTCGATCAGCGCCTGCACCAGCGTCCGCTCGAGCGTGTCCGGATGCACGTAGCGAAAGACATCCTCCAGCGGGAAGGAATGCTGCGGCCCCAGCGAGAGCAGGACGCCCTCCTCGGTGGCCGCCGCCTGGAGCTCGAAGTTGAACTGGCGGCAGAACTTCTTGCGCAGCGCAAGCCCCCAGGCCCGGTTCACCCGCGAGCCGAAGGGCGCGTGCAGGATCATCTGCATGCCCCCGGCCTCGTCGAAGAAGCGTTCGAGCACCAGCGTATCCTGCGTGGGCAGCGCCCCGAGGATGTGCTTCGCCTCCCGCAGATAGTGCTGGATCTGCCGCGCGGCGGAACTCGACAGCCCCAGCTCTTCGAGCCACTTGGCGGCAGCGTCCTCGTCCTCCCCGTCCAACCGCGCCTCGACGTCCGCGCGCAGCCGGGCCACCGAGCTCGACAGCTCCGCGCTCCGCCCGGGCGCCTCGCCCAGCCAGAACGGGATCGTCGGGGGCTCCCCGTGCGCGTCCGCCACCCGCACCGTCCCGGAATTGACGGCGAGGATGCGCCAGGAGGTGTTGCCCAGCTGGAAGATGTCGCCCGCGGAACTCTCGATGGCGAAGTCCTCGTTGAGGGTGCCGATGAAGGTCTCCTCCGGATCGAGCACCACCCGGTAGTCGGCGTTGTCGGGAATCGCGCCGCCCGCGGTGATCGCCGTGAGGCGGGCCGCGCGCCGCCCCTTGATGCGCCCGTTCACGCGGTCGCGGTGAACCAGCGCCCCGCGCCGCCCGCGACGGGTGACGAAGCCCTCGGCCACCATCTGCACGACCTCGTCGAAGTGCTCGCGCGCCAGCTCCCGGTACGGGTACGCGCCGCGCCAGAGGTCATAGAGCTCGTCCTCGCACCAGGGCTCGGACGCCGTTTCCGCCACGGTCTGCTGCGCCAGCACGTCGAGCGGCTGCGGCATCATGATGAGCCGGTCCAGCTCCCCTTCGTTCACCGCGCGCACGAGCGCCGCGCACTCGACTAGGTCGTCGCGCGAGAGCGGGAAGAGTCTCCCCTTGGGGGTGCCGCGTACGGTGTGCCCGGACCGCCCCACCCGCTGCAGGAAGGTCGAGATCCAGCGCGGGGAGCCGATCTGGCACACCAGGTCCACGTGCCCGATGTCGATGCCGAGCTCGAGCGACGCGGTGGCCACCAGCGCCTTCAGGGTACCCGCGCGCAGACGGTCCTCGGCGTTCAGGCGCGCCTCCCTGGAGAGGCTGCCGTGGTGCGCGGTGACCGCCTCCTCGCCCAGCCGGTCGGTCAGTCGGGCAGCGAGCCGCTCCGCCATCCGGCGCGTGTTGACGAAGACGAGGGTGGTCTTGTGGGCCTCGATCGACTCGGTCAGCCGCTCGTAGACCTCCGACCACACCTCGTGCGACATCACCGCCTCCATCGGCGACGGCGGCACCTCGACCGCCAGATCCATGGCGCGGCGGTGCCCCTCGTCGATGATGGTGCAGTCGCTCTGGCTCCCCAGCAGGAAGCGCGCGACCTCGCTGACCGGCTTCTGCGTGGCCGACAGCCCGATGCGCTGCAGCGGCCGTCCCGTCACGTGCCCCAACCGCTCCAGGCTGAGCGCCAGGTGCGACCCCCGCCGCGAATCGATCACGGCATGGATCTCGTCCACGATTACCGTGCGCACGGTGCGGAGCATCGCGCGGCTGCGCTCGGCCGTCAGGAGCAGGTAGAGCGACTCCGGCGTGGTGACCAGGATGTGCGGAGGCGTGCGCAGCATCGCGGCCCGGCTCGAGGACGGCGTGTCCCCCGTGCGCACCGCGGAACGGATGCGGACGGCGGGCAGCCCCGCCTCCACGGCGCGCTCGCGGATGGCGGCGAGCGGCTCCTCGAGGTTCTTGTGAATGTCGGCGCTGAGCGCCTTGAGGGGCGAGATGTAGAGGACCCGCACCTCGTTTTCAAGACCATGCTCGAGCCCTTCGCGCAGCAGCTCGTCGATGGCGTTCAGGAATGCGGCGAGCGTCTTCCCGGACCCGGTCGGGGCGGCGAGCAGAGTGTGGCTGCGATCGCGGATGGCGGCCCAGGCGCGCTCCTGCGCGGGAAGCGGCGCCCCCAGCGTCTCGGTGAACCAGCGCTCGACGATCGGGTGGAAGGGCAAGGTCATCGCGAACCGTAACCCGGATGACCGGCACCGGCAACCGCGATGTGGCGCGCCCGAGGCCCGGTGGCACGGCCGGGTCCGAGCGTGCAGGTTTCAGGTACCTCGGCCTCTGGACGCCGGCGCCGAAGCCGGCCTCTCGCGCGACGGCGCGGGGCCCGAAGTCCCAGTCCCGATACCGCCAGGAGGACCGATGAAATCAGCATGGTGCATGGTCGCAGCGGCAGCGGCCCTCATGCTCTCGACCCCGCTCGCCTCACACGGGCAGGATCCGCCCGCTCCCGCTGCACCGCTCGACACCCCGATCCTGTTGAGGCTGGCGCCGCCCGAGGGCCAGGTGTCCCGCTACGCCCACTCCACGCAGGCGGAAGTGGAAAGCCCGATGATGCCGGCGAGCCCCGTCATGACCATGCGCACCCATCAGACGCAAACCGTCCTTGGCGTGGGGAACGACGTGATCCGATTCCGCACGACCATCGACTCGGTCTCCACGACGATGCCGACGACCGTTCCCGGGATGGATATGCCGGACTATTCCGGCAGCGTCTTCACCACGGTAATGGATACGCGCGGCGGATCGGTTGGCGTCATCAGTACGGAGGGGCTGCCGCAAGTCGCCGGGTTCGACCCGGCGAGCATCATGCGGGAATCGAGCCATTTCGTGCTCCCCGAGGAGGAGGTCAGCCCCGGGGATTCATGGACCGTGGCCGCGCCCTTGAGCCTGCCCATGGGCCCCGCCGGGTCGATGTCGATCGAAGTCACGATGACGTACACCTTCGTGAGCCTCGAGGGTAGCCTCGCAACTCTCTCGTTCGAGGGTCCGATGGACATGGATCTGGACATGGGGGCCGGGGGCATGACGGCCACCGGAACCACCACCGGCAACATGGTCGTGGACCTCGCCGAGGGCCGATTCCGGAGCCAGTCGAGCCGAGCCAGCCTCGACATGAGCATGGCCGGGATGGCGATGACGACGAACCTGACGACCACGATGGAACTGCTGCCGGATCCCTGACCCGGACCGCCGGCAGGTCGTCCGCCTCAGGCCCATCGGCGACGGTGCGACGGGCGGTCTACTCGACGACGCTCCCGTGGCCCTCCCGGCGCCGGTCGCCCCCGACCCCCCCCACGCGCGGCGCCACGACGTGCACCCCGCCGAAGTACAGGTTCTGCTGCGGCCAGGGCGCTACGTCCCATTCTTCCTCGAGCGCGGCCATCGCTTCCTCCGGGAATCCCGGCTCGATCTGGAGCTGTTCGCCGTCGAAATGCATGCGCGGGAAGTTGGACGCCTCGTCGGGCGAGAGTCCCAGGTCGAGGAGGTTTGAAATCACCTGGAACACTGCCGAAGGGATGCGGTTGCTGCCCCCGGTGCCGAGGGCGGCGAGCACCTGGTCTCCCTCCAGCAGCAGCGCGGGCGACATCATCGACGCCACCCGGTCCCCCGGCTCCGAGGCGTGGAATCCGGCGGGGTGGAGGTCCACCTCCCCCATCATGTTGTTGAAGTGGATGCCGGTTCCCGGCAGGAAGTACGACGAGCCCGACCCGTTCGACATGGAGAGCGCGGCGACGTTGCCCTCGGCGTCGGAGGCGTTGAGGTGGGTGGTGCCGTGAACGGCGTGGATCAACGGGGCATGGACGCCCTCCAGCAATGCCGCCTGGGCCGGATCGCGCGCGACCTCCTCACCTCCCCGGAGGCGGACGGCCCGCTCGAGCGCCCGGGCCGTCGCGCGAACGTGCTCGAGGCTTCCCCAGCCGCAGCCCGACAGATCGGCTTCTTCCTGCAGCAGCAGGCGAAGCGCCATCAGCGACCCGCCCAGGGCGGGAGGCGGGTTGGTCAGGACGCGTCGCCCGCGATACCCGACGGAGAGGGGGCGGCGCTCGATGACCTCATACCGCGCCAGGTCCTCGCGCGTCATCAGGCCGCCGCCCTCCAGCATGTCGCGTTCGATGACCTCGGCGAAGTCCCCGCCATAGTATCCCCGCGGATCGCGCGGGAGGTGTTCCAGAAAATCCGCCAGATCAGGATTGCGACTCAGCGTGCCCACCGGCAGTACGTCGCCGTTCTGCAGATAGAGAGCGCCACCAATCCGCGAATCCCGCAGCACGGGATACATCAGCTGCAGGGAGTCGGATACGAAGGGGGTGATGCGAATCCCGGCCCGCGCAACGGCAACGGCCGGCGCAACCACCTCCGCGAGGGGCAGCCGCCCCAGGCGCTCGTGTACGTGCACCAGGCCCTTGAGGGTGCCCGGCACCGCCGCGGACGCCAGCCCGATGGTGAACTCCTGCAGCACATCTCCGAAGAGGATGTCCACCGGATAGAAATGGCGGTCGCCTTCACCCGGCGGATCGGTCAGGCCGAGACCCGGAGCGGAGGCGATGAAGTCGAAGAGGATCTCCTCGCCCGAGCCAGTGCGCGCCAGCACGAACCCCGCGCCCCCGAGGCTCGCCATGGTGGGCTCCACGACGGTGCTGGTGAACGCCGCCGCCGCGACGGCATCGAAGGCGTTGCCCCCGGCACGGAGGATGTCCGCGCCGGCCTCGGAGATGACGGGGTGTCCGGAAGAGAGAAGTCCTTGCATGGCCCGGAATGTACCACGGCGGGCGGGCGGCTGTCACCGACACGGCGACGGCAGGGCCATGTTCGGCGACAGGCTCGTCGCGCCATGTAGTCGCCCGTGATCGCGGGGTAGCTTTGGTCGCCCATGTTCACAGACACCGATCCGGCGTTGCGGGAGCTTGAGGATGTCCTTCATCAGATGTTATCATGCTTTGATACTGTGATAACATATGGAGAGGTGTCCCGGCCCGTGATCAGAACTCAGATCTCCGTAGACGAGGAGATGTACGCGCGCGCCAAGAAGGCTGCTCGCCGCCAGGGTATCTCGCTGGCGGAGCTGTGCCGAAGGAGCCTGGCCGAGACCTTGGCGCGCGAGCCCGTCTGCCATCCCTGGATGGCCTGGGTGGGCAGCCTCGAGGGCCGGCCTGAAGACAGCGCGAGCGTTGACGACGTGGTCTACGGGCGCGAGGCGCCGTGAAGAACCCAAGGGTCTTTCTGGATACGGGAATCCTCATTGCGGCCCTCAACCGGCGTGATCAGTATCACGAGCAGGCGCGCGCGCTGTTCGCGGGGCCTGCGCCGCGCTGGCATTCCTCCCTGCTGGTGTGGTCCGAGGCGTGCTCGTGGTTCCTCCATCGGCACGGAGAGGAGTCGGCCCGCACGTGCAGGCTTTTTCTCGACAACCTCGACGGCCTGATCGTCCACGAGGGGACTGCCGCGCTTCACCATACCACCTGCAGCATGCTCGACCGCATGCGCGGAGCGCGCCTGACCTACGTGGACGCCTCCAGCCTGGCGCTGATGGAGCAGCACGAGATCAGGACTGCGTGGGCGACCGACTACCATCTCGGACTGACCGGGGCGGAGGTGCTGCCGAGGGTGTGAGGCGGCTGGGATCCCGCCCTCCTGGGGCCTGCGGGCTGGATTGCGGCCGGCCGCATCGGCGCCGCTCCGCGCCTATACCTTCGCCTCCCGCCATTTGCCCCGCTTGAACAGCACCGCGGCCACCACCGCCAGCGTTGAAAACGACACCGTCATCGCAATGAAGACGCCGGTCGTCTCGAGACCGCCGGCAAGGGAGAGGCCCCAGGCGAGCGGGATCTCCCAGAGCCAGAAGCAGAAGAAGTTGAGGATTGTGGGCGTCCACACCGCGCCCGCCCCGTTGAACGCGGCCGTGAGCACCATGCCGTAGCCGTAGAAGACGAAGCCGATGGACACGATGCGGAGGCCGGTCACGGCGACGGCGGACGCACCCTCGGTTCCGCCGAACAACCCCACGATGGCCGGCGCGAAGCCGATGAAGAACACGCTGACCGCGCCCAGGAAGGCGAAGTTCATCTTGCACGAGATCCACGCCGCGCGCTCGGCGCGCTCCGGGTTCCCGGCCCCGAGCGCCTGCCCGACCATGGTCGCCGCCGCGTTGGAGAGTCCCCATGCAGGGAGGATCGCGAACAGAATGATCCGGATCGCGACCACGTATCCGGCCAGCGCCTCGGCCCCGAACACCGCCGTCACGCGCGTGAGCCCGATCCAGCTGGCGGTGGCGATGAAGGTCTGAAGCATCCCCGTCGCCGAGAGCCGCACGAGCTGAGCCATGAGGGCGGGCTGGATGCCCAGGTGCGGCATCCGGATGCGCAGCCTTCCGCCCAGGCGGAACAGCGTGTAGACCTGCACCAGGACGGCCGTCCCGCGGCCGATCGTGGTCGCGACCGCCGCCCCCTGCACCCCCAACTCCGGGAACGGCCCGACGCCGAAGATGAGCAGGGGATCGAGGACGATGTTGAGCCCGTTGGCGATCCACAGCACGCGCATGGCGATCGCGGCGTCGCCCGCCCCGCGGAAGGCGGCGTTCTGCAGGAACAGCAGCAGGATGACGACGTTGCCGCCGAGCATGATGCGCGTGTACGGCACCCCGGTGGCCACCACGTTCTCGTCCGCGCCCATGATCCGCAGGATGTCCGGCGCGAAGGCCACGCCGGCGATGCCGAACAGGAGCGCCAGCGCGAGCCCCAGCAGGATGGCCTGCGCGGCGGCTCGGGACGCCCCTTCTTCGTCGCCCCCGCCGATCCGGCGCGACACCACGGCCGTGACCCCGATGCTGAGCCCCATCGCGAGGGTATAGATCAGCGACAGCACCGATTCGGTCAGCGCCACCCCCGCCATGGCCTCGTCCCCCAGCCTGGAAACGAAGTAGATGTCGACGACCGCGAACAGCGACTCCATCACCATCTCCAGCACCATCGGCACCGCGAGAAGGACGACCGCCCGCCGGATCGGGCCCCGGGTGGGATCGCCCCCGGTACCGCGCACGGCGTGGACAAGGACGTCCCACCAGGTTTCGGGCGCGGGTGCTGGAGTAGGCTGGTCGGTGCTCGCGTGCGTGTTCATCGTGGCGAAGAAACTAACCGTTCTGGATGGGATCCCGGGCCTGACGTTACGTCAGGGTATGCAAGCCGGGGTGGGGTCCAAGGCTGGAGAAGCTTCCCGAGCCAGGCTAGACTTGGCCGCCCCTTCCCACAGCCAACCCACACCTCACCAGAGAGGGACGCCCATGTCGCAGGCCGCCGAGATCGTCGCACAGCTGGAAACGTCCCACGGGTACATCAGGAAGATGATCTCGATCTTCGAGGAAGAGGACGCCGGTTTCGCCCCGCAGCCCGAACTCTACACCGTCGCCGGCCACATCGCGCACGCCGCGGATTCGGTCGAGTGGTTCGTGGATGGCGCCTTCGGGAAAGGGTGGAACATGGACTTCGAGGGCCTGATCGCCGCGGCCCGGGCGGTGGAGTCGCTCGATGAGGCGATCGCGTGGCTCGACCGCGCGTTCGAGAAGGCCATCGCGACCTTCGAGGCGGCCTCGGACGAGGACCTGGCCGCGCCCATCCCCGACGAGCGCATCATGCCGGGCGCGTCCCGTTCCGCCATTGTGGTGCCCCTCGTGGATCACACGGCGCACCACCGGGGCGCGCTCACGGTGTATGCCCGCCTCCTGGGCAAGGTGCCGGGCATGATGTACGAGTAATCCTGGCGGCTTAGGCCACCCCGACCACTCGTGGCGGGCGAGCGCTCGCGTGCGTACTCTGCCGTATCCAACAAGCGCCTGGGCGGGTTTGCAGTTGCGCGAGACAGTACCTGGCGGAGGGGATGCGATATGGTTGCGGAGGACAGGTTCGCGCACGTCCTGGAAAACCTGTACATGGCGGCGCTCGGGGATGTCGGGTGGGACACCGCGGCTGCGTTGATCAACGATATGATCCGGACGCGTGGCCATAGCCTGGTTTACGGGGACCCGAGTCCGGGGCGCGAGCCCGTAGTCCACATGGCCAGGTTTTTTGTGGGTGCGGAACGTCGGCAGGACCTGGAACACCGGTATCTTCGCGACTACTGCTGGCAGGATGAAGCTATTCCACGGCTCTATGGGCTTCGTGACGGCGAACTGGTCCGCAAGTCGGATCTCTACACCGACGACGAAAAAAGGACATCGGCCGCATACAACGAGTTTCGGCGTGTCAACAAGACGGAAAACGGCCTCTTCATGACCCTCCTGGGAGTGGACGGGTGCGGGATGGTCTGGACCTTCGGGAACTCCACCGAACGCGGAGGTTGGGGGCACGAGCAGATCCGGACCATCAAACGCCTCTCGCCTCACATACGCCAGTTTGCGCGCGTCCGGCACCTGATGGCCAACGCGGACGCGCTGGGGGCGTCGCTTGCGCAACTGTGCGAGAACGGACGGGCGGGGATTATCCAGCTGGACCGACGCGGACGCGTCCTGGAGGCGAACGACCGCGCCCGGGAAACCCTGCTGAAAGGCGATGGGCTACGCGACGAGAAGGGGGTGCTGGTTGCCGGGCACCAGGAGAACGCGGAGCTGCAGCGCTTGCTGGCCAGGGCGCTACCCCCGTACGGGGTTCAGGGTGCAGGGGGCTCGATGAAGATCGCACGCAGGTTCAATCGCGCGCCGCTGGCTCTTGAAATCCATCCCGTCCGAATGATGGACACGGATCATCGTGGCCGGCAGGTCGCGGCGCTGGCGCTGGTCGTCGACCCGGTCGCGCGACACGGCGTAGAACCGGACCTGGCAGCCGAGGTCCTGGGCTTGACGCCCGCGGAGGGCCGCGTCGCGGTGGCGCTGGCGGCCGGTCAGACGGTGGCCGGCGTCGCGGCTTCGCTGGGTTGCGCGGAGAGCACGGCCAAGACGCACCTCAAGTCCGTCTACCGCAAGCTCGGCATTCGCAAGCAGACCGAGCTCGTGCGGAGGGTCCTGTCGCTCGAAGCCCTGCGGGGATTCGTCCGCTAACCGCGATCGGGGATGGCGCGCACGACCGCGGCTGCACATCCGCCCCACCGCCGAGGTCCCCCGAAAAGGGGATGCCGCCGCGCGCGCCCCCCCGGTAGGTTTGCGCAGCACCGCCGGACCGGTTTGATCCGAGATAGGGAAAGCAAGCCATGAACCGACCCACACTCGCTCTCGCGCTGGCGCTCATCGCGGCCACACCCGGCTTCGCCCAGGACGCCGAAGCTCCCCCCGGCCACAAGGATCCGATCATCGCGTTCGCGATCGAGATGTTCGTGCCGGTACTCGGCCACGCCTACGCGGGCGACGCCAAGCGCGGCATCGCGCCGGCCGTCGTCCAGGTGGCCGGCTTCGGGCTGGTGATTTACGGCGTCAACGAGGAACTCGACAACCTCTTCGGGAGCAGCGACGGGGACGCCAGGCCCCTCATCTACGTCGGGCTCGCTTCGGTGGCGGTCGGCAAGTTCTGGGGGCTCGTATCGGTCGCGAAGACGGTCCGCGAGCGCAACGCCTCGCTCGTGGTCGAGCCAACCCCTGACAGGCAGGTCGCCGTTGGGATCAGAGTGAGTTTCTTATGCTAAACGGGCGCGGGGCGAAACCTCGACCGCCTACGCTCTACGGGCCGTTCACCACTTGGTGGACCGTTCGTCGTGGGCGTGGTCGGGCAGCCGGTAGCTGAGACCGGCGTCCTCATAGGCCGACGCCCCAAGAAGGTCCGCAAAAACCCCGAATCCTCCCTTCCTTGTCCAGGCCTTGATCCGCTGCATGCGCTGGTCGATCCGGTACGCGAGCAAGGGGAACGGCATGCCCCTCGTCCTGGGGAACCTCAGTTGGTCTGAAAGACCCTTGCCCACGAGCGCCCGGGAAACCGGGTAGATCACCTTGTTCACCAACTTGCGGCGCTCCGCCGGATCATCGATGTTCGCGACCAGCGGGGCGGAGTTGATCAGCGCATTGGTCATGAGGATCGCGTCATCGGTCGGAGGAGGCTCGCAAACGGAGCCGATCCGGTACAGGTGCAGCGCGTGCTGCTCGTCGGTGAAGAGGATGGATTCCGGGATGCCCATGAGGTAGCCGGCGTAACGCCACACGTCATGGAAGCCGGCACGCTCCTCCGGGCTGTACCGCGCGCCCAGCGACTCCGAGTGCTTGACGGTGCGGGCCGCGAAGCAGGCGACCGCGTAGCCCATGTGCGCGGCGCTGATCGGCACGCCCCACGCGTCGTGCTCCCATTCCTCCGTCTGTCCCAGCAGCATCCGAACCTGCGCGTGGACGAACCGGATGCGGACCGACAGCTTCCACCCCTCGCCGAATCGCTCCAGCCCGCCGGGCAGGAAGATCTCCACCTGATGGCGGTTGTTCTGCTTGAGCCGCCAGACACCATTGTCGAATATCCGCCCGGTCTGCACGAACGACTTGCTTATCAGCGTCGAGAAGCCGTCGATCAGTACGCCCGCCACGAAGGCCGAGAGGACGAGGACGGAGTTTCTTTGAAAGGACCGGATGCCCGGTTGAAAGGCATCGCGATCCAGCCAGTCTGGATCGGGCTGCGGCGCATCGAAAAAGAAATCGCGCAGCGATTGCGGCGCGTTCCTGAGACCACCGCGATCCTCCTCCATCCCCGCGCTAATGAGTTCATGGACCCGACGCTGGGGCAGCGATGCCAGGTCCTCCACGACCGCGTCCATGACCGGATCGCCGATATGAGTGTGCGCGATGTAGTTGTCCGCGGCCTCCCGGTCGAGCGCACGCGCCTCGGCGTAGCCGTCGACATAGGCTGAGGGCGGGGCGGGGACGTTCTTCACCGGTTCTTGGAACCCGCCCGCCAGCCACGAAGACGAAGCCGCCACCGCCTCACGAACACTCCCAGGATGCTCTTCTTCGCTCCATCAGTATCATCGGCCCATGCCCCCGACCGCTCGGGACAGCCCCCTCGACTTCGTCACCTTAGTCCTCACGCCCAAGTAAGATCATCGTCGTGTCAACCCCTGTCTCGGTGGCTTTGGGTTCGGGTGTGTTGGGAATCGGCCTGCGCGGACCGGCCGATACGCGAAGCCCGTCGAGGGACGGCGCCGCCCGCGACGAGCCGGTATTGGAGTCGGCACGAAATCTAGTGGCTTCTATCGTCATGTGCGACATACCTGCGGACCGCGATCGTAAAGGCCGCACGGATGATATCGGCGCGATAACCGGGCGCGGAAGGGCGGTTCCGACCGGCTGCCGACCGCACTTGACGACGAGCACTCGTCGGACTGGCAGGTCAGGCCCCGGCGCCCCTCCAGGCCGCAATCGAGGACTGGGCCATCAGCAGCGCCGGGATCACGAGCATGAGCAGCGCGGTGGCGATCAGGATCCCGAACCCCACGGATGCGGCCAGCGGAACCAGGTGCTGAGCGTGGGTGCTGGTCTCGAAGACCAGCGGGGCGACACCCACGAACGTCGTCACGGAAGTCAGCAGGATGGCGCGGAAGCGGTCCTTGGCCCCGGTGACGATCGCGTCTCGCACCGGGAGCCCGGACGCCTTCAGGTCGTTGATGAACTTGATCATCATCAGTGAGTCGTTGACGACCACCCCGCTCACCCCGATCAGCCCGTACATCGACCAGATGCCCAGGCTCAGCCCGAGCAGCATGTGCCCTGCGACGGCGCCGATCAATCCCAGCGGCACCGCGGCCAGGATGATCAGCGGCTGGGTGTAGGAACCGAAGGGAATCGCCATCAGCGCGTACATGACGAGGAGCGCCAGGAAGAGCGAGCGGCCCAGATCGGCATTGGCCTCCTCCTGCTGCTTGCGCTGGCCGCCGAAGGTGTACTCGAAGAGGCGGTCCTGGGCCGACAGGCGCTCCAGGATGCCGCCCTCGAGGCTCCGGTTGACCTGTTGTCCGGTCGCGAGCACCGGATCGACGTCCGCGGTGACCGTGACGGCGCGGCGCCCGTCCATGCGGTTGATGGTGGCCGCGGACTGCGCGAAACCGGCCGACGCCACCTGATTCAGCGGAACCTCGCCGCCGGGCGTGCGCACCAGATAGCGCTCCACGTCGGCAGCGGAATTGCGCTCCTCTTCGGGAAGGCGCACGTACACAGCCACGTCCTCGCGCCCGCGCTGCACCCTGAGCGCCTCGGCTCCAAAAAAGGCAGAGCGAACCTGCGACGCGAAATGGCCAACCGTCAGATTCAGCGTGCGGGCCGCCGGCTTCAGCTCCAGCTGCAATTCCCGGAACCCTTCGTCGAGGTTGCTGCGCACGTCGAAGACACCGTCGAAGCCGCTCAACTCGGCGACGAACTCGTCCGCGATCACGGCGAGCCGTTCGGGGTCCGGATGCGAAAGCTCGAAGTGAACGGGAAGTCCGAGCGTGAGCATGTTCGAGGAAATCGACAGCGATCTCGCTGCCGGGAGCGCGCCGACCTCCTCCCGCCATAGCCGCTCAAAGGTGGATGGGGCGATGTCGTGGCGCTCCCAGTCGATGAGCTTGAACTGGACGGTGCCCAGGTGGCCCCGTGCGGCCTCCACGGCGTTGCCCCCCAGGGGGTCGTAGAGTGCCGCCGGCTGGCCGACCGTCAGGGCGATGCCGACCTCCAGGGGGTCCGCATCCGCATCCCGCTCCCGCGAGATGCGCTCCACGGCGCGATGCCCGGCAGCCTCCAGCTGCGCCGCCACGGCGGACGTCCGCTCCCCCGGCGTGCCGACCGGCATCTCCAGGTTGGCGGAGACGACCTCACCCTCGATGGGGGTCAGGAACTGGTTGGGGACCACGCCCGCGCTGACGGCCGCCATCGTGAGCACGAGCAGTCCGGCCGCCGAGGCGAGCACGATCGAGGGTTGATCGACCGCCAGGCGCAGTCCACGGTCCAGCGGACCATCCACGACCCGCTTCAGCAGGACATCCACTCGTCCACGGACGCGGCTGAGCCGCCGGGAGAGCCAGCCCTCGTCGGAGGCGCCCGGTGCGGGCAGGTGGGACAGGTGGTTCGGCAGCACCAGCAGCGATTCCACCAGCGATATCAGGAGGACCGTGATCACCACCAGCGGAATCGGGCGACCGAGTTCGCCCTGCGGACCGGGGGCGGACAGCAGCGCGGCGAACGCCGTCACGGTGGTAAGCACCGAGAAGATGACCGGCGCACTGACCCGCCGGGTGCCCTGGATCGCCGCGGCAACCCCGCCAACGCCGCGCTCTCGCTGGGTGAAGACGCTTTCCCCTACCACGATCGCGTCGTCCACGACGATCCCCAGCGCGAGAACGAGCGCCATCAACGAGAACATGTTGACCGAGACGCCCAGGAACCCCATGAACAGGAAGGTCCCGATGAACGAGATCGCCAGGCCTGTGGCCACCCACAGCGCTAGCCGAACCTCGAGGAACAGGGTGAGCGCCACGAGCACGAGCGCCAGCCCCAGCAGCGCGTTCTCGATCATCAGGCCGAGCCTTCCCGAGACCTCGACCGAGTCGTCCTTCCAGATCTCGACGCCAACCCCGGCCGGAAGGGCGGGGAGAACTTCGCTTGTCAGATGCTCCCTGACGGCTTCCGCGATTTCGAGGACTTTCTCGTTCGAGGCGCGGTATACATCGATGCCGACCGCCTTCCTGCCGTTGTAGCGCAGGCTGAGATCGGTGTCCGCGAACCCGTCCCGTACGGTTGCGATCTCGTTCAGGCGAACCGATGTCCCATTCGGACGGGTCAGGACGATGATGTCCTCGAAGTCGCCCTGGTCGTAGTTCCTGCCCAGCGTGCGGACGAGGATTTCATCCTCGCCGGTGGAGAGCGTGCCGGCCGACAGCTCCATCGAACCCTGCCGCACCGCCAGGGCGATATCCTCGAGCGTGAGACCCAGAGCCCGCAGCCGGCTCAACGGTACCTCGATCGAAACCTCGTATGGCCGCGCACCGCTGACTTCGGCCAGCGACACCTCCGGCAGGGACGAGATTCCCTCCTCGATGTCGTACGCCAGTTCCTTGAGGGCGCGCTCCGGAGCATCGCCGTGGACCAGCAGGCGGATGACGTTCTGCCGGCTCGTGATCTCGCGCACCTGAGGTCGCTCCGCCCCCTCGGGGAAGGTGATGATGCGGTCGACCTCCGCCTTGACCTCGTTGATCGCGCGATCAACGTCGGTGCCCGACTTGAACTGCGCGATGACGGACCCCAGGCCCTCGGAAGCGGTCGCTTCCAACCGGTCCAGGCCCTCCACGCCCCGGATCTGCTCCTCGACTTTTCTGACGATCGATTCCTCGATCTCGCCGGGGGTCGCGCCGGGATACGCGACGAGGATCTGGACTCGATCCAGGGAGAGCTCGGGAAGAACCTCCTGAACCAGGTTCCTCGCTGCCGCGAGGCCGGCGAGCACCAGAAACAGCATGAGAACGTTCGCCGCCACGCTGTTTCGGGCCATGAAGGCGATCGGCCCGGGGCGACCGCCGGTCACGTTCGGCTGATCCACCCCCTCAAGGGTCAAGGGCCACCCGCTCGCTTCCCGCGAGGCGGGAGCTGTCCGGAGCGCGCGCGCGAACGCGATCCACCAACCGTGAGGGGTACTCGGCGTCGATTACGGGTTGGACCTGGGTCTTGAGGCCGAAGCCCTTCCGGAAGAAGGTCTGTTCCATGGCGCTTCCAGGATGCCGACGCGGAAGGTGACGGGGAGCCACCCACTGCAAGAAAGCGAAGACACCGCCCGCAATCAAGGAAGCGACTCATGGCAGGTCAAAACCGGCACGGACCGGGGGAGACCGTCACGAGCCGGGGGAGTGACCCCTCGGCCGTCCACTCTCGCGCCACCTCCTCCTGGTCATCCGATCCACCGTGGTCGCGGCCGCCATGTGGGCGATCACGTTGGTGGCGGAACGGAACACGTCCGGCACGCGGTCGATCCCGAGCAGGATGCCGAGCCCGGCGACCGGAACTCCCACGACGTCGAGGGCGGGGGCCATGGTCACGATGCTGGCGCTGGGCACCGGCGCAACCGTCATCGAGGCGAGGAAGATCGCCAGCACGGCCGCCGCAACCAGCCCCGCGTCGAGCGGCACCCCGTACATGGCGGCGAGAAACACCAGCGACGTGCTCTGAAAAAGGGCGCTGCCCGGGCGATTGATCGAGGCCGCGAGCGGGAGGACAAGCGAGAACGTGCTCTTCGACAGGCCCAGCTTCTCCGCCTCCTGCAGCATCATCGGAAGCGTCCCCACCGACGTCGTCGTGGTGAAGCCCACCGTGTAGGTGCCCACGGTCCCCCGCATGAACCGGCCCGGTCCCATCCCGCCGAAGATGCGGACCATCGGCAGGAGCACGACGCCCTTCAGGATGAAGAAGCCCGCGACCACGGCGACGATGAACACGGCGAGGTTCTGAAGCATCGCCATCCCCGTCTGCGCGATCACCGGCGCCGCGAGACCGAAGACCCCCACGGGCGCCGTCCACAGGATCCAGGTCATGAGCCTGATGAGCGCGTCCCCGACCGTTTCGGCGAGGGACGTGAGCGCCTCACGCTTGTCCTCCGGCAGAGTCGTCGCCGCCGCGGCAAGCAGGACGACGAAGATGAGCAGCGAGAGAAGGGAACCGTCGGCTGCGGCCTGGATCGGATTCCGCGGGACCAGGTTGACGAGGAAGGCGACCACGCCCGGTGTCGCCGTGTCCAGTTCCGTGACGGGGGTCGGCGGCGGCACCGGCGTCGTGAAGGTGAGCGCGAGGCTCATCACGCCCATCCCGATCAGGATCGCCGGAAGCGTCGTGATCCAGAAGAAGCCCACCGCGAGACCCCCCAGCCGACCCAGCCTGCGCAGGTTGCCGATCCGCGCCACACCCACGAACACGACTGTCGCCACCAGCGGGATGACGACCATCTGGATCGCGCGCAGGAAGACTTCCCCCAGGGGCGCCACCGCCTCGGCAGCCTGCAGCAGCGCGGGAGATCCGGTCGCCGAGGCCGCGATCCCGAGCCCCAGCCCGAGGACCAGCCCGACGAGGATTGCGCGGGTGTTCATGGTGTGCTCACCGGTCTGCCCCGAGTCAGTCCGAGGATCGATCCAGCACCCGGTCCCCGATCACGTGCGTCGCGTGCTCCCACTCCTCCTGCGGAGCCGGCCAGGCGCGGTCCCGCACCCGTCGAAGATAGGTGATCTGCGCCAGGTGATAGAGGTAGTGCTGCGCCATGTGGATGACGTCGGGGCCGAGCTGCGAGGTCGTCTTGCCATCCAGCGACGTGCGCTCGGCAAACAGGTCGGCATCGCTCTCGCACGCCTTCACCTCGGCGATGATCTGCTCCTGGATCGTGCGCATGCGGGCGGCGATCTCGTCCGCCGGCCCAGGGCGATCCTCCGTGATCACGGGGACGATGCCCAGCCGCTTGAGGAACCAGATGTCGACCCGGTAGAGGTGCCGGCAGATCTTGCCGACGCCCCGCACCTTCTCGCTCGGACTCCAGTCCAGGTCCTCCCGGGAGATGCCGTCGAGCACCGTGAACAGCGGCTGGCGCGCGGCTTCGAAGATCTCGATGGTCTCGGCAATCTTGCTCATCGGCGTGGGGCCTCTCATGTCCGGACGCTGTGGCGTGATGCCATCGCAAGCGTCGGAATCGCGGGTTTCGCCCTGATTCGGTCGTTGGATGCGGAGGAAACTGCGGTTGTCCCGACTCTCGCGCCAGCGTACGATCAACCAGTCGGAAGAGGTGATCCTGGTCGCGCATCGGCGAGCTTGGCCTGGCTGGTGCGACGCGGGATCCCGCCATGCACAGCACATCCCACCATGGACCTCAGCGGGAAGGGAGGACACATGGCCGAGCGGTCGCCCCCCATCGTTCAGAACTCCGACTCCGGCGCACCCCCGGCCGGAGATACCCCTTGGGAGGGCCTGCTGGCGAACCTCCCCGGGCGCGGCAACGTCTCCCGCCGCCAGTTCATAAAGGGGGTCATCGCGACCGGCGCCTCGGTGTCGGCGTTCGCGTACTTCGCGGGTCCGGCGGCGACTTCCGCGCGCGCCAGCGTCCCTCGCCTGGTCTCCGTCAACGTGAACGGACAGACCCGGCGCGTCGACGTGCTGCCGCAGGAGACCCTCGCGATGACGCTCCGCTACAAGCTCGGGCTCACCGGCACCAAGCTGGGCTGCGACCGGGCGGAGTGCGGTGCCTGCACGGTCATGATCGACGGCGTCGCCCACTACTCCTGCTCGACGCTCACGCAGCGGGTGCGCGACCGCGAGGTCGTCACGGTTGAGGGCCTTGAAAGCGCGGACGGCACGCTGCATCCGGTGCAGCAGGCCTTCATCGACGAACTGGGTCCCCAGTGCGGCTTCTGCACACCGGGACAGGTCATGGCCGCCGCCGCCCTGCTCGAGGCCAACCCCAACCCCACCCGCGAGGAAGCGCGCCGGGCGATGTCCGGCAATCTCTGCCGGTGCGGGGCCTACGACCACTACCTGAACGGGGTCATGCGCGCCGCCGGAAACGGGTCGGCCGTCGCGGAGGAGGTGTCCAGTGGCTGAACTCATCGGCAGGGACTTCGCGCCCCCGGACGTCATCAGCAAGGTCACCGGCAGGGCCCGCTACGCGGAAGATTTCCGCGCCGACGGCATGCTTTTCTGCCGCCTCATCACGAGCCCGATGCCCCACGCCCAGGTGCGCGCCATCGACGCGTCCGAGGCGCTCGCGATGGAAGGGGTGGTCGCCATCCTGACCGCGGACGAGGTGCCCGAAATCGAGGCGCCCGGCAACCCCATCCTCACCAACACCCCGCACTTCGTGGGCGAGCCGATCGCGGCGCTGGCCGCCGTCGACGAGACCACCGCACAGAACGCCATCGCGAAGGTCAAGCTCGACCTCCAGCCCTGGCCGTTCGTGGTGGATCCGCTCGAGAGCCTGCGCCCTGGCGGCCCCAACGCGCGCACCGAGGGCAATACCTCCCAGCGCGGCGAGGGCATCTCGGAGGTGAAGTGGACGGAGGAGGACTTCGCCGCCGCCTCCGGTGGCGAGCTGCCCATGGGGGAGGTCACAACGGAGTGGTCCTACGGGGATGTCGAGGCCGGCTTCCGCGAGGCGGCGCTGGTGCTCGACGAGACCTTCGTCACCGCGGGCACCTCGCACCACTCGATGGAGCCGCGGACGGCGATGGCCTACTGGCAGAACGGCAAATGCCACGTCTTCGGCTCCAGCCAGAGCCAGAGCGCGGTGCTGAACGGGCTCGCGCGCTACATCGGCATCCCGCCCGAGGACGTGGTATTCGTGGGCGAGTACTGCGGCGGCGGATTCGGCTCCAAGGGGAGCGCCTACCCGATCATGTCGGTGCCGGCGCACATGTCCCGGAAGACGGGCCGGCCGGTGATGATGCGCATCAGCCGGGCGGAGGAATACGCCATCGGCTCCGCGCGGGCCGGCTTCCAGGGCCGCATCCGCATGGGCTTCCGGCGCGACGGCCGGATCAGCGCTGTCGACCTCTTCATCGTCCAGGAGAACGGGCCCAACAACGGCTTCGGCGACTTCAACAGCGCCGCCGGCGCCGTCACCATCGTCTACACGCCGCCGGCCATGCGCTTCCGCGGCATTCCGGTGCTTACCAACACGCCCGCCCGGGGTGCGCAGCGGGGTCCGGGCCAGAACCAGATCGCCTGCGCGGTGGAGCCCCTGCTCGACAAGGCCGCGGCACAGCTGGGCATCGATCAGCTGAACATCCGCGGCATCAACGCGCCCGACTCGAACTCGCTCTACGGCGGAGGTCAGGTGCCGGTCACCAGCGCTCATCTGGGCGAGGCGCTTGCCCAGGGCGCACAGCGCTTCGGATGGGAGGAGCGGCGCGCGCGCAGCGGCCAGCGCCAGGGATCGCGCGTGACCGGAGTCGGGATCGGGCAGGCCTACCACGGGGCGGGCCAGAGCGGCCAGGACGGGCTGCTGCGCATCGCGCCGGACGGAAGGCTGCACATCCACACCGGGGTCGGCAACCTCGGCACTTATTCCTACGCCGGCACCTCCCGCGTCGCGGCCGAGATGCTCGGATACGAGTGGGAGAACGTCGAGCTCGTGCGCGGCGACACCTCGCGCAACCTCGCTTCCAGCAGCGCGCAGGTGGGCAGCAACACCACCTTCACCATGACCCGCGCCGGCCACGCGGCGGCGACGGACGCGCTCGAGAAGCTGAAGGCGATCGCGGCCATGGATCTGGGCGGCTCGCCCGGGGACTACGACGTGGGGGAGGAGGCTACGTTCGCGCGCGCCGACCCCTCGCGCCGCATCAGCCATGCGCGGGCCGCAGCGCGCGCCATCGAGCTGGGCGGGCGCTTCAGCGGCGAGGAGTTCCCCGACGACCTGAACGACATCACCAAGCGGTCGGTCGCAAACCTGGCCGGCAGCGGCCTGATCGGGGTCGCCCGCGACAACCTTCCGCGCAACGACGTCGTTCCCGCGCTCGCCGCCGGCTTCATCGAGATCGAGCTGGATCTCGAGACCGGCATGTACGAGATCATCGACTACCTGGGCGTGGCCGACTGCGGCACCGTGATCCATCCCATGGGGCTGGCGGCCCAGGTGAGGGGCGGCGCGGTGATGGGCTTCGGCATGGCCTGCCTGGAGCGGCACGTCTACGACACGCGCTACGGGGTGGCGGGCAACATCGGCTTCCATCAGGCGAAGCCACCGTCCTACCTCGACGTGCCCTCGCGGATGGACTGGGACGCCACCGACATCACCGACCCACAGAACCCGGTGGGCGCCAAAGGGGTGGGCGAGCCCCTCATGGGATGCTCGGCGGCGGCGCTGCTGTGCGCCATCTCGGACGCGCTCGGGGGGCACTATTTCAACCGCATCCCGGTCGTCCCGGACATGATTGTGAACGCCGTGGCCGAGCAGCCCCCATCGCACCGGCCGCTTCAGGTCAACACACAGTGAGGAGGCGGCCATGATGAAGGACATGATGCCCCACTTCGATCTGGTTCAGCCGACCGATGTGGAGTCGGCGCTGGATCTGCTGCGGGAACACGGCCGCGACGCCTGGGCGCTCGCCGGCGGCTACGACAGCTTCGACTGGTTCAAGAACCGGGGCAAGCAGCCCACCGTGGTGGTCGACCTGGAGGGGCTGGACGGACTGAAGGGCGTGCGCGAGGCCGGCGACGGCATCGAGATCGGCGCCATGACCAGCCTCACCGACGTCGAGAGCGACCTGCTGGTGCGCGAGCGCTACGGCCTGCTGGCGGAGGCGGTGAGCGTGGTGGCCAGCCCGCAGATCCGGAACGCGGGCACGCTCGGCGGCAACATCTGCCAGGACACCCGCTGCTGGTACTACCGCTACGGCATGCCCTGCTACCGGGCGGGCGGCAACATCTGCTACGCCGGCACGCCGGAGGGGATGAACCGCGAGCACGCCCTCTTCGGCGCCGACCGCTGCGTGGCGGTCACCCCGTCCGACTCGGCCCCGGCGCTGGTGGCGCTGGACGCGGAGATGGTGGCACGCAACACCCGCGGGGAGCGGGTGATCCCGGCCGGGGAGTTCTTCATGGGACCGGGCGTGGACATCACCCGCATGACCGTGCTCGATCCCGACGACCTGCTCACCGCCGTGCGCATCCCCGCCCGGTGGGCCGGCGCGCACTTCTACTTCGAGAAGGTCGCGGACCGCAAGACCTGGGACTTCCCGCTGGTGAACGTGGCCGCGGCGTTCCGGGTGGCGGACGGCCGCGTTGAAGACTCACGTATCGTCGTGGGTGCGGTCGAGTGCGTCCCGCGCCGGCTCACCGACGTGGAGGATCTGATCCGCGGCCGTGTGCCGAACGAGAGCACGGCGGCCGAGGCGGGCGAACTCGCGGCGCAGGGCGCGAAGCCCCTCAACTACAACCACTTCAAGATCCCGCTGGTGAAGAATCTGGTGGCGCGCGCGGTGCGGAGCGCCTGAGGTGGCCGAGTGAGCGAGACCGGTTGCTGATCGGTTAGATTCAGCCATGACGGTCCATGAACAGCCCGCTCGGTGGCGGTATCGGTTTCGCAACTTCTCCCAGGCCTTCGCTCTGCTGCGCGAGGCGGCTGAAGAAGATCCGATTCACCTGAGCGACCTCGAGCGCGAAGGACTCATCCAGCGTTTCGAGTACACTTTCGAACTGGCTTGGAAGACCTTGAAGGACCGCTTGGAGTATGATGGCGTCCGTATCGGGACCATCACGCCGCGCAGCGTGATTCAGGCCGCGTTCGCGGCGAAGATGATTGACGACGGTTCCGGCTGGATCGACATGCTGACCGATCGCAACGCCATGTCTCACGAATACGACTCCGCGGCGTCGGAAGAGGTCGCGGACAACGTTCACAGTCGCTATCTGGATCTCTTCGCGGAACTGCGGGAACGGCTGGAACGCGAAGATGGTCAGGCGGAGTCGTGAGCGCGTCACCGCCTACGTCAGCGTCTACCGTTTTGAACGGCGATGTCCTAGCCATGCTGACACGTGTTTTCTCAGCCTATCCCGATCTGGAATCGGTGATCCTCTTCGGGTCCCGCGCAATGGGGACGGCCTCTTCCCGATCGGACATCGATCTGGCCACCACGGGCATCCGCGATCGCTACAGACTGGGCCGGCTCATCCTTGATCTTGAGGATCTCGACATCCCACAGAGGTGCGATGTCAAGGCTTTCGAGGAGATACGCTATCCTGCGCTCAGGAAACACGTCGAAGCGGTTGGCGTGAACATCTACCGGCGCGCGGTGAAGGGTGTCCCCGGCACCGGTCAGCCCTGATCCGGCGGGTCGCCCGGGGCCGAAATCCCGAGTTCGCGCCGAAGGACATCGGCGTGAGGCCAGATCTTGGTGACATAGCCCGCCAACTGCCTGCTGCGATGGTCGATTCCCGCCTCGTTCCAGATCGTTCCGTCCATGTCGGCAACCAAACGCTTGTTCAGTTCTAGGTTGTCATCCTTTAGCAGCCTAGCCTTGTAGCCCCAGTCTTTGTCGCCCAGCTTGGAGTTCATAGATCGAGTTACCAATGTCAGATTACCTACTCGATGGACCAACTGATACAGCCGGTGCCTGTCCTCTTCACTGTCCTGGAATCCCAAGCTATCCTGCCAGTGCCCCTTCCAATTCCGAGGGGCAACATGTTCGACCGTTAGAGGCTTGAGCGAGAACGGAACGGACAGCAGGTGCTCACGTTCACGATGCATGTGCTGAGCAATGCCCCCCAGTAACATCTGGACGCGCGCGCTAGCAATACCGTGATACATGTTCGCACTTGGCAACCGCTGCTTGATCTCCACGTCCGTAGGCCACCGGTTCGGCAAACTAGACCCTTCAAACCGTTTCACCAGTACGGAGTGCATTTCGTGGGCGGGCGCGTCCCGCAACGCCTGCACGTGCCGGAACGCTACATCGTCGAAGCCGGAGTATCTGAGCTTGAGGGCCACCCGTCTCATCAGATAGCTGTCGACGATGCGCAGAGCGTCGTCGAGCCGCTCGCTATACCCGAGCTTGTAAACCAGCACCATGAATGCCGGTACGAGCGAAGCAAGGTTGAGGACTCGCCTGTGAGCCATCACTTCACGAGCGTGGTCGGAGAAGTTGTCCGCCTTTGGTCCGTCGATCCGCCTGTAGATCTGGGCGTAGCGCTCGAGACGCTTGAGCATTGAATCGAGCTCAGCAGGATGGTGCCGATAGTGGTGTTCGCCGATGTAGCGAAACTCGCGGTAAATGCGGTTTCTCGGTAGCGGACGGACGACCGGCTTCCCGGACAGCCTTTGCCTCTGCCAAGGTATCTCGAGTTGAGCGAAGTAGAATAGGAATAGGTCGATGCGCTTGCCCGAAAAACGGGGTGCCGAGACCTTCTCGTTCCAGTAGGGATCTCTGTCGTACCGCTCCAGATGCGCCTCGTAGGTCCGATCGCCGTCCGGATCGTCCTCGCCCACGGCCAATGACAGGATATAGCTCTTCGTCTTTTCCCACTCGGCCAGCGGTTCACCTCGGGCGTTCAGTGCTTCGAATATGGCGTGGCTGTTCTGGTCGCCAAGCAGGCGGATGTCGACAACCACGAGCCTGTCGAGAACGGCCTTGTTGAAGGCACGTACATGGGATTCGATCTCGTCCTCGTCCAGTTCCTTGATCCACACTTCAACCGCCGTGCGGAAGTAGGCGTAACAAGAACCCAGACGAGAGTCGGTTTCCACGTCGGTGGAGGGCGACTCCAGACCGACATCGATGATTGCACGGAATCCTTCGTAGTCACTGCTCTTATGTTTGATCTTGTACTTGTCGGCTTCCGATTCTCGTTCATCCTCGTCGTTAACGAGGATCCGAGAGAGCATGGATGCGTACCGAACGAGCCCGTGTTGCACGAAGGTGACGCGTGCAGCGGCAATGAGTATCAAGAGCGTGGTGAGCCGCTGCTGGCCGTCCACGACCGACCACGGGTTGATGTAGCCGCTGGGAGCATCCAGCTGTCTGGTGATGATCGTGCCTAGAAAGTGGGCGTGTTGCGAGCTCCCGGCGCGAATGCGTTCGGTGAGCGCCATCAAGTCGTCCCACAGCGGTTCCCACTGCTCCTCCAGCGTCCACACGTAGTTGCGCTGATAGCTGGGGACGACGTACTGCTTTGCCGACGCAAATGCCTGCCGGACAGCTGTGACTTGCGTGCCGATGGCTTCGCCTCCCTTATTCATCGCCGCGCTACGGCCGGAACCGCACCCACTTCGTCATGCGCCGCTGGCTGACCTCCGCGCCGTACACGTTGCCCTCGTCGTCCACCGCAACGCCCTCCGGCCCGCTGAACCCCATTACGTTGGCGCGGTCGTCGGGCAGGAAGAAGTGTACCCATCCCTGGTTCGCGTCGCCGATGCGGATGCCCTTCTCCCAGCCGGCGTTGCGCTGCCCGGTGAACTCGTTGGGCGCCGGGCTCGACTCGGAATCGGCCACGTAGATGTTGTCGTCGGCGTCGATGTAGATGCCGCTCGGCCGCCCGAACTGGGTCCAGATGGCGAGGAAGTTACCCTCCTGGTCGAAGAGCTGGATGCGGTTGTTGTAGCGGTCGCCGACGAAGATGCGGCCCTGCGAGTCCATCGCCAGGGCGTGCGGGTCGCGGAACTGCCCGGGCCCGTAGCCGAGCTCGCCCCAGGTCTCCATGTAGGTGCCGTCCGCCGCGAAGCGCACCACTCGGCCCCTGGTGCGGTCGTGCGAGTCCGCCACGTAGATCTGGCCGTTGGGTGCGACCAGCACATCCGACGGCTGGGTGAAGTGGGTGGGCGGATCGCCGGCCTCTCCGGGCGTCCCCAGCGTCATCAGCAGCTCGCCCTCGGGGGAGAACTTGAGCACCGAGTGCCCCGTCGTGGTGGCGCCGGTCCGCCACGCATCGGTCACCCAGACGTTGCCCTCATGGTCCACGTCGATCCCGTGCGGCCACGCGATCATGCCGCCCCCGAAGCTGCGCAGCAGGTTGCCCTCCTTGTCGAAGAGGAGGATGGGATCGACATCCGAGCCGACGCAGGTGTTCGCGCCGCATCGTTCCGCGACCCAGATGTTTCCGTCCAGCGCGATCTCCACCGCGCTCGTCGAACCCCATTCCCTTCCGTCAGGGAGCTCCCCCCATCCGTAGACCGGCCGGAAGGGGTTCGTGGTCACCGACTGGGCCTGCAGTGACGAAACCGCGACGGCGAGTGCCGCGACGGTGAAAATTCCAGAAGCGATCGTGGCGCGCGTCCATCCAGTCATCTGTCGGGTCTCCGGGTGTGTGCGGTGGGTGCCTCGCTGACAGCGGTCGGAACGAAGACAACTCGCGCCGAGTCCTGCCGATGGATAAGAGACGGTAGACATCCCGGAGCCCGGCGACAAGTACGCCCGGTCAGGACACCGGGACAACGGCGCCCGGATCGGTCCATATCGCTATTGAGTAAAATTACTCAGTAGCGTAATTTGACTGCATGGAAACCTACGAACGCCCTCACGGCAAGACGCTTCTCGCCCGGCTGCGTGAAGAGCCCCGGTGGCTCACCATCATCACGGGACCACGCCAGACCGGCAAGACTACACTGGTCCAGCAGGTCCTGAGACGGATCCAGCGGCCGTCCGCCCACATCGCCGTGGATGCACCCGACCCCGCGACATTCCCGGTCAGGCCTGGATTCCAGGCTGGTGCCACATCACTCGCCGCAGACATCTCATTGCCTCCCGTCGACCGCAGAGACACAAGGTGGCTCGTCCGCACCTGGGAAGAGGCTCGGCTGGGAGCTCGGGCATCGGACCGCGGATTCGTGCTCGCGCTCGACGAGATCCAGAAGGTGCCGAACTGGTCGGAGACGGTGAAGGGGCTGTGGGACGCGGATCGGAGGGAGCGCCTCCGGCTCCACGTCGTGTTGCTCGGCTCGGCGCCCCTCCTCATGCAGCAGGGAATGAGCGAGAGCCTGGCAGGCCGCTACGAGGTCATCGACGTCGAGCACTGGTCCTTCGCGGAGATGGCCGCCGCATTCGACTTCGATCTCGACCGATACCTCTACTTCGGAGGCTATCCGGGGCCAACCCCGCTCATCCGCGACGAAGCCAGATGGCGCAGCTTCATCCACCGCTCTTTGGTCGAGCCCAATATCGAGCGTGACATCCTCGCGCTCCAGCGCGTGGACAAGCCCATACTCCTCAAGCAGCTCTTCGGACTCGGCGCCGAGTATTCCGGCCACATCCTCTCCTACAACAAGATGCTCGGCCAGCTGCACGAGGCGGGCAATACAACCACCCTGGCCCGGTACCTTGATCTGCTGTCCAGCGCCGGACTGATCACAGGCCTTTCGAAATACGCCAGCCGCACACACCGGCGCCGGGCCTCAAGTCCCAAGCTCAACGTGCTCAACACCGCGCTCATGTCGGTCCACTCCGGCTACACCTTCGCGCAGGCCCGGGCCGATCGGACCTACTGGGGACACCTGGTGGAGAGTGCAGTCGGCGCGCATCTGGTCAACACGGGGAGTTCCGAGTACCGCGTCTACTACTGGCGGGACCGGGGACGAGAGGTGGATTTCATCCTGGAACACGGGCGAAAGCTGGTCATCTTCGAGGTCAAGAGCGGCAGGCGGCGGGGGAACGTGAGCGGGCTTGAGGCGTTCGGCAGGAGCTTCCCCGTCAAGGCATCCCACATCGTCGGACGGGACGGGATTCCGGTGTCGGAATTCCTGTTGACGCCGGCTCGGGAGTGGTTCGAGGGATCATGAAGCACTTCGTTGAGCGGACATGCACCGTGGTTCGTGAGCGCCACGCGGAACTCGGACGGCAGAGCGAATCGAGTCCCTCGCACGAGGTCCAGTCACGCCCCCTAGAGTCCTTTCGAGAGGAGCCTGCGTTTGTCCTGCTTGGGTCCCCCGGGTCCGGAAAGACGAAGGCGTTCGAGCGCGAGGCCCAACGGAATGGGGGATGCTACATTACGGCGCGAGACTTCCTGACCGTCGATCCCGACCCCGAATGGGAAGACCGGACGATCTACATCGACGGCCTGGACGAGACTCGGGCGGGCGCCTCTGACGGACGCACGCCTTTCGACGGGATCAGAGCGAAGCTCCACAGCACCGGGCGTCCGCAATTCCGCCTGTCCTGCCGGGAGGCGGACTGGTTCGGCGCCAATGACAGGGAGCGACTCAAGGCGGTTACCCCCAACGGTGAACTGCTGGTCTTGCGGCTCGATCCGCTGTCGGACCAGGGAGTTCTCGAGAGCTTGGAGCAGAACCACGGCGTCGACGATCCGGCAGCATTCGTGGCCGAGGCTCGGAAGCGCGGAGTAGAGGACCTGCTCCCCAATCCGCAGAATCTGCGATTGCTCACGGAGGCGGTGGCCGAGGCCGGCGAATGGCCCACGACCAGGACCGAGACGTTCGACATGGCGTGTCGAAGGCTCGTCTCCGAGGAGAATCCCGAGCACCAGATAGGGTGGAGAGGCACTGCGGATCCCACAGCCCTCCTGGATGCTGCTGGTGATCTTTGCGCGACCCTTCTGTTGACCGGAAAGGCGGGGGTCACCCTCCCCGGAACCGTACCGGACGCGAATCACCCTCGTTTGGATCAGGTTCCCCATGGGGACCAACAGCTCCTTCGGCGCGCGGTGGGCACCAATCTGTTCGAGTCGCCTGCCGAAGGCCGCCTGGTTCCCGTACACCGGCAGGTTGCGGAGGTTGTTGCGGCGCGGCGTCTTGCAGGTCTGATTGCGGAAGGATGTCCGGTTCGGCGAGTCCTTTCGCTCCTGACCGGCTTCGACGGCGGAGTCATCTCCGAGTTCCGCGGTCTCGCCGCCTGGCTGGCAGCCCACAGCAAGCCTGCGCGCGAGGAGATTGTCCGACGCGACCCTCTCGGAGTGGTTCTCTACGGCGATGTCGAAGACTTCAGCGCTCGCGAGAAGACACTGGTACTCAAGACGCTGAGAGAGGAGACCGAGCGGAATCCGTGGTTGGTAGGCCAAACCACGCTGGATTCTCCATTAGGACGCCTCACCGATCCCGGTCTGGAGCAGGAGTTCAGTCGCGCTCTCTCCAACCCCGCGCGGGATGAGGCGCATCAATCCTTTGTCCGGCTCATCCTCCAAGCTCTCATGGCCGGTCAAGCCATCCCCCAACTTGCCGATCCCCTGATGGCCATTGTCCGGGACGACTCGTGGCCGATGATACATCGGCGCACTGCCCTGGCGGCATACGTGCAAGTCCGCAGGGGTGACTCTCAGGTCGCCGCAACGCTCCAGAGCCTTCTCGACGACATCTACACCGGCGTCGTACCGACCCAGGACGACGGCCTGCTGGGGACATTGCTGGAGGAACTGTATCCCGCCGAGCTCTCCGCGGCCGACTTGGTCGGCTACTTGAGAGAGCCTGTCCGGCAAGGTATGTGGAGCCGCTATGAGACCTTCTGGACGAGTCGCCTAGTAGAGCAGTCCACGATTCCGCAAATGGTGCAGCTGCTCGCTTTGCTCAGGGGCCCGATGGAGCAGGTGAGAGCAGAATCAGCGGTTGCTCCAAGGGGCGTCGATTTTGTGGTGCGACCGCCGGTCGTGCTGTTACGCCACCTCCTGGAACGCTCACCCGAGAGCATCGCGCAAGAGCAACTCGTGCATTGGCTTGGCTTCGCAGGTTGGCTCGGGCAAGAGCCAGGCATCTTTCGCCCGGGCGGAGTCGGCGGTGCCGAATTCTTCCGGAGTTGGCTCACGGACCATCCCGACATGCAGA
Source organism: BD2-11 clade cluster bacterium bin43 (assembly GCA_002238605.1). Taxonomy (GTDB): domain Bacteria; phylum Gemmatimonadota; class Gemmatimonadetes; order Longimicrobiales; family Gaopeijiaceae; genus BD2-11. The sequence goes on along the minus strand of MPMR01000016.1, from coordinate 55,700 downwards.
AGGCCATGATCGAGCAGGGTGTGAGCCGATGCCGCACGGCGGACAGTGACTTCCACTATTGCATGACCTTCGTGCGACGAAGCCGCTTCGGCGCCAAGCTGCCGGACGATTACGGCGCCTGGTGCGCCGATCAAGCGCTGCGGGCGAGCAACCACGAGGTGGCTGACTGGTTCGCGTGGGAGGCAGCGGCATTCGTCTACAACGAGCCTGAGAAGGGAAGATGTGAAGAGGTCGCGGCAACGCTTAGCAGCGACGTCCGCCTCGCTGGACTATTCGAGAAAACGCTCGCCGCCTGGGAACAGGAGAGCCGTATTGATGCCGGACCCCAGGGAACCCCACAGACCTCGGCAACATCGGACGACGGGCGATTCGATGATCTGCGCGCGACCGTCCGAGCAAACCTGACATCGCTACGCGCCAACCAGTGCCCGCTGAACTTGCTTCACCACCTTGCAGTGGCCTATCTCGACGGCTTCTCGGATGTCGTCGGCGAGACTCCGCAGGAGCGGCTGCGCTACTTGCTCGGTCCCGATAATGATCTCCTCAGGGCGGCCTTGGCCGGCTTGCGGGGAGCGATTCTGCGGGCGGACCTCCCAACGTGGACCGAGGTCTCGGAGGTGTCTGCCCAAGGGCAGATACATTACGCGGCCTACCCGTTCATGGTTGGACTGGAAGAACTCTCCTGGGGGGAAAACCAAGACACACAGCTTACTGAAGCTCAGATTCGCCTGGCGCTTTCCATCCACCTTGCAGTTCCGAAACTGCGTCACTTGTACGGCATAGAGCGTCCACCACGCTGGCTGCGTGCTTCTGTGGCGAGGCAGCCGGATGTTGTCGCCGAGGTTTGGATCCACTGCGCTCGCCATCAATTTCGGAAGGACGCGGAGTTACTGCCGGACATCTACTACCTGGCCCGCCAACCCGAGTATGCCCCCTTGGTATCCGCGGTTGCCATTCCACTCCTGAGAATCTTTCCGATCCGGTGTAAGGCAGGACAGCTAACGACCTTACGTTCTCTACTTCAGGCCGCCGTACTCTATGGAGACAGGACACAACTCTTAGAACTGATCGAGGCAAAGCTCGCCCGCACGAGCATGAACGCCAGCCAGACAGTGTATTGGCTGACCGCTGGATTGTTTGTGGAGCCGGAAGTCTATGGCGATCGGTTGGAATCACAGGTGGCCGGACGGGGCCGCCGGATACACCGATTGATGGAGATGACGGTGGAGCCGCATGCCGTGCCGTCGGCCGTGAAGGACATGTGGGATGCGACCACCCTCGAGAGGTTGATCCGCCTGATTGGACCCTACTCCCTCGCGCCGCCAAGGACTGGCGAAGTCTACGTGGTGACGTTGCCCATGGAAGCCGACAGCAATATCCACAGCTTCATCGACCGGCTCTCGGAAGATGCCTCACCTGCAGCGAAAAATGCGCTCGAGGCGCTGGCCGCCGACGATCGACTCGCCCACTGGCGATCCAAACTTCTCGATCGCCTCCAGAAGCAGAGGAGCGTTTGTCGAGAAGCCACGTTCGTGCATCCCGGCCTCGAAGATGTCGCCGAGGTCCTGGCCAACGGTCGGCCCACCAATGCGGGCGATCTCGCAGCCTTCACGACAGATGTGCTTCGAAAAGTCGGCAAGGATCTCCGTGGCGGCTCACCCTCTGGATGGAAAACGTCCTGGCACGTCGATCAATATGATCGCGTGACAAGCCCGCTCCCGGAAAACGCTTGTCGGCGCGCGCTGCTCCTCGCACTGAGACCGTTGCTGACCCCCGTGGGAATCGACGCCCAGATCGGGGGTCGATACGCCGACGACAAGCGTTCCGACGTTCGCGTCGCTTGCGACGGCTGCAACGTCCCCATCGAGATCAAGCGGAGTTGTCATCGCGAACTCTGGAGCGCGATTCACACGCAACTGATCGCCAAGTACGCCCGCGACCCCGGTGCCGATGGCTACGGCATCTATCTCGTGTTCTGGTTCGGCGAGGCCGAGGGCTGCGGGCCAACCCCACGATCAGGCCCAAAGCCCAAGTCGGCCACTGAACTCCGGCAATCCCTGCTAGACTCCCTGTCCGACCTCGAACGCCGCAAGATCTCTGTCTGCGTGATCGATGTGTCGAAGCCGGAGGCGCGGAAGTGAGACAGGATCCACCGTCTGCCTGGCCAACCGCCGGCGCTTTCCGCTAGCCCCCACTCCGCCACGCCGCCGCCAGCCCCCGGTCGAACGTCATGAGTTTGCGCGGCTTTCGCCGGATGCAGCAGGCCAGGTGCACCAAGTCGCGGGCCTCGAGACCGCGGTGCCGAGCCGACAGGTTGCGCGCCAACTCGACATCGGCCTCCTCGACGGGCCAGATTTCGTCCACCGTGGAACCGACCAGGTCGAAGGCCGCGTCGAGCAGCGGCCGCCTGTCCCGGCGCAGGTAGTGATGGAGGAGTTCCTGGAGCACTTCCGCCGAAGTTACGAGGGGTTTGTCCCGTTTCCGTGACCGAATGAAGAAGTCCCTGGCTTCCTTCCGCAGGGGATGGTCGGCGCCCACGAAATACATGAAGACGTTGGCGTCAACGAAGATCATGTGATGTCGTAGTCCGGATAACGCGTCTCGACGAGGGTCTTCTTGATTTCCGGCCAGTCCAGCTCCCGCGCGCCGGGCGGGTGACGCGCGTCGCACCTGGCCGCGAACTCGTGCAACTCCTGAACCGTGAACTTGCGCGGGCGCGCCGTCGCCAGCTTCTCCTCGGCGGCCTCACGCAGCCACTCCCCGAGGGACTTGCCTTCCCGCCGGGCTTGGGTCTGGTACGCCATCTTGGCGGCCTCCTTCACGACGAAGTGAATTCGGGACATGGCATTCGCGGGACCAGAGGTTTCAGCTGAAACGCCTTCGCGACTCGTCCGGGCGACGCATCGAGCGAAATCCGGGGGGTCGCGGCGACGTAAGATGCACCGTGATATGGTGCATGCGCCACACTATTGCACAATATTCGGTCGCCGTCAAGTGCCTCGGCCCACAGGCAAGACAGGGTTCCCGAGCCCGCGGGCGGGGAGCTCCTCAGTTGGCTTTCCGCGGGAGCACGACTTGCGCGACAGAGTCGCCGCGTGCCTCGGCACACGACTACCGCGCGCCGCCCGCCTCCAGCCTGCCATCCACGAACACCCACCCGGGCACTACGCGGTAATCGAAGGGATGCCCCTCCAGGATGACGAAGTCGGCGTCCTTGCCCGTCTCGATGCTGCCGATGCGGTCGTCCATGTCGAGGAGTTCGGCGGCGTTGAGCGTCGCCATCCGAAGCGCGTCCACCTCGGGCACGCCGTTGCGGAAAGCCCACGCCGAGTTGAGGATGGGCTCGCCACCCAGGCGACCGATGGGCGAGGCGCGCCGTGACGCCCCCGGGCCGTAGAACGCGACCTTCACGCCCGCGCGATTGAGGATGGCGGGCCCCTCCACGCTCCAGCCTTCGCCGCCGCCGCGGATGTCCGAAGCATAGCTCCCGGAGTTGCCCAGGATGACGCCCACATCGGCCGCCGCCAGCCGGTCCGCCAGCCGGTGCGCCTCCACGCCGCCGGTGACCACCAGCCGCAGGCCGAAGTCCTCCGCGATGCTCAGCGCCTCCTCGATCTCCGCCACCCGGTCGGCGTGGATCATCGCCGGCACCTCCCCCCGGAGGAGCGGCAGGAGTGCCTCCATGCGTGCGTCGTATTCGCGCTCCGCGCCGGCTTCGGCGTAGGCTCTCGCCGCGTCGAGCGTCTCGCGGATCATCACAGCGGCGCTCTCGAGCGTCAGCGCCGCCCCCGATTCGGCCGTCCACTCCCGCAACGCCGAAGCCGTCAGAGCGAACACCATGCTGGCCGGCTCCCGGCGCACCATCTTCTCGAAGTCGAGGCCGGGCGTCTTCACCACCACCCCGTTGCCCCCGGCCAGGTTGCGCGTCCCGGGCGTAACGTGGATGGCGGTCACCCCGATGGCCGTGTTCACCTGGTACGACGGGAACCAGGGGTCGACCGCGTACAGCGCGTTCATTTCCGGAACGATCGGCGCGGTGATCTCGTCGTTCTGCACCTGCCACTTGAGGTCGCCGATCCAGTCGTTGGCGAAGGCGCGCGCGATCACGGTGCCGGGCATGACCACCCGCCCCCCCACATCCATGGCCGGGACGCCGGCCGGCGGGTCAGCACCGCCCGCCACTTGCGTGAACCGGCCACCCTCGACCACCAGGGTCGCGTTCTCGATCGCCCGGCCGCTCACGGTGAACACATGTGCCCCGGTGATGGCGAACGTCTCGTCGGCGGCGGTGATCGCGCCGGTCACCGGCGTGAACGGCCCAACGGTCCGCGGCCGCTCGGGCTGCAACACCGGGCCGCGCTCGTACTCCATCCGCCCGTCCACGAACACGCGCTCCACCCGGTCCGCGGTCAGGTCCAGGAAGTGCCCGTCGAGCAGGACCAGGTCGGCGTCCTTCCCCGCCTCGATGCTTCCCACCCGGTCCTGGAGCATCATCGCCCGGGCCCCGTTGATGGTCATCACCTCGAGCGCCTGCTGGTCGGTCAGGCCGTGGCGCGCCAGGAACGCCCCGTATTCGCGGAAGTCCTTGAAGTGCTGGTTCGACATGTCGGTCTGGATGCTGGCGTACACCCCGGCGTCCAGCAGGTCCTTCAGCAGGTTGAGGGGCTCCGGGTCGTTGTAGTACTGGACGATCATCATGGGCCCGATCACCGGCACGATCTCCGTCCCCGCGAGCATCTCCGTCAGCGGGAAGATCTCCTCCGCGTGCGCCAGCGCCAGCCGGTCGAAGAAGCCGTACTTGCGCGCCAGGCGGAACACCATCATGACCTCGCTGGGATAGTGCGAGTGCGCGTGCACCATGACCTCGCCCCGGATCACGGCCGCGAACGCCTCCAGGCGCTCGTCCCGCTCGGGCGCCGGACCCTCCCCGCCCGCGTGCGCATCCTGTTGCTCGACGTAGATCTGCGCGCGCCGGAAGTAGTCGTCCGCAGTTGCGTACCACCCCATCACCGTCTGCGGGGTCTCCCCGGGACGCAGGTTGATGAGCGGCCGGACGGCCATCTTCAGATCCACGTAGGGCTTGAAGATCATCTCCGGCCCCGGGGTGCTCTTCATCTTGAGCGCCACCGACTGGCCGCTCGAGATGATGCCGCTCCCCGAGCGCGTGATGAGCGACGTGATGCCGCCCGACAGCGCCACCTGGATCATGGGATCCTCCAGGTCCAGGTGCTCCACGGCCTTCCACTCGGCGGTCACAGGGCCCGGGATCCGCGTGCGGCTGGAGCGGTCCAGGGCCAGGTGCGCGTGCGCGTCGATCATCCCCGGAATCACGACCTCGGCCTCGTACACGCGGGCGTCCGCGGGAGCGTTCACCGACGCGCCCACCGCCTCGATGACCCCGTCCCGGATCAGGATCTCGCCGTCCTGAATCGTGCCGCTGGTGACGGTGTGAATCGTTCCCGCGCGGATGACGACGGGCCCGGACTGTGCCGACGCTCCGCCGGGGGAAACCGCCACCATACCCGTGGCCAGCGTCAGGATGGACAGGCTGCGCATGCCGTTCCGAGTCATTGGTCGTTCTCCTTCATCAAACGGACGCTGGAGTCATGCCCCGACTCCGGCAGATTCATCTGCTCTCCACGCGATCCAGGAATGGCGCCACCTCCAGCAGCACGATGTCGTCGCGCCTCCGCAGTTCGCGCAGGAAAGGGCCCTTGTGGCCCGCGCCGTAGGTCAGCAGAAAGCGAGCCCCCTCGCCCCGGTGCCGGTCGAGCGCGCGCTCGATGTTCGCCCAGTGCGAGGCGTTGATGGCGTCCCAGCCTCCCGGACCCAGGTCGGCGTCGAAAAGACGCGCGTACGCCTGCATGCGGATGTCGTAGGCCTCGTCGTAGGCATCGGTGTGGATCCAGCGGGGATCGTCCCCTGCGCCGGCGGCCAGCGCCTCGGCCGAAGCCGCGGCCGCGGCCTGGTATTCGGCCCACGATTCAGCCCGCTCCGGGTCGCGCGAGTACGCATCGAGATACGCCGCCCGGAAGTCGGACATCGGCTCCGTCCATCCCGCCGTGGGGATGACCTGGAAGTCCAGCTCGCGCGTCAGCGGAAAGAGCCCATCCATGTATTCCGGAAAGAGGCGCGTGCGGGGCTCCTCGACGGTCCCCGAAGCCCGGTATTCGGACCAGGCCCGGTCCCAGCGGTTCGGCGGGATCTCGGTGAGCCAGTAGTCGGGATCGATTTCGCGGACCAGGTCCCGGACGACCTCGAGGCTGAAGGCTTCGCTGGTGACGTGCCCGCCGTGGATCATGCCCAGGACGACGACTTCGCTGGCAAGGGAAGGGACATCGCCCGGGGCCGGAATCAACTCCACCAGGGTGCCCGAGATCTCGTTGGCGACGAACACCCGCTCGCCGTCCGGGTGCGCCCGCACCACGATAGGCTGCTCCCCCACCTCGAGGGTCTGCACGACCGCCCGCGATGCCAGATCCACCACCGAAACGGTGCTCCCGCCCGCGTTGTTGACCACGGCGTGGCGGCCGTCGCCGGGGACGACCACGGAAAAGGGCCGCGGACCGAGTCCCTCGGACACACGGCCGGTGACCGCGAAGGATGCCGTGTTCACGAACACCAGCTCGTTAGATTCGCCGCAGGCCACGACGTAGGTGACCTGGTCGGGCGTGAGCGCGCCCCCGGGCGGGCCGGGACACACCTCAACCGTGGCGTCGGTCTCCATGTTCAGCAGGTCGATCACCGACACCGTGCCCGCATCCAGGTTGGGGACGAAGGCGTGCGAGCCGTCCCACATGACGTCGGCCGGGTAGGGCCGTTCGCCGGTCTGGTGAGACGCGATGGGCACGCCGGACTCCGCGTCCACGACCCACAGCAGGTCCGCGAACTCGGAGGTGACCCAGGTACGTCCCCGCACCGTCCCGGGTGAGAACAGCGATGGGCCCGAGCCGACGTTCCATACGGCGCCGTCCACGATTCGTCCCTCGGCGTCGAGCCTGATGAGGGTCGAGTCGCGGAACTGGCTCACGAGCCAGCCATCGCCCACCCGTACCAGGTCGAGCGGGGTCGAACCCGCGTCCCAGCGAGCCATCACGGCGCCCGCCGCAAGATCCACGACCGCGATCCGTCCGTCTCCGCTGAGCGCGACGTACGCCGTGTCGCCGTCGCCGCTGAACCGGACGCCGTGGGGGGCCGCGCCCACCTCGATCGTGGCGCCGATTCGGAATGGCCCCCGCGTCTCGCCGGACGGGCCTGTCTCCCGGCATCCCGGCGCCGCCACGATCGCGGCCGCCACCGCGACAACCCTGCATGCGGCGACGACGGGGGATCCAGGTGGCCGGCCTCGGAAATGATCCGTCATCAAGTATCGTACCTCCGCCGACCTGGCCGCGCGGTCAATCCCGCCCCTGCCGCCGGCCGCTTGTGAAACAGGAGTTCATAGTGTCAAGTAATCAGGTGCGGCGCATCCAACCCACCAACCCGGACACCCCGCGAATGCCATCCTCCCGCCACGACCTCCATCTTCACGAACAGCTTCTGCTCCTGGTGCTGCGCGACCGCAAGGGTACCGTGGACTACCGCGCCGGCTTCTACAATCTCGCCATGGGCGGAGCCATCCTCGCCGAACTCGCGCTTGCGGGGGTCATTCGCATCGAGGAGAGCAAGAAGGCGTTCGTCGAAGCCGCGCCGGTGACGGGCCGTCCGCGGGACGAGATCATGGCCGAGGCCCTCGACCGGGTGCGCGATTCGAAGAGGCGTCGTCGCGCATCCGCCTGGGTATCGACCTTCGGCAACCTCAAGCGCCTCCGGCACCGGACCGCACTCGGACTCTGCCGGCGGGGCATCCTGCGCACGAAGGAGTCTCAGATCCTGCTCGTCTTCAGGCGCAAGCTCTATCCCACCCTCGATCCGGGGCCCGAGCGCAAGCTGATCGCAAGCCTGCGGGACGCCGTCATGGACGATGGCGAGATCGAGGCCGGGCTGGGCGTCGTGCTCTCCCTGGCCCACGCCACCGGCTCTCTCCGGATCCACTTCGAGCGCAAGGAACTTAAGGTGCGCAAGGCGCGCCTGAAGGCCATCACCGCCGGAGAGCCCTTCACGGTCGGCACCGGTCACCCCGCCATTGCGGCCCGGAAGGCGGTCAGGGCCTCGGTTGCGGCTGCCCAGGCCGCGGTGGCCGCCGCCCAGGCCGCTGTCGTGGCCAGCATCGCCGCGTCCTCGTCGAGCTGATCAGGCGGGCTGCAGCTCCCTCAGGTCCCTGAACCGGATCAGCCGGCGCCGGTCCTCGTCCCACAGCGCCAGGTTGATGAGCCTCAGCGTGTCCCGAACGCGGACTTCGCGCACCGCATGGAACTCCTCGTTCTCCTCGTGCGCCCGCCGGAGCTTGTAGTTGGGGATGCGCATGCTCATGTGGTGCACGTGGTGGAAGCCGATGTTCGCCGAAAGCCATCTGAACGGAGCGGGAAGGTTGAGATACGAGCTTCCGTAAAGTGAAGCGTCGTAGTAGTCCCAGTCTTCGTGCCTGTCCCAGTAGGTCCGCTCGAACTGGTGCTGCACGTAGAACATCCAGACGCCGGCCATGGAAGCGATCAGCTGCACGGGTGCGTGAGTCAGCAGGAGACGCCCGTATCCAATCGTCTCGCCCAGCAGCAACACCACCGCCACCAGCGCCACGTTCGTCCAGAACACGCTCTGCCAGGCCTTCTTCCACTTCGCCGGGGCATCCCAGGGAAACCTGTGCTTCATCAGGAAGATGAACAGGGGCCCCAGCACGAAGAGCACGAACGGATGCCGGTACAGCCTGTAGCGCAGCCGGCGATACCAGGGCCAGGACAGGTATTCTCGCACGGTGAAGGTGTCGATGTCGCCGAAGCCGCGAAAATCCAGGTCGCCCGAGTGGGCGTGGTGGTAGGCGTGGGCGCGCTTCCAGTAGTCGTACGGCGTCAGGAGCAGAACGCCGATGCAGCGCCCCAACCACTGGCGCGCCGTGTGCGAGCGGAAGAAGGATCCGTGCCCGCAATCGTGCTGGATCATGAAGAGCCGCATCATGAAGGCGGCCGTGGGAAGTGCCAGCAGGATGGTGAGCCAGTATCCTACCTCGAGACTGCGCAGGGTGGCATACCAGAGCCCCACGAAAGGGATGGCGGAGGTGAGCAGCTGTCGAACGCTGGCGCGGGTGTCAGGGCCCCAGTACGGCTTGAGGATGGCGTTCCAGCGGGCGACCTTGTCGCGGTCGGGCGCAATCGGCATGGTCTGGTACGGTAAGGGGAACCGGGTGGGGTGGGTGTTGACCCCGGGGCAGTGACGCGGCGCTCAGCGCCGGATCATCTCCCCGGGCAGAGGCGGAGCGTGCACCGGATCGCGGCGCACCCGGGTCGCCTGCTCGAAGGCGTAGCCCAGCGCAAAAAGACGGGCTTCGCTGAAGGGCCGGCCGAAGAACGAGATCCCGACCGGCAGCCGGTTGCTCGTATAGCCGGCCGGCACGATCAGGTCGGGCAGCCCGCTCAGGTTGGCGAGGTTGGTGGCGGACGGTGAAGGGTTGGGTGACGACGAACCCCGGTACACCCCTGCCTGGCCTGGCCGCGTCGGGGAGGTGGGGTAGACGATGGCGTCGAGGTCGTTGGCGTCCAGCAGCCCCTCCAGGTTCGCGCGCACCAGCGGCAGACCGTGGTCGCGCATCGCCCTGTACAGGTAGTCGTCGGGCGTGCCGGTGTTCAGCTCCTGCTCGAAGAGGCGCCAGCGTGTGGGATTGGGCACGCCGCCCTCCGGCGGCGCCGCGAGAATCTTCGTGGCGCGCTCGATCATCTCCTCGAGCGTGCGCGGATACCCGGGCGCCAAGTCGGCGAGGTACGCCTCGATCTGCGGCTTGAACTCGCGCCAGCGGATGGTCTGGTAGTACTGCGCCTTGGCCTGGAGCAGCCATGGCGGGTAGCGTACGTCCACCACCGTCGCCCCGGCGGCGCGCATGGCCTCCAGCCCCGCTTCGATGATCCAGTCGACCTCGTCGTCGTAGCCGAGAAAGTCGCGCGCGACGCCGATGCGGGCTCCGTCCAGCGCGTCCGCGTCCAGGAAGGCGGTGTAGTCGGTCTCGGAGCGGCCTTCGCTGGCCGCCGTCGCCTCGTCGGCGGGGTCCACGCCGACCATCACGTTCATCATCGCCGCGACGTCGTAGACGTGGCGCGCCATCGGACCGGCCGTGTCGAAGGAGAGCGCGAGGGGCACGATGCCGTCGCGGCTGAGCAGCCCGTGGGTGGGCTTGAGCCCGGCGATGCCGTTGGCGGTGGAGGGGCCACGCACGGAGCCTCCGGTGTCGGTGCCGATCCCGAGCTGCCCGTACGACGCGGCGACAGCCACGCCGGTCCCGCCGGAGGAGCCGGACGGGTTGCGGGTCAGGTCGTGCGGATTCCGCATCGGGCCGCCGACGGAACTGAGCTGCACCCCGGAGGCGAACTCGCTCATGTTGACCTTCGCCAGGATGATGGCGCCAGCGTCGCGCAGCTTCTGCACGATGAAGGCGTCGTCGGGCGGGACGGAGCCCTTCAGCAGGAGCGAGCCCGCGGTGGTCGGCATGTCGTCGGTGTCAACGTTGTCCTTGAGCAGCACCGGGATGCCGTGCAGGAGGGAGCGAGGCCCCTGGCTCCGTCGCTCTTCGTCCAGCGCCCGCGCCGTCTCGAGCGCCCGCGGGTTGAGCGTCAGGATGGCGTTGAGCCTCGGCCCCCGGGCGTCGTACGCCTCGATGCGCGCCAGGTAGAGTTCGACCAGCCCCTCCGAGGTGAGCGAGCCCGCGTCGAAGGCCGCGTTGATGTCGGCGATGGTGGCCTCGGACAGGGCTATGGACTGGGCCTCAGCGCCCGCAGGCAGGACGGCCGCAGCCAGCCAGACGAGCGCGCGGCGGATCGAGAAGCGATTCATGGGCCTCAGCGGCTGGATCGGAAGAAGCGGTCGGAAAGGGTCAGCAGCAACGGCGTGCCCACCGTCATCGTGACGACGCCGCCGATCCGGAGGGCGTGGCTGTCATACTCCGGATCCTCGCCGTGCATCAGCATCACGTATCCCGCGGTCGTCGAGATCAGTCCGGCCATCGCGACGTGAAAGAAGCGCCCGCGCGATCGCTGCGTGCTCCCGGAGCGCGTCGCGGCCAGGCTGCCGGCGGCGCCGGGCAGGCTCAGCGCGAACACGCCCGTCGCCATCGTCGTCAGCGCTCCGCACTGAGTGTCAAACTGCGTGCCGTGCTCGGAGGATGCCATCCCCACGCATTGCTTCAGGGTCAGGTACCCGAGTCCCACGCCCAGCGCGTTGGCGAGAACCGTGCTCCCGAAGACCTTCGCCGACGGGTGCGACTCCTCCTCCAGCGACCAGTCGTAGGCTCGCCTGGACGAGCTGCGGAACGGGTTTTGCCGCTCCGGAAGCCGCGCCAACCGGGACTCGATCAGGAGGGCTCCGCGCGCGCCTCGGTCGCCGTAGCGGATCACGGCCTCCAGAGGCGAGAGGACCTCGACACGTTCGAGATCGTCCAGGGAGAGACTCGAATAGATCTGCCCGGGATCCGCCACCGCCACCCCGTCCAGATACACGGCGATCTCGTCGCACTCGCCGGCTCCGCTGCGCCGGTACTCCACGCACAGCCGGTCACCGCCCCTGGAGGCGCCGCGGACGCGTATGCCGGACATGCCGCCGCGCAGCAAATCCCCCAGGTGCTGGCCGGTCCGGGCTGCCTGCTCGATTTCCTCCGCGGGAATCTCGTTGACGCTGAATCCGGACGTGAGGCGGCGGCGCTCGACTTCGCTGAGCGCCTCGACCACGACGGGCTGGAACTGGATGGCGCGCGGCGACATGAACGCCTCGATCCTCAGGTCCCTTCCCTGCTCGACGCCCACATGCTGGGCGTACTCTCCGTAGGCGATGTGCTCCAGCACCACCACGCGCTCGCCCACGGGGACGTCTTCCACGAGAAAGGTGCCGTTCTCGCCGGAGATCTCCTGCAGCACTCCGTCCGGAACCCTGATGCGGACCATCACCCCCGCAACCGGCTGGAAGGTGTCCTGGTCGACGATGCGGCCGAAGACGCTGCCCGTGCCCGGCGCCGCTTCGGCATCCTGGGCGCTGGCCGGTGCGGTCAGCAGCAACGGGAGGATCGCGAGCGCGCTCTGGAGCCACCGAACCGTTGGTTTCACTTCCTCTCCCGTTGATTGTGGCGGGGGAATCCGCCGCCGGGAAATGTACGGCCCCTTCCCTGCCCTCAAAAGATGTTGGCCTCGACGGGGATGTCCTCGCCGAAGCGATCGTGGCGGAAGGCGCTCACGTCGACGGTATGCGCTTCGCCGTCCGCGATGAGCTCCGACACCGCGCATCCGGTGGCCGGGGCGTGCATGATCCCGTGCCCGGAGAAGCCGCACGCGTCGATCCAGCCGCGGGCCCCCGGGTTGAAGCCGATGATGGGGCTGTTGTCCGGAGTGACCCCGTAGTACCCCCACCAGCTCCCCCGGCGGTCGACGCCGAGGTCCTCCCACCAGGGGAAGCGCTCGACGCCCGTGAGGAAGACATGCTCGAGCCAGTCCCAGTTCACCCCCTCGGTGAAGCCGTATGCCTGGGTGAGGTCGTCCAGGCCGAAAAGAACGCGGTCGCCTTCGCTGCGCAGATATACGCCGGTGGCGAGGTCGATGGTGAGGGGATAGGTGCGGGTGTCGCGCACGGGCGCGCTGAGAAAGATGTTGATGCGCTTGGGGCCCACCGGCACATTCAGCCCGGCCAGCTCGGCGACGGCGCCCGACCAGGCGCCCGCGGCGTTCACGAAGTGCGCGCACGACAAGGTCTCCCCGCCGCACCCGACCCTCCACCCTGTTCCTTCCGCCCTCACCCCGGTCACGGGGGAGGAGAACCGGTAGCGCACCCCCAGCTCGCGGCCCATCGCCACCCAGGCGTGCGTGGCCATGTGCGGGTCGATCACCCCGTCCCACGGCCCGTAGGTCGTTCCCGCCAGCCCGTCCGTCTCGAAGTCCACGTAGCGCTGGGCCTCGATCGGATCGACCACCTCCACGGGGGCGCCCAGCCTCTCCTGCAGCGCGACCGACTCCAGGTGCCGCTCCCACTTGTCGTGCGGGACCAGAAGCAGGTAACCGATGTCCCGGTAGCCGACCTCGTGTCCATGACGCTCCGGAAACTCCCGATACACGGGGAGGGAGTACATGGAAAGCTCGATGTTCGCGGCGGTTGTGAACTGTACCCGCACGCCCGCAGCGCTCCTGCCGGTGGAGCCCATCGCGGGCGCCACGTCCATCTCGGCCACCAGCACGCGCAGGCCGCGGCGGGCCAGGTGCCAGGCGCAGGAGGCACCCATGATGCCGGCGCCGGCGACGACCACGTCGGGGTTCTTCAATTCCCGGACAACGCCAGCAGGCTTCGGGGATCGACGCTGGTCGTGCCGTAGCGCACCACCCAGTGCAGGTGCGGGCCGGTGACCCGGCCGGTGGCGCCCACCCGTCCGATGGGGGTTCCGGCCTTGACGGTATCGCCGGTTGCCACCAGTTGCTCGCTCAGGTGGAAGTAGCCGCTCAGCAGCCCGCCGCCGTGGTTCAGGTAAACGATGTTGCCGGCGAGCAGAAAGCCGTCCACCAGCGCCACCACCCCGTCGGCGGCGGCCCGCACGGTGTCCCCGGGCAGCCCGGCCAGGTCGAGCCCCATGTGCCGGCTGGAGATCTGCCCGTTGAACTCGCGGCCGTTGCCGAAGCCACTGGTCACGCGGGAGTCGCGCGGCAACACCACCTCGGGGCTCCAGAGTCTGGGCGCGGCGTGTGCCTCCCGCGCCACCTGGTTGGCCTTGGCCTGATCTTGCCGCAGCCGCGCCTGGTCCTCCTCGTTGAGCGGCGACCCGAAGCGCGGCGCCACCGTCAAGCGCTCGTGCTCGTACTCGCCCTCCACGATCGCGATGCGCACCGAATCGGTCTGGGTGCGGCCGTCCGCGTAGCTCGCCGTCACCCACGCGTCGATGGAATCCGTGGCCCCGATGGGCACCGGCGCCAGGCTCGCCAGCACCGTGTGGGCGGGTGTTGCCTCGTCTGCGGATGTTGGCTCCTCTGCGGATGCCGCTCCGTTGGTCGCAGGCACAGGGCCGGCCGACTGGAAGTGCAGCTCCTCGCCCCCGGCCTCGCCCGTGGCCGACACCAACCCGTCCACCCCCGGCGCCGCCACGCGGATGAGGAAGAGATGGCCCTGAACCGGGAGCACCGGCTCCCAGCCAACCTCGATGGGCGCCAGCTCCGGCAGCGGGGGTTCCCGGAAGCTGAGAAACAGCAATCCCGCCACCCCGGTCAGCGCCAGACCCGCGAGCCCGGTCCACACGCCGCCGTGCGGCCTCCTTCTCCGGTTGGGCGCGGCCATCGCCATCCGTCGTTCCCCCTTTCTTGCCTGTCAGTCCGACCGCGCCAGCGTCCGCGCGGCCCGTTTTCCGATGAGCCGGGTGGGTCTCGAACCCACGACCTACGGATTAAAAGTCCGTTGCTCTACCAGCTGAGCTACCGGCTCGACCGCAATTATACAGGGCAGCCCCTCTTCCGAGCCATCTACGCCGGAACGCCCGGCTCCGCGTCCTCTCGCCTCTCCCGCCATCCCGAGCAGCCCGGGAGCGAACTCCCGCCAACATTCGAGCCGGCGCTCCGTGCTCGCGCGGATTCATCCACGGACCGCCAGCTCCAGCTGCTCGAGCCCGAAGGTCAGGCGATGATGGGGCGTGGGGCCGAGGCGCCGCAGGGCGGCGCGGTGCTCCTCCGTGCCGTACCCCATGTTTCGTTCCCAGCCGTACTCCGGATAGCGGGGCGCGAGGCGGGTCATGAGGCGATCGCGGCACACCTTGGCAACGATCGAGGCGCAGGCGATCGAGTGCACCAGCGCGTCCCCGCCGACCACCGCCTCGTGCTCGCAGGCGAGGTCCCGCATCCGCAGACCGTCCACCACGACGTGGTCGGGCTCCCGGGGGAGCCGGCGGATCGCCCGTTCCATGGCGCGCCCCGTCGCCCGCAGGATGTTGATCTCGTCGATCTCGCGCGCCGAGGCGGCCCCCACGGCGACGGCGACGGCCTGCTCCCGGATCCGCCGCGCCACCTCTTCCCGTTCCTCGCGCGAAACCCGCTTGGAGTCGTCCGCGCCCTCCACGCCGACCCCCCGGGACAACACCACGGCGGCGGCCACCACCGGACCTGCCAGCGGCCCGCGACCCGCTTCGTCCACGCCGGCGACCCCGACAAGACCGCGGCTCCAGAACCCGCGCTCGTAGTCGAGCGGGATCCGGAGCCGCGAATCAACGTTCTGTCCCGGCGTCATCGCCGGTATGGGGTCAACGGGTCCGCTTCTCCGGGATGCGCGCCGCTTTCCCGCGCAAGCCGCGCAGGTAGTAGAGCTTCGCCCGTCTCACCCGCCCGCGCCGCACCACGTCGACACCCTCGATCCACGGCGACAGGTAGGGGAAGATGCGCTCCACGCCGATCCCCCCGGAGATCTTGCGCACCATGAAGGTCTCGCCCATGCCTCCGCCACGCCGGGCGATGCACACGCCTTCGAAGACCTGAATGCGCTCCTTGCGGCCCTCGCGAACCCGGTAGCGCACGCGTACCGTGTCGCCCGCCGCGAAGGCCGGAAGATCAGTGCGCGCATGCTCCCTGTCGAGTTCCTGCAGCAGATCGGCCATGTCCACCCCCTCAGGCGCTGTTCAGCCGAGAAGTGTTATCGATGCGTATCGGTTGCGCCACAGGGGAGGCATCCCCCGTGCAGCATGAAAAGCTAACGCGACCCGATTCATCCGTGAAGGCCGGGGGTCCGCTAGCGTCCGAATAACCTCCCGATCGCAGCCACTCCGACGGCGAGGCCCGCGGTGAAGCTCTGCGTTCCTCCCTCGCCGGGTCGCTCGCCGGCCTCCCCGCCCTCGACGCCGAGCGCGGCAAGGGCCAGGCCCGCGGTTCCCGCAGCCACGGCGACACCGAGCACAACGCTCCGCGTCCTCGAGAACTCGCGCACCTCGATGCTCGCGAGACCGTCGCGGGCCACCTGCAGGGTGTCATACTGCACGACTTCGCGGAACGCACCGATGACCTGCCGGCTGCTGGCTTCAAAAAAGACCGTGTCCCCGAAGCTGATGATCAGCCCCTCTATGGCCACCGTCTCCGGCGGCGAGTTGGGATCCACGATCGCGGACTGGATCGGCACACGCAGCCGGGCCACGGAGCCGACCGGCGCCTCCTCCACCAGACGGTAGGTGTAGCAGCCGGAGGCGAGCGGCAAAACACAAAGCAGAGCCGCGAACAGCATGCGGCGCAGCGCGCCCAACGGATCAGAACGCCACATCGAGATCACGTGTCAGAAGCTGGTTGAAGGCATAGACGAAATGCCAGGGATCACCGGGGAATATTCCACCGGCCTCGTTTACCAGGTTGCGGTCGTCCACGTCGACGACCACGTGCACTTCGAGCGTGTCGGAGCCCAGAGACTCCGCCTGCACGAACCAGCGCCGGTCGATCGAGATGTCGATCGCCCGGGTGAACGGGACTTCGTGAAGGATCGTGTCCGACCTGACGACCTGGACCCTGGTGACTCCAAACTCGTTGACGCCGGCCACGAACTGCGTCGAGTAGATGACGCGTACCTGCTGGCCCGCCTCGCCGTTCATCTCGAAAAAGATGTTGCGAGGGGTCGGGTCGTCGAAGATTTCGCAACCGGACGTCGCGAGCAGGGCGACGGCGACCAGCAGCCCCTTCACGGCGGATGCGCGATTCACGGCCACTTGTGACACAGGCGAAAGGCCGAAACGGCGGGGGCACCCTCAAAGCGAGGGTACCCCCAACCTTGTCTCAGCCGCCGCAACCCAGTCCGTTCAGGTGGCAGTTGGCCCTGATTTCGATGATCGAGATCGGGAGCATGGTGCCGGGTGCCGACGAGGCGGCGGAGGCGCCCTGCCACTTCGGGTCCTTGAGTCCCCAGCGGTACATGTCCGCAAGGCGCAGGCCCTGCAGCATCACGTTGACGCGGCGCGTGTGCTGGAGCATCTCCATCTCGGAGATCTGACCGCTGTAGGGCGTCAGGCCGTCCAGCGCGCGGATGTGGTTGATGTGAGTGGTGAACGCACTCGAATCCATGCTCTTGAGCGCGTTCTCCGCCAGAATCAGGTGCATCATCCGGGCCGAGGCCAGCGTGAGGGGCGGATAGATGCCGCCCTTGTTCAGGTAGCTGCCGCCCTTCCACTGGTTCAGCCACTTGATGACCGCCGGATCATCGACGCCGTCGATGGGATCCTGCAGCGCGATGCCGTTGATGTCGTTCTGGTCATCCACCGTCGCGATCGACAGGTCGATCTGGTTCTCCTTGCGGTCGTTGACCCAGGAGGCCATGGAGTTGGACCGGCTGGCGCTCGAGAACGTCAGGTTGTAGGTCCAGTCCGCGGCGACGTTCGCAAGCACGTCGTTCGCGTCCGCCCCCGCCTCGGCCGAAGACGCCAGCCCGTCCCCCGAGGGCGACGGGTTGATCACGTCCCAGATCGCCCGGGATTGCCGGGCGCGGGCGCGCAGGGCCTTGGCCTGGATGGCCATGTCGGTGGCTCCGACTTCGTTGAAGCCGGAAATGGCGGTCGAAAACCTCTCGATCGCCCCGTCCAGGACCTGATACATATTCTCGGCACCGATAGGCGCTCCGCTCTCGGTCTTGTCCGAGAACGCGAAGTCCTCCTGAATCTCGCCGATCACCATGTACATGATGCCCGAGTACAGGTAGGCCCGGGCCAGATCGGTCTTGATCGCGGTGGAGGGGTTGTTCGAATGGTGTTCGGTAAGGATTTCGATGGCTTCGTCGCTCATCCACCGCCCCTGTCCCATTGCCGGGAACGGGCCGTCGATGAACTCGTTCAGCGGATCGGACACGAAGCCCAGATCAAGCGAGAGCCAGGCGTCCCTGGATCCGATCCAGCGCATCTCGTCGGAAGCGACCAGATACGGCTGCCACGACTGGGATACAGACGACGAAACGAGGGTGAGCGCGCCGTTGACGACGGCGGCGGCGGCGGCTTCGGAGCGGATGTCCTCCTCCACCAGGCTGTTGGGATTGTTGACGTCCAGGATGTCGCAGCCTCCGAGCGCGAACGCGGCCAGAAGGGGTGCGACCCAGGCCTTGATGTTTCGGTTCTTCATGAGTCTCTCTCCTGGATCAGAACGTGAAGCGCGTGGACAGCGTGAAGCGCCGCGGCACCGGAATGCCCCAGCCTTCCGTCGAGTCCAGGAAGTTGCAGCTCAGGCCTTCGTTGCAGCGACCGAGCACATTGCCCTCGGGATCCATGCCCGGGTAGTCGCCCAGCATGAAGAGCCTCAGGTTGCGCACGCCCAGGTTCACCGTGGCGGTGGACATGCCCCAGCCCTCCACGATCGTCGCCGGCACCCGGTAGGTGAGCGACAGCTCGCGCACCTGGATCCAGTCGGCGTCGTAGACCCCGTTCATCCCGCTCATCGGCGAGAGGCCCTCGACTTCGTGGGCCCACGCGATCGCGGCCTCCAGTCGCTGTTCCGCGGATGATCCCGGGTTCAGCATGGCGGCGTAGAGCTCCGCCGAGCGCGGCGTGTTGCGGCCGATGAAGTTGTTGGCCCGCCGGAACATCCCCGAGAGATCCTGCACCTGGTGACCGAACTTGTACTCCATGAGCGAGTTGAGCTCGAAATTGCCCAGGAACGCCAGGTTGAACCCGAACGAACCGGCAAAATCGGGGGTGGGCTTGCCGAGATAAGTGTCGAGCAGCCCCGTGCCGCAGTTGTGCGACGCCAGCCCGCCGTTCGGCGTGCCGAAGGTCTCGTTGCCGATCGCCAGCGGCTTGAAACTGTTCGGGTTGCGTGGCTGGCTGAAGTATGCGAGCGCCTGCTCACGCGTCGGAGCCACGCACTCGCCGCTGACCGGAGAGAGAATGTTCAGCGGAATGTCCAGGTCCGCGACCCTGGCCCCGAAGAAGGCCCCGGGCGTGTAGCCCTCGGTGAGGAAGTTGCGGTAGCGCGGGTAGCTGCCGCCGGTCTTGAGGGGAGGAGCACCGCCCATGTCGGTGATCTCTTCCTTGAGGTAGGCGGTGTTGGCGAAGACGTTCAGCGAGAGACCCGGCCGCTGGACCAGGGCGCCGCGAATGGCAAGCTCCAGGCCGGAAGCCTTCACCTCGCCGATGTTGTCGAGCTGGGTCTGCGTGAATCCGCCCGTCACCGGGAACTGGCGCGCCACCATGGCGTCGGTGACCGTCCGATCCCAATACGTCGCTTCCAGGGACCAGAGGTCGTTGAAGAGCCCCAGGTCCGCGCCGAACTCCCACTCGGTGGACACTTCGGGCTTCAGCTGGTCGTTGCCCAGGTTGGAGGGCTGGACCCCCGGACCTACCTCGGTGCCCAGCGACGAGAAGGTCGTGAACTTGTCGAAGGCGCCCGGCTGCAGCCCGGAGGTGCCGAAGGCCCCCTTGACGCGCAGGGAGGAGAAGGTCTCGCTTTCCCACATCTCGCTGGGCACGACCGCGAAGTTGGCCTTCGGATAGAACGCCGTGTTGAACGCCTCACCGAATGCCGAGTTGGCGTCCCAGCGGGCGCCGACGGTCAGGAAGAGCCAGTTGTCCCAGCCGATCTGGTCCTGCAGGTATCCGCCGATCTGCGTCACCCGGAGCCAGTTCTCGTAGGAGGACTCGGAACCGAGCGCCGAAAGGGTTTCAAGGCCCGGGCCGGGGAAGTCGCGCCCGCTGCCGCCCGCCGACTGCCGCTGCCGCAGGAAGCCCTGGCCACCGAACAGGAACGTGTTCTCGATCCGGTCGGTGCTGAAGATGTAGGATCCCTTGACGTCCGCCGTGACCTCCCGGCTGCGGTCCTCGTTGACGTTCCTGCTGCCGTCGGGCGTCGAGCCCGAGTAGCCGTCCACGTTCCAGCGGTAGGGCCGGAAGGAGACCGCGTCGTCGGAGGTGAAGTCGATGCCGAAGGTGCCGTCGAGGCGGAAGTACTCGGTGGGCGTGAAGTTGATGTTGGTGGCGCCCGCGAAGTGCTGCGAGTTCACGAAGTTCAACTGGTAGGCGTTCTCGCGCAGGGTGGCGAAGGCCGGCTGACCGTAGTAGTTGACCTGCCCGAGGTTCGAGTCGTCGTTGGCGAGCCGCAGCTGCGACATCAGAGCTGACGAGAACACGCCGTAGATGTTGTTCGAGTTGTCGGGCGTGTGGTGCTCCATGTCCGAATAGAGCGTGGTCACGCCGATGCGCAGATTGTCGTTCGGCACCACCGTGAAGTTCGAGTGGATCGAAGCCCGCCGGTTGGTGTCGTTCTCGGGCTCGGCTCCCTCCACCGGCTCGAAGTTTTTCGCCGCGTCGTAAGGACCGTCCTCTCTGGCCAAGCGCGCCGAGGCGAAGTACTGGAACACGCTGGAACCGCCCTGCACCGACCCGGAGTAGGTCTGGCCGAAACCGGTGGTGAGGAGCTCGGGAATGGTGTTGCGCTCCACGGGTTCCCAGGGCGACACGGTCTGTCCCCAGCGCGCGGACATCCGGGTCACGGCATCGCTCAGCCGTTGAGCGTCACCGTCTCCGGTGCATCCGGGGCTGGAGCACACCCGCCCGGCGAAGTCGGCGACCGGCAGAATGCGGTTGGTCGGTACGGAGATCCCGGTCAGGTCCGACTGGAAGGTGAAGCGCGGCGCGCCCACGTTGCCCCGCTTGGTGAAGATCTGGATCACGCCGTTCGACGCCTCGGTCCCGTAGAGGGTCGCGGCCGCGGCGCCCTTCAGGATCTCGACGCGCTCGATGGACTCGGGAGGAATGTCGTCCAGGCGGGACGGGTTGCCCTGGCCGTTGAAGTTCTGCACGGCGGAGCGGTCGACGCGGATCCCGTCAACGTAGACGATGGGCTCGTTGAGCTGCGAGAGCGACGCCGACCCGCGGATGCGGATGCGGGCGCCTTCGCCGGTGTAGCCCGAGGAAGGCAGCGCCACCACGCCGGGCTCGCGGCCGGCGATGAGCTGACTGAAGTCGGCGATGGGCGCGTTCTCGAGTTCGGCGGCATCGAGCGTCGCGATGGTGTGGCCGAGCCTGCGCTTCTCGGTGGCGACACCGGTTCCGGTTACCACGATCTCGTCGAGTGCGAGCGCGGTCACGGCGATGGCGAAGTCGACGTTGGCTGTCTCGCCCACGGCCACCGTCACCGTCTGCGAGGCGGAGCGGTACCCGACCAGCTCGACGGTGACCGTGTGCTCGCCCGGAGGGGCGTTCAGGAGCAGAAACTGCCCGTTGCTGTTGGTGAGGGTCCCGATTCCGGAGCCCTCCACGTACACCTGGGCGGAGGCGAGGGCGCGACCGGAGCCTTCCTCCGTGACGCGGCCCGTGATGACTCCACTCTGCTGGGCGCTCAGTCCGGGCGCGACGGCCAGGCTGACGGCCAGCAGGGAGAGCACGAAGGCGCCCCACACCCTGCTTGCTGGACGTTGTTTGCGTGTCATGCGCTACTCCTTGTTGGGAAGTGTATCGTTGCCCCTCACCCAACATCCACCCCAATCCGCGCGCGCAATGCGCGGGCAGTAATTTTGTCAGGTTTCGATCGGAATTACCAGTCCGGCCTCGCCGCCCACCCCCTGGCGCGTGCGGCCGGAGGGAGGCGGGCGGGCTAACGCACCGGATCCTGTTCGGGCCGGCGCGATGCGGTCAGGCGTTCAGCTTCGGCTGCCCGCCAGGCCTGGATGCGGGCGTGGTCGCCGCTGCGCAGCACCTCCGGCACCTCGTGCCCCCGATACTCGGCCGGCCGGGTATAGGAGGGCGCGCTCAGCCGGCGGCCGTCGTAGAACGAGTCCGAGGCCGCCGAATCGTGGTCCCCGAGTGCGCCGGGCAGCAGCCGGACGACCGCGTCCGCGACCACCAGCGCGGCGGCCTCGCCCCCGGACAACACGAAGTCGCCGATGGAGATCTCCTCGTCGGCGAGGTGGTCGGCGACGCGCTGGTCGACATCCTTGTAGTGCCCGCACAGGAGGGTCAGAGACGGCTCCAGTGAGAGTCGCACGGCGTCGTCGTGCGTGAAGAGCCGGCCGCGGGGCGACAGCAGAATCACCCGGCCGGCCTCATCGAGCGACTCCACCGCCTCGAAGAACGGCTCCGGCTTCATCACCATCCCGCCGCCGCCGCCGTAGGGCGCGTCGTCCACCGTGCGATGGCGGTCGCGGGTGAAGTCCCGCAGGTCGACGACGTGGTACTCGACCAGTCCGTGACGGGCGGCCCGCCCGGGGATGCTGGTGGCCAGCGGAACCTCGAAGAACTCCGGGAAGATGGTGACGATATTCACACGCACACGCGTGCCGTCCTGCGCGCGCGACACGCCATCCGTCGTCATCGCCCCGCTCCTCCTCAGAGATCCAGCAGCCCGTCCGGCAGATCCACGACCAGCCGCTTCCCTTCGCGGTCCAGTCGGCGCACCATGTCGCGCGCGAAGGGGATCAGCACGGTGCCGGATTCACGCGCCACCTGGAGCAGATGCACCGGGGTGAGTTCGTAGACCTCGACGACCTCTCCGATCGCCTCTCCGTCCCGCGACTCCACGCGCGTGCCCAGCAGTTCGTGGTAGAAGATCTCGCCTTCCTCGAGCGGGCTCACCTCGGCAAAAGGCCGCAGGACGTAACGACCCGCCAGCCACTCGGCCTGGTTGCGGGAGTCGATGCCTTCCAGCCTGATCAGAAAGCCACGCTTGAACGGGCGGATGGCCTGTACGCGGACCTCGGCGAACGAGGGATCCGGGTTCTCCCCGGCTTCGTCCGCCAGGTACAGCTCCGCTCCGGCGGCGAAGGCTTCGTCCGGATTGGCCGTCAGCGGCCAGAGGAAAAGTTCGCCCTTGGTGCCGTGGGCCTTGTTGAGGTGCCCGACGACGAGGTACGAAGGATGGGCGGAGTCCATTCGGGACCCCGGGACTACTCGGATTCGCTGCTTTCGCCCGCTTCGGCTTCGGCCCGGGCTTTCGCTCGAGCCGCGGCCCTGGCCGCCGCCTCCGCCCTGGCTTCCGCCTCCAGGTTCGCCTGCGCGTCCGCTTCCGCCTGGCGCCGCTGCGTCAGCTGTTCCGAGCGGCGGGCCTTCTCGGCAGCCGCATCCACGTCGCCCACGGCCACGCTCGCGTCTCCTCCCTTGCGGGCCTTGTTCAGCAGCGACCTGACCGTGGCCGATGGCTGCGCCCCCTTGCCCAGCCAGTAGTCGGCGCGCTCCATGTCGACGACCACGCGAGCAGGCGTGGAAAGTGGCTTGTAGTAGCCGATGGTCTCGACGAAGCGCCCGTCCCGCGGCGAGTCGCCGTCCGCCACCACCACGCGGTAGTGGGGCGCCTTCTTCCGGCCCATTCTGCGAAGTCGAATTCGTACCGACATATGTCTCCTCGGGTTCGTGCCTGCGCGCCGCGTCTCCCGGCCGGTCAGCGCAACTGGTTCAGCGGGGGCGCCATCCCCCGCATCTGCTTCATCAACTTCTGCATTTCCCTGAACTGCTTCAACAGGCGGTTGACCTCCGACACCGGTCGGCCGCTCCCCCTGGCGATGCGGATCCGGCGCGATCGGTTGAGGAGGCGCGGCTCGCTCCGCTCAGCGGGGGTCATCGAAAGGATGATAGCCTCCACGTGCCTGATCTTCTTCGGATCGACGTTGCCCAGGGGCAGCTTGCGCTTCATGCCGGGGATCATCTTCACGATCTGTTCCAGCGGGCCCATCGCCTGTACCTGGCGGAGCGCCGTCTGGAAGTCCTCGAGGGTGAAGCGCCCCTTGCGCAGCACGTTTTCCTCGATCTTCGCCTGGGCTTCGGCGTCGATGGAGCGCTGGGCCCGCTCCACCAGCCCCACCACGTCGCCCATCTGCAGGATGCGCCCCGCCAGCCGGCCGGGATCGACCCGCTCCAGGTCGTCCAGCCCCTCGCCCACGCCCACGAACTTGATGGGCCTGCCCGTGACCCCGCGGATCGAAAGCGCCGCTCCGCCGCGCGCGTCGCCGTCGAGCTTGGTGAGCACCACGCCGGTGAGGCCCAGCGCCCGGTCGAAACCCCGGGCGATGTTGACGGCCTCCTGGCCGGTCATCGCGTCGGCCACCAGCAGCACCTCGGGGGGTGCCAGCTTCTTCTGCAGGCGCCCGATTTCGGCCATCATCGGCTCGTCGATCTGGAGGCGCCCCGCGGTGTCGACCACGACCACGTCGCAGCCGCGCCCGCGCGCATCGTCGAGCGCGGCCCCCGCGACCGCCACGGGGTCGTCCCCGCGCCCGCCCGCGTGCACCGGCAAGCCCGCGCGCTCGCACAGGGTGGCGAGCTGCTCCGCCGCCGCCGGCCGGTACACGTCACAGCCCGCCAGCAGGGGACGGCGCCCCTCGCGAGCGACCAGCCGTGCCAGCTTCACGGCGGTGGTGGTCTTTCCCGAGCCCTGCAGGCCGGCCATGAGGATCACCGTGGGCGGCTTGCGCGCCCAGGTCAGCTCGGCCACGTCCTCTCCCAGCAGCCCCGCCAGCTCGTCGTGCACGATCTTGACGACCTGCCGTCCGGGGGAGATGGAGCGGATGACCCCCTTGCCCACCGCCCGCTTCTCCACCCGCTTCAGGAACTCGCGGGTGACCTTGAAGTTGACGTCCGCCTCGAGCAGCGCTCGGCGCACTTCGCGCAGCCCCTTGCGGATCATGGGCTCGGTGAGGATGCCCCGCTGGCGGAAGCGTCCGAGGGCCTTGTCCAGCCTCCTGCCCAGGCGATCGAACATGATCAGATGTGGATGATCTGCTCGCGCCGGGAGCCGACCGAGACGATCTCGATGGGCACGCCGGTCAGCTCCTGCAGCCGGTCGAGGTAGCTGCGCGCTTCCATCGGCAGGTCGGCGATGTCGCGGGCCTCCGTGGTGGGCGCCCGCCAACCCGGGTGTCGCTCCAGCACGGGCTCGACCCGGGAGAGCGACCACGTGTCCGCGGGAAACTCGGTCGAGATGTCGCCGTCGACGCGGTAGCCGGTCGCGATGCGGATCTCGTCGAGGGAGTCCAGCACGTCGAGCTTGGTTACCGCCAGGCTGGTGAGGCCGTTCACGCGCGCGGCGTAGCGCGCCTGCACCGCGTCGAACCAGCCGCAGCGCCGCGGGCGCCCCGTGGTCGCGCCGAATTCGCCGCCCAGCTCGCGCACGCGCTCGCCCATCTCCTCGTCGAACTCGGTCGGCAGGGGGCCGTTGCCCACCCGCGTCGTGTACGCCTTGACCACCCCCAGAACCGCGCTGATGGCGGTCGGGCCGACCCCCAGCCCGGTAGCGGCCGCGGCCGCGGTGGTGTTGGAGGAGGTCACGAAGGGGTAGGTGCCGTGGTCGAGGTCGAGAGCCGTGCCCTGCGCCCCCTCCATCAGCACCGAGCGGCCCGCCGCGAGCGCCTGCACGACCTCCAGGCCGGTGTCGGTGGCCAGCGGGAGGGTGCGGCCCGCCAGCGCCAGCGCGGCCCACACCCGGGCCTCGAGCTCCGTGGCCTCGAACCGGCCCACCTCCAGCTCCGCCAGGGCATCCCGCATGGCCCGCTCCACCAGGCGCTCCAGGCGTGACGCATTGCCCAGGTCGGTGACGCGGACCCCGCGCCGCCCGGACTTGGACACGTACGCCGGCCCGATGCCCTGCCCGGTGGTGCCGATCTTCTCCCGGGCGCGCACCTCGGAGGCATGGTCGAGCGCCCGGTGGTAGGGAAGCAGCAGGTGGGCGCGCTGACTGATGCCGATCCGTCCCTCCAGCTCGATGCCGCGCGCCGCGAGGGCATCGTATTCCGCGAAGAACTTCGGCAGGTCGAGGACCACGCCGTTGCCGAGCAGACAGCGCTTGCCGGGATGGAGGATGCCGGAGGGAATCTGGTGCAGGATGAACTCGTCCCCGTGCACATGGACGGTATGGCCGGCGTTGGCGCCGCCCTGATAGCGGGCGACGATGTCGGCCGGCTCCGCCAGCACGTCGACGATCTTGCCCTTGCCCTCGTCCCCCCACTGGCAGCCCACCACGACCGTGCAGCGGCCCACGGGGGCCTTCGTCGACACGGTCAATCTCCCCTGGAGTCCCGGGCGTCGAAGCGCGGTGCACCGCCGGCGCGACCACTCATGCGCAGGCGGGTGCTCTCGAGCATCCGAACCGGTGGGTGCAGGATCAGGCGGCGCGTGCGCGTCATGCGGAGGCGGACGCGGGGAGTGCGGCTTCCGGCCGCAGCAGCCTTGCCCGGCGCAGGACCGCCTTCACCTCACCGACCTTCCCGGCCGGGAACGGCCGGAGCGGCGGACGGGGCGCGCCGCCGTGGCCTCCCAGCAGATCCATTGCGGCCTTCACGCCCGGCACGCCGAACCCCGCCACCAGCTTCTTGTGGACGGGTGCGATCCGCTCCTGGAGGCGGCCCGCCTCGCTGGTGCGTCCCTCCGCGAAACGCTGGAAGATCCCGGCGCTTTCGGCGGGAGCCAGGTTGGCGACACCCAGGATTCCGCCCGCCGCGCCCAGCTCGAGCGCGGCATACAGCCCCGCGCCGTTGCCCACGATCACCGCGAAGTCGCGGCGGGTGCAGTCAAGCAATTCGGCGACCTTCTCGAGGCTGCCCCTGGAATCCTTGATCCCGACGATGTTGGGATGCCGGGAGAGCTGGGCCACCAGACCGGAGGGGAAGTCGAGGGTGCTGAAGCGCAGCGGCGCCTGGTAAATGAGGACCGGAACCGGCGAGGCGTCGGCCACCGCGGTGTAATGGTCGCGCACGGCTTCCGGGGTCATCGCCCCCAGGTAGTACGCCGGCGGCTGCACCAGCACGGCATCGGCGCCGGCATCGGCGGCCTCCCGCCCGAGCCTGATGGTGCCGCGCGTGGATTCCACCCCGGTGCCTGCGATGAGCAGGCGGTCGTCGGTCATGACGTCGGCGGTCGCCTCGAGGAGGCGCCTGCGCTCCCCGCGGCTGAGCAGCACCGCCTCTCCGGTGGATCCCGCGATGACGATGCCGTGCACGGGATGCGCCAGCCAGCCCCTCAGATTGGCGCGCATCGCGACGATGTCCACGTCTCCGGTCACGGGATCGAAGGGCGTAACTGCGGGGATGAAGACTCCGGCCAGGTTCATGACTCCGTTTCCTCCGTCGATGCTCGCGCGGTGCGCTTCCAGTCGAGTCCCATGCGCGACCGCACCTCCGCCATGGTCTCGCCGGCGATGGCTGCGGCCTTCCTCGCTCCGTCATCCAGAATCCGGAGCACTTCCTCCGGGTGTGCGCGGTAGTGCGCGGCAACCTCCCGCATGGGGGCGAAGGCCTCGTCGATCTCCTCGGCCAGCATGCCCTTGCACTGGACGCACCCGCGCTGCGCCGTGCGGCACTGGCGGGCGATATCCTCGAGCCGCTCGCCGTCCGCGAAATGTTCGTGCAGCGAATAGACGTTGCAGACCTCCGGGCGCCCGGGGTCGGTCCTGCGGATGCGCGCCGGATCGGTCACCGCGGTGCGCACGCGCCTGCGGATCTCGTCGGGCTCGTCGAGGATGCCCACCGTGTTGCCGAGCGACTTGCTCATCTTGGAGCGGCCGTCCAGCCCCACGATCCGGCCCGCGCGCGGAATGTAGGGCCGGGGCTCCGGCAGGTACTTGCCGAAGCGGGCGTTCCACTTGCGCGCGATGTCCCGGGTCAGCTCAAGGTGCTGGCGCTGGTCCTCTCCCACGGGCACCACGTCGGCGCGGTAGAGGAGGATGTCGGCGGCCTGCAGCACCGGGTAGTTTAGGAGCCCTACCGGCACCGACTCCATGCGCTCGGACTTCTCCTTGAACTGGATCATGCGCTCGAGGTCGCCGATGGGCGCCACCGAGTTGAAGAGCCAGCTCAGCTCGGTGTGCTCCGGGACATCGGACTGCACGAAGATGATGGAGCGCTCGGGATCGAGGCCCGAGGCCAGAAAGCCGATCGCGAGATCGAAGACGGCGCCGGGGAGCGCCCCGGGTTCGTAGGGACCCGTGATGGCGTGCTGATCCACGATGCAGTAGATGCAGTCGTAGTCTTCCTGCATGGCGGCCCACTGGCGCAACGCACCCAGGTAGTTGCCGAGGTGGGCTTCGCCGCTGGGCTGCATTCCGCTGAAGACGCGCGATCCCGGCGGGGGCCGGGTGGTGGCGTGGGTCATGCGCGAGTTCGTTTCAGGTGACGGGCGCCGGCGGGACCGGGAATCGAGGACGCGTTCCTGCGCGCCTGGGGAACGGAACAGGTCGCCACCAAGTTAGCATCCCCCGGGATGCCATCAAACATGATATCGGACCGGGGCTTTTTCGGCGCCCGGAGACGCGTCCCGCTCCGCCAGCGTTTCGTTCCCGAGCCCGGCCGGCCGCGAGGGCGGAATCGAGCGCACGAAAAAACGGACCCGGCGGAAACCGGGTCCGATTCGGTCCGGCGGCGTCAAGGGGGCCGCGGCCAGGCGCAGCGCTCACCGCAGGGCTGGCTGGCCAGGCGCGGGTCTTCCCCGGGGGTCGGCCGCTAGGCGCGCGCCTTCACCTCGATCCTGCGGGCGCGGGTCTCGGGCGCCTTGGGGACGCTGACCCTGAGCACCCCGTCGCCGAAGTCGGCGTCGATGCCCTCGACGTCCACCTTGCGCGGCAGGGTGAAGGAGCGGTTGAAGCTTCCCGTGATCCGCTCGGAGATGTGCATGTGGCGCTCGGCGTCCTCCTCCTCGCGCTCCTCGTGCTTCTCCCCGCGAATCGTCAGCACGTTCTCCTCAACCTCGATCTCGACGTCGTCGGGCGATACGCCCGGGAGTTCCGTGGTCACGAGGATCGAGTCCGCGGTCTCCTCGACGTTGACGGGCGGAACCCAGTCCGTGTTGATGAAGGCCCCGAAGGGGAAGGACGGGCTGGTAGGAAAGGCGGAATTGAAGGCCCTGAGCACCTGCGTGGGCGAGAGCGAACGGTACTTGGCGATGGTCGTCATGTTTCCTCCATTGAGTCTCTTGTAACCGAATCCGCGTCGTCAGGCTTCCGATGCCTGATCCTGCACGCGTCGGCTCTGTCAGCGGCAGGGAGCGTGCCAGTGAAGAGTCTGCCAAAATGTCTGACGACAACGAGTTGCGGGACATTGGCATGACAAGATGTCTGTCCGGCCCAGGGAGGCAAGCGGACAAGTCTGCCATTTTGTCAGGTGATGGAGACGCTCGATGGGGCGGGGTTGCGTTCCAGGCGGGAGAAGGGCGAGAGTCTGCCAAAATGGCAGACGGCCTACGTCGAAAGACCTGACCGGGGCCAGGAAGTTCGCCGCCGATCCTGCCCCGCTCGGTTGGCAACCCGCCCGGCAGCCGCCACCAGGTCGGTCATGAGCCCGGCGGCGGTGACCTCGGGTCCCGCTCCGGGGCCCTGAATCACCATAGGATGATCGGCGTACCATCGAGAGCGGATGACGAGGAGGTTCTCGGTCCCGCGGGTTCGCTCGGCGGGTTGCTGCGCGGGCATCGCCTCGAGGCGGACGGAGGCCGCGCCGGGCGCCACCCGCGCCAAGCAGACGAGCCGCCGCCCTTGCGCCGCCGCCGCGCGGGCCCTCTCCGCCATCTCGGCGTCGAGCCCGGAGAGCCGCTCGATGAACTCCCGGACCGAGCCGGGCTGGAGGAGGCGCTCCGGGAGGATCGGTTCGACGTCGACATCGGAGGATTCGATCCGGATCCCCGCCGTCCGCGCCAGGATGACGAGCTTGCGGACCACGTCGCGAAGGCCCAGGTCCTCCCTCGGATCCGGCTCGGAGATCCCCTTCCGCCGGGCCTCCTCGACCGCCGAGCTGAACCGGCGCCCGCGGTGCAGCTCGTCCATCAGGAAGCTGAGCGTCCCCGACAGCGTTCCCTCCAGAGAGGTGACGGTGTCGCCGCTCCGCCCAAGCTCGGCGATCATCTGAACCATCGGAAGGCCGGCCCCCACGGTCGTCCCGTGGTGGAGGCCGCTCCCGCGCGCGGCAAGGCGCATGAGCGTCGTGTACTCCTCGATGGGTCCGGAGAGAGCGATCTTGTTCGCCGTGACCACGGCGGCCCCGGCGCGGAGGTAGTCCGCGTACCTCGCCGAGATGGCCGCGCTCGCGGTGCAGTCGACGACGACGAGCGGGTCGCCCGTCCAGACCGCCTCGAAGGCTCGCTCGGGGTCGTCCGAGCCGCCCTCGAGGTGCGATCGCCACCGGCCGGACACCAGGCCTTCGAGGTCGGTTACGGCGCTCCGGCTGTTCGAGATTCCGACCAGGACAGGCTGGATCCCGTGGGGCCGCATGGCATCGTCCCCATTTGCGGCGAGCTGGTCCAGGAAGGCTGCGCCGACGCCGCCCGCCCCGAGTACCAGGATGCGGACGGGCTCGAGTTCGCCCGGCGGAGTGAAGAAGGCCCGGTGAACGGTGCGGAGCGCGACACCCTCCTGCCCCGTGCTCACGACCCATGAGATGTTGCGCTCGGAGGATCCCTGGGCGATGGCGTGCAGATTCACCTTCGCGGCGCCCAGCGCGGAGAAGAGTTTCCCGGAGACACCGGGCGTGTCGCGCATCCCCTCTCCCACCACCGCGAGGATCGAAAAGCCCTGCTCGACGGCCAGTTCACGCACCAGCCGCAACTCCCGCTCCCTCCGGAACTCGGCCCCCAGCGCGACCCGGGCGCGTTCCGCGTCGGCACCCCTGACCGCGAGGGACACGGCGTGCGCGCCCGAGTCCTGCGTGAAGAGAAGCGAGTCCACGTCGGCAAGACGAAGCGCACGGAAGATCCGCTGCGAGGCCTCCGTGACACCGACCGTCTCGACCCCGGCGAGCCGGATCACCGCCACGTCCCTGGTCGCTGAAATGCCGCGGACCGGCCGAAGAGGATCCGCGGGAAGCGAGGCCACGACCAGCGTCCCCGGGAGGGACGGATCGAGGGTGCTCCGGATCCGCAGCACGGTTCCGGCGCGCCGGGCGGGCTCCACCGCCGGGGGGCAGATCACCTTCGCCCCGAAGTGGGCGAGCTCGAGGAGCTCCTCGTAGCTGATCTCGCGTATCGGGGCCGCTTCGGGCACGGCCTGCGGATCCGCGGTGAGGACGCCGTCCACGTCCGTCCAGATCTCGACCTCCGCCGCGCCGAGCATCGAGGCGAGAAGGGTGGCGGTGTAGTCGGACGCGCCCCGGCCCAGCGTGGTCGTCTCCCCCTCCGCCGTCGAGCCGATGAACCCTGTGACGACCGGGATCCCGGCGTCTCCGGGAAGCCGCGCGCGCACCAGCTGCCGCGAGCCCCGCTGATCCACCCTTGCCGAACCGAACCGATTGTCGGTCCGGAAGAGCTCCCTTGCGTCCACGTCGACGGCCGCGATCCCGTGGGAGCGCATGCACGCGGCGACCAGCACGGAGGAGAGAAGTTCGCCGAAGGCAAGGATCCGGTCGCGCGTGCGGAGGGTGCACTCGCCGAGCAACTGGGCTCCGCTCGCGAGGCGCCGGAGTTCGTCCATCGCCGCGTCGAGGCGCAGGGAGAGGCTCGGCGTCTCGTCGGCCGGAGCAAGGGCGTGGAGCAGCTCTCGGTGCGCGGCTTCGATCTCCCGCGTCACCGCCGCGTGGCCCTCGTCTCCGCGCCCCGCAAGGTCGGCGACCTCGACCAGCCGGTTCGTGATGCCGCCCACCGCGGAGACGACCACGACAGGGGTGGAGTCGGCCCGGGCATCTGCGACGAGGCCGACGACGTGCCGGATGCGCGAGGCGCTTCCGACCGAGGTTCCGCCGAACTTCATGATCCGGATCGGAGGCGCAACCGGACGGCGTACCTCGCGGACAGGTGTTGGAGCGGACGTCACGGGTTCGGAGAAGCTGCGGGCCGCTTCGACTGCGAATCCCGCCCGGCGCGGGAAGTCGCGGAGGGCCGGTAATCCGGTTTGATCATGGCGGGAATAAGCCGCTTTCCGGCGACATGGTCAAGTCGCCGGCGCGCCACCGGACGACCTTCCAGGCGGGCCGCTTCCGATCGGGGAACTCTTCGACCAGTTCGCCGAGGTGCGGACAGGTGGTGACGGGCAGCGGTCAGTCCGGAAGGGTGAGGGCGAGACGGGCCGCGCCACGTTGGGGGACGACGGCGCGGGGGAGCAGACGGCCGCCAGCCGACGAGGCGAGGCGCTCCAGGTCCGAGCGCAAGGGGCCGTCCGGGGCGATGAGGCCGCCAGCGAGGGCCACTGGAGGGGGGGCGCCGGAGGAGAAGAGGTTGTGGATGGCGGCGGACAACTGATCGCCGAGTGCGTCCAGGGCGCTCCGGACCACGGTGCTTGCGGCGGCGTCGCCGGAGCGGGCGGTGCGGATCACCAAGGGCGCGAGGGCGGCGATTTCGGCCTTGGTGGCGGACTCGGCCCAGACGGGCAAGCTGCGGGGGCGGTCGAGGCTGAGGTGGTCGAGAACGGCGGCGGTGAGGGCGGTCGAGGGGCCGCGCCCGTCGGCCGCGGCCGCGATGGTCCGCAGGGCCGACACGCCGATTTGGTAGCCGCTCCCTTCGTCGCCCATCACCGCGCCCCACCCACCGACCTGCAGGCGGCGGCCGTCTTCCCCCACCCCCAGCAACACCGAGCCGGTGCCGGCCACCACCACGATGCCCGGGGCGCCGCCGAAAGCGTCGTGGAACGCCGCCTCCACGTCCGTGCCGACCCGCACCGTGCGCGCGACCTGCTCGTCGCGCAGGGCCGCTTCCAGCGCGCGGCGCACCTCGCGTCGGCCGGCACCGGCCAGGCCGGCCCACAGCGCCGGGAGCGGAAGGGCGACCCCGGCTTCTTCGGCGGCGCGGCGGACGGTGTCCGCGACCACCCGGGCCGCGGGGGCGGGGCGGTCGGGACGCACCAGCGCGGCGGGGCCTTCCGCCCGGCCGCCGGTCGCGCCGTCGCGGGCGAGGAGCAGCACGCGGGTGCGGGTCCCGCCCCCGTCGACGCCCGCGACGAAGGCTCCGGTCACGGGCGGGGTCCTGCCGTCGTCAACGCCCGCGACGTACGGCCCCGTCACGGGGGTGAGGGTGGGGCGGCGGCGGCGGGCAGCCCGAGTCCTCTCACGCCCATCGCATCAGGTGCGCCCGGAATACCCACCAATCCCCCGCCACCTCGCGGCGGCCACCCGGGGACCGCGACCGGAATGCGCATCAGGCTCTGTCGGCCGTCGGCCGCGCCCCACCCAGCGCCATCCCAACCACCACCGTAATCGCCGTCCCGATGAGCACGAACCAGGGCCACGCCACCAGGTCGGGGAAGAAGATCCAGATGCAGGTGACCACGCCGATCCCGGCCACCATGCCCACTCCCGTCGCGCGCGCGCTGGCGCGCCGCGACAGCACGCCCAGGGCGAAGGCGCCCAGCAGGCCGCCGTAGACCAGCGAGGCGACTGCGAGGGCGACTTCGACAGCGCTGGTGCCGGCGCTCAGCGGGATGAACAGGATCGCGCCCCCGACCAGCAGCCCGGCCCAGATCAGGGTGAAGAGCTTGCCGGCCCGCAGGATGCGCGCGTCGTCCTCGATGCCGCGCGCGGGAGCCCAGAAGTCGTAGGCGGAGGAGGACGCGAGCGAGTTGATGGAGGAGGAAAGCGACGACATCGCCGCCGCGAACACGCCCGCGATCAGAAGCCCGGTGATGCCGGCAGGCAGCTCCTCGACGATGAAGCGCGCGAAGATCTCGTCGGAGGCGTCGAAGGCGCGGTTCTCGTAGAAGGCCCACAGGCCGAGCCCCACCAGCAGGAAGACGGCGAACTGGCCCACGACCGCCACGCCGCTGCCGATGAGCGCCCTGCGGCTGGCCGCCAGGTCCTTGCAGGTGAGCAGGCGCTGCACGATGAGCTGGTCGGTGCCGTGGGAGGCCATCGCCAGGAAGCCGCCGCCCAGCAGCCCCGCCCACAGCGTGTAGGGCACCGAGAGGTCGAAGGAGAGGTCCACGATGCGGAGCTTGCCCGCCGCGCCCGCCTGCGCCAGGATCGCCGGCCATCCCCCATCGACAAGACCCTGCAGCACGAAGACGGCGATGGCCGCACCCAGCAGGTAGAGGGCCATCTGCACCGCATCCACCCAGACGACCGCCTTGATGCCGCCGAAGTAGGTGTAGACCACCGTGAGCGCGCCGATCACCAGGATGGAGAGCGGGTAGGGCCAGCCGGTGACCAGCGCGAGCGGGATGGCGGTGGCGAAGAGGCGTACGGAGTCGGCGAGGAGGCGGGTGACCATGAAGATCGCCGATGTGAGGCGCCGAACCCCGCTGCCGAAACGGGCGCCCAGGAGGGCGTAGGCGGTCTTGAGCTCGCCGCGGTAGTAGGCGGGCAGCAGCAGGGACGCGACCACCAGCCGGCCGGCCAGGTATCCGAAGGTCAGCTGCAGGAAGCCCAGGGTGCCCAGGTACGCGACCCCGGGAATGGAGAGGAACGTCAGCGTGCTGGTCTCGGTGGCCACCACCGACAGCAGCACGGCCCCCCAGGGCAGCCTGCGGTTCCCCAGGAAGTAGTCCGCCCCGCCCCTCTGGCGGCGGCCCAGCCAGGCGCCCCAGGCGGTGGTGGCGGCCAGGTAGGCCACCAGTACGGCGAAGTCGACGCCTCCGAAGCCGTTCAAGGGAGCGCTGTCGCCCGGTTGCCGACCGCGCGCGGGTGCTCGATCCGGGCTGGCGAGGCCGCCACGCAGACCACGCGGCGGCCGATGGTGAGCCGGTCGCGAACGATCACGACGGCGGCCGCGGCTCGATCTCGAGGTCTGTCACGGCCTGGGCGGCCAGGTCGTGCACCTCCCGCCGCAGCG
This sequence comes from BD2-11 clade cluster bacterium bin43, assembly GCA_002238605.1. Classification (GTDB taxonomy): domain Bacteria; phylum Gemmatimonadota; class Gemmatimonadetes; order Longimicrobiales; family Gaopeijiaceae; genus BD2-11. The sequence goes on along the minus strand of MPMR01000016.1, from coordinate 21,004 downwards.
GCACGTGCCGGGTGTTCTCGCGGGTGGGGTTGACTCGGTTCAGGAGCAGCACCACGGCCAGGTCGAGCTCTGGGTCGATCCACACGGAGGGGCCGGTGAAGCCGGTGTGGCCGAAGGCGCGCCCGGTGAAGAACCGTCCCGCCGAGGAGTTGCCGGAGGGGGTGTCCCAGCCGGTAGCGCGGCTCGCACTGGAGTCGTGGCGGCCGGTGAAGCCGTCCAGCGTTGCGGACTCCACGATGCGGGCCGCCTCCGCCCGGGGCGCGCTGCAGGGTGTGCCCGGCGTGGCGTCGCAGGGGCCGGCGCGGCCTCCGCCGAGCATCATGGCCGCGTAGACGGCGATGTCGCGCGCGGAGGAGAAGAGACCGGCGTGGCCGGCCACGCCCCCCACCGCCCAGGCGTTCTCGTCGTGGACCACCCCGCGCACGTGGACGCCCCGGTAGTCGGCGTCGATCTCGGTGGGGGCCACGCGCCCGTGCAGCGCGGAGTCGGGGCTGAAGCCGGTGTCCTGCATCCCGAGCGGTCCCCACACGCGCTCGTCCAGGAAGCGGTCCAGCGGCTGGCCGGTGATCTCCTCGATCGCCCACGCGACCGTCATCATGCCGATGTCCGAGTACACCGTGCTGTCGCCGGGCGCGTAGTCGAGCGGCAGTTCGGCGATTGCCTGCTGGTAGGCATCCACGCCTTCCATCTCCAGGAAGAAGCGGCGAAAGGGAGGCAGCCCGCCCCGGTGCAGCAGGAGCTGGCGCACGGTGACCGCCTCCTTGCGCGGGTCGCCCGCCGACCACCAGGGGAGGTAGCGCACCACGGGGGCGTCCAGGTCGAGGCGGCCCTCGTCCACCAGGATCATGGCGGCGCTGGTGGTGCCCATCACCTTGGTGACCGAGGCCATGTCGTAGATGGAGGAGGGTGTGGCGGGGGCGGACACGGGATCCCAGTCCAGGCGGCCGTAGCCGCGCAGGCGCACCAGTTGGCCATGGCGCACGACGGCGAGCGCCGCGCCCGGGCTGGCCGAGTCGGCGATGGCACGCAGGATGCGGCGGTCGAGCGCCTCCAGAACGGCTTCCGACATGCCCGCGGCCGCGGGATCGCCCTCGAGCGGGGAGATCTGCCCCTGGACCTCCTGTTCGTCATCCGCGGCGCGCGCGGCGGTCACGAACTCCAGCGGCTGTACGACCCAGGACGGCACGGCCATCAGGGCCTCCCGGATCGCCGCCGGTTCGGGGAGCGCTTCCCTCCGGAGCCCGTCACCCGCCGCGTGGTCGGGCGGGATGCTGATGGGGAGCGTCCCGGAGATCTCCGCCGCCCCCATAAGCGCGAAGGCGCCGGCGCGCTGCGAGACTTCGTGGCTGCCCCAGGCGATGAGGTAGCTGCCCAGGTCCTCGAAGGCGCTCAGCGAGTAGGGATTGCCGAAGGAGGAGACCACCACCGCGCCGCGCGCGGACAGCTCGCGCACCATCTCGCGCAGCGCCTCCGGGACGGCCACCGAGCCCGCCCCGGCGAATGGGGGCACGTACACGTTCAGGAGCACTACGTCCGCATCGCGCGCGGCCGCCTGAACCCCCTGGTACGCCGCCGCATCCGATCCCTCGTCGAGGCGCAGGCTGCCGAAGCTGTCCACGAAGCGCGCCGCCACCCGGTCGAACTCGCGTCCGGCGATCAGGTCCTGGTCGCGGGCGTAGGTGACGCTCACCACCCGGCCGCGGGCTGCGGCGGGCAGCGGCACCAGGCCGTCGCGGTCGCGCACCAGGGTGACCGAGCGCTCGGCGGCGAGGTCGGCGAAGGTCAGGTGCCGGGCCGAACCCGCGATGTCGGCGACGGCCGCCAGGTCGACGGCGCGGCGCTCGTGGAGTCCGACGCGCGCCTTGGCGGCCAGCAGCAGCCGCACCGACCGGTCGATGCGTTCGCGCGACACCCGGCCCGTGCGCACCGCGACCTCCACCGCGTCGATGGCCCCGACCACGTCCTCGGGTGCGAGGAGCACGTCCGAGCCCGCTTCCAGCGCCAGCACCGCCGCCTCTCCCGCACCGTATCCCCGCGAGATGGCGCCCATCCGCAGGGCATCCGTGAAAACCAGGCCGTCGAACTCCATGTCCTCGCGCAGGAGCCCGGTGAGGAAGTAGGGGGAGAGCGTCGCCGGCACGTCGTCGCCCAGGATGGCGGGCACCGCGACGTGGGCGGTCATCACCGCGTCCACGCCGGCGGATACGGCCCGCCGGAAGGGCACCAGCTCCATCGACTCAAGGCGCTCCACGTCCGCGGTCACGACCGGAAGCTCGATGTGCGAGTCGGTGCGGGTGTCGCCGTGACCCGGAAAGTGCTTCGCCGTGGTGAGCACGCCCCCCGCGCGGGCACCCTCGATGTACGCCGCCCCGAGCTGCGCCACCGCCTCCGGGTCCTCGCCGAAGGCACGGGTGTTGATGATGGGGTTCTCGGGATTGGAGTTGACGTCGAGAACCGGGGCGAAGTTCAGGTGGACGCCGAGCGCCCGCGCCTCCACCGCCGTGATGCGCCCGTACTCGTGGGCGAACGCCGGGTCGCCGATGGCGCCAAAGGCCATCGTGGGCGGGAAGCTGGTGCCTCCCCCCTGCGGGAGCAGCGTGGGAAGGGCGTAGGAGTGGTTGACGCGCATTCCGGGCCCCCCGTTCTCGAAGTCCGCAGTGACCAGCAGCGGGACCCGGGCCGCGGCCTGGAGGCGGTTCAGGAGCGAGGCGTAGGAGTGGGGCGAGCCGATCGAGATGACGACGCCTCCGATGCCCTCCTCCGCCACCCATCGTTCCAGCGTGCGGAAGCTGGCGTCGCTCGACGACGCGTACGCACCGGGGACCCAGGGGACGACCAACTGCGCGATGCGCTCGCGCAGGGAGAGCGAAGCGAGTGTCCCATCCACCCATGTACTCGCCCGGCCATCGAGTTCATCGTAATAGAGGACCGCAGGCGATCCCTCCGCTCCGCCGGAACCCTGAGCCGGGCCGTCGCAGGCTGCCGGGACGGCAAGCAGGAGGAGCAACACCATCCCCGGCCATCGGACGGCGATCCCGAACCGCCCTGGAAGCGGCCCTGCGGGACGAACCCGCCCGGCGTGTCTCACGTCGCCCTACCGGCCCCGGAGGGGCAACTGGATCCCGTCTCCGATATCGAAGAGGGACGGGAGGCGGGTGGGCGTGCGCCCGCGGATGGGAATCTCCCCGAAGAGTGCCCGGGCGGCGGCGACCTGGCTGACTTCCGAGCCGCTCCAGGCCAGCATGTAGGCCTGGGCTTCGGGGACGTCGGAAAGCAGATAGGGGTTGCCGAAGGAGATGACGATGTGCGGCACGCGACGGTCCGCCAGCGCCGCGACGAAGTCGGAAAGGGGCTCGGGCAGGTTCGGCTGGCCGTCGGTGCGGGCCGCGACCACGTACGCTGAGACGATGACCAGGTCCGAGCGGGAGGCGCGCGCGAGCAGGCGCTCGTACTCGGTGTCGCCGGAGCCCGAGTGCAGGTCCGCCGTGCGCAGCCGCCGGTAGGTCGCGCGCACGCGAGGGTTGAAGTAGCGTCCGGCAAGCAGGTCGTTGCGGCCGCGGTAGGTGACGGAAAGAACGTTCGCGGTGCGAGTGCCGCGCAGCGAGAGCAGGTTGCGGCGGTTGCGCAGAAGGGTAATGGATGCCTCGGCGATCTCCGTCGCCTGCTCCAGATGATCCGGGATCCCGACTCTGCGATGGATCCGGAAGATGTCCGTGTAGCGCTCGCGATCCAGCCCCATGCGCTCCTTCAGATCGAGGATGCGGGCGACCGACCGGTCCAGGCGCGCCTCGGTCACGCGGCCCGAGCGGACCGCGGCGACCAGGCTCTCGCGGGCTCCGCGCGGGTTGTCGGGCATGAGGATGATGTCGGCGCCGGCCTCGAGCGCGCGCACGACCGCGTCGCGGGCCCCGAATCGGCGCGTGATCGCGGCCATGTTCATGGCATCGGTCACGATGAGGCCCTCGAACCCCATCTCTCCGCGCAGCAGGTCCGAGAGAACCGCCGGAGAGAGGGTGGCGGGCATCGACGCGGAACCGGTGACGGAAGGGATCGACACGTGCGCGCTCATGACGGCGCCCATGCCGGCATCTACCGCCGCGCGGAAGGGACGCAGTTCGACCCGGTCCAGGCGCTCGCGGTCCACGCGGATCACCGGCAGGTCCACATGGGAATCCACTCCGGTGTCGCCGTGGCCCGGGAAGTGCTTGCCGGTCGCGATCGCGCCGTGCTCCTGAAGCCCGCGCACGAAGGCGGCGCCGAGGCGGGCGACGTCTGCGGGGTCCTCGCCGAAGGAGCGGGTGGCGATGACCGGGTTGTCCGGGTTGTTGTTGACGTCCAGCACCGGCGCGAAGGGGAGGTGGACGCCCACAGCACGCGCTTCCACGGCGGTGACGCGGCCCATCTCCCAGGCCAGGCTGTCGTCGCCCGTCGCGCCCACCGCCATCAGCGACGGGAACAGGGTGGCGCCGCCCAGCTCGATGTTGTTGGGCAGGAAGACCGCCCCGCGCATGCGGTAGCCGGCCCCGCTCTCCAGGTCCGCCCCCACCAGCAGCGGGTATTTCGCCAACGACTGCAGGTTGTTGATCTTGGCGGCCACCTCCGATGGAGAGCCCACCGACACGATCACGCCGCCGACCCCGTCGTCGCGCACGGCCTCGGCAATGCGCTCGAAGTCCTCGGAGCCCGCGGGCGCAAAGTCGCCGAGCATCCACGGCATCAGCAGCTGGCCTGCCTTCTCCTCCAGGGTCATCGACTCGAGCACGGAGGATGCCCAGGCGCCTGGTGGTCCTGCGGAGGCCGGAGAACCCGGAGTCGATGTTTCGTCGGCGACGCGGGCGGGTCGCGCAGGCGAGACGGCCACGGTGGGCGTCTCCGCGGCGGAACCCGCGGGCGAGGAAGCCGGAGCCGCCCGATCGGTGGGAGGGGGAGCCGTGCCGCGACCTGGAGGGGGCACCGTCCCGCGAGCCGGAGGGGGCGCTTCCCGGGCCGGGGCTTCCGTCGACGGGGAGGGCTCGGGCGTGGCGCGACCGGACCGCGCGGTGTTACAGGAGACAACGATCGGAACGAGCGCCAGGAGGGAGGCGAGACCCGCCGTGCGAAGGGGCGTCGCGCGGCGCGAACCGGACGTCGCCCGACTATTCAGCGCAAGCACCGGTTGACGACTTCTTCCCCCCGGACGAAGTTGACAGCCCGCTGGCCATCCATGGACTGCTGAAATCGAGGACTGGCGCAAGGTAATGGTTTCCGCAGGTTTCCGAAAATCGCGGGTCGGCGCCGGCCTGGTTGCCGCGGGCGCGGTCCTCCTCGCCGTGAATCTGGTCGCGCGCGGCGGGCGCGAATCGGCCGTGGACGCGTCGGGCGGCGCCGGCGCGCAGGCGGCCGGCGAAGCCCGCCCCGGCATCGAGGTTCTGCTCGCGGACTCCATCCACCTGGTCGGGGGCCGCCGCGCCGGGCTGGTCACCAACCACACGGGCATCGACCGCCGGGGCGTCTCCACCATCGACCTCCTGCACCGGGACGCGCGCCTGGAGCTGGTCGCGCTCTATTCTCCCGAGCATGGCATCCGGGGCGAGGCCGAAGCCGGCGAACTCGTCGACAGCGGGATGGACCCGAGCACCGGGCTGCCGATCCATTCGCTCTACGGAGCGACCCGCAAGCCGACGCCGGAGATGCTGGAAGGCGTCGAGGTGCTCCTCTTCGACATCCAGGACATCGGCGCGCGCTACTACACCTACGTCTACACCATGGCGCTGGCGATGGAGGCAGCCGGAGAAGCCGGGATCCCCTTTGTGGTGCTGGACCGGCCCAACCCGATCGGGGGCGCCGAGGTGCAGGGGAACGTGCTGGATCCCGCGTTCGCTTCCTTTGTGGGCATGTACCCCATCCCCATGCGCCACGGGATGACGCCGGGCGAACTGGCGCGGCTCTTCCAGGGCGAGTTCGGGGTGGACGTGGAGCTCGGCGTGGCTCCGCTGTCGGGATGGAGCCGGAGCGACTGGTTCACCGACACCGGGCTGCCCTGGGTGGCGCCTTCGCCGAACATGCCTTCGGTGGAGAGCGCCCGTCACTATCCGGGCACCTGCCTGTTCGAAGGGACCAACCTATCCGTGGGCCGGGGCACGCCCATCGCCTTTCAGCAGATCGGGGCCCCCTGGCTGGACGGAGAGGCGCTGGCCGCGAACCTGATGGCGAACGGCCTCCCGGGTGTGCGCTTCGAGGCGGTTCGCTTCGTGCCGGAAAACCCCGGCGACGGCAAGCACGGCGGAGTCGAGGTGGGAGGCGTGCGGCTGGTCGCCACCGATCCGGGCTACGACCCCACCGAGGCCGCGGTGGCCGCGCTCATCGAAGCTGCCGCGCTCTCCGGCGACCGGTGGGAATGGCGCGAAGCCGCCTTCGACCGGCTCGCGGGCACCGATCGCCTGCGGTTGGCGGTTGAGGCGGGCGCGTCCCTGGAGGAGGTGCGCGCCGCATGGCAGCCCGACCTGATCGAATTCCGGCGGGTGCGGGAACGGTATCTCCTGTACTGACCGGCGGACATCTCGGACAGAGCCTTAAGGCACCCGCCCCGGGCTTCTTGCACCCCGCACGAGGTCCACGGCGCTCGTCTTCGTGCGTTGCAGGATGGGGTATCCGGTGCGGGTCGTGCCGAGCACGCGCCGATGCATCGAGTTGCCGGCGAACTCATCCTTGATGATGGCTACCTGACGATCGAACACTCCGCTAACCAGGCGCTCGCAAAAGCGCCAGGTCAGGTGGGCTCGAGGAACCGGCTGGGTCGTGACCAGATCCAGGATCGCCTCACCGGGGAACCGGTGGTAGTCCGGATATTGCAGGGGCAGCTTGTCTGTGGGCAAAGACTCAAGGTCGACGTTGTCAACCACCACGAGGATGGGGATGGAACTCAGCAGCAACCCCCTTCCCAGTGGGTCGACGGAAGGCCTGAACCCGACGTGCTCCATGTTGGGCACGGCCGGATTGTCGATGTCCTGACCCATGCCGAACACCTCGAAATCGGCCCGCGAGAGGTCCGGGAGTCCGGATCCGGGATAGAGTTCCTCATGATTGATCGCCTGTTGCGCCACTACGCGGGCCTGACCCGGCAGGACAGGGTATTCCCGTCCCGAGCCGGGGAATCGGAGTACGCGCTGCGCCCAGATGCCTTCGGAATCGAGCCGCCAGCGTTCATAGTCGACGCAGCGGTCTGGCGAAGCGTCGCTTTCCCACACGAAATCGAACGCCTGGGCGATGATCTTGCCATCCAGGTACACGGTCGTGTCCGCGTTGTTGTAGACCTCGACATACTTGGCCAGCGAATACTGGACAGTGGGTCCACCGATCTCGCGCGGCGACCAGTCATGGACCTCGCTGATTACGAGGGAGCCTCGGCGACCGGCCACCGCTTCGACGTCCGCGGTGCTGGACGGCGGCTGGACCTGGACGCGGTTGCCGCCCCCGAAAGCGTTGACGCCGCTCAGGGCCGAGTCCGCCTCGTTGATCCGGGCCGTCTCGTCTGCATTCAGGAGGCGAAGGGAGGTGATGTCATATCGCCCGGGCAGAAGCCCCGCGAAGGTAACTTCCCCGAGGGAGTCCGTAGTGCCCACCTCGACCGGCGACTCGCCGACGCGGCGGATTCTGACGTGCGCCTCCGGCACGCGGTCGGCTGGACGCCCGAGAGCCTCGAGAGCCCGACTCGCTTCGCCAGCCGCCGTAACCGTGACGGTCAGGCTCCCTCGCTGGACCGTGTCTCCGACGCTGCGAGAGGTAGTGTCCGGAGGCGGAGGCCGAAGTTCGACGGGATCGTCGCCAGGCGAACAACTCGCAAGGAAGCAGCCGAGAGCGAAGATCGGGAAGAGACCGGTCTGCCGGCGTGCCATGGTCCGCCCCTTCCTACGGGATTCACACGGCCGTCTGTTCAAGGCCGTCTCTACCTCGATCCGTACCGGATCTCTGGGGCGGCGATCGCCGCCCCAGAGACAAGGCTTCCCTACAACTTCACCCACACATGCATTGCCGGTCCGGTTCCAGACAGAGGCTAGGCTCACCCTTGCAGCATTGGGTGCACCAATCGTCGTCAGGGCAGCCGGTGCACTCAGCTCGGGCCGTCCCTCCAAGTCCGCGCGCCACCTCGACGCTCCCGAACGTGATGACCGAGGCAACCAATAGCCCCAACAGCACTTGGCGAACCACCGCAACCCTCTTCTTCATGAGTACCTCCAACCAAAGGTGAAAAAAACCGGAGCCTCGTGCTCCGGCGCGACCTCCAACCGCCAAGCTTCCGCCACGTCGGCGCTCAAGGGATCATCGTCCCGCCACCGCCGCAGTCACGACCGAGTCCACGACGGGATCGGCCCACTCACCGAAGATCGAGCCGAGCCTCACGTACTCGACTGCCCCGATCTCATTGACCACCAGCGTGATTGGAATGCCCCGCACCCGGTACAACTCGCGGTAGCGCTCGTCGTCGAAGAGAACCACCGAGAAGCCGAGTCCGTGCTCCTCCACGTAGGCCCGGGTTTCCGGTGCCGGATCCAGGGACAGCCCGTACACCTCGACGGATGCATCGTCGTGCGCGACTGCCTCCGCCATCCGGTTCCATGCCGGGAGCGTGACGAGGCAGTTCCCGCACCGGGTGTCCAGCATGAAGAGGATCTGTCGGGTTCCCGGCGCCGCCACACCGATCCTCACCTCGTCACCCTCCAGCGTTACACCGTCGAATGCGGGGACCACCATGCCCGTGTGCGGAAAATCTACCTGCCGCCGGACCGTCTCCCGCAGCGCCTCCGCCTCCGCACGGAGCTGCCGCTTCTGAGTCGCAAGCAGAGCCGACAGACCAGCAAGAACCACGGTCAATACCGTCAATGTGCGCCAACGACCGATCGCAAGTCCGCCCTGCGACGCAGGCTCGACCTTGCCTCGACCCCTCCGGCTGATTCCAGTCACGCGCCCACCTCCATGTCGCCCAACGCCTCGATGCACATGATCACCACGCAAGACAACGTTTGAGTACCACGAAATACGACAGCGCGAGCGGTGCCCTGTTGGCCTGCCCATGTCGTAACCGGCCTGGCACAATCACCAGCTTCCCTGTGGTTCATCGTCTCCGAGATCCTTCCTGGTCCCTTGCCGACGCTCCGGGCGGTGCGCATACTTTTGCACCTTCCGTCGCTTGGGTTCTCGGTCGTCCGCTCCGAGATCCGCGAATCAAGGTTTCCAAGCGAACGCTTGCGCACAGCAAGCCCGACCCTCGTCGCGCTCATTGCCTTCTCCGACCCGCCCGCTTGTCACGAAACGCCCTCCTGAAACGTTCCTTCTCTAGGGAGGGACGCGTCTGGATCCGAGGCTGTGACCTCGGACCCTCGCCCACCGTCCCGGAGCGAGCGGGTGGACCCTAGAGAACTTTTCGAAGAGGTCTATCCCGCGCTTCTGGGGCGTTGCCGCGCCATGACGAGCGATCCGGACCTCGCTGCGGACGCGGCCCAGGAAGCGTTCGCGCGTATGGTTGTGAAGAACGTCCGGGGATCTCGCGAGGAACTCAGGCGCTGGCTTTTCCGGACGGCGGGAAACGCGCTTCGCGACAGTTTGCGGCGAGAAGGAACGCGACGACGTCTCCGGCTTTGGCGACTGGAGTGGGTCAAGCCAACTCCGCTGCCCGACGAGGAGGTGGAACGGGGCGAGCGCATTCGCGCCGTGCGGACGGCGCTGGATACACTGGACGACCGGGCGCGGAAGCTGCTTGAGATGAGCGTAGCGGGGTTTTCCCAACGCGAGATCGCTCAGCATCTGCGAGTCTCGACGACTTCGGTGTCGACTCTGCTGGCCCGCGCCAGACGAAGCCTGAGTGCCAAACTGCGGGAACAGGGGTACTGTCATGAATCATATTCCTGAAGGCCGGCTCCAGGCCTACGTCGAGGCCTGGCTCTCTCCCGAGGATCGGTGTGAGGTGGAGCGCCATCTGGAGGGGTGTCCCGCCTGTTCGGCGGTGCACGAGGAGCTCGCGACACTTCGCCATCTGGCTCGGGGAGCCATCGGCGAGTTGCATCCCGCTCCGGATGTCGAGGCGGCCTGGGGGGAGGTGGTGCGGCGTGTGCGGACGAGGCGGCGACGCACCGGGCGCCTACGCGGCCTGGCGGCGTGTCTGCTCGTTGCAGTCCTCGCGGGTGTTTCCGCCTTCGCCCCCGCATCTCCATTGTACGGCTGGGCCGGACGCGCGTGGGAACGGATCGTGGCGCTTCTCGCCGACGAGCCGGGCGATGCGCCCGTTGAGGTCATGCCGGGCATGGAGAGCGAGGCTGTGGCACCCTCCCGCGCAGAGCCCGACGAGTCGACCGCCGCCCTTCCGACCCCTCCGGCCGAAGCCGGAATCTTCCTGGAAGCTACGCGCGAGCCGGTCCGGATCGCGCTCCACGAAGTGCTCCCCGGGACCGAGATCCGCGTGGTGTTCGTTGACGGGACCGACGCGGGTGTCTTCGGCTCCGCTGCCTCGCGGTTCCGGAGTGAGCCCGGCCGGCTGGACGTTACGGTTCTGGGGGCCAGCATCCGGGTGGAAATCCCCAAGAGAGCGGAGCGAGTGGCGCTGCTCGTGGGGGAGGAGGCTCTCTTGGTCAAGGACGGAGCGTCGCTCGACGTGCGCGGCCCCGTCACCAGCCGCAGCCCCGAGGAGATTCGTTTCCTGGTTCCGGGCGGATGAGCTACCGGTCCTTGCGGCCGCGCTCCCTCCGCCTCGGCCTCCTCCTGCTACTCGGCGGAGGTCTCCCGCCCGCTCCGGTCCCGGCACAGACGGAAACCGGCCTGGAAGGCGTCGTGACCGACCAGGGCACCAACCGGGCGATCGCGGGCGCGGTGGTGTCGATCGAGGGGCTCAACCTGGGCGTGGTCACGGACTCGGCCGGGCGCTATCGGCTGCGGGACGTCCCGCCGGGTCCCCAGGTCCTCTCCGTCGAGATGATCGGATACGCCGCGGCCCGCGTCCGGCTCGCCATGCCCACGGCCGGGGTCATGGAGCTCGATGTGGCGCTCGCCACGTCTCCGCTTCGGCTCGAGGGTGTCACGGTCACGGCCGATCCCGTGTCCAGGGCCCGCGGTGAGCTGGGCACCGCGAGCGTGATCGGACAGAACGCCATCGACGTTCAAACCGCCACCTCGCTGTCCGGGCTCCTGGAGCTGGTACCCGGGGCCGTATTGAGGCCGCCGGGGCTGGACAATGTCGAACAGATCTCGCTCCGCACCGTACCGACCAGCTCCGTGCTGAGCCTCGTGGGAAGCGGCCCGTCGCCCGCCGAGCTCGCGTCGTTCGGCACGCTCATCGTGATGGACGGCGTTCCCATCTCGAACAATGCGAACCTGCAGAGCCTGGGCCCTCGCGGAGAGCTGCGCATCCCCACGAGCGCGGGGGGAGGGATCGACCTGAGGCGCATCCCCGCGACGACGCTCGAGCGGGTCGAGGTGATCCGCGGCGTGCCGTCGGTGCGCTTCGGCGACCTGAGCCACGGCGTCATCGTAGTGGACACGCGCGCGGGAGCCTTCGAGCCACGTCTGGAGAGCATCTTCGACCCCTTCACCGCTGGCGGGAGCTTCGTCGGCGGGTGGAGCCTCGCGGCCGACGGCGCGATGTCGGGCACGCTGGACGTCACCGGTACGCGCCCGAGCCCCGGCTTCAACGACAACGAGTCGGTGCGGTTCTCGAGCCAGTTCTCTCACAGGGCGGACGTGGGCGAGGCGTTCGCTACGGGCGCGGGGAGCGAGCCCATCCCCAGGCTTCGCCTCGACACGCGCCTGGACCTCTTTCAGGTCGTCCACGACAACCCGGAGGACTCCGTGGTGTCGCCGGGGGCTTCGTCCTGGAGCCGCGACCGGGGCCTGCGCATCTCCGAACGCGCCAGACTCAGCCTCTCACCCGGGTTCCTGCTCGAGTTCACGGGCGCGCTGGATCTCACGCGGCAGCGTTCGTTCGTGGAGGCTCCTCGCGCGCGCGGCGCGATGCCCTTTACCGACCGGGTGACCGCGGGCCGCTCCATCGGACGGTTCATCGGCGGAACCTACCAGAGCCGCGTGGCCATCGACGGCGATGTCCGCCAGGTCTTCACGCGCCTCGAAGCCGACCGCCGGACGAGCTGGCTCGGTCTCGATCACCGTGTCCGCGCCGGGACCGTCCTGCGGCGCGAGTGGAACGCCGGGCCCGGCTACCAGTTCGACATCGAGTTTCCCCCGCAGATGAGCTTCAACGGCGTCCAGGGCTTCGACCGACCCCGGCGCTTCGACGACCTCGGCGCGGCAGCGGCAAGCGCCGTCTACCTGGACGATCGTGTCGTGGACGCGCTCGGTGGACGGTGGAGCTACGACGTGCAGGCGGGCCTCCGGCTGGACCTGCTGCACGACGCGGGGCACTGGGCCTCCGGCGTGCGGGACGGCGTGCTCCAGCCGCGGCTGAACGCGCAGCTCTCCCCGCGGCCGTGGCTGCGCCTGCGGGCCGGAGTCGGCCGGACCGCCAAGCAGCCGTCTCTCGGACAACTCAGCCCCGCGCGGCAGTTCTACGACGTTGTGAACGTGAACTGGTTCGCGCCCGATCCCGCGGAGCGGCTGGCCGTCCTGACCACCTTCATTCAGAACCCGGACAACCCGGCCCTGGGATTCTCCCGCACGACGAAGGCGGAAGCCGGGATCGAGGTGGCTCCCGCGCCCGATCTGTCCGTGAGCGTGACCGCGTTTCGGGACCGGACCGAGGGCGGGGTGGGGATCCGGTCCACTCCGGCCGTCATCTATCGGGACCGGTACGAGTTGTCGGATTCGACGATCGGCACCGGCGCTCGTCCGGAGATTCGCGACCCCCCGATGGCGAGCGACTCCACTCCGGTCATACTGGATATCCCGGACAACAACCTCACGCTGGCGGCGAGGGGCCTCGAGCTGACGGCGCGGCTCCCACAGCTGCGTCCCCTGCGCACGGCTCTCGAAGTACAGGGCGCGCTCATCGAGACCGAGTTGCTGAAGGACGGCCTCGACTTCGGCACGCGCTTCGGTTCGTTCCAGATGGACGAGCGCGTCGGACGGGCGCCGTTCTGGGAGAGCGTGAAACAGACCGGCGTGCGCGCGCTGCTGACCTACCGGCTCGTGCACCACCAGCCGGATCTCGGGCTCGTGATTACGGGGACCGTGCAGCACTTCGTGTACGAGAAGGTCGAGAATGTCGCTCAGACGGACACGCTGGCGTGGGTGGGATACATCACCCGCGGCGGCGACATGGTCCGGGTGCCGGCGGCAGACCGGGGCCGACCCGGGTTCGCGGACCTCCGCGAGCCGCGCACCAACGTCTTCACGCGTCCCGACGAGATCGCACCGGACTGGTTCCTGAACCTCCAGGTCACCCTGGATCTCCCCTTCGATGGCCGGCTATCGCTCTGGGCCTTCAACGCCCTGGACCGGCCGGGGACGCGCGGGAACGAAGACCAGAGCCCACGCTTCAACAGGGGACTTCGCTTCGGCCTGGAGGGCGCGTTCAGGCTGGGCTGGCTCCTGGGACCAGCGCGGGATCCTGCCGGCGGCGGGGCGAACCCGTGACCTCGAAGTGCAGGGTGCGCTCATCGAGACCGAATTGCTGGCGGGTCGACGGAGGTCGCTTCGCAACCGCCGTGGTCGTGATGGTTCTCGCCGCGCCGCAGCCTGCCGCCGCGCAGTCGGCCGACCCGCTCACGCCCGTCCGGTCGCCGGAGACTCCCGCCTGGATGACGGCGTGGAGCCCGCTTGCGCGATTGGGCACATGGGAGCGCGAAGTACCGTCCGCGCCCCCGTCGCTCCGGCTGCTCGACGCCCCCGCTCCGCGCGTCGGGCAGCTTTGCAGCACGGGGACGCCCGCGGCGCTGGCTCGTGAGGCGGAGGACGCCTGGGGCGAGATCCGGTTCCGGGGCGGCGGCGACGTGGGAGAGTACCGTAGACCCCTCGACGCGCGCGACCATCGTGCCGTCCAGTTGTCGGCGCTCCGCTGGCAACCGCTGGGTGAGCGTTCGGGGGTCGCGGGACGAGTCGTCGCCGACGAAACGATTTCGGACGTGGGCTCGCTCGCCACCTACCTGGTGCGCCACTCGCCCGATCCCTTCGTGTTCACCGACACCACAACCCCGCCGATGCGGCACGTGCGGGTACGACTGGAGAGCGCCTATGGATGGCGCGCGGGGCCCTGGGCGATCGGAGCCGGGCTCGGCCTCGAGATGAGCGACGACCGCACGCGCAAGGCTCGCGCGGCACGGCTGGGACGGGCATCGGCACCGGCGCTGAACTTCGGTTTGCTGCGCGTCCTGTCCGACGCGGGCCTCTCGGTCTCGGCCTTCGGGCGCTGGTCCGAAGCGAACGAAAACAGCCGAATCGCCTTGCCGGGCGGGATCGTAACGGAGGTCGTGGAGCTCGATGGCCTCGGGGATCCGGAGCCGCGCCGCGCGGCCGGCCCCAGCATCGTCGCGCGCAATGTCGGGCGAAACAACTATGCCGTGGGCGGGGGGCTCGCGGGGCGCCTGGGCCAGTGGCACTGGGTGATGCACGGCGAGCGGGAGCACCTCGACAACGTCCATGTAGGCTCACGCCTGACCGACGAGGTGCCGAACCGATGGGAGGCGAAGGGTTGGAGAGTAGGACTCGATGCCCTCGGCCGCGCGGGACCCCTCAGGGCGGTGGTGTCGGCCCGCTATGCCGCGCTGGACGGCGACGCGTTCCGCCGGGACCTGGAGGGTCAGGGCGCGATATTCCGGGCGCGGCAGCGAACGTTCACTGGATCCGTGGATCTGCGGGCGGCCGCCGCCGACTCCGTCTGGATCGCGGGACTCCGGGTCTCGATCGGCCGAAAGACGCGCCTGCGCCGGGATTTCCTCGTGCAGGTCACGGAGGACATCGCCGACGCGAGCCCCGGCGTGAGCCTGGAGGCTGCCCGGTGGCTGTCGGAGCGCGTGGCCCTCTCGGTGGGAGGCAGCTTCTCGCGTTACGACCCGTCGGGCACGATTCCGGACTCCGGGGTTTTCGGTCGGATCCAGCCGGAGCTCGTGGCCCCGGAGTTGGCCCTCCACGCCACGGCGGCCCGCGCATATGCGGCATCCGCGACGGTGCTCGCACACCTGGGGCGGGACGCGACGCTCGTGGTGCGCGGCAGGTTTGACCGCTCGGGGCCGGTGGACTCAATTCCGGGCGTGGGCGCGGAGCGGTCGCTCTGGAGCATATCGGCGGGCGTGGGCTGGGGGGGGGGGGGGCGGGGGGGGGCGGGGGGCGCCCCCCCCCGCCATCCCCGCTCCAAGCCCGGGCCTGTCAGCGGTGCAACATCGCTTTCTCCCAAATGAACCACGGGATCTCGACAGTTTCCTAGGGTGTGCATGTCCGATCAACCAAGTACCGGTGAATGTATGGGACTTCGTATTCGTCGAACGTGGTTCCCCAGACTTCGTTGCGGCTCACGAGGGCAACAGCGAGACGAGGATGCCAAGGTCTCAGGGAACTCCGACCGTGCCCAACCTCTATTGTACCCTCTCGCGTTCCATCCGAGTCGTAGATCTCCCACAGGTCAACGCGGTCTTCACGCATCTCTCGAAGCAACCAGATCGTCCCGTCCGTTCCTGCCACTACCTGCCTGACCGGGGGATGGTATTCCGGAACCCAGAAAACTCTGCGAGCCGCGCGGCGCCTACGCTCAAGTGTTGACTCCGTTAGCTGAGGGCTTCGGGTCGAGGATGCGTAGTCTCCGGCTCGCCACCCTGCATACTCGTCCGCCAAGCGGCGTTCCATCGCGGAGGTGACTTCGCGCGGTTCGTACTCTACGGACCGATTCAGGAGCGTGTCCCCATGGATCGAAATCGCCAGAAGGTCGAAGGTCGGTGGAGTTGCGTCTTCATGCACTTTCCCGATTTGTACGACTGCGGAGCCGTCCGGCTTGAGCGCCGTCAGGGGTCCCCTAAATCCGATAACGGGCAGGTCCCGGAGCGGGTGTCGGCCAGGAAACAGCCGAGGGTCTCTCTCATTCTCTACGGCGTTGCCCGACCAACCCATCATGGCGATCGTGTCCAGGACTTCGCCGGATCGCGAGAGGCGCCGCAGCGCAAGCCCGGGGTTGGCGCCTCGCGATGAGAAGACCCGTCCGTCGGTGATGCGACGCCTACCAACGAGAGTACCGTCCGCGAGCATGCGGCCTGGGGCTAGGCGCGACCCTTCCTCGGGCACGCCCCTGGAGAACTGGATGACTTGCTCCGGCACTCGCTCGTTAGTGCGAAACAACTGGATCCGATTGAGGTCGGCTACCCAGAGTGTGTCTCCGATCCAGCCTACGCCTGTCACCGAAAGCTGGATATCACCCGGCCCGTTGCCCGCACGACCGATCCGACGAAGCACCTGACCATCAAGAGAGAAAACCGTAACCGCAGGCACCATTGCCTGAGCGACATAGAGCACGCTGTCGGGCCCGAGCGCAAGATCCAGGACGCTGGCAACGAGGTCCGTGCTTTCCACGGAGCCGATCCGCAGGACCTCATCTAGCCGCCATGGCGTCGGGCATGCGTCCTGTGAATGTATCGGCGGCGGGGCGCAAAGGAGCAAGACAAAGAGCAAGGTCAATAGACGCACGCCCGCCTTCGATCGCTCCTTCTCGAATTCAGCGTCCCAAAACCGGACAGAGAACTGGGGGCGTCTAGATAACATTCGCAACCTTCTTCCCGCCATCATGCCACCGGGTTTCACTGCGTCGCCACCTGCGGTATTGCCAAGACTAATCGTCAGGCTCGCATCCGACCCAATACAGCCCACCACTACAGATTGCTGTACAAGAGGTGCTGCACTCGCCAACTTCCTCGCACTCGTCGCCCCCACAAGTGGTGGAGCAGCCGCCTGCGTTCCTACAAGAACTCCCAGAGGATGGAACCACAGGCTCAGCCGGCGCACCTGCGAGAGCAATGAGCGCGACAAAGAGGGCGCCCACTGACGTCATCAAACGCTTCTCCAAGCGGATCTGCCAATCGTTAATCAAGATAGATCTACCTGAGTCAGACGTACCTGAGTCGGGCGGAGGAGACAAGTAACAAGACCGCGCACTTCACCGCAGTTTCGCGCAGAATGACTGCCGCGAACCCCGGCCCACTCCTAAAAGGACTATCAGGAATCTGGATCCATCCTTGCGCGGCCCAGCTGCCGGGCGATCTCGCGCACGCCACGACCACGGGCTCGAAGAATGGAGATCCCTTCTCGCTCTACAAATTAGAAATAGCGCCTGGACAGGGGACAAAGCTTGAGGGGTGACATGCGCCAGGCGGTCCAGACTTCGGCTCACCTGAACCAGTTCCACCATCCGTGCCTTGAACTCAGGCGCGTACCTCCTTCCACTTCCTGCCATGGTAACACCTCCTCGTTGAAAACCAACGCTTGAAAGTGTCCACCAAATCGGGGTAACTCCAAGATGGCCTGATTGCCGAGAAACAGCCCGCGAGTACGCTGCGTGGAGGAACTCCGTGACCTAGTAGTCTACTTCTGTATCCACATCATCGACGCATGTCTGCGGCCGTGTGTGGTTGGGTGCAGTCTTCCACTCGGTGTACGACGAGACCACGGTCCGCAACTCTGAGACGCGCATGCACCTCCAGTTGTCCGCTGGATTGGGGCTGAGTCCGCTGGCGCTTTCTCCCCCGGACTGGTAGCTGAGGACGTTCAGAACACCGTTCTTCCTTCCGACGACGTGAGGGCACAGTATCCGGTGCTTTCCGCGATACGTCGCGGAAATGGGTTGCTTGTGCGTTATCGCATGGCGGATGGCTGGAAGGCTCATCAGGGGGGTCTCCTTGCAGGGTTGGGCAGGGTACGGTCCTATAAACGGTTATAATCGAGTCACGGCATCTTGGTCATCCGCACATGCTTCCTTCAGACAAACGGCCTAGCAGTTCGAGCCGCTGCAACAGCTCTCGTCACAGTTCGGGACACAGCGGATTGTTGGACAAGAGCCCGTCGGAGGCCGGAGAGTCGCCTTGCCCGGTTCGCTTGCGAGAGCAAGGACCGCTACGAATAGGGCACTGACCGTCGTGACCAACCGTCCCTTCCGAACCTTCCTCCTGTGGCTTGTCACGGACCCCTCGTTTGTAGATCCGGTCGAATCTGCCAATTCCGTTTTCCGCCATCAGCTTAGCCAAGTCGGGCGCGGGCGGACAAGTATCAAGAACGCGCATCTCAACGCAATTTCGCGCAGAATGAGTCTCCAAGAGCCTTAGCGAAGCGCTCAATCAGTCGTTCGGCTCCGTCAGAGCTCAGAGAACCAAGCGTTTCGCCCGCGCAACGGTGGGATAGGCGTCTCAGGGTACTCTCATGCGTTCCGATGCTCCTGGCGACGAACCGCCAGCTAAGACCTGGGCGTTTCGCCGAGACCGCGTGTAGCAGAACGATCCAATCCAACAGATCCTTTAGCCGCTGGATCCCGTGAGAATTGGCACCGCGGCGCCAGTGCCGACGGATCGTGGATGGGTCGGAGTTCACGAGACGAGCCAGATGCATGACCGTGCGCGGTGGTGGGGCGGTGGACAGGGCAGAAGTCAAGATACGGCGGGCTGACGGCGGGATCACTTCATTCCTCATGCAGTCCTCCGCCAGCGCCCGAAGCTCGAAGGCCATTCCGACAGACCTTTTCAACGCGACCGGGAGGCGCGCGATGATCTGGTGTTCGAAGAGAACAGCCTCGACAGAAACAGAAGCGAGGTGCCAAAGGTCAGCTGAGCCCTGCTCGGTGATGAGAATGACGGGCAGGAGTGGATGATCTCGATTGATGTGTCGAACGACGCGAAGAACAGGTAACAGCTCCTCGGCTTCGAGTACGGCTGCGTCGGCGCCACCGGCTAGCCGCAAGAGCTCGTCCTGATCCCGCGCCAGGATACACCGGCGGTCACCGGCGACAGCCTGTATCTCCGCCCACGTATTCGCGGAGGCGAGCACCGCGATCATCCGCCGCCACCGGGGCTGAGCGTTCCTGGGACCTGTCGTCGAACACCTGCAGGCGCACAGGTACCGAGCGCTCGTTCTTGACCATCTCCCGGCGGACCAGTCGTCCATGACATCCCAGTCATCCTCCCGCTCGCATTCGCGTCCAACGCGCATCTCCATTCACAACAACGTTTGAGCACCTCGAATCCCGACAGCCGCAGGGCCGCGAATGGTGCCGGTCGGCGAGTCCCCGGGTTAATGGACCTCGGGGTAGCGATCGAGCCGGTTGGTTGGATAGGACCGAGAGCAGGGCGCGGGCCGCCACCCCGCCCGCGTCTGGACAGCGCGGCGAAGGCGCCGCCATTATTCAGCCCCCGCGGTTCGACAGCCTAAACGTCAGCCCCGGCATCCCCTTATCGAGAACCGATTCCGAAGAGCCCAGCCGGTGCCGAAACTCACCACGGAGCTGCGCGCACTCCATGATGTCGCGCGCGTAAGCGGGCTCGACCAGCGACGCTTTGCGCCCGACGCCTACTGGACCATCCTCGACCCCATCCTGAACGGCAGCGCGGCGCTGGCGTGCGAGAGGGTGGGCGAGAGCGCCGAGGGTCGGCCCATCCGCATGGTGTCGTTCGGCGAGGGTGAAGCAGGGGTGCTGGCCTGGTCCCAGATGCACGGGGACGAGAGCACGGCGACCATGGCGCTGGCGGACATCCTCTCATTCTTGGCCCGGCACCCGGAACACGCTCTGGTTCGAGCGCTGTCCCGCCGCCTGAGCCTCCATTTCGTTCCCATGCTCAACCCGGACGGCGCGTCCCGCTTTCAGCGCCACACCGCGGCCGGGATCGACGTGAACCGGGATGCCCGACGCCTCGCCACCCCCGAAGGGCGCGCGCTGAAGTCGGCCCACGACCGGATACGGCCCGCCTTCGGCTTCAACCTGCACGACCAGAGCCCGCGTTTTCGCGTCGGGAACTCCGACCGCATGGCGGCCATCGCGCTCCTGGCGCCGGCCCACAACAACGAAGCTGAGGTCAGCGAGCGGCGGCGCGCGGCGATGCGCGTGTGCGGGGTGGTGCGCACGGCGGTCGAGCCGCTGGTGGGCGAGCACGTCACCCGCTACGACGACGCCTTCAACCGACGGGCCTTCGGCGACCTTATGGGAGCCTGGGGCGCGAGCACGATTCTGATCGAGTCCGGAGGATGGCCGGACGATCCGCAGAAGCAGCGTCTGCGCATGGTGAATTTCGTCGGCATCTTGTCCGCGCTCGGGTCGATCGCCGACGGCAGCTTCGCGGAGGTCGACCTCGCCCTTTACGACGGGCTGCCTCCGAACGGGCGCATGGTGAGCGACCTCCTGCTGGCCGGGGGCACGCTGATCGCGCCGCGTCTTCCGCCGATGGTGGCCGACGTGCTCATCGAGTACGACGACCCCCTAACGCGGTCGGGTCCGACCATCGTGGAGGTGGGCGATCTGGCGGACGGGGAGGCCCATGAAACGGTCGCGGCCGACGGACTCTTCGTGATCGCCGGCGAGGAGCATCGCGCCGCGGACGGGAGCGCGCGGATCGGGCCGGGCGTACCCGCGGACCTGGTCGTGGCGCGGGACCCGACCGGGGAGGTGGTGGTGAGGAGGATCGGCCGGGACCGTTAGCGTTCAACATACACGGGGTACTCTGCAGGGTGTTGCATAATTGCAGATGCAACAACGTGGCACGCCTGCGATAATGCAACACTGTGCAGTGGGGTCGGAGCCGCGATGACCAGAGCCTACGCGCTTCCCTTCCTCAGGCAGAGTACCTCAGGAGCGGATCACGGCAAGAGACCACCTAAGTTCAATCAAGACTGCTCGATCTGCCGCTCTTGCCGTTGGCATGGTATCCCAATGAACCGACCCAAAATGGCCGGAATACGGTACGGAACGACGGGAATCTGAACCGGGCGATTTCGTATTCGTGCTGAAGTGACCCCCAAAAGTTGGACACCTGACCTCTGGGTTGATTGTGCTGTTCAGCCCTCGCGGTAGAGTTCCTGAATGATAGCCAAGGGTGGCCGGTCTCCGAGAGAGGAGTGACGGCGCACCCGA
>MPMR01000004.1 GCA_002238605.1 BD2-11 clade cluster bacterium bin43 | reverse complement strand
AGACCGGGGACCGGTGGCGACTGAAAGGAGAACTGTACGGAGTTGATTTCCAACGCGAACGATTTGACCGAACGGCTGCGGAGGAGGCTGGAACACGAGCGCAGGGAGATCGAGGAGTTGACCGCGAGCGAGCTCGAAAGGCTCGCCGAGAACTCGCGGCGCGTCGCGAGGAGCGCGCTGCGTACCATCGAGCGCGATACGGAGGAGGCGACCGGCAAGATGCGCGAGTTGCTGGTCAAGGCGTGGCAACGGCCGCTGATCGTCGGCCTGAGTCTTTGGATCGGTTTCTTCGGCGGAAGCTGGGCGACGATGCGATGGTTGGCGGGGAGCATTCAGGACCGGATCGTGACCCGCGCCGAACTGAACCGGGACATCGAGGACGCACGGCGGACGCTGGCCCAGCTGGAGGTGGACACCTGGGGGCTCGTGTTCCACGAGATCAAGGGCGAGCGGTTCGTGGTGGTGCCGGACGGGGTGCTGGACGATCCGCCCTGGTGGGTGGAACCGGGGCACCTTCCGGCGTTGAAGCTGTCGAACGAGTAAAGGAGGTCTATGACCGCGTTAGAGGAGCAGTTGACGAGGGCCTTGCGGAGGCTGTGCGCGCAGTACGAAACGGAACAGCAGCGGCACTCCGGGCAGGTCGAAGCCTTGCGGCAGCACGTCGAGCGGCAGAGCGCGGAGTACGAAGCCTTGCTGATGCGAATCGAGCGGCTCGACGCGCTTGCGACACGCTTGGCCGAGTATTCCGGGACATCCGCCGTCGCGAGACGGCGCGGCCTCCGTATCTGATGCCCCGCCCGGGACCGGACCGCGATCAGGGTCCGAGCCGCTGATGGCTACGGGCAGGGCTGGATCTGGCGCGGGCAACACCGCGGCGCGAAGTTTCGGACGCGCAGATCGTGCGGTCCATCACGAGAGGAATCGAATGATGGCACGCACGAAGCGGGACCGGCGCAGCTACAGCGCCGGCGAGTGGGGCCGGAACAGGGTGAGGGTGTTTGCCGATCCCAAGACCGGTCTCTACCAGATAGAGTGGCGAGAGAACGGGCGCAGGCTCACCCGGTCCCTCAAGCACCGGGACTGGTCGAGAGCCAAGCGGCAGGCCGACGAGGCCGCCGCGGGCCTCGCGATGTACGAGCCCAACGGCAAGGCCGAGGCCGAACCCGAGCCGCTCACCCTGGACAAGCTTTTTGAAATCTACGGTGAGGAGGTAACGCCCACCAAGGCCAAGCGGACGCAGGAGCGCGACAGGGTCGCGATGCGGATGTTCCTCGGGTTCCTCGGACCGAACCGAAGGCCGGAAACGCTCTCTCAGCGGGATTGGGATCGGTTCATCCGGGAACGGCGGGCAGGCAGGGTGGGTCCGAGTGGTAAGCCCGTGTCGAACCGCATGATCGAGTGCGACCTGAGGTTTCTGGTCGCCATCCTGAACTGGGCCGCCCGGTCGAGAGACGAGCAAGGCCGCTTGCTCTTGACATCGAATCCGCTGAAAGGCCTGAAGGCGCCCGTCGAGAAGAACCCCATTCGGGTCGTTCTATCCGACGAGGAATACCGGGCGCTTCTGAAGGTGTCCCGCCGGGTGGACTGGCGGTTCCACGTCGCGCTCGTGCTCGCGCACGAAACCGGCCACCGGATCGGCGCGATCCGCAAGCTCCAGTGGAACGATATCGACATCGAGGGCAGGACCATACGGTGGCGCGCGGAAAACGAGAAGACCGGATACGAGCACCGCACGCCGCTGACCGACGCGGCGATCGCCGCCCTCGAAGAGGCGCTGGACAGGAACTCCGCGAGAGGAAAGGCTCCGGTGCTGCCGTCCACGCAGGATCCCTCGATATGCGTGAGGCGCTGGATGCTTGACGACAGGTGGCGGAGAGCCGAAAGGCTCGCGGGCCTTGAGCCGAAACGCGGACGGGGCTGGCACTCGCTGCGCCGCAAGTTCGCTTCGGATCTGATGGACCTGCCCCTCAAGGTCTTGTGCCAGCTTGGCGGCTGGAAGGACGCGCAGACGGTCCTCCGCTGCTACCAGCAGCCCGACGAGGTACAACTCAGGAAGGCTCTGGACAGCCGCCAGGGGGTTCAGGCCTGAGAATCCCCGTTTAGCGGGAATCAAACAGCGGGAATCCGACCGGATGAACTTCTAAGTTCAACAGATACAACAACATCGGAACCTGATGGAATCCGCTGAAACACCGCGATTGGGCTCGCGCGAAACGGCAGGCGGATGAAGCCGCCGCGGGCTTCGCGATGTACGAGCCCAACGGCAAGGCCGAGCCCGAGCCGCTCACGCTGGGACGGCTTTTTGAAATCTACGGGGAAGAGGTGACGCCCACGAAGGGCGAGAGGACCCGGCGGCGCGACAGGGTCGCGGCGACAATGTTCCTCGACTTCTTCGGCAGGGACCGGAGGCCCGAAACGCTCTCGCAGCGCGATTGGGACCGGTTCATCCAAGCACGGAGAGCGGGCAGGGCCGGACGCTCGGGCCAGCCCGTCGGCAACCGCACCATCGCATGGGACCTGACGTTCCTGATGACGGTGCTCAACTGGGCCGCAAGGTCCCGGGACGAGGAGGGGAGGCTCCTCCTCGACTCCAACCCGCTGAAGGGCCTCAGGAAGCCCAGGGAGAAGAACCCGAACCGGGTCGTTCTCACCGGGGACGAGTACCGGGCGATGCTGAAGGTGTCGCGGCAGGTCGGGTGGCGGTTCCATGTCGCGCTTGTGCTCGCGCACGAGACGGGGCACCGTATCGGTGCGATCCGCAAGCTCACGTGGCCGGACATCGACTTCGAGGGCAAGACCATCCGATGGCGCGCGGAGCACGAGAAGACAGGGTATGAACACATCACGCCCTTGACCGCCGAGGCGCTCGACGCCTTGAAGGACGCGCGGAGGATGGGCCGTGGGAAGAAGAACGGCCCGGTGCTGCCTTCGTCGAGGGATGCCACGAGGTGCACAAACCGCGTTTCCGCCTTTCTGTGGTGGAACAAGGCGCAGACCCTCGCTGGACTGGAACCGAAGCCGGGCCGAGGCTGGCACTCGCTGCGGCGGAAGTTCGCCACGGATCTGATGGAGCTGCCGCTCAAGGTGCTCTGTGAGCTTGGCGGGTGGAAGAGCCCGCAGACGGTGCTACGCTGCTATCAGCAGGCCGACGCTGGACAGCTTCGGACGGCGTTGGAAAGCCGCCCGAGGGATCGCACCTGAGATCCCAATCGGAGGGAGTCATTCGGAGGGAATCGAGCCACAGAATCCCGTAAGCTCAACGATCACAGTAAGATGTAAATCTGTGTTGGTGTGTTGGGTAGGCTGGCTTAGCCACCTAACAGTGGCTAAGCCAGCCCCGCGGCCACCCGCGAACCCCTCCCCGCGCGCCGCCCGGACGGCGAGGGCAAACAGGCCGACCCGTCACTCCTTGGCGTCGGCGGCGCTCACGGCGGCGAGTAGCGGGTGGAAGGCGATTTCTGGTCGTGGCACTCGCGACCCGGTAATCTCGCCGTTGCGACACGTGGATCCGAAGGCAACCGGAAGATCTACCTGTGGCACTCGCGACCCGGCAATCTCGCCGTCGCGACGAGCCCCACACCCGAACGGAAAGGAGGTTTTCCACATGTGGCACTCGCAACCCGGTAATCTCGCCGTTGCGACCCAGGCCTTCACGGACTGGATGACCGTCCACATGACGTGGCACTCGCGACCCGGTAATCTCGCCGTTGCGACTGCTCGTCTTCAACCCGTTGCCGCCGTTTCGGTTGCGGGAGCGTTTGCGAACGCTCCGGCGGATTTCCGGGCAGGGATGGGCGGGATCGTCCGGGAGCACCACCCCGAGGGGCTGAAACCTTATCTCCGTCACCCGCACATTTCGGGCGGTCACAGTGCCGCCTCGGGCCGCGCTGCCCGCACGCCCTGTATCGCTGCGGCACGCACATTCAGCGCCGCGTTTTCATCTCGTCCGGCCGTGTGCCCGCAATGCGAACAGCGATACACCTTGAGCCCGAGCGCGTGCTGCGTTCGCTCGCCGCAGGCGTAACACGACTGTGTGCTGGCCATCGATTCCGGCACCACCACCACGTCACGCTCGGCCCAGCCGCCTTTGTATGCGATCTGGCGACAAAACTCGCCCGCAGCAGCCTCGCGGCTGGCCTCGCCGAACATCCCCGATTCCTGCCAGGCCTTGGCGCTCGGGTCCTCGTATCCAATGATCCGCGCGTGGTCGATCAGCTTGCGGGTCGCCTTGTGGCTCCGGTCGCGCCGCGCGTTCGCCTCGCGCTCCTTCTGCCGCGCACGGGTCGCCGTAAGCTTGCGCCAGCGCCGGGAGCCTTTCCGGCAGCGGTCGATCTTCCGATCCAACCGCCGCCGCCGCGACTTCGAGCGCTCCGGTACGCGGCAAAACTCCATGCAGCGCTCGCCATCGTGCGCCGTCATGGCCCGGATGCCGGGATCGACCCCTACGGCCATCACCCTCGGTTTCGCGTACTCGGGAGCCGGTCCCTCGAACTGGATGGCCAAGTACCAGTGACCGCCACGAAATGACACGCGCCCCGACATGATCTTGCCGGACGGCTGCCTGCCCGCGCGCCAGCGCATCCAGCCCACCTTCTTGCCGAACAACCGGACCCGACCGTCCGCGACCTCAAGGCGTTGATTGTGGACGTAGGGGTTGACGGGATATCGCTCGGGAGCCCGCTTCGACGGGGCGTCATAGTGGTCGGGCCGGCGCCACCAGTTCCGCAACGCCTGATGATGCATGGCGACCACGTTCACGACCGACAGGGCGTCGCACGGCATACCGAGCCGCCGGTGCATCGGCTGTGCGACCTCCTTTTGGAGCCAGCCGACCGAACAACCCTTCTCCTCGCGCTCGTAATACTCGCGTGATTCGGCTCGCACCCTCTCCCGGATGCACGCCAGTAGGAAGCGCATCTCGGAGAGAGTCCCGGCTTGTTCCCGCGACGGATACAGGCGGCCCTTGATGGCCTGCGAAACAGTCCGTGGCGTTCCCATGACTCCCACTACTCAGATCGTTACGCCCCTGTCAACCGGGTCACGCCCGCAAGGTCCACGCTGGAAGCTGGGGGGCCAAGGCAAACGGGACGCCAGCAGTCCGGAGGCTGGCGGGGCCGGTAACTCGGAACATCGATTCACTTCACGTCGCTAGCGAGCGAACCATAACCCCGGGAGATGAAACTGCTAGCTCGGCCAAGGCGAGCGCATGACGCTTGATACCTCGTACTGCTCTATAGCTCTTCATGAGCGCCTCGTCACGCATCATCTCGCTCCGCGCTTCACCGGTGAGCAAGGCGTCGCCGTTGTGCTCCAACGCTTCGTCGAACCCCTGTAGGGCCACTGTCGCGCGTCTCCTGTCGGGGGCATACCCGGCGTGGTGGCAGAGATGCCGAACAACTCTCCGCATTTCTCTGATCATCCTGTCCAACTCTACAAACGCATGGCCGTTCGAGTCTCCCGCTTTCGGCTTCGGTTGTTGAACCATGTCTCTCAACCCTCCTTTGGTGTGGGATCTCCGGCCCGCGCCGCTACACAGGAATCTCACCGCTCTCCGTCCGGTTCGGCAATGCCGACCAAGGCGATCGGCCAAGCCCCTGTTCCTTGCGTTTCCACTCCCCACCGAAGTGGTTCATCGGTCCTTCATGCCGGCGTCGGCAAACGGAAACCCGTCGAGCGCGAGGACGACCGCGAGCGCGGCGGCGGCGTCCACGGCGCACGCATCCAGGCGGGCCTCCCGGGCAAGTGGGTAAGAGGTCGGCTTACGGGACTTTTGGGAAGAGGCGGTGTCGGCGAGGGGCCCGCCATTCAAGTCTGGTTTTCCCGCTTTCGCGGCACGGTCCAGCAGGATCCAACCCAACGTCAGGAAACGCAGATCGTGCAACCCTGTAAGACCTTAGACGCTATTCCGGAACCGGACGCGGGACGATGCGAACATCCACATGCTCCCGGAAGGGCTTTCCGGCTACGACCGCTGCCGCGTTGACCTTCCTCCATGGCGTCGCCTTCATCATATCCACCGTGAAGCCAAGGTCCGACAGCGCCGCGAGGGAGAGTGCGTCGGGCACCGCGCCCCGATGACGGCAGAGGACGGGGTTCATCAACTCACAACCCACGCCCTCCCTGTACCAATGCGCGCCCCCGTCCATCGGGACACCAGGCAGACTCGGATCGCCGCCGCCCGCCCGGTACGTCTCCACGGCGCGGGAGCCGACGAAGTATTCCCCCGTTTTGTTTCTCAGGCCGGTTTCTCCCACGAGCCCGAGCACGTGGCCGATCTCATGCCGCATTACGTCCACGTCACCGGGGCCAGGAGTAGACATGTTCGCACGGATATATCCGCCGCCAGGGTTCAGCGGACCGTCACCATCAGACCAGAAACATGAAGTGACCTGGGCGGCAACCCCACCACCAGCAGTAAAAACGCCAGCGTGGATCAAGACCTCATCCGCGAGCGCCGTTGCTTTGTTGTTGTAACACCCCGGCCGCCTGTCTTCCCATTCCGTGCCATCCAATACGGAAGACCACCAGTCGGCCGCCTCAATCATGGTTTCCGCGTAGCCCGGCGGGGCGGGTCGATCCATCACGATGTCGATTCCAAACGTTCCCACGGCCTCCCGAACCTGGACACCCGCGAAGCCGGGAGGCGCGCCGCCGGAAGGCACAAGCTCCACATCCGCGCGCCCGATGCTGCGGGGAACGAGCTCAAGCCAACCGTCCGCGACCGTCGCGGTCACAACGTCGGTGGCGGAGATGTTCACCGCCGACGGGTGCCGGAGGCTGTCCGGCAAGGCCAACGACAGACCGTTTCCGTCCACGCGCATCAGCGCGAGGGACAATGGCCGACCAGGAGCCACTTCCACCGGGAAGACGGCCTGCGCCTCCAAGCCGTCCGGGTCGCTGGCCGTCACCGTTACGGCGGCCAGCCCGACGGCCCGCGTCTCAAGCGTCAGCGTGGTTCCCGACAGGGCTACCCGGACAACCTCCGTGTCAGAGCTCAAGGCCGCGAACGTCAGCGCATCCCCGTCCGGGTCGGTGAAGTACATTGAAACGTCCATTTCCTCCGGGGGCGCTCCGTAGGTCAGGGTATGCGACGGTGCCTTTCGCAACTGTCGCGGAGCCTGGTTCACCACCACCGCCACCGGAGCCCACACCGACAACCCGGCCGGGTCACTGGCCGTCACCGTCACGACCGCGCCCCCGATGCTCGCACCCTGAGCGCCGCCTACCGTCAATGTCCGTACGCGACGCCCGTATTCCGGCCCGTACAGGTGCAAGGTGTCCCCGACCATCGCGGCCGACACATGGTCCGCGCTGGACGCCGTGAACGTCAGCGCATCACCGTCCGGGTCAGTGAAGTACGCCCCCACGGCCAGCGCCACGGTCTCCTCCGGTCCCGTAAGACGTTGCGCCGGTATCTTCCCGGACAGCACCGGACCACGGTTCGGGGGCGGTCCCACCAAACACGCGGCCACCAACAACAGTGCGGCCAGCTTTCGATAAGGCTTCATGGATTGGACGGTACCTTCCGCGAGCTTGCGGACGCGTTCGGCGCAGGTCAACATCCGGGGCTCCCTGTTTGGTCTGTCCTGCTCTTGGTGGTGCGTACCGTAGCGGACGCCGGAGCCCATGCGCAACGGGTTAGGGCAGGAATCAGCCGGCCCGTGCGACCCAGCCCGTTGTCCGCAGTCAGGTCCCGCCACGTGAGCCGCCGACCGACCATCGCCGCGACCACTGCGCCATCTGCCGGATCGTGTCGAGAACGCGGATGTTGTGACGCCCGGCAAACCTGCTAACATGGCGTTGCAGGTGCTTCGCCGACAGCCGATGGAACCTCTCCTTGTGGGCGCGCTTGAAGATGGCCCGGAACGATTCCGCGCCGTTGGTGTGCGCCATGCCGCGAACGTACTCGGTCACCAAGTGCTTGACCGTTTCGTGCGGGCGATCCCCGCCCTTGTAGGCACTGGTGTCGTCCGTGTAGGGTTGCGTTGCGCGTCGGGCGCAACGTGCTCGTCCACCGCCCAGCGTCTCTTTGTCCGTAATTCTCTTGTAGAAACCCTCGATGAAGCTGAAGACTTCGCCCCGTGCGTCGGCCACCATCGCGAACCGCCGCCGGTCGAGAAGCGCGCACTCCACCGTCGCGAAGAGGCTCTCGCACCACGCGTCGTCGTACGCATAAACCACCGCCCATCGATTGCCCGAACGCCTGCAACGTGGTGAGGACGATCTGACGCGCGTCATTGCCACGGAGGCGTAGGGCACGCACCTTGCACTTGCAACGGCCACAGCCTCGGCTGGCGGCGGTTCCCCCCGCCTTCCCATCGGGAGCCAATCCCGACGGGAAGACGGGGGTTATGTTCCTACTGGGCCTGTCGAAGATAGGACCGCCTCCGTGAGTGAGCCGCTTCCCGCCAATCGAACCCGTTTTCCCGCTGTCGCGGCACCATCCAGCGGGGTCCAGTACAACGGCAAGAAACGCAGATCGTGCAGTCCTAGTTCAACTTACGTGACTCCTTGCCGTGATCCTCCTTCCCCTGCCTCCGCCGTAACGTCAGGGTGTGACCGGGACGGGTTCGCTCTCTCCCCGCGCCCGTCCCAGATAGGCGTCGATCACCGCCGGAT
Organism: BD2-11 clade cluster bacterium bin43; assembly: GCA_002238605.1. Lineage (GTDB taxonomy): Bacteria > Gemmatimonadota > Gemmatimonadetes > Longimicrobiales > Gaopeijiaceae > BD2-11. The sequence goes on along the minus strand of MPMR01000004.1, from coordinate 241,338 downwards.
GGTTCCGCACCTCCTCCGGCGTTCCCTGCGCGATCCGCTGTCCGAAGTCGAGCACCACGACCCGGTCCGAGATGTCCATGATCACATCGATGTCGTGATCGATGACCACCACGGTGATGCCCCGCTCCTCGTGCACGTCGAGGATGAAGCGCGCCATCGACTCCTTCTCCTCCGCGTTCATCCCGGCCGTGGGCTCGTCCAGCAGCAGAATGTGGGGGTCGAGCGCCAGCGCGCGCGCCATCTCCACCAGCCGCTGGTTCCCGTAGGGCAGGTTCCCGACCACCAAGCTCCGCAGCGGCTCGAGGTTCATGAAGTCGATGACTTCCTCCACATAGCGCCGGTGCTCGATTTCGCGGCGGCGCTGGCGGCCCAGGTAGAGCCCTCCGCTGAGCACCCCTCCCTTCATGTGCACGTGCCGGCCCAGCATCAGGTTATCGAGCACGGTCATGTGCTTGAACAGCTCGATGTTCTGGAAGGTGCGCGCGACGCCCAGTGCTGCGATGCGGTGCGGGGACAGGCGGTGGAGAGCGTGCCGGGTCCCGTCGCGGCCGGTCAGGGTGATGCTCCCTTCCCGCGGCCGGTAGAGCCCGGAGATGCAATTCAGAACGCTGGTCTTGCCCGCCCCGTTGGGCCCGATCAGCGCAAGGAGTTCACCCTCGCGCACCTCCATGCCGAGGTTGGCGAGCGCGGTCACGCCCCCGAAGCGGAGGGTGAGGTCCTTGAGTTCGAGGAGGGGTCGGGGTTGGTGCACGGCGGGACTTGAGACGATTGGCGAGAGGCGACGGTCCGAGAATGATAGACCGGACAACACGACTCCGAAACAGGGCGTGCCCAAGGGCAGGCTCGACTCTTGACCGGGCCACCCCGCCGGGTGACAATCGGAACATGGCAGACTCGCCGTGACCAAGACAGGAGTAATTGCATGCAGATAGCCGGCATCCTCGCCAGGGTCACAACGGGCAATATTACCCTCCCCGCCTTTCAGCGCGGGTACGTGTGGAAGCGGAGGCAGGTGCGCGAGCTCTTCGACTCACTCTACCGAAGATTCCCGGTGGGGAGCCTGCTGACCTGGATCACCTCGCTTGAGCGTGGTGGGACTACCGAACTCCTGCTGGACGGCCACCAGCGGGTGACTTCGCTGTACGGGGTAATCAAGGGCGAGGCACCGGACTTCTTCGACGGAGATGACAAGTCTTTCTCCAATCTGTATTTCCACGCCGGAGAGGAGCGGTTCGAGTTCTTCCAGTCCACCAAGATGAAGGAAGATCCACTCTGGTTCGACGTGACCAGAGTAATGAAGGGTGGGGTTAGCGGACTCGCCGGTTTGTTGGCCGAGAAGCTGGGCGCCCCGGGGGAGAAGCTTGACCCCATCGATTTCATCACGATCAACAACCGCTTGCTTCATCTACTCGGTGTAACCGGCATAGACCTGCACATCGAGCAGATAACCGATGAGGGCCATAGCGACGACACGGTCTTGGACATATTCAACCGCCTGAACAGCGCGGGCACCAAGTTGTCGAGCGGTGATCTTGCGCTGGCGAGGATCGCCGCCAAGTGCCCGGATGTAAGGGGGGAGATGCGGAGTTGCCTGAAGATATGGCGAATCCATTACGGATTCAGCTTCACCAACGACTGGCTGCTTCGGTGTGTGAACGCGGTCGCAAGCGGAGAGGCTGGTTTTCAACACCTCCATGATGCTCCGCGCGAAGAGGTACGAGCCAGCCTGGAGCGCACTTTCCATCATGTGGGCCATTGCCTGGAACACATCTACCACTGGCTACGGCTGGACCATGACCGAGTCCTGTTCGGACGCTATGCGTTGCCGGTCATGGTTCGCCATTTGGAGTTGTGCAGGCCGGGACCAGGTGGCGAGTGGGAGTGGGATTCGCTCCTCTACTGGTTTCTGCAGGCCGGGATGCGGGGTCGCTTCTCCGCTTCGACCGAGACCGCCATCAAGCAAGACCTGGCGTCGGTGGACGGTACCATGGAAGGGATTGAGCGGTTGATCGGAGACATAGGAACCAAGTGGGGTCGGCGGCAAGTAGAGCCCGCCGACTTCGACTCTTGGTCGATCGGGGCCCGTCTCTATCCAATCCTCTACTGGCTGTCGCGCGTGGGCGGCGCGAGGGATTTCTGCAGTGGAGTCGACCTTCCGGCGAGCATTCCGGACGGCGATGTCCCACTGGAGGTCCATCCCATCTTCCCGAAGGCGGTACTCTATGCTGCCGGGTACTCGCGACAGCAAGTCAACGCTCTGGGGAACCTCTGCTTCCTGGCGCCTGGGTGCAACAACTGGATTGGTGGGGCTTGTCCCGCCGAGCCATCCCCCTACGTCAAGGACACTAGTGACCCCATCCGTCGCCGCATCGGCCGCTACGGCTATTTCCCGCTCGTGCGTGAGCAACATCCGCGGGTTCTGGAGTCCCAGTGGATCCCCATGGACGAGAAGCTTTGGAAGGCAGACAACTTCCTTGCGTTCCTGGAAGCCCGCCGGACTCTACTCGCCCGGGCCGCGAACCGGCATTTGAGCAACCTCTACCCAAGACACGCGAAGAGCGTGAGTTGAGCCACGTCGCGTGGTCACCAAGCCGCAAACCGGACCATGCTCATGACGCCTGAGTCCCAGATCGTCGAGTGGAAGTCGTCCTGGCGCGACGAGTACCTGAAGTGGATCTGCGGATTCGCCAACGCCCAGGGCGGCGTCCTCGAGATCGGCAGGAACGACTGCGGGGAGGTCGTCGGGGTGAGCGATGTTGATCGGCTCCTCGAGGAGATCCCCAACAAGGTGCAGTCGCTGCTCGGCATCGTCGTCGAGGTGAACCTGCAGTCGGAATCCGGCTTGGAGTACTTGGAGATCGTGGTCGAGCCCCATCCGAACCCGATCAGCTACCGGGGGAAGTTCCACTATCGCACCGGGAGCACAAAGCAGGTGCTGGAGGGAGCTGCCCTGACCCGCCTCCTGCTTCAAAAGCACGGCCGTACTTGGGACGATGTCCCCCTGCCGGGCGTTGATCTCGACAGTCTGGATGGCCGGGTTCTCGCCGACTTTCGGCGCCGTGGTGGCGAGAGCGAGCGGTTGCCACCGAATATCCTGGGTGAGTCCGACGAGTCCGTGATCGAGAAGCTTCAGTTGCGGGAAGCGGGTTTGCTGAAACGCGCCGCGGTCCTGCTCTTTCATCCTGCGCCTCACAAGTTTCTCATGGAGGCCGTCGTCAAGATCGGCTACTTCCGTGGCTCGGAGTTGCTGTTTCAGGATGTTGTCGAGGGAGACCTGTTCACGCAGGTCAAGCGGACGATGGATCTGTTGTACACGAAGTACACGCGGGCCTTGATCTCGTACGATGGCCTCTACCGCGTCGAGACCTTCCCCGTGCCGCGCGAGGCCATGAGAGAGGCGGTGATCAACGCCATCATTCACCGGGACTACGCCAGTGCCACCCCGATTCAGATTCGCGTGTACGATGACCGAATCTCGATGTGGAACCCGGCCCACCTGCCCCCCGGTTGGGTCACGGACCAACTCGCCGAGGAGCTCTCTTCGCGACCGCATAATCCCCGAGTGGCCTACGCATTCTTTCGAGCCGGAATGATCGAAGCGTGGGGTCGAGGCATACGCCGGATCGTGGACATCTGTCACGAGGTGGGCAACCCGACGCCAAGCTGGCGGCTGGAAGCGGGCGGCAATGGTGTGTGGGTGCGGTTTCCGTTTTCCGAAGCCTACAAGGAGGCCGATTCCGCTGCTCGCGGGCTCGCAGGCGACGGTGCCACCCAGGAAGCAACCAGAGAATCTGGTTCTGCCAGAAAACTGCCAGAAGACGACCAGAAAACAACCAGAAAACAACCAGAGGGGGACGACTCCAGCCAGAACTTGGCCGACCGGATCGTCTCATTCCTGCGGGTGAACCCGTCTGCCAGCCGCCGCGAAATCGCTGAGGCGCTTGAAGGCGCCACCGAGGGAAGTGTCAGATATCATCTCGACAAGCTCAAGAGGTCAGGTGCATTACGTCGTGTTGGGCCGGACCGGGGAGGACGCTGGATGGTCGTTGACGTTCTCGATGTAGCAAATGATGACGACGAGAACGACGCTTGCGCCGAAGACGAGCGGACCGCCGGGGAAGCACAGCCAGAAAACAGCCAGAAAACAGCCAGAAAAGACGAGGAAAAAGCGTCCAGGGAAACAGGAGACCACCACCAGGAACGGCACGGATCAGCCAGAAAACAACCAGAACCCCGGTCCCTCTACGACCGCATCCTCACTCTGCTCCGCCAGAACCCATCCACGAGCCGACGTGAAATGGCCGCTGCTCTCGGCACCACCCGGTCCACCATCCGATACCGGCTGGACAAGCTGCGCGAGGGTGGTAAGGTCGAGCGCGTTGGTCCCGACAAGGGGGGGTATTGGAAGGTGCTGGGAGATTCCGGGTCAGAGCCCGACCCTGACGGAGAATCGGACCCCGGGAGCCTCTCGTGACCAAGGTCGGCGAGCTCGAGATCCGGACTGGACAAGCTGGACAAAGCGGCCGGTCTCGGCGGAGGCCGAACCCTGTACGACGCCAACCGCGACGTCTACGGCCTCCTTCGCTATGGTGCCAGAGTCCGCCCCGGGCTCGGCGAACAGACCGTCGCCGTCGACCTCATCGACTGGAAAAACCCGGTCGCTAACCACTTCGCCATCGCGGAAGAGGTCACGGTCGAAGGGAAGAAGGATGTCGTCGAATCGCACGCTCCCGTTGGCATCGGCCTGCACAACAATTCCTGGATGGAGATGCGGGTGCGGCCGGGCACCAATAGAGATCGCCGCGAAGCCATCCTCTACCAGTGGTACCGGGCCCAGCTCCGGGAGCGCATCCCCGAGATGGTTGCCAAGTGGGGACGGGTCCCAGCACACACCGAATCCCCCGCCAAGGCGAGTTGAGACTACCGATTCACCACGCGGATGACAGCGGCTCGCTGGCAACCGCAACACAGGACCGGGCATCTCATCAGAAGGGCTCCGGGGACAGCTATCCCGTTTCCTGACGGATCATGGCTGTTGCCTGTCAACCGAGGACAGCGATGCGCTCCGAAAGCACACGGCAGAAGCCGGCTGGCACTTGGCGGACCAACAAGGGCCATCCGGCCGGACTGGGCATCACTGTGCCAGCGATCATCCTGGCATCGCTTGCGAGCTGTGACGTCGACCGGGACGCGGCGCAGATCCTCATCTCCGAGGCCCGCGACAGCGCCGGCGTCGCGATCGTCGAGAACACCCGCCCCGCTCCGGGCTCGCGCCTCGGCTGGAGGGTCGGGGAAGCGCCGGACGTTTCCATCGGGACCGGCGAGGGCGACGAGGGCGAGATGCTGTTCACCGTCCTGGACGCGACGAAGCTCGCCGATGGCAGAATCGTGTTGGCGAACGCCGGCACGTCCGAGCTTCGCGTCTTCGGCGCGGACGGGACATACCTGGAGACGTGGGGAGGGCAGGGTGAGGGTCCGGGCGAATTCAGCGCGTACACGCCGCAGACGGTGAGCCGCTGGCTCGGTGACTCGATCGCCGCCGACAACATGTTCGCGCGACGGCTGGAGATCTTCGATTCGCGCGGAAATCACGGTCGCACCGTGACCCTGGCCGATGGCTTCCATTCGTTCCTGGGCGACCTGCCCGACGGGGCGGTGCTGGCGAAGCCGAGCGCGGTCCTTAGCGGGGTGTTCGGGTCGGAGAATCCGCTCCTCCGGCGGGACCAGGAATTCGGTCTGCTTCTGCCCGATGGCGAGCTGCGGGTATCGCTGGGTGCGCACCCGGGCGAGGAGTGGTTTTCTTCGCCCGCGGGTCCGATGGCGATGCCCCATCCCTTCGGCCGGTCCACGATTGCGACCATCTGGGGCGGTTTCGCCGTCGTGGCTCCGACCGACCGCTATGAACTCCGGGCCTACCGGAGCGACGGCACGCTCGTGAGGATCATCCGCCGCGAACACGAGCCGCGCAGCCCGACACAGGCCGAACTGGACACCGTGCTCGCCGAGGCCTACGCGGACCTCCCGGACGCACGTCGAACGCGCCTGCTCGCAGAGACCGAGGACATGCCCCTCGTCGAGTTCTTCCCCGCGTTCGAAGCCCTGCACTCCGATCCGCTGGGATACCTCTGGGTCCAGGAGTACAGGCTTCCCGGTGCGCCACAGGTCGTCTGGACGGTCTTCGAGCCGGAAGGCCGGGTTCAGGGATTCGCGGAAACGCCACGCGGCCTGGATGTCTTCGAGATCGGCGAAGACTACGTTCTCGGCAAGACCATCGATGAATTCGATGTAGAACGTGTGCAGCTCTGGCGGCTCGACAGGGCGCCTTAGCCTGGCCCTACGTCCCTCCTTCTCCCGCCCCCAGCTGCTGCAGCAGGAACGCCAGTTCCATCGCCGCGTTGCGCACGTTGCGGCTGAAGGGGCGTCCGCCGGCGTGGCCGGTGCGCTCGTCGTAGTCGAGGATGATCGGGAGCCCTGAACCCGTGGCCGCCTGCAGCCGCGCCGCCATCTTGCGGGCCTGGAGCGGGGGCACGCGCGTGTCCAGGTCGCCCTGGGTGAGCATCACCGCCGGGTAGTCCACCCCGTCGCGCACGTTCTGGTAGGGCGAGAAGGTCCGAAGCACCTCGAATTCCTCGCGGATCGCCCCGTTTCCGTACTCGAGCAGCGCCGGCATGTTGTTGGTGTCGGTGAACTGGTAGAAGCGCACCAGGTCGAGTTCGGGGAGGCCGGCGAACACGGCGCGGAAAAGGTCCGGCCGCTTCGTCAGCGCACTCCCGACCAGCAGCCCGCCGTTGCTTCCCCCGCGGATGGCCAGCTTGTCCGGGCCGGTGTAGCCGTTCGAAATCAGCCACTCGGCGGCGGCGATGAAGTCGGCGAAGACGTTGGGCTTGTTCTCGAGCATGCCGTCGCGGTGCCATTCCTCGCCGAACTCGCCTCCCCCGCGCAGCGTTGCGATCGCGTAGACTCCGCCTTGCTCCATCCAGACCGCCGCCCGCGCATCGAAGCGAGGCAGCAGGTTCACGTTGAAGCCGCCGTAGCCGTAGAGGAGGGTCGGGGTCGCGCCGTCGAGTGCGAGGCCACGCCGGTGAGCCACGTACATGGGCGCCTCGGTCCCGTCCGCGGACGTGTACCACACCTGTGTCATCTCGTAGGGGCTGCCATCGAAGGGCACAGTGGGGGGGCGCCACTCCTGCGTCTCCAGCGTTTCGAGGTCGAGTTCGAGCACCGTCTGGGGCGTCAGGAGCGAGGTGAGGGACAGCAGGGCACCGCCCTCGCCGTGTCCGCGCAGCGTCGCCACATGATGCTCGGGGATGGGGATCTCGCCCTTCAGGACGCCGTCCGGGCCGTAGCGCACGATGCGGCTGCTCACGTTGTGCAGGTAGTCGGCGTAGATGTCGTCGCCGATGAACTGGTAGCCGGTCAGCAGGTCCTCGCCCTCGGGGATGACCTCGCGCCACTGGCTCGGGTCCGGGGCTTCAGGCCGGACGGCGACCACGCGATTGCGGGGAGCGTCCAGGTTGGTGAGCAGGTAGATCTCCCCGTCCACCCAGCGGATGCGGAAGCGGGCGGGCGCCCCGACCACGAGCGGCAACGGGTCGGCCCCCGACCTCAGGTCGTGCAGGTAGACGTCGGTGCGCGCCCAGCCGTGCTGTACCGTGTAGATGAGGTAGCGGCCTTCGTCCACCTCCGAGGCGTTGACGAAGGCGGTCGGGCCGATGCCCGTCCCGAACAGCTCGACATCCTCCGACATTTCGGTGCCCAGGACGTGGCGGCGCACGCGCGGTCCGGTCTGGCGGGACCGATGCGTGTAGTAGAAGCCCGTGCCGTCGGACGTAAACGCGACGCTGCCGTAGAGTGCGGTCGGCAGCCGGTCGGGAAGATCCTCGCCGGCGTTCAAGTCGCGCACCCGGAATTCAATCTCGTCCCGGCCGCCATCCCGGATGGAGTAGAGCATCAGGCTGCCGTCCGGCGAGAAGCCCCGGATACCGACGCTGGTCGTGCCGTCTGCCCGCAGATCGAGGGGATCGATCACCACCTCGTAGTCCGCGGTAGCGTCAAACGGGCCGTCAGCGGGCTCCTCCGGCGCCGGCCGCCGGTAGATCGCGCCCACCTCGCGCCCGGTTGGCCGGAAGGAGAAGTATTCGAAGTCACCCCGCCGTTGCGGATACACCGGGCCGGGAGCGTCCATCAGCTCCCGCAGGCGCGCTTCCAGACCCCTGCGCAGCGCCGACTCCCCCACGATCTGCTCCGCGTAGGCGTTCTGGCCGGCGATCCATGCCCGCGTCTCCGGGCTGTCCTGGTCCTCCAGCCACCGGTACGGGTCGGTGAAGACGACCCCGTGCAGGGTGTCGACGACGGGGTCCTGCGCCGTCTCGGGCGGCGGCGGATAAGGGCTCCCGCAAGCCAGCTGGAGCGCGGCCAGCGGCAGGAGCCACAATCGGCGGCCCGCTCGCGATAAGACGGCACGCGGCTCGGTGCGTCGGGATGGGCGCGCCAGCGGGACATCACTTGAGCGAAATATTCGTGTCATCATCATTCCTCCGAAACATCTCCAACCGCTTGGATATGGGTAGCCCACATCAACAGATATGGGTACTATGTAGACATGAAGACAACGCTCGACATCCAGGATGAACTGTTTGCGCGCGCCAAGCGTCATGCGCGCAAGATCGGTCGGCCTCTGCGCGCAGTGGTCGAGGAGGGCCTCCGCCGGGTGCTTGACGCATCCAAGCCTCCTCCACGTTACGAGCTTCCCGACCTGAGCGTCGGCTGCAGCGACGTTCGCGACCCGCTTGAAGACTACTCCTGGCAGGACCTGCGCGACATCATCTACGATGACCGGGACAGGCCGTCGTCATCGGCACCGACCCGGGGAAGCGTTGATCGCCGTTGACACCAGCGTGCTGGTCTACGCGCATCGCCGGGAATCCCGGGTGCACGCGGTCGCCCGGAAGATCATGCGAAGGCTGGCGGAGGGACGCCACCCGTGGGCTATCCCCTGGCCCTGCTGCTTCGAGTTCCTGAGCGTGGTCACCAACCGCCGGATCTGGAAGGAGGCGTCGAGTACTTCGGAACAGGCGTGGCGGCAGTTGGAGGTATGGACGGCATCGCCATCGAATCACCTGATCGGCGAAACCGACGATTTCCTCGCTACGCTGGGACCGTTCATCCAGCGTCCGCGCGTGCACGGGGGCGTGGTGCACGACGCGCGAGTCGCTGCGATCTGTATGGCCCACGGGGTCGATTTGCTCCTGTCTCGCGACCGGGACTTCATGCTCTTCCCGGAGTTGCGCATCCGGGATCCGTTCAGGGGTAAGGACGCGTTGTTGGCCTGAACCTCAGCCCGGCTCCCGCCGCCTCAGTTCCTCCCGTGCTTCTTCTTCCGCCGTCCCTTCTTCCCGCGCCCCTTCGCCAACCGCGCCTCCTGCGCCAGCTGCTGCTTGCGGATCTTCGCCCACGAATCGCGCAGGCTGACGGTGCGGTTGTAGACCAGCCGGCCCGGCTCCGACTCCACCTCGTCGCTGATGAAGTAGCCCACCCGCTCGAACTGGTAGCGGGTGCCGGGAGGATCCTCGGCGATGCTCGGCTCGACGCGCGCATCCGCGTGCACCACCAGGGAATCGGGATTCAGCTGCGCCAGGTAGTCGCCGCGGTCGGGATCCCGCGTGCGGAAGAGCCGGTCGTAGAGGCGCACCTCGCAGGGGCGCGAATGCTCCGCCGACACCCAGTGGATGGTGCCGCGCACCTTGCGCCCGTCCGTGGCCGAGCCGCCCCGGGTCTCCGGGTCGTAGGTGCAGCGGAGTTCCACCACCTCGCCCGCCTCGTCCTTCACCACCTCCTCGCAACGGATGAAGTAGCCGTAGCGCAGGCGCACCTCCCTGCCGGGGGCGAGGCGGAAGAAGCGGCGCGGCGGGTCCTCCATGAAGTCGTGGCGTTCGATGTAGAGTTCGCGCGTGAAGGGCACCGGGCGCGTTCCCTCGAGCGGCACGTCGTGCGGGTAGAGGGGCGCGTCCAGCCAGTCGGTCTCGCCCTCGGGGAAGTTGGTGATGACCACCTTGAGCGGCCGCTGCACGCACATGAGGCGGGGCACGCGCATGTTCAGATCGTCCCGGATGGCGTACTCGAGCTTGGCCGCATCCACCCGGTTGTCGGCCTTGGCCACGCCCACCAGGCGGCAGAAATTGCGGATCGCCTCAGCCGTCACGCCCCGCCGCCGGAGTCCCGACAACGTCGGCATGCGCGGGTCGTCCCATCCGCCCACGTGCCCGTCCTGCACCAGGCGCAGCAGCTTGCGCTTGGAGACGATGGTGTACTCGAGGTTGAGCCGCGCGAACTCGTACTGCCGGGGCACGGGCTCTGGAGCCTCAACCTCCTCCAGCAGCCAGTCGTAGATGGCCCGGTTGTTCACGAACTCGAGCGTGCACAGCGAGTGGGTGATGCCTTCGATGGAGTCGGAGAGGCAGTGCGCGAAGTCGTACATCGGGTAGATGCACCACTCCGATCCGGTCCGGTAGTGGTGCGCCCGGCGGATCCGATAGAGCACCGGATCCCGCATGATCATGTTGGGCGATGCCATGTCGATGCGGGCGCGCAGCACGTGCGCTCCATCCTCGAACTCGCCCGCCCGCATGCGCCGGAAGACGTCGAGGCTCTGCTCCACGGGACGATCCCGGTACGGGCTGGGGCGTCCGGGCTCGGTCACCGTGCCGCGATAGGCGCGGATCTCCTCCTCGCTCAGGCTGTCGACGTACGCCGAACCCTTCTCGATCAGCTGGACGCCGTAGTCGTAGAGCTGCTCGAAATAGTCCGAGGCGTGGCGCAGTTCGCTCCACTCGAAGCCCAGCCAGCGGATGTCGCGCTTGATTGCCTCGACGTAGCCGGCTTCTTCGGTCTCGGGGTTGGTGTCGTCGAAGCGCAGGTTGCAGGTGCCCCCGTTCTCGGCGGCGACCCCGAAGTCGAGGCAGATGGCCTTGGCGTGGCCGATGTGCAGCAACCCGTTGGGTTCGGGCGGGAAGCGGGTGGCGACGCGGCCGCCATGTTTGCCGCTGGCCAGGTCGGCGGCCACGATCTCGCGCACGAAGTCGCGCCCCGATGTGCGTCCGTCGCCGCGTCTCGATGGGCGTCCGTCGCCGCGCCCCGATGGCCGTCCGTCCCCCCGACCCGATGGCCGTCCGTCGCCGCGACCCGGTGCGCCCTTGCCCGCGCCACGGGATCGCCCGACCGCCGTCGTCGCCATTGCAGGTTCCCGCGTGCTCTTGTCCCCGCTCATGTCTCCCCTGCTCCCGGGCGATGCGCCAGCACGTCCAGCACGTAGTCGATGTCGGCCTCGGTGTGGTCGGCGTTGATCTGCGCGCGAATCTCCTCATCGCCGCGCGGAACCACGGGGAAGGCCAGACCGGTTGCCAGGATACCATGGTCGCGCAGATGGCGCACCAGCTCATGGGTGCGCGCCGTGTCGCGGATCATCAGCGGAACCACCGGGTGCTCGCCCTCCAGCACCTCGATTCCGAGCCGCACCAGGCCGTCCTCGAAGCGCCGGGTAAGCGCGTGCAGGCGCTCGAGCAGCCGCAGTCCCTCCTCGCTGTCGAGAATCGCGAGCGCCTTCAGCGCCGCCCTCGCCTCTCCGGGCGTGATCGGGTTGGAGTAGATGTAGAACGGGGCGCTCTCGCGCAGATGGCGCACCAGCGCGGCGTTGGTCGCCACGTAGCCGCCGTTCACCCCGAGCGCCTTTCCCAGGGTGGCCACCATGACGTCGACGGGAGGGGAGCCCGTGTACTCCTCGGTGCCCCGCCCGGTGGCGCCGATGGCGCCCACGCCGTGCGAATCGTCGAGCACCACCACCACGTTCTCGGGGAAGTCGTGGTCGTGGCGGTGGGCGATCTCCATGATCTCGTCCACGGGCGCGTGCACGCCGCGCATGCTGAAGATGCCGTCGGTGACCACGATGGCGCGGCGGGCCCTTCCAGCGGCCTGCGCGAGCGCCCGGTCCAGCGCACGCATGTCGAGGTGCGGGTACACCACCTTCGACAGGGGACGCGCGAGCCGGACCGCGTTGATGATGGAATTGTGATTGAGCTCGTCGGAGATGAGCGCCGTTCCGGAGTCGATCAGCGACACCAGGCAGCCCACCACCGCCGCGTAGGCGGAGGAGAAGAGAATGGCCGCGTCGCGCCCGTGGAAGCGCGCCAGCCGCCGTTCCAGCTCCACGTGCGCGGCGTAGGTTCCGCTGATGAAGCGCACCGCCCCCGGACCCGCTCCCGACGCCCGCGCCTCCGCTTCCTCCGCCGCGATGACATCGGGGCGCAGGCCCATCCCCAGGTAGGAGTTGGAGTTGAGGCGAATGAAGCGACGTTCGCCCTCGCCCTCCAGCCGTACCCGGGGACCGCGCTCCCCGCGCGGCATCTCCACGGCGGTGACCACGGCTTCCGCGCCCTTGGCGGTGCCCTTCCGTTCGAGTTCGCGGACGTGGCCGTCCAGCACGGCGGTCAGGCGGTCGAGGGGCATCGGGTCTCCGGGGCTATCGAGGAACGGTCGGGCGCCGGTTCGGAATACCGGGAGACGCGGATCCCCGCTGGCGCAGGTGTGCGACCATTTCCGCAGTCATCGCGGCGATATCGTATTCCGGCCTCCAGCCCCACTCCTCCCGGGCTACGGAGTCGTCAATGCGCCGCGGCCAGGAGTCGGCGATGGCCTGTCGCAACGGATCCACCCGGTACTCCATGCGGAAGTGCGGCAGGTGGCGCGCGATCTCCGCGGCGAGCATCCGGGGCGTGAACTGCATGGCGGCGATGTTGCAGGCGTTTCGGTGCGTGAGCCGAGAGGGGTCGGCCTGCATAAGCTCGATCGCGGCGCGGACGGCGTCCGGCATGTACATCATGTCCAGTTGCGTGTCCGCCCGCAGCGGGCAGGTATAGGCGCCGCGCGCGACCGCGGCCTGGAAGACCTCGACCGCATAGTCGGTGGTGCCGCCGCCCGGCTCGGCCACGTGGGAGATCAACCCCGGAAAGCGCAGGCCGCGGGTGTCGACCCGGTAGCGCAGGTGGTAGTAGTCGCAGATCATCTCCCCCGCGGCCTTGGTGATGCCGTACATGGTGGTGGGCCGCTGGGCCGCGTCCTGCGGTACCAGATCGAGCGGGATGGAGGGGCCGAAGCTTGCGATCGTGCTCGCGAAGAAGACGGCCGAGTCCTCCGCGCGCGCGGCCTCGAGGACATTGAGCAGCCCGCCGAGGTTCACGCGGTACGCCAGCCGGGGCCGCTCCTCCCCGGTCACCGACAGCAGGGCCGCCAGGTGGAATACGGTGTGCGGGCGGAAACGGCGCACCGCAGCCAGCACGGCCTCGCCGTCCGTACAGTCGAGGGGCTCGAAGGGGCCGCCCAGCGTTGCGGCGGCGTCCGGACGCAGGTCCGTCGCGAGCACGTTCTCCTGCCCGTACCGGGCGCGCAGCGCCACAACCAGTTCGGTGCCCACCTGGCCGCCGGCGCCGATCACCAGAGCCCGCTTCATGCGGAGATGCCCTCGCGGGTCGTCCCGGTTCGGGTGGTCAGGTCCATGATCGAGGTGTCCAGGTCAAGTTGGGTCGGTTACAAGCTGTGTGTGGTCGGTGACGGGATTCCCGCGAGCCACCCCGCGGCTATCGCTTTCGAAGCGGCCGGCTGGGCCTCAGCTCGACCCGGCTGGGAAGCGCCCGTCCGGGATAGGCCAGCAGGTCCGTTACCGCCCGGGCCACGTCCTGCCCGTCCAGCTTCCAGTCGTGATCGGCGGACTGGCCGCGGAACCCGGTGTTGACGCTGCCGGGCATGATGAGGCTCACCCGGATGTCCCGGTGGCGCAGGTCGAGCATCATCGCTTCGGTCATGCCGAGCAGGCCGAACTTGCTGGCATTGTACCCCGCTCCTCCGGCGAAGGCGTGCCGGCCCGCAAGCGAACCGATGTTGATGATCCAGCCTCCGCCGTCGGCCGTCAGATGCGGCACCGCAGCCCTGGAGCCGTAGAAGACGCCGCCGAGGTTGGTGTCGATCTGCTCGCGCCAGTCCTCAATGGAGAGTTCGTCGATGGGGGCGAAGTGGCCCCAGCCGGCGTTGTTCACCAGGACGTCCAGCCGCCCGAAGCGTTCCGCCGCGGAATCGACCAGCCGCCGGCACGCCGCCGGATCGCGCACGTCGCAGGGGATTCCAATGGCGTGTCCGCTACCCAGGGCATCCACCTCGGCCGCGACTCGATGCACGTCCGCGGCGCTTCTGGAGCTCACCGCGACGTCGGCCCCGCCCCGAGCGAGAGCCCGCGCGATCTCCAGGCCGATGCCGCGCGTGCTCCCCGTGACGATGCACGCTCTTCCGGTGAGCATATCGGTTCCACTCATCTCGTTTGCCGCCTGCTGCGGGCTCCGGTAGCTTCTCCGGGTTCTCTCACGGCGCCCTTCGCGGGCGCTCGCAGACTCGAATGGTGGCCGCATGCGGCCCGGAGGAAAAGGGGGATCCGAGGCAGGTGAGCCACTCCTCCTCCACGAGCGGTCCGGAGCCGTCCGCGGCCCGCCTCGAACCCACCCGGGAGGACGCCCCGCGCCCGGAAACCAGGGTGGCTCTGGTGACGGGCGGAGCCGTGCGCGTCGGGCGCGCCATCACCCTCGCGCTGGCGGACGCGGGCCTCGACGTGGTAGTCGGATACCACGGATCCGCCGCCGCGGCGCGCGAGGTCGTGGCGGAGGTGGAGGGCGGGGGGCGGCGCGCCCTCGCCGTCCGCGCCGACCTTGCCACCAGCGCCGGCGCGCGGCGGCTGGCCGCGGCCGCGACCACCGCGTGGGGGCGCCTCGACCTGCTCGTCAACAATGCCTCCACCTTCTTCGCCACGCCGTTCGACCAGGTCGGCGAGGAGGAGTGGGACCAGGTGATGGCAGTCAACCTGAAGGCGCCCTTCCTGCTCATCCAGGCCACCGCGGCGGCGCTCGCCGCACGCCGGGGCAACGTGGTCAACATCGTCGATCTGTCGGCGCTGAGGCCGTGGTCGCGCTACCCCCACCACTCGGTCTCCAAGGCCGCGCTCGCCCACCTCACCCGGGTGGCGGCCCGGTCGCTGGCCCCCCGGGTGAGGGTTAACGCGATCGCGCCCGGTTCCGTGCTTCCCGAGGAGGACGCCTCCCCGGAAGCCGTCCGCGCCGCCGCCGCACGCATCCCCCTCGGCGGCTGGGGGTCGCCCGCGGACGTGGCGCGCACGGTGCTGTTTCTCGACCGCTCGCCCTTCATGACCGGCGAGGTGATCGTGGTGGACGGGGGCACGCACGCCGCTACCTGACGGATCCCGGAGCATTCGGTCTCGGGGAGCGCCGGCTCTCATGCCGCCAGTCCCGGGCAAGGCCTGCCGCTACGAGGCGCCGTTCTCCGCCGGCCCCCCGTGCGCCAGCCAGCGCTCGGCGTCCAGCGCGGCCATGCAACCCGTTCCCGCAGCGCTCACCGCCTGGCGATAATGGTCGTCCATCACGTCCCCGGCCGCGAACACGCCGGGCACCGAGGTGTCGGTGCGCCACGGGGTCGGCAGCTCGATGTAGCCGTTGGGCTTGAGGGCCACCTGCCCGCTCAGAAAGCCGGTGTTGGGGGTGTGGCCGATGGCCACGAACATTCCGCCCGCCTCCAGCGTGCTCTCCTCCCCGGTCACCGTATCGCGCAGACGCAACCCGGTGATCACGTCATCGCCCACGACTTCGGTCACCACCTTGTTCCACAGGAACTCGATCTTCTCGTTGTCGAAGGCGCGCTGCTGCATGATCGCCGAGGCGCGCAGCTGGTCGCGCCGATGGATCACGAGCACCCTGCCCGCGAACTTGGCCATGTAGGTCGCGTCCTCGATGGCGCTGTCGCCGCCGCCCACAACGGCCACGACCTGGCCACGGAACCACGGAAGCGCCCCGTCGCACACGGCGCACGCGGAGACCCCGCCCCCGCTCTGCGCCAGGCGCTCCTCGTTGGGCACCCCGAGCCAGCGTGCGTTGGCGCCGGTGGCCACGATCACCGAGTCGGTCAGGAGTTCCTCCCCCCTCCCGGTGACCAGGCGCTTGGGCTGCCCGACCAGCTCCACCTCCACGATGTCGTCGGTGATCACGCGCGTGTCGAAGCGCACCGCCTGCGCCCGGAAGGCATCCATCATCTCGGGTCCGGTCACCCCCTTGGGAAAGCCGGGGTAGTTCTCGACCTCGGTGGTGAACATGAGCTGTCCCCCCGGGATCATTGTCCGGCTGCCCGCCCCCTCCACGACCAGGGGCGACAGGTCGGCGCGCGCCGCGTAGATGGCCGCCGTCCACGCCGCCGGCCCCGACCCGATGATCACGACCCGTTCGTGCTGTGCTGTCATCTTTCGTCCCTTCTCCCGTATTCCAAAGCCGAATCCCGCGCGCCGCGCGCCGGCTACTTGTCCTTGAAGATCTTGAGGTTGGTCGAGTGCCCGGGGTTCACGCGTGCCTTCGGATCGACGCGCCGTATCGCGTTGTTGACCGCGATCGCCGCCTCGGCGAAGCCGGTGGCGATGAGGTCGAGCTTGCCCGGATAGCTGACCAGGTCCCCGGCCGCATATACGCCGGGACGGCTGGTTTCCATCAGCTGGCCCACCACGATGCGCTTCCCATCCGATTCGAGCCCCCAGCTCTTGATCGGCCCCAGGTCCGGCTTGAAGCCCAGGAACGTCAGCACCGCATCCACCTCGAACGACTCCTCGTCATCGCTCCGGTTGTCGAAGATGGTGCACCCCTCGACCCTTCCATTGCCGTGGATCTCGCCCACTTCCCAGAAGACCTTCAACTCCAGTTCGCCCGACTTCGCGGCTTCCTCGAGCCGGGCCACCGATGTCTCGTGCGCCCGGAAGACGGCCCGTCTGTGCACCACGACCAGCCGCTCGACGATGTCCTTCAGGATCAGCGCCCAATCCAGCGCGGAATCGCCTCCTCCGACGATCACGACCCGCTTTCCCCGATAGACCTCGGGATCGCGCACCGAGTACTCGACCCCCCGGCCCAGAAGTTCCTCGTAGCCGGGGCACTTGAGCACCATGGGTTCGAAGGCGCCCTTGCCGCCGGCGATCAGCACCGTGCGGGTGCGGTATTCGGAAGAGGCGCCCTCGAGGACGAAGCCCTCGTCCTCCTCGCGAAGCCCGCGCACCTCCTCGTCCAGCACCACGTCGGCGCCGAACTGGAGACCCTGGTCCACCAGCTCCCGGGCCAGGGTCTTGGCGCGCACCTTGGGGAAGCCGCCCACGTCGAAGATGAATTTCTCGGGATACAGGGCCGTGAGCTGCCCGCCCAGCTCGGGGAGCGAGTCTACGATGCGGCAGGACATGCCGCGCATCCCGGCGTAGAAGGCCCCGAAGAGGCCGGTCGGACCTCCCCCGATGATGGTCAGGTCGACGATGTCTTTCATGGTCAGAAGATGGACAGGCGCACGTATCGTCCCGGGTTTTCGCGGAAGTCCTCGAGCAGCAGGCTGAGCTGCATCAGCACCGACTGGGTCTGGACGGCAACCGTGGAGTCGGCAAGGAGTTGGGCCAGCGTGCCCTCGCCGGCCTCCAGTTCGCGCCCGATGCGCTCGAAGCGGACCAGGGTGGAGTCGGCGAACTGCAGCGTGGTGGCGAGCCCGGTCGTGGTCTCGCGCAGATCGGTGGCCAGCTGCCTGAACTCGCTGGCGGTCACGCGCGTGTCGCCGACGATGGAATCGACGACGCCACCTGAAAGCAGCCGCTCCACTTCGCCCAGAGTGCTGGTCGCCAGCGCCGCCGCCTGCGCGACCTCGTTGGTGGAGGTGCGGACATTCTCGACCAGGTCCTCGACGGCGCCGATCTGGGCGTCGGCCAGTTCGGCCACCTGCTCGCTGACCCTGCCCACGTTCTCGATGACGATTCTCAGGTTGGCGGCGGTCTCCTCGGTGAAGGCGACCTCCACCCGGTCGGTGATGGTGGCGAGGTTCTCGGCGATCTGGTCGGCCGTGGCGGTGAGGCGGGACAGGTCGGCGATGGCGAAGCCGGGCAGAACCTCGGGATCCGCGGGTTGGAAGAAGTCCAGGCGCGGGTGGGCCGAGCGTGACACGATCTCTGCGCCCCAGTCGCCGAACATCGATTCGGGCGCGATGAGTACGGCGGCGTCGGCGGGCAGCTGCAGGCCGGCGTTGATGGCGAGGCCGATCCGCACCGCGGCTCCGTCCGGTTCGACGGCGATGCCGTTCACGCGGCCGATCGTCACTCCGCGCAGCTTCACCGAGGCGCCGTCGGTGAGCTGTCCCACGCCGCTGAAGAGCGCCTCGACCGTCGTCGTGCCCCCCGTCAGGCGATACCCGCGAAGCCAGAAGCTCCCCGCCACCGCGACCACGACGCTCAGCAGAATGACGGCTCCGACCCACACCTCATTGCGTCTCATGCCATCGTCTCCATCAGTTCCGGAGCCCCTTCGATGAACGATCTGACCACGGGGTCCCCGGAGATCCGGATTTCACCCGGCGCGCCATGGGCCCGCAGCCGCCCGTCGTGCAGGAATGCCATGGAATCGGCCACCTCGTAGGCGGTCTTGAGATCGTGCGTGACCACCAGTCCGGTGGCCCCGATCTCCTCCCGCAACCTGAGGATCAGGCGACCGATCACCGTTGTCGTCACCGGATCGAGTCCGGTCGTGGGCTCGTCGTAGAGGAGATACCGGGGACGGGTCGCGATCGCGCGCGCGATCCCCGCCCTCTTGCGCTGCCCCCCGGAGATCTCCGCCGGATAACGGTCTCCCAATTCTCCGAGGTCCACAAGCTCCAGGCTCTCGGCGGCCCTTCTGCGGATATCCCGGCTACTCAGGCCGGGCATCCGGCGCAGCCCCATCTCGACGTTGTGGGCGAGCGTCATGGAATCGAAGAGAGCCGCGAACTGAAAGACAAAGCCGACCCTGCGCCGCAGTGCGTACAGGGCCTCCTGCCCCAGTTCGCCAACCTCGTGGCCGTCGACGGTCACGCTTCCCCGGTCGGCGGCGAGCAATCCCACGATATGCTTCAGCACGACCGACTTGCCCGCCCCGGAGGCGCCGATCAGCGCCACCGTGGCTCCCTCGGGCACGTCCAGGTCGAAGTCGTCCAGCACGACCTTCCTGCCGAACGCCTTGTGCACGCCGCGCAGACGGATCACAGCAGTACGGCGGCCCAGAAGGCGTCGAACACCAGGATCACCATGCTGCTCGCGACCACGGCCGAAGTGGCGGCGCGCCCCACCCCCGCGGCGCCTCCGCGGGTGCGGAAGCCGAAGAAGCATCCCAGCGACGTCACCGTCAAACCGAACGAGAACGACTTGATCACCGAAAAGACCACGTCGAAAGGCACGAAGAAGGTCTCGAGTCCCCGCACGAACTCGGGCGTGGACATGTCCAGAAGCTGTATGGCGGTCAGCCAGCCGGCCACGATGCCCAGCGCCGACGCCAGCAGGGTGACCGCCGGGAACATCACGCCGCCCGCGAGGACCCGGGGAAGCACCAGGTACGCCGCCGGATCGTAGGCCATGGTCTCCAGCGCGTCGATCTGCTCGGTCACCCGCATGGTCCCCAGCTCGGCGGCGATGCTCGCGCCCACCCTGCCCGCCAGCGCCAGCCCGGTCAGCACGGGTCCCAGCTCGATGATCATGGTCTTACCGACCAGGCTGCCCACCAGGTAGACCGGTACCGCCCCGGTGAAGGTGTAGGAAGCCTGAAGCGCCAGCACGATGCCGGTGAAGGCGGCGATGAAGAGCGCGATGGGCACCGAGTCGACGCCGATGCGCATCATCTGTTCGAAGACGAGCTTCCCCCAGATCCGCACCGCGCGCAGTCCGCGGATGGTGTCCTGCATGAGGACGCCCCATTCGCCAACCGTCGCCGCAAACCGTACGGCTGCGCGCCCGGTGGCGCCGACGAAGTCCAGCGTCTTGCCCGGCATATGCGTGAAGATAGAGGAAATCGGGGTCCAGGTGTCACCCCTGGGTACTCCGGTCGCCCCTGAAAATGTCCCGGTCCGGCGCGCCTTCTACGGGGGAGGGGGGAGCCCGTTTTCCAGCGTGAAGACGACCTCGTCGTCTCTGGTCGCCGGATGTCCGGAAGGCAGGTGGCACACGACCTGGACACGCTTCACCGAGGTCTGGGCGCCGCTTACCGAAACCTCGAAGTCGATGCCCTGCTCGTGCGAGGTGATCCGGGTTCGAACCCGTTTCCCCGGAGAGGCCCGGCGAACCGAGGCGGGATTGCGGAAGAGGGTCTTGGTGGACTGCCTCCCCGACGCCAGGCAGCGGGTCACGGTGATGCGCCTCAGGCAGTCGGGCTGGTAGCTGATCGCGTAGCGGAAGCCTCGCTGATCGCGTCCCCGACCCTCCCGGTTGTGTCTCGGCAAGGCGCCTCCGATCCCTTGACCCCTCCGATCCCTTGACCCCCTGAATTGGCCCGCTTAACATCCCGGCGACCCACCGAGGATGCAAGCCCCTCCGAAGCACCTCAACGCCTCCCGCCCGCCTCCCGCTCACAGCCCTCCCCGACGCCATCCCGCCAGCGCCGCCGTGTTCACGGTCCGCGTCCCCCGTCTTTCCGATCGGAGTTCCCCTTGGACATTGCCGAACTCAAGAGCAAGAAGGTCAGCGAGCTTCATGAGCTGGCCAGCGAGCTGCGCATCCCGAACTATTCCGGGCTGCGCAAGCAGGATCTCATCTTTCGCATCGAGCACAAACTTCTCGACAGCGACGTCGTCCTCCGCGGCGAAGGCGTGCTTGAAATCCTCCCCGAGGGCTACGGGTTCCTGCGCTCACAGAGCTGGAACTACCTCTACGGCCCCGATGACATTTACGTAAGTCCTTCGCAGATCAAGCGATTCGACCTTCGCACGGGCGATACCATCCTGGGTCAGGTGCGTCCTCCCAAGGAAGGCGAGCGCTACCTGGCGCTGCTCAAGGTGGAGAACGTCAACTTCGAACCGCCCGACAGTGCCAGGCATCGGATGACGTTCGACAACCTGCGCCCGCGCTATCCCGACGAACGGCTGCGGCTGGAATGCTCCAGGGGTGACATGTCCACGCGCGTGGTGGACCTGGTGGCCCCCATCGGCAAGGGGCAGCGGGGGCTGATCACCTCCCCGCCCAAGGCGGGCAAGACGATGCTGTTGCAGAAAGTGGCCAACTCGATCAGCGAGAATCACCCCGAGGTGCACCTGATCGTGCTGCTCATCGACGAACGGCCGGAGGAAGTCACCGACATGGAGGAGAACGTCGATGCCGAGGTGATCGCCTCCACATTCGACGAGTCGGCGGAGCGCCACACGCAGGTCGCGGAGATGGTGCTCGAGAAAGCCAAGCGGCTGGTGGAACACGGAAAGGACGTCGTGATCCTGCTGGACTCGATCACCCGCCTGGCGCGCGCCTACAACATCACCGTGCCGCACTCGGGGAAGATCCTGTCGGGAGGCGTGGACTCGAACGCCCTGCACAAACCGAAGAGGTTCTTCGGAGCTGCGCGCAACATCGAGAAGGGCGGGTCGTTCACCATCATCGCCACCGCCCTGATCGACACCGGAAGCCGCATGGACGAGGTGATCTTCGAGGAGTTCAAGGGCACCGGCAACATGGAGCTGGTGCTCGACCGCAACATCTCCGACAAGCGCGTCTTCCCGGCCATCGACATCAACCGTTCGGGCACACGCAAGGAAGAGCTGCTGCTCACCGAGACCGAACGCAACCGGGTGTACCTGCTGCGCAACTTCCTCTCCGGCATGCCGGTCGCGGAAGCCATCGAGTTCCTGCTCGAGCGCATGAGCCGCACCAAGACCAACCAGGAGTTCCTGGATTCGATGCAGGCGGGGTAGCCAGTTCCCCTCCAGGAGCGCCGATTCGACTGCGAACGCCCGCGGAGTCCGGCGGACGGCGGTTTTCCGGGGCCGGTGACCCTACGGACGCGCGCAGGAGGGGAAGACGACCGGGCGGCCGAAGCTTGTCCACTCCCCGCACGGCCTGCCGGACCGCCAGGCGCCCCGCTCGGCCAGCGCGCCGCGCGTCCAGTACGACTCGTAGGGCCCGTCGAGTTCGCCGTTCGTGTAGTTCTCGCGCACCGAGAGCAAGCCGGACTTGAAGTACATCTCCGCGGGTCCGTGCAGGACGCCGTCCTGGTAGGTCTCCCGGCCGGAGAGCCGGCCGTTCTGGTGGAACCACTCGTGCAGGCCCGTCCAGCGACCTTCGGCGAGTGTGCCTCTCTCGCGCACGACGTCCGCCGACCACATGCGTTCCACCGGGCCGCTGTAGGGCTCGAGGGTGCCCGGTTCGACATGGACGCCCCCGCGGTCGATGAGGCGGTCGAGGTCCATCGCTTCCTGAGCGGCGGCCGGGACGGCGCCAGCCACCGTGGCCACCACCACCGCCGCCACGGTCACGAGGCCGAGCAGCTTCATCGCATTCCGGCGGCGTCGGTTACGGTCACTGCCACGTAGCCGTTGCTCCAGCAGCACTGGTCGCCCCCCGAGCTGTCGTTGGCGCCGAAGTTGTCGACGCGCGCGCGCAACAGGTATTCGCCGGGCGCGGTGAAGGTCACCAGGGTGCCGGCTTCTCCGGTGCCGGGAATCGTGATCTGCTGCGGCTCGAAGATCACTTCATCGGCCGGCCCCTGGTGCTTGAACCAGGTGACCCGCACCTCGACCTCCCTGTTCACCTCGTCGTCCGGAGCTCGCTCCGACACCTCCGACGCCCACAGCGTAATCGAGAGCGGCTCGCCCACGGCCGCGGTGCGCGGCTCGGAATGCGCGCCCTGGACGTGCTGGCCCACCTCTCCGTCGTCTCCGAACCGCACCAGCGGAGGCACCGACCCCATCGCGCGCGGCCCGTAGTCGAGCTGGAGCGCGTCGATCCCCACCCGGGCGGGGGTGGAGTAGGTCACGCCGTTGCTCGTGATGGTCCACACCACCCGCCGGCTGGTATCCGCATAGCTCTCGGGCACGGTCACCGAGAAGACACCGCGGTCGCGCCGGGGCCGCACCGGGAAGTGGGTGGGCTGGTCTCCGTCGAACTCGGCCGGCTCGATGAAGTTGTCGGAGCCGAGCGGGATTTCGAGGATCTCCTCGGTGTTCAGGTTGAAGAAGCCGTAGGAGAAGGTGAAGGTGCCGTCGTCATTCCGGTACCAGCCCTCGAAGAAGGGCGCCACGGGTTCGCCCCTCGGCGGGATTGGCGCGAGCGGGAGTCTTTGCACCTGCTGCGCGCCCAGCGGGACCGCCGCCAGGACAGCGAGCGCCGTGGCTATGCCAAGTCTCGGTTGCAGGGTTCTCATTTCTCTCTCCGAGCATCGACTGGACACGGTCGGCCGTGATGCGCCGCCGACTACAATGGGAAGGAGCCCCCCACATCCGCGGTGAGCTCCTTCCTTGTTCCGAGGCCGGCCCCGGCGCTCCCCGGGAGGAAGGCGCGGAGTCGGCCGGATTTCGTCAACGCGACCCGCTGCTCCCGTCGCTCACCACCCTGGCCCTGGCCTCACGCTCCTCGACGAGGCGCTCGTAGCCTTCCTCCGTCAAATGGGTCACGGCCAGCCACGCGTGCGACATCTCGTCGGTCGTGCGGCTCCCGCGCGCGTACCAGATCTCGGCATCCGGGTTGAGCGGGTTGTCCTCGGTGTTGTCGTACCAGCCCGTCATGACCAGGACCGTTCCCTCGGGGAGCAGGGGAGCCGAGTCATCGCCGTAGATGTAGCTGTGATGCCAGCGGGCGTTGAAGTCGGTGACCATGCTGATCAGCTCTTCACGACCGTCCGGATAGATGGCCCGTATCGACATGGCGTGCAGGTGCACGTGCCCGTGGGGCTGGAAGCTGTCGAGGCGCACCGGATGATCCCATCTCTTGAATCCCTGGGTCATCGCGGTGCCGCCCGGAGCCAGCGCGATATCGCCCCGCAGCGGATAGAGGCGCAGGTCCTGCTCGAATTCGGGCGTGTAGCCTTCTTCGTGGAACCAGATGCCCAGTTCGACCTCGTCGTCCGGCACTTCGTAGCCCATGGGATAGTAGTGGGCGTCCCACTCGATCATGTCGTTCGACTTCAGGAGGCGCCCGGCGTCGGCCGGAACGATCTCGCCGACCTTGCCCATGGCGTACTCGGAGAGGCTGGCGACGCGCTGGTAGTCACCCTCCTCGTCGAGCCTGAGGAGGCGAGGAATGGCGTGGTGCACCACCTGACGTCCGCCGGGGAAGGAGGGGCGGGTCTCGAAGGCGCGCACCCAGCGGTCTTCACCCAGGCCGGTCGGGACCCGCGGGCGCCACCAGGTGTCGCCGCCCTCGGCCGGAACCGTGAACGGCTTCGATTTGATGACGTGATCGGGCGGACCGAGGATGTGTTCCAGCTGCCACATCTGCCTGTCCGGCCACTCCGCGGGCGGCGGCATGTCCGCCGGGTCGCCCTCGGGCGAGCCCGCGTCGACCCAGGCGACGATGGTCTCGATGTCGTCCTGATCCAGGCGCCAGTCGTCCTTGATGTCCTGGATGCCGACACCCACGTCGAGGTGGTAGGGCGGCATGAGGCGCCGCGACACCTGCTCGCGAATCCGGCGGGCGTAGCGGCGCACATCCCGGTAGGTCACGAACGACATCGGGGCCACCGACGATTCCCGGTGGCAGATCTGGCAGTTCTCCTGCACGATGGGGGCGATGTCGCGCGTGAAGGTGATCTCCGGTTCGTCCCCGTTGGTCGACTGCGCCGCCAGAGCGCCTGGAACCAGTAGCGCGGCGCACAGCAGGGCAGGCAGCAGCGTGCGGCCGGAATACCCGGAACTGATCATGGTTTCCTCCTGTCGGGCGTCGTGCGGCGGTGGCGCTCGAAGTAGAGCGGCCCGCAAGCGATTCTATTCGTCCAGTACGCTCTCGTACCTCGGATTCACGACGAACTGCTGATCCTGAAAAATCTTCCTGTCCCACGGAAATATTACGGTGGAACCGGTCTCCAGCGCAAAGTAGTCGGGCTTGTAGCCGCGCGGGCGCGCGAAGCAGGTCGCGGTGCGAACTTCGGCCGGTCCGACATCACGCACGGCGGCGAGCCCCAGCCGCAGGGTCTCTCCGGAAGTGGTGATCTCGTCCACGAGCAGCACCCGCCGCCCGGCGGCGACGCGGGGAGCGGCATCGAGTACCTCCGGGCGCTCGCGGATGGAGTTGTCGGTCCCCCGGCGCGAGATTCTCATCGAGTGGAAGTCGAGGCGCAGCATGGACGCGACGATGGCGCCCGGAATGACGCCCGCGCGAGCGATGCCGACGACCAGGTCGGGCCGGTGTTCGCGCGCGACCTTGAGCGCGAGCGCCCGGCACAGCTCCCCGAACATCTCCCAGGATACTTCCAGATAATCTCCGGTCGGATCCGAAAAGCGGGGCTGGTTGTATCTGGATGGCATGTCGGCCCGTGATGTGCGGGGATGCGATGCGGACCGGCTGCGCCGGACTTCTATCCCGGCGCGGTTCCGGGCAGAGGAAGTTAGGGGTAGTCGATGGGCCACGCCACCGAGCGACCGCCGGTCGCGCGCCCGCCCGCCAACCGGCATTTTGCGGCCGGGGAGAGTCGCTCGACCGCCCGCCAGCGCCGAGGGAATATGACCAGCACCGAACACACCGAAGACCCGCAGGCCCTTGCGGACCAGCGGCTGGAGGCCGCGCTCGCACAGACCGGCGCGCGCGACCCGCGAGCCCTGTGCAGGGAGCGCCTGAGGGCGCTGAAGGACATCGACGCGGCCGCCTTCGAGCAGGCGATCGGCCACTATCGCGACCGGCTGGTCCCCGCGATCGCCGCGGGCGAAGAGCCGTTCACCGCCTGGGTCGAGTACGGGCGCACGATCGCCCGGCTCACCTTCGACGGACGGACCGTCGCCATCGATCGGACGGGGCTCGCGCGCGAATTCTCGATCCCGGCCGATCCAGAGGCTCTGGTGCTGCACCTGCCCCGGGGCGGGAAAGGGCGAGCCCTGCTGGTGGCTCAGCCGAGCGATCCGTCGCCGGCGCAGCGGGCGACCTGCGACCTGCTGGTTGACGGGCGTTCCACCTTGGCGGAAGGTTAGGGCAGCCAGGAGAGCCAGGGATGGACGAGCAACGAGTCTACACGCCGCGCAACGTAGCATGGAGCCCGCGCCCGGGATGGGCCACCGTGCGTCTCGTGGGCACCTGCGCGGACCGCTCGCTGAGGCGCGGTCGGGTGGTGATGCATCTGCCGAGCGACGACTACCATTCGATCCCCGGGCACGACCAGGGGCTCGAGCCCGAACGTATCGTCATCGTGCTCGCGGAAGCCACCCACCTCATCGAGGACGACCTGCACCTGGTGCCCGAAGGCGCGGTGGTGGCGGTGGGCGAGCCTCTGCCCTGAAGCCCGGGAGGCCTCGTCTGAAGGCCCGGCGGAGTCCCGCCGGCAGGCCGCCGGCGAGTATGGCTACGCCGCGCCCGGCAACCCCTCGCGAAACGCCTCCGTCAACCGCTTCGCCACGGGCCCCACCTTTCCGTCGCCGACCGGCCGCCCGTCGATCTCCACGATGGGATGCACCTCCGTGGTGGTGCCCGTCAGGAACGCCTCGCTCGCCGACGCCAGCTCCTCCACCGCGAGGGGGCGCAACTCGACCGGAATTCCCAGTCCGGCCGCCAGCTCCAGCACGTACTCGCGGGTGATTCCGTGCAGGATCTGGTGGGTGGCCGGGTGGGTCACCAGCCCGCCGCCGCTTACCGCGAAGAAGTTGCTGTGGGCTCCCTCGATGGCGACCCCGTCGCGCACCAGGATGACGTCGTCGACCCCGGCGTCCACGGCCGACTGCATTGCCAGCACGTTGGGCAGGAGAGCGATGCTCTTGATGTCGACCCTGGCCCAGCGCCGGTCGGGCGCGGTGATGGCCCGGTAGCCTCGCTCCCAGGTCGCCGTGGGGGGCCGCTGGTGCGGGCGGGCGTAGGCGTACACCGTGGGCTCCACGGCGTGCGCCGGGAAGTAGTGGGTCCGGGGAGCCGTGCCCCGCGTGACCTGCATGTAGACGTAGGCAAAGTCGGCGGCGGCTAGACCATTCACCTCCAGCAGCCGCTGCTTGATGGCGGGCAGCCCTCCCGTGTCGTACTCGATGCGCAGCGCTGCCAGGCCTCGCGCCATGCGCGCGAGATGGCGGTCTCCGCGAAAGAAACGTCCCCCGTACGCGGGGGTGACCTCGTAGATCCCGTCGGACAGGAGGAATCCGCGGTCATCCGCCGCTACGCGGGCTTCATCCCTCGGCAGGTACTCGCCGTTCAGGTAGACGGTGTCCACGTCACGACCCGTCGTTTCTGCCCAGCCGCTCGAATTCCTCGAGGAGCTGCGCTTCCTGTATCGGCGCGACCGAAGCGGAAGACCCGGCGTCGGCATCGTCGGCTTCCGCGTCTACCTCGGAGGGGGCGTCGCCGGACCCCTCACCGGCGGTGAGCTGCCGGGGAGCCTCGGGTGCTCCGCCCGGGAGCAGCCCCATCTGTGCCTTCAGCGCCAGCAGGCGGTCGTCCAGCGCGGCACCCTCGCCGCCCGATTCCAGCCTCGTGAATTCATCCTCGAGCGAATCCCCCGTCAGTGCCTCGGTGACTTCCGCCTGAGCGAGGCTGCGGCGCTCCTCTTCCTCGATCTTGGCCGCCATGCGGTTGAACGCCTCGAACGCCGACTGGTCCGAAAGCCCGGACATGGTGGCGTGGATGCGCTTCTGCGCCTGAGCCCGCTTCTGCTTCGCGATCAGGAGGTTCCGCTTGCGCTTCGCCTCCTCGATCTTGTCGTTCAGCGTCCGGAGCGATGCCTTGAGCTTCTCCGTCTCTTCCTTCTGGGCGCGCCAGGTCTGCTCCAGCGCCCCTGCGCGCTGGGTGTGTTCCTGCTGTCGGCTCAGAGCCTGCATGGCGAGGTCGTCGCGGCCCTCCCTGACGGCCAGCTCCGCCCGCTTCTTCCACGCCTGGGCCTGCTTGACCTCGGCATCGAGCTGGGCTCCGAGCTTGCGCTCGTCCGCGATCGCTCCCGCGACATCGCGCTTCGCCTTGGCGAGCTGGTCCCGCATGTCGAGGATGATCTGGTTGAGCATCTTCTCCGGGTTTTCCGCCTTCGCGATCAGGTCGTTCATGTTCGACTTGATAAGCGTCGACAGCTTCTGGAAGATTCCCATGAGTTCAGCCCTCCATCGCCTGCGGTACGCTGCCTGCCTGCGCAAGCTCGCGGATTCTGCCCATGTGACTCGACGCCGCGAGCTGGAGGCTCTCGATCGAGGCCTGCAGCTCGGTGAAATCGAGGTTTTCGAGTTCGAGGGTATCGGTGAGGATGAGCTCTCCCTCCTCGATGCCGTACGCTCCATGCACGATGTCGGTCGCGTTGAGCTCCAGCAGCGTCCGGTAAAGCCCGGTGAGCTCGTCCTCCGGCTCCGCCGGAAGATCCATCATCTTGAGGCGCAACACCAGCACGGGGTCCGAATGGTGGACCACCACGCCCGCGCCGCCGTTGTCGCCATGTGCGAGGAACATGCCCTCGTCGACCTCTTCATAGTCCAGATCCATGCGGATCAGGAAGCCCTCGATATCCTCTCGACTTACCATGACTTCACTCCGTCTCCGTCTCCGGGGCAGGCGGTTCCGCCTGCTCGTGGTGTCAGCTGCCCGCCGGATGGGCGCTGCAGGCCGCGGCGCGACCGGGATGCCGCACCATCCGACGGCATAACCTAGCAAATTGCGGACGCGAACGCGCCGGTTCCGGTTTCGCGAAGAGGGGTCGGTCCGTGGATGCATCCGCGCGAAGGCCGGGGGGAGTTGGTCCATGGGGTGCTACGCCCTCCGGCGCTCCCGTTCCCGGCCCGGCAATACATCCGTCAGGAAGGCCCCCGTGTAGGAGGTCGGGTGCGCGGCGACGTCCTCGGGTGTCCCGGCCGCGACCACCCGCCCTCCGCCCGCGCCTCCCTCCGGGCCGAGGTCGATGAGCCAGTCGGCGGTCTTGATCACGTGCAGGTTGTGCTCGATCACCACCACCGTGTTGCCGCGGTCGACCAGGCGGTGCAACACCTCCAGCAGGACGCGCACGTCCTCGAAGTGCAGCCCCGTGGTGGGTTCGTCGAGGATGTACAGGGTCCTGCCGGTCGCACGCTTGGAGAGCTCGCTCGCCAGCTTGACCCGCTGTGCCTCGCCGCCCGACAGGGTCGTCGCCGGCTGGCCCAGCCGGACGTAGCCGAGCCCCACCTGCGCCAGCGTCCGCAGGCGGTTGCGGACGCGGGGCACGGCGTCGAAGAACTCGAGGGCCTCGCCAACCGGCATCGCCAGAACCTCGGCGATGTTGCGGCCCCTGTAGGAGATGTCGAGGGTCTCGCGATTGTAGCGCTGGCCCCGGCATACGTCGCACGGCACGTAGACGTCCGGCAGGAAGTGCATCTCGATCTTCACCAGCCCGTCGCCCTTGCACGACTCGCATCTGCCGCCCTTGACGTTGAAGGAGAAACGGCCGGGGCTGTAGCCGCGCACCTGTGACTCGGGAAGTCTCGCGAAGAGTTCGCGGATGGGGGTGAAGAGACCCGTGTAGGTGGCGGGATTGGAGCGCGGCGTCCTCCCGATGGGCGACTGGTTCACCTCGATGACCTTGTCGATCAGCTCGGCGCCGTGCACTTGGTCGTGGTCTCCGGGAAGGGCCACCGACCGGTAGAAGCGGCGCGCCAGGGCGCGATACAGGGTGTGGTTCACCAATGTGGACTTGCCCGAT
This sequence comes from BD2-11 clade cluster bacterium bin43, assembly GCA_002238605.1. Taxonomy (GTDB): domain Bacteria; phylum Gemmatimonadota; class Gemmatimonadetes; order Longimicrobiales; family Gaopeijiaceae; genus BD2-11. Next base: position 211,666 of record MPMR01000004.1, on the reverse strand, counting down.
CCGCTCACCCCGGTGACCGCGACGAAACACCCGAGGGGGAACCCGACCGCCAGGTCCCGGAGGTTGTGCTGGCGTGCGCCCTCCACCACCAGCCGGCGTTCGGGGTCGGCGGGGCGCCGCTGCGGCGGCACGGGAATCTCGCGCGCGCCGCGCAGGTACGCGCCGGTGAGCGAGCGCGGATGGTTGACGACCTCCCGCACCGTGCCCGCGGCCACCACCTCGCCCCCTTTGCGCCCCGCCCCCGGGCCCAGGTCGACGACGTGGTCGGCGGCGAGGATGGTGTCTTCGTCGTGCTCCACGACCAGCACGGTATTGCCCAGATCGCGCAGCGACCGGAGGGTGGCCAGCAGGCCGCGGTTGTCCCGCGGATGAAGTCCGATCGACGGTTCGTCCAGAATGTACAGCACCCCCACCAGGCCGCTGCCGATCTGGGTCGCCAGGCGGATGCGCTGCGCCTCTCCCCCGGAGAGGGTGTCGGCCGAGCGGCCCAGGCTTAGGTAGTCGAGGCCCACGGCGCTCAGGAATCGGAGGCGGTCCTCCACCTCCTTCAGGATCGGTCCGGCGATTTCGGCCGGGAGCGGTGGGCCGGGGGCCTGCTCGACGGTGTCGGAGCGCAGGCGGCCGGTTACCGGGAGCGAGCGTACGAAGGCCAGGCACTCCGAGATGGGCAGCCCGATCACCCGGCCGATGGAGCGGCCGCCCAGGGTTACGGCGCGGGAGCGGGGGCCGAGGCGCGTGCCCTCGCACGCCTTGCACGGCAGCACCGACATGTAGGACTCGAGCTGGCCGCGCACGTAGTCCGACCCGGTCTCCCGGTAGCGGCGCTCGACGCTGGCGACCACGCCCTCCCAGACATCCTCGTAGTATCCCGCGGAGCCAGCCGACCGGTAGGGGAAGCGGATCTTCATGGGAGCCGAACCCCAGAGGATGCCCTGATGGACCTCCGGGTCCAGGGTGTTCCAGGCGTCGCGCGGGTCGAACTCGTAGGCGGCGGCCAGCCCGGGGATCACGGAACGGCGCAGGTGCCCGGCAGGATCCCCCCATGGGAGCACCACGCCCTCCATCACCGAGAGGCCGGGGTCGCCGAGCAGAAGTTGGGGGTTGACCTCCCGGCGCGTACCCAGCCCGCCGCAATCTTCGCACGCTCCGAACGGAGAGTTGAAGGAGAACTGGCGCGGTTCCAGCTCCGGCAGGCTGGTGCCGCATTTCACGCAGGCATAGTGCTCGCTGAAGAGCCGGGTTTCGTCTTCGCCGCGGACCCGGACCCCGACGACGCCCTCGGCGGTCGACAGGGCGGTCTCGACCGAGTCGGCGAGGCGGCCGCGGTCGGAGTCGCGCACCGTCAGGCGGTCGACGACGATGGCGATGTCGTGGTTCTCGTACCGGTTGAGCGCGGGAGGATGGGAAAGGTCGTAGACCTGGCCATCGACGAGCGCGCGCACGAAGCCGGTGCGGCGCGCCCGTTCGAACAGCTCGCGGAACTCGCCCTTGCGTCCACGCACCAGGGGGGCGAGGACCTCGATCTGGCTGCCCGGCTGCCGCTCGAGAAGCTGCTCCACGATCTGGGTTGCGCTCTGACGCAGGACCGGCCGGCCGCAATCCGCACAGTGGGGGATACCCGCGCGTGCCCACAGCAGGCGCAGGTAGTCGTAGATCTCGGTGACCGTGCCCACCGTCGAGCGCGGGTTGCGGTTCACCGTCTTCTGCTCGATGGAGATCGCCGGCGACAGGCCCTCGATGGAGTCGACATCGGGCTTCTCCATCAGGCCCAGGAACTGGCGGGCGTACGCGGACAGCGATTCCACGTAGCGCCGTTGTCCCTCGGCATAGATCGTGTCGAAGGCGAGGGAGGACTTCCCCGATCCGGAGAGACCGGTGATGACGACGATGCGCTCGCGGGGGAGCTCGAGATCGATGTTGCGGAGGTTGTGCTCGCGCGCTCCGCGAATGATGAGCACGTCGCCGCTCATCTGCCCCACTCCCGATAGATGAAGAGCCCCAGCGAATGCGCGTAGGTGGGGCCGCTCTGCCGGACCCCGAGAACGCCCCGGCGCAGGAGCGGGTCCTCGGCGAAGCTCTCGAAGCCCCACAGGTCGGCGAAGCGCCATTCCAGACGGGCGTTGGGAATGCGGGTGCGCGTCTGGGTGGTGGTGCCCACGGGAGCGAGGTCGACGGAGAGGAACACATCGTCCCACAGGTAGCGGCCGAACTCGATCTGGGTGGAGGCGAGGGTGCCCAGCAGGCTGGGATTGGGGCCAAGGCGCTGCGTCGCCCGCTGATTGGAGATGGCGAAGTAGTCCACAAAGCCGATCTCCTGCGCGACGGCCTCCTGGAACTCGTCCGCCAGCCGACCCAGACCGAGCGACAGACCATCGGTGATGAGCGCCCCGCCCAGGAGCGACGATTCGCCGGAGCCCAGCAGTGCCGGGGGCCGGCCGAAGACCAGGTAGCTGACCAGCTCCGGTTCCTCGATGGGAGCGGCCGCGTCGCTGGTCAGCGACACCGAGGGAGCCACGAGGGTGCCGCCCACGTTGGCGATCACGTTGAGAGGACTGTCCCCGGCGCGCAGGCGGGCGACCGCCTGGATATCCAGGTTCGGATTCACGCCGGGGATGCCGATGAACTCGAGGGTTCCCTCCTGCACCACGAAGCGGCGGCCGAAATAGTTGTAGGATCCGCGGATGGCCGCCAGCTCCCCGACCGCCACGAAGCGGCGCGCCCCGCGGTCGTACTCCAGCTCCAGGCCGCCGTCGATCTCCATGTCGATCTGGCGGCTGCGCAGCCAGCTGTCGCTCTCGACGCTCAGCTCGATGCCGGCGACCAGGTTGTCGAGGAAGGGGTTCTGTCCCGCCTCGATGATGGGCAGCACCCCGGCCAGGGTGGTGTCCACCGCGGCGAAGAAGGTGGTGTCCGCCAGGTCCACGATCGTCTGGTAGCGCGCGAACTCGTCGAGGTAGAGGGTGCCTTGTTCGACGTCCAGGGCCCCTTGCACGACCGGGCTGCGGTAGTTTCCGGTCAGGCGCAGCTGTCCGCTGACCACCCCTTCGATGTCGTAGCGGTTGACGGCCCGGAAGCTGGTCCCGTCGATGGCGAGGTCGAAGGCCGGGTCCCGCAGGGGGCGCAGGTGCAGCGATCCGTTCACCCGGGCGGGACCATCGGAGCGCAGGCTGGCGGAGAGGGTGACCAGCGCGTCCTCGCTGAACCCGAGCGCGGCTTCCACGTCCGTGTACCGGACCCCGAGTTCCGGCAGGGCGAGAGCGCCCCCGGTCAGGGACAGCTCCCCGCTCGTGCGCATGTTTGCCGGGGGACCGGTGAGGCGCAGTTCGCCGTCGACCAGGCCCTCCACTTCATCGAGGCCGGGGACCGCGCGCGACACGACCGCCAGCGGGAACTCGCGCGCGACCACGTCGATGTCCATCGATTCCTCGGGGAAGCGGACGGGCACCGGCTGAAGTTCGAGGGCCGCGGCCAGGGCGCCCCGGGCGGACAGGACCTGCGCCTCCCGGCTCCAGGCCTCGATTTCGCCGGTGATCCTTCGGTCCAGGTACTCGAGTTCGCCCGCAACCCGGGTGAAGTCCACGTTGCCGTAGCCCAGTCCGTCGGCCTGGAAGGAGGCTTCGATGCCGGGGTCGCCACCGGTCTGCGAGACCTGCAGGTCGAGGCTCACCACTCCCCGAAGGTTGCCTTCCTCCAGGGCGGTCAGGCGCGCCACGTGGGTCAGCCGCTCCAGCGGCAGGCTGCGCACCACGAGGTCGAAGTCCGCCGCGCCGGGGCCGCGCGGAATGATCCCGTCGGCTTCGATCCTCATGCCGCCCAGCCCGGGACGGGTGAAGCTGAAGTCGTCGACCACGAAACTCTCGCCATCCCACAGCAGGCGCGCCGGCCCGCCCAGATTCCAGCGGCCGCCGGCGAAGCGGGCGGTGAGTTCGTCGAGGTGGAGGACTCCGCCGGTCGAGTCCGCCTGAAAGGTGGCGCGCGCCTGGTAGCTCTCTTCGTCCGAGCGCTGCAGGTCGGCACGCAGTCGGCCCTCCGAGCGGGAAAGGTCCAGGTCGATGGCCGCGGAGGCGAAATCTCTCCCTTCAATGCCGAAGGAGTCCGCGAGGATGGAGGCGGTGAGCCGCCCCCCGGTTCCCGGGAGGCCGTCGACCCGCAGGTCCAGTTCTGCGCGGGTGATCGCGTTGTCCCGAAAGCGGAATCCCTCGATGGCGACGACGGCCTCCGCCGCGAACCGGTCCACCGCGCCCCGCAGGGTGGCTTCGGCAGAGACGCGCCCCCCGACTTCGATCTCTCTCAGCAGGGGAAGGGTGTCGGGATCGATTCCTTCGAGCCGCAGCAATTCGCCCTCCAGGCGCGACAGCGTGTCGGCCGCGATGATCGGACCAGTCATGAAAAAACGCCGCACGCCATCCAGCGACTCGCTGACGAACGCAACACGGACTTCTCCCGGTTGGAGGCTCTCCGCGAGGCCCAGGTCTCCGGATGCGTCGAGAATGCCGAGGCTGGTGACCGCGTGCAGCGTGTCCAGTGTGGCCGCGCCCCCTTCCAGGCGAAACGCCGATCGAGCCGAGTCCACGGTGACCACCCCCACCGTCGCGGAAGCGATGCGAGCCCGCACGTCGGCTACGACCGAGTCGGGATCGAGCCCGCGACCGTTCACGAACACGCTGCCGGTGACGGTTGTGGGTTCCGGCAGCCCGGGCACGATGCGCGAGAGGCGGAAGTCGCGAACCTCGGTCTCGGCCTGGTAGTTGCGGCCGATGTCGCGCGCATCGAAGCGCGTGTTCATCGCCAGGGGCCCCGCCGGGGTCTCCAGGTCGACCTCCACCGCCAGGTCGGCGAGTGACCCGCGCGCGCTCACGGCCCCGGTGACTTCGCCGGTCAGCGGCAGGGAGGGGAAGAAGCCGCGAAGCGCGGTGAAGGACAGGGGCTGGAGGTCACCGGACACCTCGACGAACGTTGTCTCGTCCCTGAGGCCAACCGTGCCGCTGACGGTGACTGCCGAGCGCGGGAGGCCGGCAGCCGCGTGCGCCGCCGCGGCGGCGAAGTCGATTCCCTCGGAGAGACGTCCTCCGGCTTCGACGCGGAGCGACCCCGAGCCTCCGATGGCGGCGCGCTCGTCCATTTCGCCCAGCAGGCCGTACTGGAACGGCACCGACGTCAGGGAAAAGTCGGTCACGCCCGGGTTCGGCCCGAGGTGCAGCCGGCCCGCGAATTCAAACCGGGAGGATGCGCTTGTCCGGGCGGTCGCAACCGTCTCGAGTTCGCCCGAAACCTCCAGGTCCTCGAGCCTTCCCTGCATGCGCAGGCCGCCGCTCAGCGCACCCGGCCAGGGGAGCGGTCGCGTCAGCCAGGGGTCCAGCGCGGCGACACGCAGTTCCCGCAGGTCGAGGTCGCCGTCCAGAAGCATGGAATCCGGCGAGACGGTCACGGTGAGGCGGCCCTCGAATCCTCCATCCTCGGTCCGCAGGTCGAGGGAGGAAAGGGCGAGCGACGTGAACCCCGGCCTCAGATTCAGACCCAGCTCTAGGGCCCCTCGGGCCGGCGGCAGCCACGGAACCAGCCAGTGGATGTCTTCGAGGGCCGCAACCGGAGCCCTCAGGCTCGCGTTGACGCGCACGTCGTCCTCGTCCCAGGCGACCGCTCCCGCTCCCGACATTTCGGTCTCCGGGAGCCAGACCCGTTCGGCATCGAAGTTGAGTTCGTCCTCTCCCACGACGACCTGCCCGCGAAAGTCGGTCACCTCGAAGGGCTCTTCGGTCATGAGCCCCTGCAGGGAGAGCGCGAACACGTCGAACGTGGTCTGCTCCGCTCCCACGTCCACCTCCGGCAGGCGCCCGAGGATCCGGCTGAAGCGCTGTTCGCGCACGAAGCCGTCCCCGTCCGGAGCCGGCACGACTCCGGCGCTTTCCGGAGCCGCGTCCGTGGCCACCCGCACGATGATGTCTCCGTCGAACACGGAGATGTCGCGCAGGACCAGGCTGAATTCCTCGTCCTCCGTCCCGTCCTGAAGGTTTGGAGCGGTGGCCGCTTCCCGGGGATCCGCAATGATGCGGCTCCAGTTCGGCTCGTCTTCGCCGGGGCGCCGCTCGACCATCAGCACGGGGCTCCACAGCTCCATTCCGGCGACGGCAAACTCCCCGCCGAGCAGGCTCCAGAGCGAATAGCGCGCGCGGATCGAGTCCGCGCGGAATGAGGCGGGCCGTCCCGCCTCCGCGATGGTGATGCCGGACAGGGTGACCCCGGAGAGCAGGTTGCCCGACCGAATCCCCGACACTGCGACCTCCGCGCTCAACTGCGCCGACGCCCGTCGAAGGACTTCCTCCAGGACGATCCGCTGCCCCGGCGGGGTGTACACCAGCGCCGCCGTCGCCACGCACAGGAGCGCGGCCAGCGAAAGGCCCCCGATCAGCAGAACCCGGCGGCTGCGGCCACGGAGCCGGCCCGACTCCATTCCGGTCTCCCCCGAAGGCCCCGCGCCGGTCATCAGAAGACCTGTCCCAGGGAAAGATGGAGTTGAAGCCGGCTCAGCGACCAATCCGCGGATTCGCCGTACAGCACCGGGTGCGGAAGGATCTCCAGCCGGCCCGAACGCACGAAGTCGGGTGCGGCGGCGATCCTTTCCTCGGGGTGGTCGACGTCGGGATGATAGGGCCGGATCCCGGAGGTCAGGACGCGCTGTTCCTCGCCCCCGCTCAGCCGGTACGCCAGGTCCAGCCGCAGGGGGCCGATGGCGGTGAAGTAACGGACTCCCATCCCCGGCGCCCATTCGAGGCGCGCGGGATCCTGGGAGATGTCGCCGGACCAGACCTGTCCGAAGTCCAGAAACATGGTTCCCTGCCAGTCACCGGAGCTGAGCGGAAAGCGCACTTCGACGTTGCCCTCGACCAGCCGGCTTCCTCCCGTGGGATTGGACGTGAAGCGGTCGTCATCGAGGGTGCGGGGATCGCAGCTGTAGTCGATGATCTGATCCGGAGTACACGGCGCCGTGCCGCCGGCCGCGGCACCGAGCAACGTCTCTACACCCACGAACAGCACGCGCGGACCCAGCTGATTGTGGGCGAAGCCACGCACCGAGGTGGCCCCGCCCGCATAGAAGCGTTTCTGCGGGTGGGCGATCTCGGAGCCGACCTCCCGGCCCAGCGCTCCAAATCCTCCGGCGCCCAGCCATCCCCCGCGCAGCCGTCCGGCCACGACCCAGCCGTCCCGGAATTCGCGGAGTCCGGAGGCCTCTCCCACGGCCAGGTTGTAGGCGAAGTCGGATCCGGTCAGGTGTGAAGCGTGCTCGATCTCCACGCCCAGCGAGTAGCCCAGGGCGGGGCCGAAGCCCTGCCCCACCTCCTCGTGCGCGAGGCGGATTCCCACGGGCGACAGCCAGTTGCTGCTCTGCAGCACCTCGATGCCCTCGAGGTCGCACACCAGGAAGCTGGAGCAGAAGAAGATGTCCGCCGCGTCCAGCTTCCCCGTCGTCGGCTGGAAGAAGATGGTCTGCGAGCGTCCCGCCGCGCCCCCCCGGGTGAGGGAAAGATCGACGCCGAGGCTCTGGCGGACGAAGAGGTCCGGCAGGCTTTGTCGCTCCCAGAACACGTTGGCCGCGAACGTGGTGCGCAGCGAGAAGAGCCGGGGCTGGGAGAACTGGGCCGAGAGCGACCAGTTGTAGCGTCCGTACGGACCGCTGCCGGCATCGCGGCAGAGCGTGGAGTTGAGCGGGGAGTTGAGGATGTTCGACAGCCGTCCGAGGAATTGCAGGCGGCGTCCGCCCCCGGAGAAATTGCGGCTGGTCCAGCTGGCTTCGCCGTTGACGCAGTCGGCCGTGCTCCAGCCGGCTCCCGCCCGATATCGATGAATGTCGCCCTCGACGACCGTGACCGAGACCGGGATTACGCTGTCCGGCTGCGCGTCCAGTTCCTCCGTTACCGCGACATTGCTGAAGACCTCCATGCCGTAGAGGTTGCGCCGGGCGTCGAAAACGAGTTCGGCGTCGTAGGCGCTTCCTTCGCGGAAGGGAATCATGCCCAGTATGACGCCCTGATCCACTCTTTCGTTTCCCTCGATCGAGATGGGTCCGAAGCGTGCCGCAGTTCCCTTGAAGACGTTGAAGTTGACGCGCGCGCCATACGGCTGCGCAGCAGGGATCAGGATGTCGAGAAGGACTTCGGCGTGGGCGTAGCCGGCGTTGCGCAGCCGGATCGTGAGGGAATCGCGGGCCGCCCCCAGCGCCATCTGGTCGAGCGGTTCTCCCATGCGCACCGGAAGGTCGTCGAGGAGATCCAGGTCGGCGGGCGGATCGAGTCCGTTGAACGCCAGGGAGTCGATGAGCACGGGCATCCCCTCTTCGATGCGGAACGTGATCTGAACCCCTTCTCCGGTGCGGTTCAGAGTCGGCGTGATGAAGGCTTCCCGGTAACCGTGCCGGTAGTAGAACAGGCGCAGGCGCACCACGTCGCGTTCGAATTCGCGCGGGCCGAGGAAACGCTGATCCACGGCAAAGGAGCTTCCCGACCAGCAGAAGAACTTGAGCAGCAGTCCCCGGCACTCGGTGGGCCGCGTCATGATGGAGGCGCTCAGCACGCGATCGGAGAAGACCTCGTTGCCCTCGAAGCGGAGCGCGGTGACCTCTTCCAGTTCGCCCTGGGCCGCCGAGGCTGGGAACGCCGCGGCGAGCAGAGCGGGGAGGAGCGCGACGAAGGTCCGGGTCCCCGCCGGGCGGCGCGATCTCACCCTGGGCGAAGAATGCCCCCGTCGCGACCAGGCTCGAGTCACGCGCTGCTCGCGATACCCGGCGACTGTGGGAGCGCGAAGTCGCGCCGGGGGAAGGTCTCGCGCGCAGCCGGCCGGAAGCCGTCGGCCGCGGAGGACCGCAGATAGCGGGTCACCGCGATCCTGTTGTTCGCAACCCGCACCAGGTTGCAGCTGTTCCTGCCCTTCTCGCATCCGCGTCCGCGGTCGGACGCCGTGGTGCCGCTGCACACCAGCAAGACGGGATCATCCCCGTCCGCCACGCCGTTGGGCACGCCCTCCGAGACAAAGGCGCGATGCAGATGGCCGAAAAGCACCAGCTCCACGCCCATCCCGGCAAGCCGGCGAACGATGCGCCGGGCGCCGGGGAGGGGCGCGATGTGATCCCCTTCGGGCGCGCCGACCAGCGCGTGGTGCACCACCAGCGCGCGCAGGCCGCCGTTTCCGGCGCGGGCGAACGCCGCCGCCGCGCGTTCCAGCTGGGTGTCGTCGACGTTGCCGTTCACGATCGCGCGGTCGGGTCTGGTGGTATTGAGTGCGACCACCACCGCCCCGCCCAGGTCGTGTTCGCTGTCGAGTTCGCTGGCGATCCAGCGCCGGTAGTTGCGGAAGGGGGCGGAAGCGCGCTCCCAGAGGCGGTACAGGGGCACGTCGTGGTTGCCGGGCGTGACCACCAGGGGGACCTGTGGAAGGCGCTTCAGGTACGCGGCCGCCGCCTCGTATTCGCGGTTCTTGGCGCGCTGGGTGAAGTCGCCCGATAGGGCGATCAGGTCGGGCGAGAGGGAGTGCGCCAGCGTGAGGAAGTCTTTGGCCGCGGCAGGCGCGTGCGGCCGCCCGAAGTGCAGATCCGAGCCGTGAAGGATGGTGAACGCGCGGCCGCGACCGCTCACGGCGCCCTCGCCGTTTTCGGGTGCGATCCGCCGTTCCGGGCCGCGAGACGGACCATCGCCGTCACCGCTGCCGCGATCAGTGCGAGGCTGATGACCTGCGCGACCGTCAGGTTGCCCAGGAAGCGGTCGTCCTTGGCGCGCACGAACTCGACCAGGAAGCGCGCGGCCGAAGCCAGCGACAGCCACAGCGCGAACACCCACCCGGGGGGATGCGCGGTGTTCCGGAGGCGCCAGACGATCGCGAAGATCACCATCGCCATGGCGATCTCGTAGAGCTGGGTGGGATGAACGGGCACGATCTGCCCGTAGGCTTCCACCAGAGCCGCATCCACCTCGATGCCGAAACGCGCCAGGTTGTCCACCGAACTCGGCGGTGAACCCTGTGGAAAGCGGATCCCCACCCACGAGGCCGTCGGGCGGCCGTAGTCGTCCCCGACCAGGAAGCACCCGAGCCGCCCCACCGCGTACGCCACCGCCATGCTCGGGGCGCAGAGGTCGAGCGTCCGGGGCACGCGGAGGCCGAGTCGCCTCATCTGGTACAGGACCGCCAGGGTCCCGCCGAGGAAGCCGCCGTACCAGACCAGCCCGCCGCGCGCGAACAGAAAGCGCGGATTCTCGACGAGCCTCGGGAAGTTGAGGAATACGTAGTAGAGCTTGGCTCCGACGATCCCGCCGATCACCGCGGCGAACACGAGGTCCCAGGCACGATCGGGATGGATGCCGGTCTCGCTCATCCGCGCGCGCAGCAGATAGCCGGCGGCCAGGAAGGCGAGAAAGAGCATGACCCCGAAGGAGGTGACCGGTTCTCCGCCGAGAAACGGCACCCATTCGGGAAAGCGAAACAGGATTGGATACACGATTCCCCGTGGGTTCAGGGTGGTGTCGGGCCTGCGCGCCGAGGCGTCGGGCGTGCCGGCCCATGGATGGCTGCGGGAGAGGCGGGCGTCATTCGCGCAGGCCGGGGAAGGGGAGCGAGGCGTCGGCCGAGAGATCGAGGTCCGAGCTCTCGCCCAGGCCCAGGCGAAAGGCGGCCGCACGCGCGACCATGGCCCCGTTGTCCACCGACAACCGGGGCGTTGCGTGAAAGAGCCGGACTTCGGAGGGATGCCGCCTGCGCAACTCCCGGCGCAACGCGCTGTTTGCCGACACGCCCCCGGCCACCAGAATCCGGTCGGTGCCCGTACGCTCCACCGCCTGCGCCGTTCGCGTCGCAAGAACGTCGTTGACCGCCGCCTGGAAGGACGCGGCCACGTGGGCGCGTTCGGCGTTGAGGCCACCGTTCGCCTCGAGTGCGGCAACCTGGGTCGCAACGGCCGTCTTGAGCCCGCTGAAGGAGAAGTCCATGGACTCCGCCCGGTCCGGTTTTCCGGACGATGCGAGCAGCGGCCGCGGGAACGAATACCGCTCCGGATCCCCCTCCCTCGCGAGCGCCTCGAGCGGAGCCCCACCCGGATACGGCAGCCCGAGCAGGCGCGCCACCTTGTCGAACGCTTCTCCGGCCGCGTCGTCGCGGGTCCGTCCCAGCAGCCGGTATTCTCCCCATGCGGTCGCGTGGAGGAGCAGTGTGTGACCGCCGGAGACGAGAAGGGCCACGAAGGGCGGTTCCGCGGCGGAATCCTCGATGTGGGGCGCGAACAGGTGGGCCTCCATGTGGTGCACGCCCACGACGGGGACCCCCGACGCGTACGCGGCCGCCTTCGCCCAGCACACCCCCACCAGCAGGGCTCCGATCAGCCCGGGCCCGGCGGTGACGCCGATGCCGTCGAGTTCCGCCAGCATGCAGCCGGCGTCGTCCAGCGCGCGCCCCACGACATCGTCCACCACCTGGAGATGGGCCCGCGCCGCGAGCTCCGGAACCACGCCGCCGTAGACCGCGTGCATGTCCTGGGAAAGGATGACGTGCGAGCGGAGGTCGTGCGCGCCGTGGAGAACAGCCGCCGAAGTCTCGTCGCAACTGGTCTCGATGCCGAGAACGAGGAGATCGCTCACCGCCCCTGCGACCCCTGTCGGCTGGCCAGCTCGACCCGCACCTCGACCGTGTCCGGCGAAAAGCTGATCAACTCGCCCGAGATGCCGTTGCCCACGCCCACCCGCACCACCTGCGACTGCTCCATGCGAGACAGGTCGACGGGGTCGAGGCGGATGGTGCGCAGCTCCGCGACCCTGCTTGCCGGCCCGATGACGCGAATGGAAGAGGGGGATGCGGTGGGGGGCGCAACCAGCGTCAAATCGTTGCGCGGGACGCCGACCACGGTGGGTGCGACGGGCACTTCGACGGCGACCATGGGTTCGAAGGCGACCGAGACCGCCGCCGGCTCCACGGCTTCGACGACCACTCCTTCAATGCCCTGCAATCGCACCCAGTTGCGATCGATCACGAGGGTCGTGTCGGCGGAGCCCACGGCATCCACGGGGACCATGATGGAAGGCTGGTTTCCGGCGAGGCGCAGGAGTTGACGGGCGGTGCCCGCGAGCCGCACGGTCGCGCTGGTGGGCGCCGGGGTGCCCGCGACCGCCCACTGTGGATCGTTCAGTTGCACGCGCACCGGGACGCCGTCGAAGGCCCGGCGCTCCGGCTGCTCCATCTGCACGACGACCCAGAGAACGACGGCAAGCGCAAGCGCGGCGAGCATCGGGGTCGACTTGCGCCCCGACTCGAGTGCCTGCCAGGGCAGCTTCAGCTTGCCAGCAGCCTCTGGATCAGTTCCAGGTTTTCCGGGGAATCCCACTCCGTAGCTCCGGCGATCTTCTTGTAGATGACCCCGTCCCTGCCGATCAGGAAGGACTCGGGGACCCCTGTGGTTCGGTAGGTCTGCCTGATCCGCCCGGAGGCGTCGTGCAGGATCTTGAACGTGAGCCCGTGCTCCTCGACGAAGCGCGCCACGTCGCCGCCGATATTGCCCGCCTCGTCGGGTTCGCCCCGAGCCGCGTCCACGCTGACCGCAAGGATATCGAACGGCTGCTCCTCAAGCTGTTCGTAAAGGCGCTGCATCGAGGGCATCTCCACGATGCACGGGCCGCACCAGGTAGCCCAGATGTTTACCAGCACCACCCGGTCGCGGTAGTCGTCGAGGGAAACCGGTTCGCCCTGAAGGTTGGAGATGGTGAACGCCGGGGCGTCGGCTCCCAGCCCGACGGGCTGAAATCGTCCCCGTCCCGCCCAGGCCATGAGGATGAGCGCGCCCGCCCCCAGGACTGCCACGAGATACGGGATGCGCGAAGGTCTGTGGGTCATGTCGGCGGCCTCCAGGAGCCAGCGGATCGAACCTGTAACGTTATCACTCTTATCGTTTTCGTGCTGATGGCGATTGTTCCCGCGCTCCGGCGGTATCGGGGCGGGGGACCTCGCCCGGCAGCCGGGCCCGGTCGCCGATCACCAGTCGCACTTCCGACCCCAGCTCCACCGTGCTCGCCGAGGGCGGGTCCTGCCCGATCACGACGCCCGGTCCCGATCCCGTGAGCGCGTCCAGCTGAATCTCGGTGACGAAGAGCCCGAGCGAATCGAGCAGGTACGATGCTTCCTCCTCGCTCTGCCCGAGCAGGAGCGGCATCTCCACCATCGGGGGCCCGAGGCTGATCGCAAGCCGCACTTCGAAGGGCAGGTTCACACCGGTTCCCGCTTCCGGCTCCATGGCGACCACTTCGCCCGCGGGAGCCTCGGCCTCCATGGAGTCCACGGCGACCGAGAAGCCGTTCGCTCCGAGGAGGACGCGCGCCCTCCGCTCGTGTTGGCCGATCATGTCGGGAACGGCTCGATGTTCAGGGCCCAGGCTGATCGCGAGTTCGATGGCCGCTCCCGGAAGGGCGAGCTGGCCGGGCAGCGGGCTCTGACCCAGGATGGATCCGGTGGAGGCCGATGGGTGATACATCGAGTCGACCGCGCCCAGCGCGAGCTCCGCCTCCTGCGCGCGGGCTGCAGCGCGCTCCAGGTCGAGTCCGGTCAGATCGGGCACTCCCAGCAGGTCCGGGGGCGGAGCGGGCACGGGAAACATGACCCGGGTGGCGACCAGGTAGCCGACACCGAACATCACGGCCAGCAGGACGGTGCCGCCCAATGCGCGCTTGAAGGCGCCGGCCGCACGCCGTCCCCGGGCGCTGCGGCGTCTCTTCCTTCCCTTGGAGCGGCCCTTCCGGCGCCCTCCGCGGGCCGGCCTGCGCCGACCGATGGAGCTCCCCAACCTCATGGGGCCCTGCGCATGCGGGCCGCGAAGGCGCCGTCGAAACCCGTGTGCTGCGGAAGGACGCGCAGTTGGCCGCGATCGTCCAGGACTTGAGGATTCATGTCTCCGGGAGCTTCCAGGCGGAATTCGGGATGCCGGCTCAGGAATCCCTCCACGACTTCGTCGTTTTCTTCTGGCTCCAATGTACACGTGGAGTACACCAGAAGTCCCCCCGGAGGAATGGCACGGGATGCGCCCGCCAGAAGCCGGGACTGGACGCGGGCCAGCCTTGCGGGATCCTTCCCGGTCAGGCGCCATCTCGCGTCGGGACGGCGAGCCAGGGTGCCCGTGCCGCTGCAGGGCACGTCCACCAGGACGAGGTCGGCCCGGCGCACCGGTACTGAGCCGGCGTCCGCGACGACCGCGCCCACGCGGGTCCGAAGACGCGAGGCGGACGCGGTCACGAGCTTCAGGCGGGGCAGGGAGAGGTCTGCCGCCACCACGTATCCGGCCTGCTCCGAGAGCGCCAGAGCCTTGCCCCCGGGGGCGGCGCACACATCGGCCACGACGGCGCCCGGCGGCGGGGCGGCGTAGCGCGCCACCAGCGCGGCGCCCGGGTCCTGGATGACGCCGGGAACGGCCTGGAGCGCGCGCGCCGGGTCGGTCCCGGCGGCGAGACGCAGACAACCACAACCGAGTCCGGCCTCGGTGGCGGTCATGCCGGCGGCCCGCAGCCGCTCGCGGGCGGGTTCGGCTTCGATGCCCACCGGGCGAAGAAAGAGCCCCGGCACCCCGTTGTCATGTCGCACGAGCGCCTCGGTGTCGGATCTTCCCCAGCGCGCCAGCCAGCGTCGCACCAGCCAGCGGGGATGGGAGTGCCGGTGCGTGAGGTAGCCCTCGAGGTCGGTCGCGGGGGTGGGGAAGGCGTCCGCGGGCGACCCCGCGCGCGCCGCGGCGCGCAGAACCGCGTTGATCAGCCCCGCCGCCCGTCCCGCGCCGGTCGCGCGTGCCAGCTCCACCGTGGACGACACCGCCGCATACGAGGGTACGCCCTCCATGTGGTGCAGCTGGTACACGCCCATGCGCAGCAGGTCGAGGACCTCCGGGTCGAGGCGCTCGAGCCCCCGGCGCGCGTGCCGGGCGATGATGTAGTCGAGACGGCCGCGCAGCCGCGCCGCCCCGTAGGCCAGGGCGTGCACCCAGTGCCGGTCGCGGGGCGCCAAAGCCCGCGCGCGCGTGTCCAGGGCGCGGTCCAGGCGCTGACCCCGGGTGCAGGCGCGCAGCACCCGGAAGGCGACCCTTCTGGCATCGCGCGATCCGCCCGCGCCCATTCGCCGGCCGCGCGTGCTACCCCGGCAGCGGGGGGGACGAGGGGACCGCCACTTCGCGCGTGGGCATGCGGCCCGCCAGGTAGGCGATCCGCCCCGCGACCACCGCATCCCTCATCGCGGCCGCCATGCGCACTGGATCGCGCGCCGCCGCGATCGCGGTGTTCATGAGCACCCCGTCCACCCCCTGCTCCATGGTGAGGCATGCGTCGGAGGCGGTGCCCACCCCGGCGTCCACGACGATGGGGACGTCGCAGCGTTCCTTGATCGCGCGTACGTAGTACGGGTTGAGCAGCCCGAGCCCGCTGCCGATGGGGCTGGCCAGGGGCATCACCGCCACGCACCCCGCGTCCTCCAGACGAAGGGCTGTGATGAGGTCCTCGTTGGTGTAGGCCATCACCTTGAACCCCTCCGCCACCAGCACCCGGGCGGCTTCCAGCGTCGCCTGGGTGTCCGGGAGCAGAGTCGTCTCGTCACCGATCACCTCGAGCTTCAGCCACTCGTTGAAGCCTGCTGCGCGCGCCAGCCTTGCGTAGCGGATCGCGTCCTCGGCCGTGTAGCAGCCCGCGGTATTGGCGAGGAGGAAGAACTCCCGTGGGTCGAGATGGTGGAGGATGCCTTCCTCCCGCGTGCGGTCGAGGTCCACCCGCCGCACGGCCACGGTCACCATGTCCGTGCCGCTGGCGCGGATCGCCCGCACCATGGTTTCGTTGTCCGGATACTTGCCGGTCCCCACGATCAGGCGGGAATCGAACTCCCTGCCCCCGACCACGAACGGGGTGTCGGCGCTCCCATGTGTCGACATCACCGCCTCTTCGCTTCGGCCGCCGTAACTGGTATCTACTGACATCTATCCGCCTCCCACGAAGTGCACCAGCTCCAGCCGGTCGCCCTCGCCCAGGCGCACGTCGGGGTAGCTTTCGCGGGCGAGGATCTCCCCGTTGCGTTCGACGACCACCATCCCGGGCACCAGCTCCAGCTCGTCCAGGAGGCCGGACACCGTGATGTCCGCGGCCACCTCCCGCTCCTTCCCGTTCAGGCGGATGGTCACCCTGGCGTCCATACCGGCGGTCGTCACTCCTCGGGCCACGAGTCCAGAAAACACCTCACGCCATACCCGGGCGATGGCGCGTCCCAAACGGCGCGGATCACCGCCACCCCGCGGGCGCCGGCCGAGAGGACCTGAGCCGCCCGTCCGGCGGTAATGCCGCCGATGCCGACCACGGGTGCGGAGCTTGCAGCCGCGACGGTCCGCACCACCCCGAGTCCGCCCGGCGCCATCCCCGCATGGGACGGCGTCGCGAACACCGCGCCGGCAAAAAGATAATCGATCCGGCCGTGATCCCCACCGGCCCCGGCGGCCGAATGAACCGAGCGACCCACGCGGGCATCCGGCCCGAGAAGGCGGCGGGCGACCCCCGCGGGCATCGACCGGCCGCCCAGGTGAACCCGGCTGATGCCCAGCGCCAGCGCCACGTCCACGCGGTCGTTGACCACCAGCCAGGCGCCGGTTCGGGCCGCCGGGCGGACCAGGCCGGCGGCGGCCCGATACAGCGTGCGGCCGGAGGTGCGCGGCCCGCGCACATGCAGTGCGATCCGCCCGCCCCCCGCCTCCAGCGCCTCGAGGGCCCCCGCAGCGAAGTCGGCCCGCGCCAGGACGCGGTCGTCGGTGACGACGTGCAGCCGGGGAATCATCGCAACCGCAGCCCGGGCCTCGCAGCCCGGCCTCGCAGCCAGTCGCGGGCGGGCATGCGCCGCTTGCCGGCGGGCTGCACCTCTCCCACCTCCAGCGAGCCTTCCCCGGTTGCGATGAGGAACCCCTGCACGGGGTCCGCCGCGATCACCGTGCCGGGCTCCGGTCCCTCACATCCGTCCGGCGCATCGTCTCCGGACACGCGCGGGCGAAAGAGCTTGAGGGGGCTGCTCTCCAGCTCGCTCCACGCTCCGGGCACCGCGTCCATGGCGCGTATCCAGCGGGACACCTCCTCCGCCGGGCGGGACCACTCCACCCGTGCGTCGCGGCGGGTGAGGCGAGGCGCGAAGGTCGCCCGCGCATGGTCCTGGGGATGCTCCTCGAGGGTGCCTTCGCCCATCACCTCCAGGGCCCGCACCAGCCCGCGGCCGCCGACCAGCGCCAGCCGCTCGTAGAGTTCGCTGGCGGTCTCGTCCGGGAGGATGTCCGTCTTCTCCTGGTGCAGGATGGGGCCCGCATCCATGGCTTCGACCATGCGCATGATCGTGACCCCGGTGACCGGGTGGCCACGCGCGATGGCCCAGTGGACCGGGGCCGCGCCTCTCAGTTCGGGGAGAAGGGAAGCGTGCACGTTGATCGATCCGCGGGCGGGAAGATCCAGTGCCTCCCGGCTCAGGAAGTGGCCGTAGGCGGCGACCACCGAGAGGTCCGGCCGGAGCCCGCGCAGATGCGCCAGGAACGCGGAGCGGCCCGGGCGCTCGGGGGTGAAGACCGGGTATCCCGCGGCGCGTGCGGCCTCCTTCACCGGAGTGGGCCGCGGACGCCGTCCCCGGCCCGCGCGGCGGTCGGGTTGGGTCACGACGCCCGCGATCTCGTGACCGGCCTCGGCCAGGTCTCGAAGTGAGGGGAGGGCGAAGCTCGCCGTTCCCCAGAAGAGAACCCTCACGGCTCCGCGGCTTCGGCCTGCAGCTTCCTCCACTTCTTGAGCAGCAACTGCCGCTTGAGGGGGCTCAGCCGATCGACGAAGAGCACGCCGTCCAGGTGGTCGATCTCGTGCTGCAGCGCGCGCGCGAAGAGGCCCTCCGCCTCGAGTCGCACGCCCCGACCCTCCGGGTCCCTGGCGTCCACCACAACCGAAACCGGCCGCTGCACGATGCCTTCCACGCCGGGAATGCTCAGGCACCCCTCCGCCTGCTTGTCCTTCTTCGCCGTCCAGCTCGCCAGCCGGGGATTCACCAGCGCCACGCGGTTCGCCTCGCCGGACTCTTCCTCCACGTCCAGCACGATGATCCGGCGGGAGACGCCGACCTGCGGCGCGGCCAGCCCGATGCCCTTCGCGTCGTACATGGTCTCGAACATGTCGCGCACCAGCGCGCGCACCTCGTCATCGATGTTTTCGACCGGGTCCGCCGGACGCCGCAACACCTCGCTGCCGTACAGCTCGATCCGGCGCAGTGCCATGCCGGGGCGCGGCTATGAGTCCCGTGGGTTGGTGAGCGTAGCGATCTTCGACCGCTCGATCACGAGACGGGTGTTCTCCGCCGTCACGATGGTGAGGTGGTGCTCCTGGGCGTGAATCACCTTGCCCACGATCCCGCCCGCGGTCACCACCCCGTCTCCCTTCTTGAGCGCCGCCACCATTTCGCGGTGGCGCTTCTGCTCCTTGCGCTGCGGCCGGATCAGCAGGAAGTAGAAGATCGCGATGATCGCGATCAGCTGAAAGAAGAAGACGAAGCCCGAGCCTCCCCCTCCCTGGGGCAGCCCCGCCAAGGGTGCCAGCCGGAGCGGCTGGGCCGATATCGCGATCCAGAGTTCCAAGATCCGTTCCTCCGATGGGCCGGCCCGGGGCCGGGGGTTGATGTTCTACCTGTTCGCCCGCGCACTACGATACCGTTGCAGCCATTCGGCGCGCCACATCGGAAACGAGCCGTCGATGATGCGCCGCCGGGCCTCGCCGGCCAACTGCACCAGAAAACTCAGGTTGTGGATGGAAAGGAGCCGCTGCGCCAGCCCCTCGCCCGCAACCAGCAGGTGGCGCAGGTACGCCCGGTCGAAACGCCGGCAAGTATAGCACCGGCAGGCGGGATCGAGGGGATCCGCGTCGGTTCGGAACCGCGCTCCCTTCATGTTCACCTGACCTTCTCCGGAGGTCCAGGCGGTGCCGTGGCGCGCGTTGCGGGTGGGCGCGACGCAGTCGAAGAGGTCGCAGCCGCGCGCGATCGCCTCCAGCAGATCATCGGGGTAGCCGACCCCCATGAGATAGCGCGGACGGCTGCCCGGCAGTTCGCCGTCCAGCCGTTCCAGGATGCGCCACATGTCCTCCTTCTTCTCCCCGACGCTGAGCCCTCCGATGCCGAACCCGTGCCAGTCGGCGACGTTCCGGGCGTCTGCCGCGCACCCGAGCCGCAGATCCTCGAAGACACCGCCCTGGAGAACGGGGAAGAGGGCCTGAGGCGTGGCGTTTGCCGCGTCCGTTGCCCGAAAGCGCGCCGCGCAGCGCTCCAGCCAGGCGAGGGTGCGCCGGTTTGCCGTCGCCACCGAGGCGTGATCGGCGTCGCCGGGCGGACATTCGTCGAACGCCATGACGACGTCCGCGCCCAGGGCCCGCTGGACGTCGATGACGCTCTCGGGCGTAAAGTGATGGCGCGAGCCGTCGATGTGGCTCCGAAAGACGACGCCGTCGTCGTGGATGCGGTTGATTCGGCTCAGGGAGAAGACCTGAAAGCCGCCCGAGTCGGTCAGGATGGGACCCGGCCAGCGCATGAAGGCGTGGAGGCCGCCCAGCTCGCGCACGACCTCCGCTCCGGGGCGCAGGTAGAGATGGTAGGTGTTGGCCAGCACCATCTGCGCCCCGAGGTCCCGGAGTTCCTCGGGGGTGAGCATCTTCACGTTGGCGAGGGTGCCCACCGGCATGAACGCGGGCGTCTCGATGTTCCCGTGGGGCGTGGAGAACACGCCTGCGCGGGCGTGCTGCGCGCGGCCTTCGAGATCGAAGGCGAAGGCTGGAGCCGGATCCCCGGTCACGAGATCACCATCGCGTCGCCGTAGGAGTAGAACCGGTAGCCCTGGTCGATGGCCTCGCGATACGCCGCCATGGCGCGCTCGTAGCCGGCGAAGGCGGCGACCAGCATGAGCAGGGTGGAGTGGGGCAGGTGAAAGTTGGTGATGAGCGCATCGACGACCTGGAAGTCGTAGGGCGGCCGGATGAAGAGATCCGTCATGCCGCTCCCCCCCCGCACGCCGCCCGCCCCGTCGGCGGCGCTCTCCAGCGTCCGCACCACCGTGGTGCCCACCGCCCACACCCTTCCTCCTCCCGCGCGCGCCGCGGCGACCCGCGCGGCGGCCTCGCCGGGAATGCAGTAGCGTTCCTCGCCGGGACCGCGCGGGTCGCCTCCGGAAGGCCCCGCCGGGCGGAAGGTCGCCACCCCCACGTGCAGGGTGACGCGCGCGATGCGCACCCCGCCCGCCTCCAGCGCGGCCATGAGCTCGGGGGTGAAGTGGAGCCCCGCGGTGGGGGCCGCCACCGAACCCGGCGTGCGCGCGTACACGGTCTGGTAGCGCGCGCGGTCGACCGGTTCGTCCGGCCGGCGCAGGTAGGGGGGGAGGGGCACGCGGCCGTAGCGATCCAGGGCTTCCTCGACCGGGAGCGGGGTGTCGACGCGCACGATGCGGCCGTGGTCGGGGGTCGAGTCGACGATGTGCACCACCAGGTCGGGGGCGACCTCCACCGTGCGCCCGGGCTTGAGCTTGCCGCCCGGCCGCACCAGCGCCTCCCACAGGCGCCCGCGCCCGTGAACGGTCGCCGGATGTGCGCCGCCGCCCGCCGCCCGGCGCCCGTGCTCCGCTGAGACGGTCCGGTCGCTGGCCGACCCGTCTCCGGTCCCATCCGCCGGGTTGCCGCGCGCCCCTCGGGTGTTCCGCGCGCTGCGGATTGCGCCACCACCTGCGTCATCGTCCGTGCCGGCGGCGGCAGCCTCCCGCTCCCCCAGCGGCCGCAGCAGGAGCACCTCGGCGCGGGCGCCCGTCGGCTTGGCTCCGAGCAGGCGCACGGGGAGCACCCGCGACTCGTTCACCACCAGGAGGTCGCCCGCGCGCATCAGGTCGGGCAGGTCGCGGAACACCCGGTGCTCGAAGGATGCGCCCGACCGGGGCGCCACCAGCAGGCGGCTCTGGTCGCGCGGCGCCGCCGGATAGCGCGCGATGCGGTCCTCGGGAAGGTGGTAGCTGAAGTCCCGGACCGAATCGCGTCCGCCCCTCATCGCCGGAAGAGCGACGACTGGTCGCGCCCGCCCGCGCCCGCATCCGAACGCCCCTCCCGCGCGGCGGACGGGTGGCCGAAGCGCCGGTGCGCGCGCTCCGTGGTCTTGCGGCCGCGCGGGGTGCGTTCGAGAAAACCGTTCTGGATCAGAAACGGCTCGTAGACCTCCTCCAGGGTACCTTCGTCCTCGCTGAGGGCCACGGCCAGCGAGCCGAGCCCCACCGGCCCGCCGCTGAACTTCTCGATGATGGTGCGTAACACGCGCGCGTCCATCTCGTCCATCCCGTACTCGTCGACCTCGAGCAGGCGGAGACCCGCGCGCGCAACCTCACCGCTGATCATGCCGTCGGCGCGCACTTCGGCGTAGTCGCGAACCCGGCGCAGCAACCGGTTGGCCACCCGCGGCGTGCCCCGCGCCCGCCGCGCCAGCTCGAAGACGCCCTCTTCGGTGGTATCCACGCCCAGGATCTCCGCACTGCGCTGGACCACCCGGGTCAGGTCCTCCGGCGGGTAGAAGTCGAGCCGCTCGACCATGCCGAAGCGCGCGCGCATGGGTTCCGTAAGCAAGCCGAAGCGGGTCGTCGCGCCCACGAGGGTGAAGCGTTCGATCTGCATGGTGACGGTGCGCGCGGCAGGCCCGTCGCCGAGCCGGATCTCCACCCGGAAATCCTCCATGGCCGGGTAGAGGAATTCCTCCACGATGGGTCGCAGGCGGTGGATCTCGTCGATGAAGAGGATGTCCCGGTCATTGAGATTGGTGAGCGTGCTCACCAGATCCCCCGGCTTCTCGAGCACGGGCCCCGAGGTCATCTTGACCCCGACCCCCATCTCCGAGGCGAGCAGCATCGCCAGCG
This sequence comes from BD2-11 clade cluster bacterium bin43, assembly GCA_002238605.1. Classification (GTDB taxonomy): domain Bacteria; phylum Gemmatimonadota; class Gemmatimonadetes; order Longimicrobiales; family Gaopeijiaceae; genus BD2-11. Next base: position 189,747 of record MPMR01000004.1, on the reverse strand, counting down.
TCGTCTTGCCGAGCCCCGGCGGCCCGTGGAAGAGCAGGTGGTCGAGCGCGTCCTTTCGCTTGCGCGCCGCCGCGATCGCGATCGAGAGGGTCTCCCTCACCTTGCCCTGGCCGATGAACTCCGACAGGCTGCCCGGGCGGAGCGACAGCTCGGAGGCGCCTTCACCGGAGAGCTCCCGGGGTGTGGTGACGTCGTAGCGATCGGTCATCGGCCGATGCGCTCGAGCGCCTTGCGGATCAGTTCCTCGGTCTTCATCTCCTCTCCCGCCCCCTCGAGGTCCGGCACGCCGCGCACCGCTTCGTCCGCCTGCGCGAAGGAATACCCCAGAGCCATCAGCGCATTGACCGCCTCCCGCGCGCCGCGAGGCGCCGCCTCCCCGCCTCCCCGCGTCAGCGCCAGGTCGCGCACCTTGTCGCTCAACCTGAGGATGAGCAGCTCGGCCGTTTTCTTTCCGACCCCGCTCACACGCGTCAGCACGGCCGTCTCCTTGTTGGCCAGGGCCTGCGCGAGCCGCCGGGCGGAATAGGTCGAGAGCATCTCGCGTGCCAGCTTGGCGCCAATGCCGGTCGTTCCCAGCAGGCGCTGGAACATGTCGCGCTCTCGGGCCTCGAGAAAACCGTACAGGGTGACCGAGTCGTCGCGTACGACCTGGACCGTGCGCAGCTGCACCTCCGAGCCCGGACGCGGCAGGCGCCCCGCCACCGTGGCCGGCACGTGAACCTCGTACACGACGCCGCCCGCGGTCTCGACCTCGACCGAGTCCATGTCCGCCTCGATCAGAACTCCGTGCAGCCTGCTGATCACCCGGGCAGGCTCCCGATCAGACAGTGGCAGAGCGCGACCGCCACTCCATCGGCCGCGTCGTCGGGCGAAGGCGCGGAAGCCAGCCGCAGATGTGTCTTGACCATGAACCCCACCTGTTCCTTGGTGGCCCGACCGGTACCGACCACCGCCTTCTTGATCGCGGTCGGCGAATACTCGGCAATCTGGACTCCGGCGAGCGCGCCCGCCAACAGGATGGCGCCGCGTGCATGGCCCAGGGTCAGCGCGCTCTGCGGGTTCTTCCCCTGGAACACCTTCTCGACGGAGAGCACGGAGGGCTCGAAGCGCTCGATGATCGATTGCATCGCCTCGAAGATGTGGCGGATGCGGTCGGCAAGCGGGCGCCGGGGCCGGGTGCGCACCACTCCGCACTCAAGCAGCGAGAGCGTGCGCTCCCGGCTGGCGACCACCCCGTAGCCGGTGCGCGCCGTGCCCGGATCCACCCCGAGCACGATCAGCGTCCCTTCCGGCGGCGTCACCGTACGCTGCGCGGCCGCCCGGCCCTCATTCCGACAGCAGGGCCAGGGTTTCCTCGTCGATGTTGCCGTTGGACGAGATCTTCTGAACGTCGTCCGACCCGTCGAGCGCCTCCATCAGGCGGACCAGCCGTTCCGCGGTCTTTCCCGCGACATCCACTTCGTTCTGCGGAATCATCGCGAGCTCCGCCTGCGCGATGCGGAGTCCGGCCTGGCGTATGTCCTCCTGGACCTGGTGGAAGGAGGCCAGTTCGGTCGTGACGACGATGTCGCCGCCCTCCCGCGCCACGTCCTCCGCCCCCGCCTCCAGCGCCGCCTCGAGCACCTCCTCCTCGGAGTGCTCGGCCGCCTCGATGTAGATCTGCCCCCTGCGGTCGAACTGCCAGGCCACCGACCCGGCGGTCCCCAGGCTGCCTCCGTTCTTGGTGAGGAGGTGCCTCACCGCCGCCACGGTGCGCTTGGGATTGTCGGTCAGGGTCTCGATGTAGAGCGCGACCCCGCCGGGGGCATAGCCTTCGTAGACCACTTCCTCGTAGTTGACGCCTGCGAGTTCACCGGTCCCCTTCTTGATCGCCCGCTCGATGTTCTCCTGGGGCATGTTCCCGGCCTTGGCGGTGTCTACCGCCAGGCGCAGGCGCGGGTTGAAGTTGGGATCGCCGCCGCCGTCGCGGGCCGCCACCGTCAGCTCGCGGATGAGCTTGGTGAACATCTGGCCGCGCCGGGCGTCGTTGACGGCCTTCTTGCGCTTGATCTGCGCCCACTTGCTGTGTCCGGCCACCCGCCTTCTCCTGCTCTACTCCTCCGCCTTGAGCGCCTCGATCACCTGCTGCGCCTCGTGTGCCGGCATCGGCTCGTACCCGGCGAGGGTACGCGTGTGGTGGGCGCGTCCCTGGGTCATGGACCGCAGAGCGGTGGCGTACTTGTAGAGTTCGGCTTCAGGAACGAGCGCCTGCACGGTCGTGCTTCCGTTGCCGGGCACCATGCCCTGGACCTTGCCGCGACGCTGCGTGATGTCGCCCATGATGTCGCCCATGTACTCGTCCGGAGTCGACACCTCGACCTCGATGATCGGTTCCAGCAGCACCGGCCCCGCCCTGCCCGCGACTTCGCGGAAGGCCATCGACCCGGCCACCTTGAACGCGATGTCGGAGGAGTCCACCGAGTGGTAGGAGCCGTCGTAGCACTCGGCGGCGAAATCCACCAGGGCAAACCCGGCCAGGACCCCTTTTCCGGCCGCCTCCTGGATGCCCTTGTTCACCGACGGGACGTATTTCCCGGGGATGACGCCCCCCTTGATGCTGTCCACGAACTCGTAGCCCTCGCCGCGCGGCCGGGGCGCCAGGCGCACCCAGCAGTCACCGAACTGTCCGCGGCCGCCTGTCTGCTTCTTGAAGCGTCCGCGTCCCTCGGCGGTGCGCGTGATGGTCTCCCGGTAGGCGATTTTGGGCTGCTCCGTCTCCACGCTGACGTTGTACTTGCGCTTCATGCGCTGCATCTGGACGTCCAGGTGCAGCTCCCCGAGTCCCCGCGCTATCGTCTGTCCCAGCTCCGGATTGTACGCGGCGTGGAAGGTCGGATCCTCGTCGTGCAGCTTCTGCAGGGCTTCGCCGATCTTGTCGTCATCCGCGCGGGTCGCGCCCCTCATCGCCACCGACACGTCCGGCTCCGGGAAGTCGATCTTCCGGAGGACGAGGGGCCGGGCGGAGGAGGACAGGGTGTCGTTGGTGCTCGTGTTCTTGAGCTTGGCCACCACGCCGATGTCGCCTGCGTGCAGGCGGGGCACCTCCAGGCGTTCCCGCCCCAGGGGTATGGACACGTGGTTCAGCTTCTCGCTCGAGCTGCGGTCGGCGTTGTGCGCCTCCATCCCGTTGACGGCGACGCCGCTGAACACGCGGAAATACGACAGCTCGCCCACGTGCGGTTCGGTTGCGGTCTTGAAGACCAGCGCCGCGAACGATCCGTCGTCGGACGCCTGGAGCTCCGTGTCCTGGTCCAGGCCCGGACGGGAGGCGGAGTGGCTGCCCGACTCGGAGGGATCGGGAAAGAGCTCGACCATCTTGCGCAGCAGCGCCCGGATCCCGTAGACGCGCGTCGAGGAGCCGCAGAAGACGGGCACCACTTCGCCCCGCCCCATCGCGATGGCCATGGCCTCGAGGGCTTCCTCGCGCGTGATCTCCTCGCCCTCCAGGTAGCGGTCCAGGAGTTCCTCGTCGGTGGTCGCCAGGGTTTCCTGCAGTTCCGTGGTCCACTCCTCGAAGATGTCCTCCAGGTCGGAAGGGACCTCGGCTTCGTCGTATTCGCCGGTGGCGGAGCCTTCCCGATACATGTGGGTGCGTCCGCTGAACAGGTTGATGATCCCGCGGAAGCCGGGTCCCTCGCCCACCGGTATCTCGACCGGCAATGCGCTGTCGGCCAGGATCTCCTTGATGTTCTCGAATACCTTGCGGAAGTCGGCGTGCTCCTTGTCCATCATCGAGACGAAGAACATGCGCGGGATGCCGCGCTCCTCGCAGTAGCGCCACACCCGTTCGGCCCCGACCTCGACGCCCGAGGTCGCGCTCACCACGATGACGGCCGCGTCCGCCACCCGCACCGCAGCCAGGGCCTCCCCCGTGAAGTCCAGGTATCCGGGCGTATCGATCAGGTTGATCTTCGTCCCCTTCCACTCGCTGAAGGCGGGCGTGAGCTGCATCGAGATCCCCTGCTGAATCTCCTCGGGCGCGGTCATCGTGAGGGCGTGTCCCTCCGCCACATTGCCCTTGCGCCGGGCCGTCCCTCCCACGAATGCAAGGGCGTCCACCAGCATGGTCTTGCCGGAGCCGCCGTGGCCGAGTATGGCCACGTTGCGAATATCCTCCGTCAGGTACTCCTTCCCTTCCGCCATCTGGCCTCCTGAAACGTGTTTTGAGTCGGGCGACGCGGCGCGGCGTCGTCGTTTCGGCGAATTCGGCCGGGAGCAGAAGCTAGGAAGAGCGGCGCCGGCGGGAAACCTCGTTGAGGAGTTCGAGTTCCTTGCGCGTGAGCGACCTCATCCCGCTGCGCGAGATCTTGTCGAGGATGGCGTCCACTTCGTCCAGCAGGGCTTCCTCGTCGCCTCTCCGCCAACCTTCCGGGCGACCGGTGGGATCCGCTGGGGGGGTCGGCCGCCGTCCGGGCGTCGTGCCGGAACCGGATCTTCCGCCCGCACGGGAGGAGCCGCCGCTGCCGCGCCCCGGCAGCCACGCGGGGGTTCGCCAGTCGGTCCTGAGGTAGACGAACCCCGTGACCAGGCCGCCCAGGTGGGCGAAGTGGGCGATCCCGTCCCCCCCTCCTCCGAAGGCGCTCAGCGTGCTCACCACGAAGAGGAAGGCGGCCAGCCATTTCGCCTTGACCGGAAAGATCCCCCAGATGTAGATGGGCGCGTCCGGCCAGGTCATGGCGAAGGCGACCATCAGGCCGTACACCGCCGCCGACGCGCCGATGATCGAAGAGGACTGGAAGACGAAGCTGAGGGCCACTCCTCCGAGTCCGCACAGCAGATAGTATTTGATGAACTCGCGCGAACCCCAGCGGCGCTCCAGCGGCATGCCGAAGAAGAACAGCATCAGCATGTTGATGAACACATGCCAGAAGCCCGCGTGCAGGAACATGTAGGTGAGCGCGCCCCAGGGGCGGGTGAGGATGCGGGACGGCCGGAACGCGAACCACTCCACGAAGAAGCCGGCGCTCCCGCTGACCCACATGAGCAGGAAGATCGCCGCGTTGGCGATCAGCAGTCGCTTCACCCAGGGCGTGAGTACGGAGGCGCCGTAGCCCGGCTGGAACGACGACCAGGTCATGCGCGCGATCCGGCGGCGACGGGCGCGGCGCGTCCGGACAGAGCCAGGGCGGCGATGTGCTCGCACAGTTCGCCGAAGGACAGCCCGGCGGCGCGTCCTGCCCGCGGCAGCAGGCTGGCGGGCGTCAGGCCCGGAAGCGCGTTCGCCTCGAGGCACCAGGGGGTGCCCGCGGAGTCCAGGATGAAGTCGACCCGGCTGAAGCCGTCGAGCCGGAGGACGCGGTGCACGGCGAGCGCCTGCCGGCGCAGCGTGGCGGCGATGTCCTCCGGGATGCGGGCCGGGAAGATCTCGCGCGCCATCCCCGGCTGATACTTGCACTCGTAGTCGAAGATCTCGTTTTCGGGGATGATTTCGCCCGGCGGGAGCGCCTGCTCCCCCAGAATGCCCACCGTCAGCTCCCGTCCCCGAACGTAGCGCTCGAACATGACCTCGCCGCCGTACGCGAGCGCCTGCTCCTCCGCGGCGGGGATCTCGTCGGCGCGATGCACCAGCGTGAGTCCCAGCGTCGACCCGCCCCTCGGCGGCTTGACGATCAGGGGAAGCCCCAGCCCGGCGACGGCGCGGTCCGCGGGCGCGCGACCGGCAATCCACTCGGGCGTCGGGATGCCGGCGTCGCGCAGCAGCCGCTTGGTGAGGTCCTTGTCCATGGCCAGGGCGCAGCCGGTGTGTCCGCTCCCCGCATAGGGGATCCCGATCAGGTCGAGCAGCGACTGCACGGTGCCGTCCTCGCCGGTCCCGCCATGGAGCGCCGGGAAGACCACCTCGGGCGCGCACGCCCGCAACGCCTCGTCGAGGAGGAGGAGGGGGTCGCTCCCGCCCGGTCCCGCGGAGGGCGGCGCCTCCCGGGCCACCCCCGACTCGCGCAGCTCGCGTTCCCGCTCCCGGCCGAGCACGCCCGACGCCGGGTCCACCGCCACGACCTCATGGCCGCGGCCGCGCAGCGCGGCGGCGACCGCGGCGCCCGAGACCAGCGATACCGGCCGTTCCTCGGACGTCCCGCCCATGAGCACGGCGACCTTCATCACCGCATTCCCCGCCGGGCGCCGCTCAACGGGCCGCTCCCGTGAGCGTGCGCACGATGTCGAAGCGGGTGAGAATGTCTTCCAGCCTTCCGTTGGCCCTCACCAGGACCGCGGGGTTTTCGCGGGTCAGCAGCCGGGTCGCCTTCTCGGCGTCGAGATGGCTGTCCACCACCGGGAAGGGCGAGCCCATCACGGTCTCCACCGGGTGGTCCAGGACTCCCGGGTCCTGGATGACCCGTGCCATGAGCCTTCCCTCGCTCAGCGAGCCCACGCAATCCCCGTCCCGAACCACCGGGAGCTGTGAAATCCCGTGGCTGCTCAAGGTGGACACCGCCATGCGCACGGGGGTGGCGGGCGTTGCCGTCAGCAGTCGGAAGTCGAGCGGTTCCTTGGCGCGCACGAGGTCGTGGACGCTCCTGCGCGGGCGTTCCAGGAAACCGTTCTCACGCATCCATTCGTCGTCGTACATCTTGGTAAGGTAGTGCTCTCCCCAGTCGCACAGAATCGCGACCACGAAGGCCTCCGGGTCGTCGAGCCGGCGGGCCAGCTCCACCGCGGCGTGCGTGTTCAGCCCGGACGAGCCGCCCACGAAGAGTCCCTCCTCCGTGGTCAGCCGGCGCGCCATGCGGAAGGCTTCGCCGTCCTTGACGGTCACGTACGCGTCCACCACGTCGAGGTTCAGCGCGCCGGGGATCTTGTCGTTGCCGAGTCCCTCAACCAGGTACGGGTGCCCCTCCCCCATCTCGCCGGTGTTGAAGAAGGAGGAAATCACCGACCCCACCGGATCCACGCCCACCACCTCGACCGCCGGATTCCTCTCCTTCAGGTATGCGCCGGTGCCGGAGATGGTCCCTCCGGTGCCCGCCCCGCCCACCAGGTGTGTGATGCGGCCTCCGCTCTGTTCCCAGAGTTCGGGGCCTGTCGTGGCGTAGTGGGCCTTCGGGTTCTCGAGGTTGTAGAACTGGTCGGCCAGTACGGCGCCGGGGGTCTCCCGGGTGATGCGGCGGGCGACCTGCTGGTAGTGGTCGGGATGGTCGGGCCCGACGGCCGTGGGGGTGATCACCACCTCCGCCCCGAAGGCGCGCAGCAGCTTCACCTTCTCCTGGCTCATCTTGTCCGGCATGGTGAAGACGCAGCGATACCCGCGCGTTGCCGCGGCCATCGCGAGCGCCAGTCCGGTGTTCCCGCTGGTGGCTTCGACGATCACGCCGCCCGGGCGCAGGGTTCCGTCCCGCTCCGCCGCGCTCACCAGGGCGAGGCCGATGCGATCCTTCACCGAACCGCCGGGGCTCATGAACTCGCACTTCCCGTAGACGGGGGTGCGGCAGTCCGCGGCGACACCGTGCAAACGCACCAGCGGGGTCCACCCCACCATCTCCATCACGTTGTCGTAGGGCTCTCGATGGCGGACGCTCATCGCCACGATCCTTCCCTGCGGGCGGCCATCAAGGTTCGGGGCTCGACCGCCTGGAGAACTGCACCGGCATGCGTACCCACACCGGAACATCACGCCCGTCCCTCCGCGCGGGATGGAAGATCATCGCGCGCGCGCCCTCGGCCGCGGCCGAATCGAGCGACTCGTGCCCGCTGGTCTCGACCACCGCGACGGAATCCACCTCACCCAGCTCGTTGACGCGGACCTGGAGCACCGTCTCGCCCTCGATTCCCTGATCCCACATCTCGAGCGGGTATTCGATGGGGACGGCGTCGCCCAGGGGCGCGGGATCCTCCACCTCGGCATCGCCGGCGCAGGCTGTGAGCCAGGACACGCCCAGGGTCGGGATCGCCAGCATTCCGTGGATGAAGCCACGCGCGCGGCGAGAGCGGCGAGGCACCGGGCCGGCAAGGCGCCCTGAAGGCGGGAGCGGCGCCGGCATGTCTAACGCGCCCCGCGCGCGAGACGGCGCAGTTCCGCGAGCAGTGTCATGGATTCCAGTGGGGTCATGTTGTCGAGATCGATCTCCTGAAGGCGGGCGCACAGCTCGGCTTCCGCCGCGAAGAGAGAGAGCTGGCCGGGCTCAACGGCCGAAGAAGGGCGACGTTCACCCTGACGCCCCAGGCACCCTCCGTCATGTGTACGTCTTCCCTCCAGTTCCGCCAGAAGTTCCTTTGCCCGCTCCACGATGGCCGGCGGCATCCCGGCCAGCCGCGCCACCTGGATTCCGTAGGACCGGTCGGCGCCCCCCTCCTCCAGACGACGCAGGAATACGATGTCCTCGCCGGATTCGCGCACCGCCACGTTCAGGTTGCGCACCGCCGGGAGCAGTTCGCCCAGCTGGGTGAGCTCGTGGTAGTGGGTCGCGAAGATGGTCTTGGCGCCGACCACCTCGTGCAGATGCTCGGTGACCGCCCACGCGATGGAGACCCCGTCGTAGGTGGAGGTGCCGCGTCCGATCTCGTCCAGCAGCACCAGGCTGTCCGCGGTGGCGCCGTGGACGATCGCCGCCGATTCGTGCATTTCGACCATGAAGGTCGATTGGCCGCGGGCCAGGTTGTCGCTCGCCCCGACCCGGGTGAAGATCCGGTCGCAGACCGGCAGTCTTGCCCGGTCCGCGGGCACGAAGGACCCCATCTGGGCGAGCAGCTGGATGAGCCCCGCCTGCCGCAGGATGGTGCTCTTGCCCGCCATGTTGGGGCCGGTCAGCACGACCACCCGACCGTCTTCCTCCAGAACCAGATCGTTGGGCACGAAGCTGCCCGCGGGCATCACCGCCTCCACCACGGGGTGCCGCCCGGCGCGTACCTCGACGGCATAGCCGGAATGGATTTCCGGACGGACGTAGCCGCTCCGCTCAGCCACCTCCGCGAGTCCTGTCAGCGCATCGAGACGCCCGAGCGCGCGCCCGAGTCTCTGCAGCCGCCCCACCTGCTCGGCCACCTCCTCCCGCACCGCGGCGAACAGTTCCGCCTCCAGGGTGGCGATGCGGTCCTCGGCGTCCAGAATGCGGCCTTCCCACTCCTTCAGTTCGGGGGTGAAGAAGCGCTCCGCGTTCGCCAGTGTCTGCTTGCGCACGTAGTCGTCCGGCACCCGGCCCAGGTTGGCCCGGGTCACCTCCAGGTAGTAACCGAATACCTTGTTGTAGGCGACCTTCAGCGAGGCGATGCCCGTGCGTTTCCGCTCCCGGGCCTGCAGCGTCGCGATCGACGTGCGCGCATCGCCGCGGGTCTGGCGGAGCGCGTCCAGGGCCGTGTCGTACCCGGCCCGGATGACGCCGCCTTCCTGCAGCGTCGCGGGTGCGTCGGGGGCGATGGCCCGCCCGAGCAGCTCGCGCACGTCCTCCATGGCGTCGAGCCGGGCGCCCCGCTCCCGCAGCCCGGGGAGTTCGGCCGCCGCCAGCGCGCGCCGCACCGGCGGGACCCGGTCGAGGGAACGCGCCAGCGCGAGCAGGTCGCGCGGCATGACCCGTCCGAGCGAGATCTTCCCGGCCAGCCGCTCCAGATCGGCGACCTCGGAGAGCGCCTCGCGAACGTCACGCCGCACTTCGAACCGTTCGAAGAACTCCCCCACCACCTCCTGTCGCTTCCAGATGGCGGCTGCTTCCACCAGCGGCGCCAGCAGCCAGCTCCGCAGCGTGCGCGCGCCCATGGCGGTCACGGTGTCGTCCAGCACCGAGATGAGGGTGGCGCCCTGGTCTCCCGGCCGCAGAGGTTCGGTCAACTCCAGGTTCCGGCGCGTCATCTCGTCGACCACCATGGTCGAGCCGGGACGGCGCACGGCGGGAGGTTGAAGGTGCGCCACCCCGCCGGGACGGATCTCGGCGACGTAGGCGAGCAGGGCGCCCGCGGCGCGCACCGCGGGCGCATCGCCCGCCTCGATGCCGAATCCCTGCAGGGACAGTACTCCGTAGGCGCGCCGCGCTTCCTCGCGCGCCGCCTCCTCCCCGAAGATCCAGTCGTCGCGGAGGGTGACCAGCGTATCGGGCGCAGCGCCCGGCACCGTTCGCCCCTCCAGGGAAGCGGGCAGGAGCAGCTCGGCCGGCGCCAACTCGCCCATGCGGGCGGCGAGGGCTTCCTCGCCCACGACCTCGAGCACCAGTTCGCCCGTGGACAGGTCGAGGGCCGCCAGGCCGCCGAGTTCCTTCCCCGCGGGCGCGAGCGCGACCAGGAAGTTGTTGCGCCGGGCCTCCAGCAGCTCGTCGTGGACGACCGTGCCGGGAGTAATGGTCTCCACCACCTCGCGGCGCACCAGCCCCTTGGCCGCCCTGGCATCCTCGACCTGGTCGCAGATGGTCACCCGGCAACCCAGCTTCACCAGCTTGCGCAGGTAGTCGTCCAGCGCCTTGGCGGGCACCCCCGCGAGCGGAACCTGCCGCGCCGCCCCGTTGTTGCGCGCCGTAAGCGTCAGCCCGAGCAGGCGCGCGCCCTTGCGCGCATCCTCGTTGAAGAGCTCGAAGAAATCGCCCACCCGGATGAACACGAGGGCATCGCGGTGGCGCGCCTTCACGGCCCGCCACTGGCGCATGAGCGGCGTGTCCTGAGTCATGGCGTGGCGCTGGCGCCGGAGATCATCCCGGAAAACCCGTCCTGATGTGCGCGGCAAAATGGCGTATCCGAAGCGGAGCATTCCGTCCGCGTGTCCCGCCCGACCCCACCCGGGGCCATGATCCAAGTTGTAGTGTCGCAGACCGTCCCGGAAGGGGAGCGGTCACAGTGGACCGCAGCGTTCCCGGGCGGGCTCCTGGCCACGCTCCCGGTGTATCAGCCGTTGTGTCGCCAACACCCGTCGACACTGAATCCCGAAAGGAGTTCTTGATGATACATAAACCATTGCTGAATCACGTCTTGCCACTATTGGTGATCGTTGTTTCGGCGGCATGCGGCGGAACCGGAGACGCCAACGCGGATGTCCCGATGCCGGATGCCCTCAGCGCAACCCTCAACGACGGCGCAGCTCCGGACGGCGTCACCCTGGAGTCCATTTCGGAGGGGCGGATCCTCTTCAACGCCCGGGCCACCTGCTCCGCGTGCCACGGGGCCAACGGCAAGGGGGGACAGCTGGCGCCAAACCTGGCCGACGACGTGTGGCTCAACTCGGACGGCAGCTACGCCGGCATCATCCAGGTCATCGAGACCGGAGTTCTCGAGCCGAAGGAGTATCCCGGCCTGATGCTCCCGCGCGGCGGCCTGGGTCTTTCCGACGAGGAGATCAGTTCGCTCGCGGCGTTCATCTGGAGCCTCGGCGTGCGCGGATAGTCGCGCCCTTACCTGACCGCCTCTCCGCGCCGCGTCCGGGCACCGGCGCGGAGGGGCCCCGCTCGACCTCCCTCTCCCGCGGAGGCACGCTGCGCGAGCAGCCATTCCTCCAGTAGATGATGGTGGGGCAGGGCGCTTGCCTTCATCAGCCGGTCTACCCGGCGCAGCCCGAGCAGCGCCGCGTCCAGGCTCTCGCGGTTCCAGCCCCGGCTCTGTCCCTGGATGCGGCGGGCGAGCCAGCGCTGATGGGGTGGAAGCGCGGCCTCCAGCCCGGACAGCCCGCGGTCGAGCGCCAGCCCGATGCGGAGGAAGTGGGTGGTGAGGCCCATGACCAGGAACACGCCTGATTCGCCGCGCATGAAGAGTTCGCCCAGGGCGGCGGTGGCCGCCGCGAAGTCTCGTCCTCCCACCATGTCGAACCAGCGCCAGGGGTCGAGGCGGGAAACCCGGATCCCTCCGGCCTCCACCGTCTCCACCGTAATCGGGCGACCTTCGGGGGCCATGGAGATCAGCTTGGCGATCTCCTGCGCCAGTACTCCCATGTCGGATCCGACGGCCGCCGCAAGTGCTCGCGCGGCGTCTTCGTTCATCTCCGCGCCATGCCGGTCGTGGCACCACGAGATCAGGAAGCCGGGCAGGTCGTTTGCCCGCACCGGACGGAACTCGAGCGAGCGGGCCGCGCGCACGATGTCCCGATAGAAACGCGCCCTGGAGCGCGCCGGGCGCGTGGCGGTCAGAATCAGGGCCAGCCCCTCCGGGGGCGACGCCGCGATGCCGAGCACAAGCTTGCGCGCCGCGGGAAGCGGAGCCAGTGCCTCCGCGCCATGGACCAGCACCACCCGCCACTCGGCCATCATGGGGGGGGTGGCCAGCACCGAGGCGAGATCGCGCACGTCGAGCTCCGGGCCGGACATGACGTCGAAGTTGAAATCGCGCGTCGCCGGGTCGAGATGGGCCTCGGCGATCTCCCGCGCGGCCTCGCGCTTGCGGAAGTCGTCTTCGCCATGGAGGTAGAAGACCCCGCCTCCATGCCCGCCAAGCGCGCGCCGATAGGTGGCGGGGATCATTGCCTGCCGGGACTTGGATTCCCGGTCAGCGCTGGGAGAGGGGCGAGTATTCGTACAGCGCGCGGCTCCACAGGTCGTTGCCGTCCAGGCTGGAGTCCAGGAGGCGGATGGAGCGATAGCGTACCGTGGCGGATGGAGCGGCCGTGCGCAGCGAGGGAGGCTCGGAGACGACGATGGGGGGAAGCGCGACCTGGGGAGTCTCCTGGACGAGTTCCGGTCCCCATATGGCCAGCGCCAGCAGAATCGTGGCGGCGAACGCCACACCCAGGCGGGTGAACGGGGCGCCGCGGCGGCGGCGCGCAAGATCCTCCTGGATGTGGTAGATGCGATGCTGAAGTCGGGGATGGAAGTCCTCGCCAACGGTCACGCCGGGGATGGCGCGCAGCAGAGCCAGGCTGCGCGATACGGTGTCCGTGTAGCGCCGGCAGCCCGGGCACTCCGTCAGGTGCTGCTCGAAAACGTCCGCATCGGCCGCTTCTCCGTCATGGAATTCGGAGAAGCGCTGCAGAAAGCCGTTGCATTCCATGTGCGTCCGTGTACTCGTGGTCCTGGCGACTCTTTCCCTGCGAGCCTGCTCGCTCAACCCTCGCCCGGCGGTCCGAATCCGATCCCCCGGGTCCGTCGGTGCCTGCCGAGTTCTCTACTTGAAGTGCAACGCTCGGGTTCCCCCGCGAATTCGCGGGAAGGAGGCTCTGGGACCAGACGGTGGAAGGTCTGCTACCGGAGGGGCAGGACGAGGTTCCCACCCCTGGCCGGGCCAGAACCCGGTAGCCGGCGGCGGGGCCGCGGGCGCGCCGCCCGCATATGCGGGGGGACGCGCGGAAGGTGATGTTCGGGAGCGCGAGCTGGATGGTGCGTCCGGCGCGGACTCAGTCCAGCATGGGTGCGACGATGCGGGCGAAGTTGTTGCGCGCCCGGTTCAGTCGGCTCTTCACCGTACCCAGGTTGACCGCAGTGATCTCGGAGATCTCCTCGTAGGTCTTCCCCTGGAGTTCCCGCAGCACGAAGACCACCCGGTGATGCTCCGGCAGTTCGCTGACCGCCCTTTCGACGACCGCGCGGAGGTGTCTCTTGCGGTACAGGTCGTCGGGCCTGTAGGTGTGGTCCTCCCACTCCAGCGGCCGATGATCCGCCTCCCAGTTCTTCTTGATGGTCTGGAAGAAGACGAGGGGGTTTCGCGAGCGGTTGCGCAGCTCGTTCTTCGCCAGGTTGCTGGCGATGGTGTAGATCCAGGTGGAGAACTTCTTGGTGGGGTCGAAGCGGTGGAGGTGGCGGTAGACCCGGATGAAGGTCTCCTGCACCAGGTCCTGCGCCCGCTCCCGGTCGCCGATGGTCCGGTAGACGAAGTTGACCAGCCGATTGTCGTAGCGGTCCACCAGAATCCCGAAGGCTCTCTGCTCGCCCTCGAGGAACCGCTTCACGACGGCGCTGTCGTCCAGCTTCCTGAGGGCGTCCCGGGTTTCGTGCGCCGGCCTCGCCGGCTTCCTTGCCAGGCTCTTTTCGGTATTCATTTCGCTCCACTGCCAGACTTGGCTCTTTGTGCCCTCGAACAGGGCATTGTTGTGTGCAGGTTTCGTACCAGACGATTCACGCGCTCTCCCCGGCCTCGCGCCCCAGGTGCGTCCCCGGGGGAGGACGGCCGTCGTTCCCGCGGTGGACGGCACGGTCTCCGGACGGGGTCCTCCGAAAGGCGGCGGTGTACAGGAGGGCCGCGACGGTCTTGCAGTCCACGATCCGACCTGTGCGCACCATCTCCAGGGCGCTGGAGAACGGCACCACCTGCACGGTGATGAACTCGTCCGCGTCGCGGACGGCGTCTCCAGCCGAGAGGCCGGTCGCGGCGAACAGGTGAATCACCTCGTTGGTGAAGCCGGGTGTCGTGAAGATTCGGGTCAGATAGTCGATCCGGGCCGCGGTGAATCCGGTCTCCTCCGCCAGCTCCCGCCGCGCGCACTCCGCCCAGGCCTCGTTCGTCCCCTCAGGCAATCCCGCCGGCACTTCGTACAGGTAGCCGCCAGAGGCGTAGCGGTACTGCCGGAGCAGCAGAATCGCGGGGTCGGGCGACTCCGGCGGATCCACGAAGGGCACCACCGCGGCGGCCCCGGGGTGCCGGATCAGTTCCAGGTCGCCCTCGGATCCGTCCGGAAAGCGCACCCGGTCGACGGAAAGGTGAACCACCCGGCCATCGTGCACCACCCGGCTCGACAGGCGGCCCGTCCCATCCGGTCCCGGGATCGCGTCCGGTCCCGGGTATCGAACGGTGTCGCCCCCCGGGTACACGGCTCGACCGGCGGACAGGTATGGTGGCAACTCCCCTTCGAGCAAAGCGGTTTCTCCCGTTGATGCTGCGTCCCGAAGACGCGGGCAGGCCGACCCGCATGACGCCAGCGGTCATACGAGAGCGGCTGCTTTCCGGACGTTAGGCGCGGCCGGGCGGCGGGGGGTTGCCCGGAGGAGGTCGCGACGCACCGCGGGCTTGCCCGGAGGAGCCTCCGGCGCGCGCGCTCCGGTCGTGCCCCGTGCCGGCGGCTGCCTTTCCTGGATCGGCGTCGTCCGCGCAGCGGCGGACGCGCACAGGCGGGTCAGAAGTCGTGGTGGACTTCGATCGGGCCGAGGGATTCGAGTTCCGGGGCCACCCGGTCGGCGTCGCCCGCTACCACCACCGTGAGGGCGTCCGGGCGGATCCGGCGACGGGCCGCACCCGCCGCGTCGTCGACCTGCACCGCCCGCACCCGGTCGCGGTAGCGCGCGTGGTAATCAGGGGCGAGGCCGTGCACGAACATCCGCGCGATGCCCGACGCGACCTGGGCGGTGGTCTCCAGGCGCAGCGGGAAGATCCCCGCAAGGTAGTCGCGCGCGCCGCGCACTTCGGCCGGCGTGGGTCCGTCGGCAACCAGCGTCTCCGTCTCCGCAAGCACCTCCCGGACGGCCGCCGCGGTGTCTTCGGTCGCCACTGCCGTGGCGATGCGGAACATCCCGCCCGCGCGCCGGAGGAGGAAGTGCGAGCTCACTCCGTAGGTGAAGCCCTTGTCTTCCCTGAGGTTCAGGTTGAGGCGACTGGTGAACGCGCCCCCGAGCACGGCGTTGAGCACGATCAGCGGGAAGTAGTCGGGCGTCGTGCGCGCCACGCTGGCATGGCCGATGCGCAGCTCCGACTGAACCGCGCCCGGGCGATGGACGATCACGAAGCGACGCTCGCCGAAGCGGGGCCCGGCCGTCGCTTCGACGGGAGCGGCCTGCCCCCGCCAGCCGCCGAAACACTCGGCCGAGAGGTCCGTCACCGCCGCCCCCGAGACATCGCCCGCGACGACCAGCGCAGCTCCCCGCGGCCGGAAGCGGCCGGCTGCGAAGCCTGCCACATGCGTGCGCTCCAGGCCCGCGACCGTCCCTTCCGTGCCCGCCATCGGCCGCCCGTAGGTGGCCCTCTTCCCGAAGAAGAAGTGTGCCGCGGCCGCGGTGGCGAGCTGCGCGGGATACATCCTGCGTTGCCGGATCCCTCCCAGCTGCTGCTCGCGGGTGCGCTCCACCTCTTCATCCGGAAACCCCGGAGTCAGGACGACTTCCGACAGCAACCGGAGGGCGCGCGGAAACCGGTCGGCGGCGCAGGTCAGGGAGACCACCGTGGAATCCCAGCCGACCGACGTCGCCAGGTGCGTACCCATGTCCTCGAGGGCGCACGCCAACTCCACCGCCGACCGGCGCGCGGTGCCGCCGTGCAGCGCCTTGCCCGTCAGCACCGCCAGCCCGGCCTGCTCGCCCGCGAGGGTCGCCTCGCCTGCATCCATGACCAGGAGGGCGGTCACCAGCGGAACCCCATCCCGGCGCGCGACTCGCAGCTCCAGCCCGGAATCGAGTCTCGCGGCATGCACCGTCGGAATCGCGAAGGGCGCAACCGGTCCCGGTCCCGGCGGTGTGCGGGGGAAGCCTGCGGGGCTCAAGCGGATGTCCGGGGCACGTACGTCAGAATCGCCCGGTTCTCCGGCCCCAGGCGTTCTCCGGCCAGGGTCGCCACCGCCTCCGGCGTAACCGCGCGCAGGCGATTGATTTCCGTGGAGATCCGCTGCGGATCTCCGAAATGCGTCGCGAACATCGAGAGCAGATCGGCCCGCTGGGCCACGACCTCGAGTTGCCCGAGAATGGCCGTCTCGGCCATGGCCACGGCCCGGGCGACTTCTTCCCCGGCGACCGCCCTCAGCCCGTCGATCTCCTCGACCAGGACTGCCTCCAACTCCCCCGGGTCGACCCCCATGTTGCCCGTCGCCCGAACCAGCATCATCGCGGCCCCGGTCATCAGTGGAAAAACGTGCGCCGCGACATCCTTGGCGACCCGTCGCTCCAGCACCAGCGAGCGATGGAGTCGCGATGCCCGTCCCCTTCCCAGAATGTCGCCCGCGACGTCGGCGGCGTAGAAGGCGGGATCGTCGAAGGTGGGCACGCGCATCGCCGCATAGACCCGCGTGAGCGGCACATCGGCCTCGACCGTCTGGCTGGAAACGGTGTGGTTCTCGCGCTCCGCGTCCGCATCTCCGGCGATCCTCCGGGCCCCGGGTCCCGGCGGGATCCCGCCGAAGTAGCGTTCAGTCCACTCGAGCGCGCGGGTGGGATCGAAGCCGCCGCAGAGCGTGAGCACGGCGTTGTCAGGCGCGTAGTAGGCGCGAAAGAACGACTCGAGGTCGTCGAGCGTGAACCCGTCGATGTCCTCCAGTGACCCGATGACCGGATGGCGATAGGGGTGCCCCGGCGGGTAGACCATCGCCAGCATGCGCTCATCCCAGTCCCCGTAGGGCTGGTTGTCGTAGCGCTGACGGCGTTCGTTCTTCACCACATCCCGCTGGTTCTCGAGCTTCTCGGCGGTGAGCGCGGGCAGCATCCATCCCATGCGATCCGCCTCGAGCCAGAGCGCCAACTCCAGATGATGCGAGGGGAGAGTCTCGTAGTAGTTGGTGCGATCGAACCACGTGGACGCGTTGGCCGAACCGCCGACGCCCTCCAGCAGCTCGAAGTGCTGGTTGCCGGCCACATGGCGGGATCCCTGGAACATCATGTGCTCGAAGAGATGGGCCAGGCCGGTCTGTCCGGGACCTTCGTTCCGGGAACCCACGTCGTACCAGAGGTTCACGGCGACGATGGGCACGGATGGATCGGGAGAAAGGACGATCCGGAGTCCGTTCTCGAGGCTGTGCTCTTCGCAGGGGATGGATATCACGGGTGCTTGCGGGCGGCGGAAGACGCGAACTTCAGCTGCCGAACTTCGCCAGCCGGCCCGCGTGCGCCAAGGCCAGCGACATGATGTGCCGTGCCGCGATGGTGCCCAGATCGCCCCGCCGGCACGCGTTTTCGGTCAGGCGGCGCCCTGTCGGCCGGGCCCGGCGCGACCGGATCAGGAGCGGCACCGCGTGCCAGGAATGAGCGGCCATGGTCGCGGGGGTGCTGTGGTCGCCGGTGACGATCACCACGCCCCCGTCATCCAGCCCCGGCAGAAGGTGGTCCATCGCCTCGATGGCGCCGACCTTGCCCTCGAAATCGCCGTCCTCCCCTCGGGAATCCGTCGCCTTGTAGTGGAAAAAGCGGAAGTCGGCGTGTCCGGCGGCGGCCCGCATCAGCTCCACCGCCTCCCCGTCGGAGTCCGGGATTCCCGCGGCCTCCATTCCGACCAGACGGGCCACCCCCCGGTACATGGGATAGCGCGCCACCGCCACCGCCTTCAGCCCATACCGCCGGGCAAAGCCGGGTGGGGCCCGGTATTCGGCGAATCCGCGGGCGAGCACCCCGTTGGCGACGGGCTCGCCGGCGAGCACCTCCGCCGCCTGCTCCAGGATGCGGCCGGCAGCTTCGGCCGTGCGCGCGGATGCCGCGTCTCCGTCGGGCGCCCCGGGTGGGCGGGGCGGGACGCCGGTGCGCTGCGGGTCGGTGTCCGAGACCTCCGCGCCCAGGCCGTCGCCGCGCAGCACCATGACCGCGCGGTGCTCCATGACGTGCTGGAAGTGGAGGTCCACCCCGGGCGGCGCGGTCACGCCCTCCCGCAGCCGCCGCACCAGCCGCCGCCCCTCGGCGTTGCCGGGCCGCCCCGCGCGCCGGTCGGTCACGCGGCCGCGCCCGTCCAGGGTGGCAAGGTTGAGCCGGGCGGCCACGTCCCCCTCGCGCAGCCGAATCCCGACCCCCAGCGCGGCCAGCACACCGCGCCCGATCAGGTAGCGAGCCGGGTCGTACCCGAACAGGGCGAGGTGGGCGGGGCCGCTCCCCGGCGTGATCCCGGGCGCGATCGGCACCTGCATGCCCAGCGAGCTCTCCACGGCCATCGCGTCCAAGTTGGGCGTGCGCG
The DNA here is from genome assembly GCA_002238605.1 of BD2-11 clade cluster bacterium bin43. GTDB lineage: Bacteria > Gemmatimonadota > Gemmatimonadetes > Longimicrobiales > Gaopeijiaceae > BD2-11. The sequence continues at coordinate 171,027 of MPMR01000004.1, read as the reverse complement.
CGGACTCCAGCTCGGTCAGGCCGGTGGCGGGGTGGGGGAGTCCGCCCACCCCGTCGAGCACGATCAGGGTGATCGCATCCCCCCCCGGCATGCGCTCCACCAGGTCGTCCGGGAACCGCGTCACCCTCGCCACGCCGCCCGCCTTTCGACCGCTATCGGCATCCGGAGCCTCATGGATGGTTGGTTGTCTCCTGCCCGCCACGTACGCCTGTGAGCCGGTGCGAGCCATGAACCAGCTTCATCGGCGCATGTCGCGCGGGCAACCCCGTGTGCCGGGCCCTTCGCTCGAGGTCCGCCCGCCGGGACCCTTTCCGGTAGCAGGCCCGCACCACTCGCGATACAATGTACGCAGGCAGGAAACGACGGACTGCCGGCGGCCAGCCGGCATCCGGCCCCCGCGGGAGGAGGTATCATGACAACTCGACCCCTGTTCGCGTTCTGCGTGCTGGCGACCCTGCTGGCTGCCGGCTGCACGGGACAGCGACGCGCGCCCATCGGCATCGGCGCCGAGCCATCGCGGGATATCACCATTTTTGTGGACAACCTCGATTTCAACGACGCGCGCATCTACATCTCGACCGGCGGAGGGCGCACCCGGCTGGGAAGCGTTTCCGGCAAGACGCGGGAGCGCTTCACTCGCGAGTGGAGGCTGCCCACCATCGGCTTCGAAGTGGATCTGCTGGGTGGCGGCGTCTACCGGACCCAGGAGCTGGCGGTCACGGCCGGCGAGGCCTTCGATCTCCTGATCCAGGCCGGCTACGTTCGCCTGATTCCCAGAGGACGCTGAACCATTCGGCGCCAGCGGCGGTAACCGGAAGCAGTCGAACCCTGCGCGAGAGCCGTGCCAAGGGTCTCATTGACCAACCAGCAAGGAGTATCGCCCATGTCCGGGGTGGGCCGCCCAAAGGGGCTTGAAGCCATGCGAAGGAAACACCAGCGTGCCCGGCGGACGATGATCGCGGCGCTCGTCCTGGCTGCGGCGATTCCCACGTCGGCCAGCGCGCTGCAGCAGGAAGCTGCCGCCGGGATCGCGCTCAGCATGATGGACGTGGAATTCCTGGAGCGCGCCGACAATTCACGCATCTACATGGTGGATTCAACCTTGGCGCGCATCGACGAGTTCATCGACTTCGGCTGTCCCACCTGCCGGTCCTTCTACATCCTGCGCACGGATTCGCTGAAGGCGACCTTCGTCGACACCGGGAGGGCGAACTTCGTGGTGCGCATGTTTCCGCTCGCCCGTCTCATGCGCGGGTTTCACGCGGCCGAAGCCGCGCTGTGCGCGGGTGGGCTGAACGACCGGCAGGGTTTCGAGGCGATGCAGCACCGCCTCTACATGAACCAGAGCGTGTGGCAGCCGCTACAGGACCCGATTCCCGTCTTTCTCCAGTTCGCGGCCGACATCAACCTGCCGCTGGAGGAGTTCCAGGCCTGCCTCATTCGCGACACCGTCGCCCCCCTCATCCTGAGCGACATGAACCTGGCCCAGCTCATGGCAGTGGAGGGGACGCCCACCTTCGTGCTCAACCGGGGCGGGGAACTGACCGGGGAGGTCAAGCTCACCGGCGAGGAAGGCATCTCCTCGTTCGACGAAGCGGTTACGCGCCTGTCTGGGCCCGGAGACTAGCTTAGTCCGATTAGTTTAGCCAATCCCCGGGTACTCCTTCCGCGGACGATCGCGCTCGGCTGCTCCTTCGCCGGCGGCCCGGGCTCGGGTCGTCTCCATCGGGCGAATCACACGCTCTCCGCCAGCCGCCGCGCCCTCCCCGAAACTCGCCCGGCGCATCCCGCCAGAGCCTCCTCGCGAAGACCCGGCGAGACCAGCTCTGCCACGGTAGCCGCCACCTCCTCCTGCGCGTAACCGCATAGCTCGCGGACCCGTCGGCGGACGAACCGGGCGGACAGGCTCGCGCTCGCGGCAAAGCGGCCCCAGTCGCCGCGTCTCAGCTGCCTCAGGCTGCCGCGCCCGGCGATCTTCATGGCCAGCGTCGGCGACAGATCGGGATAGGCTATCGTCGACAGCAGGTCGTAGAGCGGCGCGACTTCGATCGATCCGTCCGGGCGTGCAAGCAAGCTGTAGTTCTTGCCGTGCGCGTCCGCGTTACCCAGGAGCATCTGGAGGATCGCCGCATCCAGTAGCTTGAGAACCTCTCGTGCGGGACGTGTGCAGACGCGACGGACCAGATCGAAGCACTGGGCGAAGGTGGGTCCTCCCTCGGAGGCGTACTTCTGCGCGGGCGGAACGCCCAGAGCCTGGCAAAAATCCTCTTGATGAAGACGTTTGATCGTGCCGTCGCCATCCAGGCGTCGGTCGTACCGCTCGACGAGCAGAAAAGACCGGCTGGCGACCACGCCGGGCTGGACGGGAGCCACCGATAGCCCCATGCGTGACGCGAGACGCATGGCGAACGCCTCGTTTTCCGTTAGCGAGGGGAAGCGCGCACTGGATGGTTTCAGAATGTGGGTGCTGGGTTGTCCCGGAGAAGGGAGCGCCACGGCGCTGTTGATGGCGATGACCGGCATTTTGGATTGAGCGCCTGCCAGCGAGAGGCGCAGGGTGCCCCGACGCGCGGCCAGGAACGGTCGGGTTCGGATGGTGTCGAGGAGTTGAAGGAGTGCTTCAGCCGACAGGGGCTCGGGCGGTTCCGCCGCGCGGCGCGGAGGAGGCGCCTCCCCTTCGGGCAATAGCGAAAGCGCCCCGGCCACCTCCGCTCCCAGCTGCGACAGTAATCCAAAGGGATTCGCGGGTGAGACGCCGAGAGCGGCGGCTACGGCATCTCGCTGCGCTCCCTCCGGCAGCAGGCCCTCAAAAAAGGGCAGGCACTCGCGCGTGCTGAAGGACGCCGGTCGCTTCGGCAGGGAAAAAGACACCGGCGGAGCAGAATCCTCGGCCAGCCAGCGGGGAGCGTACGCGAACCGCATGGTGCCGTGTCGGTCGAGGGCCAGCGAGCCGACGACGTTGCGGTCCCACCATACCGTCAGCGAGCGCGTCATGCGTCAGGCCGGTCCTCAGGTGGGTCGGGAGACTTGATGCTCAGTTCGCAACCCAGGGCGGCGAGCACCCCGAGCACCTTGCCGACCTGCGCGGTCTTCTTGCCCGCCTCAAGCTCGGAAAGAAAGCGCGGTCCCACGTTGGCGGCACCTGCCAACTGGTCCTGGCGGAGACCCTGCGCTCGGCGAGTGGCGCGGACAATCCTTCCGATCTCCGTGGGAGTCATGGGGGTACGAGTCATGGGAAGGGCCTCGATGAAGGATGAGCGGGTCGGTGCGGTGATTCTTTCCCGATCGGGAAAAATACGAGCGCGTCGCCGTTGCGCCAACCGGTTTATTCCCGATCGGGAGCAATCGTGGCCGCGGCGAATCCTCGCCAACGAAATATTCCCGGTCGGGAAAAGAGAGGGCGCTCGGCTACTCCTTTGCCGGCAGCCCGGGCTCCGTCATCCCCCGCACGTCCAGCGCCTCCTCCAGGGTCTCCTCGTCAAGCAGACCCCTCGCCTGCACGATCTCGCGCACCGCCCTGCCCTCGCGGGCGGCCTGCTTGGCCACCCTGGCGGCCGCGTCGTAGCCGATGTAGGGGTTGAGCGCGGTCGCGATCGCGGGGTTGCGGTCGAGCAGTTCGCGCGCCCGCTCCCGGTTGGCCTCGATGCCGGCGACGCACCGGTCCGCGAAGGCGCGGCTCGCCCCGGCGAGCAGCGTGATCGACTCCAGCAGCGAGTGAGCGATGACCGGCAGCATCACGTTCAGTTCGAAGTTGCCGCGGCTTCCGGCGATGGTAACGGCGGTGTGGTTCCCGGCCACGCGGGCCGCGACCATCATCAGCGCCTCCGACATGACCGGGTTCACCTTGCCGGGCATGATTGAACTCCCCGGCTGGACGGCGGGAAGCCGGATTTCGTGAATCCCCGAAGTCGGGCCCGACGAGAGCCAGCGAATGTCGTCGGCGATCTTCATCAGGCCGGATGCGGCCGCGTTCAGGGCTCCGGAGGCGCTCACGCAGGCGTCCTGGGAGCCCTGTGCCGCGAAATGGTTCTCCGCTTCCCGAAACGCGAGGCCGGTCTCGCGGGAGAGATGCTCGATGGTGAGACGCGCGAAGTCGGGGTGGGTGTTGATGCCGGTTCCGGTCGCGGTGCCGCCCAGCGCCAGCTCGGCCAGCTCCGCCGAGGCGTGCCGAAGGCGCTCGATGGCGCGCGTGACCTGCATGGCATAGCCGCCGAACTCCTGCCCCAGCCGCACCGGCGTCGCGTCCATCAGGTGGGTGCGGCCCGACTTGAGCACGCCGTCGAAGGCTTCGGCCTTCGCCGCGAGCAGACCGCGCAGGTGACCGAGCGCGGGAATCAGCTCCTCCTCGATGGCTGTACGCGCGGAGACGTGGATGGCGGTAGGAATCACGTCGTTGGAAGACTGGCCGAAGTTGACGTGGTCGTTAGGATGCACGGGCGCGGCCCCGGAGCCCTCCAGGATGCGGTTGGCGAGCGCCGCGATCACCTCGTTGGCGTTCATATTGGAGGACGTCCCGGAGCCGGTCTGGTAGACGTCGAGCACGAACTCGCCGTCCCGGTCCCCGCGGGCGACCTCGGTGGCGGCGGCGGCGATTGCCCGCGCCGTGTGGCCGTCGAGGTATCCCAGTTCGCGGTTGACGCGCGCGGCCGACTTCTTGATCAGCCCCAGCGCCTGGATGAACCCGCGCCCGAAACGCTGGCCGCTTATGGGGAAGTTCTCGAAGGCGCGCTGCGTCTGGGCGCCGTAGAGGGCGTCGGCGGGGACATGGACTTCGCCCAGCGAATCACGCTCGACGCGAAACCGGTTGGACATGCCGGGAACCTCCGGATGTTGGGATGCAGCTCCTGGGATGCAGAGCTTTCTTTTTCGCGCCTCAAAGATAATTGTCCCGGCGTGCGAAAGGGCGGGTTGGCCGGTGTGGCCGCTCGGGCGCAGGCGGGACCGTCTTCGCCCGCCGTGCCGGTGCCGCCGTGTCGCGCGCGGCGTCTTGGGGCCTGTCTCGGGGAGTTGGCCATGCGAATCGTGATCCATGGGGCCGGAGCCGTCGGCGGCTACTTCGGAGCTCGCCTGGTCGAGGCGGGAGAGGACGTCGTCTTCGTCGCGCGCGGACCACAGTTGGCGGCGCTGCGGTCGGGCGGTCTGCGGATCGAGAGCATCGCGGGGGACGTGCGCCTGGACCGTGTCGCCGCCACCGATGACCCCGCGTCGCTCGGGAAAACGGACGCGGTGCTGGTGACGACCAAGACCTGGCAGGTCGAGGCGGCCGGCCGGGCACTCCGGCCGCTGGTGGGCCGGCACACGGTGGTGGTTCCGCTCCAGAACGGAGTGGAGGCGGCGACGCAGCTGGAACGGTCGCTGCCTGCCGAGGCGGTGGCCGGCGGTCTCACCCGCATCCTGTGCGAGCTGGTCGAGCCCGGCCGCATCCGCCACACGGGCATCGACCCCGTGATCGTGATGGGGGAGCGCGACGGGCGACGCACCGGCCGTTGCGACCGGCTTGCGGCAGCGCTGGAGCAGGCCCCGGGCGTGTCCGTTGTGGTCTCCGACGACATCGAGGCGGAACTGTGGCACAAGCTCCTCCTCATGGCCTCGGTGAGCGGGGTGTGTTCGGTGGCCCGGGTACCGCTTGGCGAGGTGCGCGCCACCCCGCCCGCACGGGACCTTCTGCGCCGCTCGATGGAGGAGACCGCCGCCGTGGCCGCAGCCCGCGGGGTGCGCCTGCCGGACGGCGTAATCGCGGCTTCGCTGGCCTTCCTGGATGGTCTCCCCTGCGGTTCCATCCCCTCCATGCACCGCGACATCGCCGCCGGCCGGCCCTCGGAGCTGGAACAGCTGAGCGGCGCGGTGGTCCGCCTCGGGCGCGAGTGCGGGGTGGCCACCCCGCTTCACCAGTTCATGCACGCGGCGCTGCTTCCATCGGAGCTTGCCGCGCGCGGAGACCGGCCGGGGCGGTAGGCTTCCCGGGGCGGAATGGGAGGGGAATCCCTCCTGTCCGCGCCTGTCCTCCGGGACCCGAACCTTGAACGGTGCCGCGATGCGGCGGCATCTTGAGTCCATGCGCAGGGACGCCATGCACTCGCCGCCTCCACCGGTGACCAGGGATCTCGTGCTGGTCGGCGGCGGGCACACCCACGTCGCCGTGCTCAAGCACTTCGGCATGAAGCCGATGCCCGGAGTTCGGGTTACGCTGATCTCGCGCGAGTCGAACGCCCCCTATTCCGGGATGCTTCCGGGGCTGATCGCGGGCCACTACACGTTTGCGGACGCGCATATCGACCTGGCTCCGCTCGCCCGTTTCGCCCAGGCCCGGTTTCTCCGGGACCAGTTGGTGGGGGTCGATCTTGAGAACAAGCGGGTGCTGTGCGCGGGGCGTCCGCCGGTGGCCTTCGACCTGCTCTCGCTGAATACGGGTTCGGCGCCCGGAGTACGACGAGTGGCCGGTGCCGAGGACTCGGTCGTCCCGGTCAAGCCCATCGACGGCTTCTTCGCCCGCTGGACGCGGCTCCGGGAGCGTGTCGCCGGCACGTCCCACCCGGTCTCGATCGGGATTGTGGGCGGCGGCGCCGGAGGAGTGGAAATCGCGCTCTCGATCCGCTACGGGCTCGCGCGCGCCGCGGAGGCCGCCGGACGGGCCGGCGACAATGTGCGCATCGAGCTGTTCACCGATTCAAGCGAGATCCTCCCCGCATACCCCGTGCGCATGCGCACGCGCTTCGCGCGCATCCTCGAGGACGGCGGCATCGTGGTCCACACCGATCACCGGGTGGTGCGCGTGGACGGTTCGCGCCTGCACTTCGGCAACGGCGCCCGCGCCACCTTCGACGAGTTGCTCTGGGTTACGACCGCGGGAGCCCCGGACTGGCCCCGGAAATCCGGCCTGCAGGTGGATGAGCGCGGTTTCATCCGGGTGCGCGACACCCTGCAGACGCTGTCCCATCCCGATGTCTTCGCCGCCGGGGATATCGCCGCGGTCGAAGGATATCCGCGTCCGAAGGCGGGCGTCTTTGCGGTTCGCCAGGGGCCGCCTCTGGCCCGCAACCTCGAGCGCCGCCTGCGCGGGGCGTCCCTCGCCGGCTTCCGGCCCCAGCGCGAGTACCTGAGCCTGATCTCCACGGGCCGGCGCCATGCCGTCGCAGCCCGCAACGGACTGACGGTCGCAGGTCGCTGGGTCTGGACCTGGAAGGACCGCATCGACCGGCGCTTCATCCGGGACTACACCGAGCTGCCATCGATGGATGGCGAGCGTGTCGATGATGGCCCGGCGCCGGCTGGCTCGTCGAAGGCCGGGTCCGGGGGATGGCGCGGGGGGTCCGTCGGCCCCGGTCCGGCGATGCGCTGCGGAGGATGCGGCTCCAAGGTGGGCAGCGAGCTGCTCTTCCGTTCGCTGGCCCGGCTGGGCGCCACCGGTCATCCGGGCGTGATGGTCGGGCTGGACGCCCCCGACGACGCGGCCGTGGTGCAGGTTCCCGCGGGACAAGTGGCCGTGCAGAGCGTCGACTTCTTCCGCTCCTTCATCGACGATCCCTTCCTCTTCGGCCGCATCACCGCCAACCATGCGCTCGGCGATGTTTTCGCGATGGGTGCCGAGCCGCTGGCGGGGATGGCGATGGTGACGCTGCCGCTCGCCGCGGAAGAGAAGATGGAAGAGGACCTCACCCAGCTCATGGCCGGGGCGCTCACGGTCCTCGAGCGCGACGGGTTGGCGCTGGTGGGCGGACACACGAGCGAGGGGAGAGAGCTCGCCATGGGCTTCTCCGTAACCGGGACGGCGCGCCCCGAAGATCTGTTGCGAAAGTCGGGTATGCGTCCGGGCGACCGGCTGGTGCTCACCCGACCGGTCGGCACCGGCGTGATCCTGGCCGCCGACATGCGCGGTCGCGCGCAAAGCCTGTGGATCGACGCCGCGCTCGCCCTCATGCAGGAGTCCCACCGGCCCGCCGCGCGGATCCTCGGCGAACACGGAGCCACCGCCGCCACCGACGTGACCGGCTTCGGGCTCGCCGGCCACCTGCTGGAAATGGCGCGCGCGTCCAGGGTCGAGGTCTCGCTCGGTCTCGCCGACGTGCCCTTCCTGGACGGGGCGCGCGAGGTGGCCCGGCTCGGCATCTTCTCCTCGCTCCACGACCAGAACCTGCGCGCGCTGGAATCGGTGCGCGCCGACCCCGATGTGACCGGCGAGCCCGCGGCCCAGCTCCTCTTCGACCCGCAGACCGCGGGCGGGCTGCTTGCCAGCATCCCGGCCGACCGGGCCGAGGCCTGTGTGGAAGCCCTTCGCGCCGCCGGGTGCCCACACGCGATCGTGGTCGGCAGGGTTCTGACGGAAGGCGCAGCCTCGGGCACGCCGGGCGTGCTGCACCTGCATGCCGGTCCGGTCCGGTGAGTTCCCCCGCCCGCAAACTCGCCGCACTCGCGGCCGAACGTGAAGCCTGGTCCGTGCCATCGCCCGCAATGACCGCGCGGCCCGCTTCCCCGACTGACCGTCCCGGCCCCCGACAGTGACCCCCACCCATCCCCTCACCGCCCTCGCCACCGAAGTGAGCGCATGCCGCCGCTGCCCGCGGCTGGTCGAGTGGCGCGAGCAGGTCGCGCGTACGAAACGGGCCGCCTACGCGACGGAGGAGTACTGGGGGCGGCCGGTGCCCGGATTCGGAGACCCCGCCGCCTGGCTGGTGATCGTGGGGCTCGCGCCGGGCGCACACGGCTCCAACCGTACCGGCCGCATGTTCACCGGCGATGCCTCCGGCAATCTGCTCTACGGCGCGCTCCACCGGGCGGGTCTTGCCTCGCAGCCGGACTCGACGTCGCGCAGCGACGGGCTCACCCTCAACGGCGCCTGGATCACGGCCGCTGTCCGTTGCGCCCCGCCGAAGAACCGGCCGACAACCAGGGAGCGCGACGCCTGCCGGCCCTTCCTGGAGCGCGAATGGGATCTTCTGCCCAACCTGCGCGTGGTCGTCGCGCTCGGCGCCTTCGCCTTCTCGGTGGTGCTCCGGCTGCTGCGCGACCGGGGCGAGACGCTTCCCAGACCCATGCCCCGCTTCGGCCACGCGGTGGAGGTGCCCATCCGGCCCGGCCTGACCGTCCTGGCCTCCTACCATCCCTCCCAGCAGAACACCTTCACCGGCAAGCTCACGCCCGAGATGTTCGACGCCGTCTGGCGCCGGGCCTGCGCAATCGGGGGCCCCGCCGGGCCACGCCCGTCGCCGAAGTAGCGTCCCGCGCCCTCATCCGGCGGCCCGGCCACCCGCATGGCGTGGCCCCTCGGGTTCTCGTCTCGCGGCCCGGCGCGTTCTCCTGTCGGTCCCCGCGTCCCCTCGACCCGTATTGGCGAATGCGCGCCCCGGGGATATTCTTCTGCACGCCGGGCGCTCCGGATTCCGGCGGGAGTGCCCCGGCAGGCGGACGGGCGAGCCCCGCACGGAGGACCGGCAGGTCCGCCCACGATCTTACAGAAGCGCCCCACGGGCGCTCGCAGGAGGATAGGAATGGCGTCAGGCACGACCTCGCTTCCGGTCCGGACCCCGACCTCCGTTCCCGCCCGCAACCGGTTCGGGCGCACCATGCGCCGAGACAGGTGGTGGGCGGAGCCGCTGGCCGTTTTTCTCGTCTTCAGCACGTTCATTGTCTACACAACCTGGGCGGTCTTCCAGGGCGAATTCTATTCCTTCGGCAACTACCTTTCGCCCTACTACTCGCCGGAGCTCTTCGGCGACTCCCACCACGCGTGGCTGGGGCCGCGCCCGGCCTGGTGGGAGGAGTCGTGGCTGGGATGGCTCCCCTGGTCCCCCGCCTACCTCATCCTGTGGGCCCCGCTCGGCTTCCGCCTGACCTGCTACTACTACCGGGGCGCCTACTACAAGGCCTTCTGGGCCGACCCGCCCTCGTGTGCCGTCGGAGAGCCGCGGAAGGCTTACCTGGGCGAGAACTCTTTCCCGCTCATCGTGCAGAACATCCACCGCTACTTCCTCTACGTCGCTCTCATCTTCATCGTGATCCTCTCCTACGACGCCTGGAAGGGCTTCTGGTTTGAGGCGCCCGGCGGTGGCGAATCGTTCGGCGTCGGGATCGGATCGCTGGTTCTGGCGATCAATGTCGTGCTGCTGGCCGGCTACGTCTTTGGGTGCCATTCGCTGCGCCACCTGGTCGGTGGTGGACTGGACAAGCTCTCCGCGAAACCTGTGCGCCAGCAGGCGCACAAGTGTGTGAGCTGCCTCAACCGGCGCCACATGCTCTGGGCCTGGCTGAGCCTCGTCTGGGTGGGCTTCAGCGACGTCTACGTGCGCCTCTGCTCCATGGGCATCTGGACCGACTGGAGGATCCTCTGATGGCCGAGTTCGAGCGGCACCAACACGACGTCCTGGTCATCGGCGCCGGAGGCGCGGGGCTGCGGGCGGCCATCGAAGCCGCCGCCGCGGGCGCTTCGGTGGGGCTGGTGTGCAAGTCTCTGCTCGGCAAGGCGCACACCGTCATGGCCGAAGGCGGGGTGGCGGCCGCGCTCTCCAACGTCGACGAGCGCGACAGCTGGGAGGTGCACTTCGCCGACACCATGCGTGGCGGCCAGTACCTGAACGACTGGCGCATGGCCGAGCTGCACGCCCAGGAGTCTCCAGATCGCGTCAGGGAGCTTGAGGCCTGGGGAGCCCTCATGGACCGCACCCCGGACGGGCGCATCCTGCAGCGCAACTTCGGCGGCCACGCCTACCCGCGCCTCGCCCACGTTGGCGACCGCACCGGCCTGGAGATGATCCGCACCCTGCAGGACCACGGCATCCACCAGGGCATGGACGTCTTCATGGAGTGCACCGTGACGCGGCTGCTCCTGGACGGCGACCGGGTGGCGGGCGCCTTCGCCTACGACCGCGAGCGGGGGCGTTTCCAGGTCTTCGAGGCGAAGGCCGTGGTGCTGGCCACCGGGGGGATCGGCAAGGCCTACCAGATCACCTCCAACAGCTGGGAATACACCGGGGACGGGCACGCCCTCGCCTACGAGGCCGGGGCGGAACTGGTGGACATGGAGTTCGTCCAGTTCCATCCGACGGGCATGGTCTGGCCCCCGAGCGTGCGCGGCATCCTGGTCACCGAGGGGGTGCGCGGGGAAGGGGGCGTGCTGCGCAACTCCGAGGGGCGCCGGTTCATGTTCGACGACATCCCGGACCTCTACAAGGACCAGACCGCCGACTCCCCCGAGGAGGGGTGGCGCTACGTCATCGGCGACCGCGACGCGCGCCGGCCCCCGGAGCTGCTGACCCGCGACCACGTCGCCCGCTGCATCGTGCGCGAGGTCAAGGAGGGCCGCGGCAGTCCGCACGGCGGAGCGTTCCTCGACATCGCCTGGATCGCGGAGAAGATCTCCGATGCCCCGGCCCACATCCGCCGGAAGCTCCCGGGGATGTACCACCAGTTCAAGGCCCTGGCGGACATCGATATCACGAAGGAGCCCATGGAGGTCGGACCCACCACCCACTACGTGATGGGCGGCGTGCGGGTGGACGCGGATACCCAGATGTCCAACGTGCCGGGCCTGTTCGCCGCCGGGGAGTGCGCGGCGGGGCTGCACGGCGCCAACCGCCTGGGCGGCAACTCCCTCTCCGACCTGCTGGTCTTCGGCAAGCGGGCCGGCGAGTACGCGGCCCGTTTCGCCGTCGAGAACGCCGCCCCGTCGCTCGACGAGTGGCAGGTCGCGGAGGCCGAACGCCATTCCCTGGCCCCGTTCGGCAACGACGGCGGAGAGGGCCCCTATCAGGTACAGGAAGACCTCCAGAAGCTCATGCAGGACAAGGTCGGGATCGTGCGCACCGAGGACGACCTGGCGTCGGCTCTCGAGGACATCGAGGCGCTCAGGGAGCGGGCTGCGAACGTCGCCGTGACGGGCAACCGGGAATACAACCCCGGCTGGCACACGGCCCTCGATCTCGACAACCTGCTGGCCGTCTCGGAAGCCGCCGCCCGTGCCGCGATCGGACGCAGGGAGAGCCGGGGCGCTCATTCCCGGGTCGACTACCCGGCGAAGGATCCTGACTGGGGCCGCTACAACCTCGTGTTGTGGAAGGGTGCGGACGGGAACATGAAGAGTCGCAGGGAACCGGTCCGCGAGCTGCCCGGGCGGCTGCGCCGAATCATCGAGGAACAGGGATAATGGCCGAGAGCACGTTCAGGGTCTGGAGAGGGGACGGGGAGACCGGGGGATTCCAGGACTACACGATCGAGACCACCACGGGGATGGTGGTGCTCGACGCCGTCCACAGGATCCAGGCCGAGCAGGCGAACGACCTGGCGGTGCGCTGGAACTGCAAGGCGGGCCGCTGCGGGTCGTGTTCCGCGGAGGTGAACGGCATGCCCAAACTCATGTGCATGACCCGCCTGAGCGACCTTCCCATGGATGAGCCGGTCACCATCGAGCCGATGAAGGCCTTTCCGCTGGTGCGCGACCTGGTCACCGACGTCTCCTGGAACTACCGCGTCAAGGAGAACATCGCCGCCTTCCAGCCCCGCGAGCCCGACCACGACGACGGCACCTGGGAGATCTTCCAGGAGGACGTCGACCGGGTGATGGAGTTCCGCAAGTGCATCGAGTGCTTCCTGTGCCAGGACGTTTGTCATGTGCTGAGGGACCACCACCTGCACGAGGAGTTCATCGGCCCCCGCTACATGGTGCATGTGGCCGCGCTCGAGATGCACCCGCTCGACACCGGGGACCGGCTCGAGGCGCTGCGCAAGGATCAGGGCGTGGGCTACTGCAACATCACCAAGTGCTGTACCAAGGTGTGTCCGGAGAGCATCACCATCACCGACAACGCCATCATCCCCCTGAAGGAGCGCGTCGTGGACAGGGCGTACGACCCGCTGGCGAAACTCCTTCGCGTCGTCCGCGGAAAACGCGCGCAGTCCTGATCCCGGCGGGGTCGGTCAGCCCATGCCCCGGCGGCCCGGCGGACGCCCCTTCGACCGCAGCATTGTAGAAGGGCCGGTCCCGCGAGCCGTCTGGAAGCTGGCCTGGCCGACCATGCTGCAGAACGTGATCGCCGGCATGCAGGGCCTGGTCGGACACGTCATGGTGGGCAACTACGTCGGCTACGCCGGCAACGCCGCCATCGGCATATCGTCGCAGATCTACCTCGTCGTCATCGTCTTCATCTCTTCGCTCTTCACCGGGATGGGCATCCTGGTGGCCCGCTTCGCCGGGGCGGGCGAAAAGGAGAAGGTCAACCGCACCGTATACCAGGCCTTCCTGACGGCAGCGGCTCTCTCGATCGGGATCGTCGCGCCTCTCGGGTACTTCCTGGCCCCTTCCCTGGTGGGACTGGTGGGCGCGACTCCGGAAGTCCAGGCGGAAGCCCTCCCGTACCTGCGCATCCTCTTCGTCTTCAGCTTCGGCATGATGATGTTCTTCATGGCCGGAGGAGCGTTCCGCGCGGCCGGAGACGCCCGCACCCCGCTTCGGCTGGGCGTGGGCCTGACCTCGCTCAACATCACGCTGTGCGTGATCCTGATCCGCGGGCTGGGGCCGATCCCCTCTTTCGGCACCGCCGGGGCGGCGATGGCCACGGTGATATCCGGCGCGATCATCAGCGGGGTCGTGCTCTGGCTGCTCCTCTCGCGGCGGCACGTGGTCGCCTTCGAACGAGGCATGTCGCTCGCGCCCGACTGGCGCATCATTCGCCAGCTCTTCCGTTTCGGACTTCCCGCGGGCGTCCAGGGCGTGGTCATGAACATCGCCGGCGTGCTGCTGCTGCGCTTCATCGGCTCCCTCGCCCTGAGCGCGGAGGCGCAGGCCGCCTATGCCGTGGGATACGTCCAGCTCTTCTCTTTGATCACGTGGACATCCATCGGGCTCATGGGCGCGACCGCAGCGGTGGCGGGGCAGAATCTGGGCGCGGGCCGTCCCGAACGGGCCATCCACGGAGTGAGGGTGTCTTCGCGCATCGGCCTGCTGGTCGCGCTGGCCGTGGGAGCCATGTTCGTGCTGATTCCCGATGCCCTGCTCGCCGTCTTCGGCATGGAGGATCCCGTGGTGGTCGGCCTGGGAATCCAGCTCCTGAGCTTCCTGAGCGTGTCCGGGCTCTTCGTGACCGTCGCGCTCACATACACCGGCGGACTGCAGGGGAGCGGCGACACACGCAGCCCGCTGTTCATCTCCATCATCTCCCAGGTGGTGATCCCCCTCGGCCTTCTGGCGATCCTCCAGCAGCTGCGCGGGCTCGAACCCGCCGACGTCTGGATCGCGATTCTGCTGGGGCACGCCGCCCGCTGCCTGCTGAGCGTCGCGCGTTATCGTCAGGGAAAGTGGCGCGACATCCGGGTGGACATAGGGCCCTCGTCGGCCCCCCGGCGTTAGCTTCGGGGGTGCGCCCGCGCTAGCTTCGGAGAGATCCCGGGCCCAGCCGTATCGGAACGCGCCGGATCGGCTCAGGGTATTTCGACTTGGCACGCTTTTCCCCGACAGGCTCGCGCATGACTTCCCTCCGGCCGGTCCGACCGGCGCCAACCGCCGCACATTCGGGATCCTCGGTTGCGGCGCGGCGCGCGCTCGCCAGTTGTGCTCCTGCGGCTTTCCGCGCGGCCCTGCTGTGCCTCCTGTCGCTGCTATCCGCAACCGAGGCAGTCTCCCAGCAAAGCGGAGCCCTGACCGGACGGGTGCTGGAGCACGAGAACTCCCGGCCGATCGCCGACGTCGTCGTGCGCCTGCAGGATCTCGGCATCTCCACCGTGACCGACGCAGCCGGAATGTTCCGGTTCGAGGTGGTCCCGGAGGGGGCGCACATCCTGGTGGTGGAGCATCTCGCCTATGGCGACCAGTCTCACGAGATCGCGGTGAATCCGGGCGAGGACCTCCGCCTCGACGTGCGCCTGGCACCGCGCACGATCGAACTCGAGCCCCTCGTCGTGGAGGCGGTCACGGAGCTGGAGCAGAGGAGGATCTCCACCGGCCATTCCATGAACGAGGTCGGGCCGGCGCAGCTCAGCGAAGCCGCCCGCCGCGGACTCGGCCTGTCCGACGTGCTCGCGCAGCACCTGCCGGGCCTCCGCGTCCGCTCGGGGCGAACCGGCTCCTGCGTCGAATACCGTTCCACGTCGGCGCAAGGCGGGTGTAACGACGTATCCATCTACGTGGATGGAGTCCGGGCGGCGGTGCCGTCGCTGCTCTACTTCTCGATGCCCCTCGAGGACATCGCGCGCGTGGAGTTGCTGTCGCCCCTGCAGGCGTCGACCCGGTTCGGCATGGCAGCGGGAGGAGGCGCCCTCCTGGTGGAGACCAAGACCGGGCCGCAGCGTCAACGCGAAACCGCCACCGATCGTCTGGCGACCGGCTTCGACTGGTCTATGGAGGAGGAGCGCTACGGATGGGAGCGGGTCTTCCTCAGCTCCTTCGTGGGGAACGCGGTCGGCCTGGCGCTCGGTCTCGGTCTGGCCAACCAGTGCCTCGATATCGATACCGGCATCGGGGGCCTGCGCCCGCGCTGCACCGGCGTCCTGACGACGGGCACAGGCGTGCTGGCGCTGGCCCTGCCCAGCGCGGCGGGAGGCTACTCGGCCGGGTGGGCCGGCCAGACCAGCCGCTCCAGAGGACGGTTCCTCCCCGCCGCGCTCGGAAGCGCGATGGCGGCGACGGCCGGCTACCTCCTCGTAATCGAGGGCAAGAGCAATGGCTCCCGGCCCGCGGAAACCGCGGGGATCGTCCTGCTGGCGGTCGGCACGCCGCTGATGACGACGCTCGCCGACCGTATCTTCCGCGTCCTGCGCTGAGCCGACCCGCCCGACGGCGCCCCGGGCAGATCCCGGGACGCCGTCGGGCCCGTCAGTCCCGGCTGACGCTCACCACTGCTCGTAGGCGCAGAACGGCACCAGCTTGTCCAGCCAGGTGAGGTCCGCGAGCCCCGCCCGAGCCGCGAGCGTGCCCCCCAGTCCCGTCCCGAACCCGGTCCAGTCCGTGGGCGCGGTCCCGATGGGTGCTCCGGGAGGCGCATCCGGCGTCACCAGCGGGGCCCAGGGCTCGTGGGGCCGTTCCTCGAAGCGCCGGATGTCGCGGGCCAGCAGGGCGAAGTGCGCGGCGTTGTGGTCGTCGCCCATCGACCGCGTCTCGGACGCGTCGCCGAGCCATCCCAGATGCTGGGCCGCCACCGCCCTTACCTGCGGCATGGCGGCTCCACCCGCCAGGCTCATCAGCCCTTCCGCGACCACCCGGCCGATCGCGCGCCGCACCTCCGCCTCGTAGGGCGAGTCCGCCGGGTCCGGGTTGCCCACCGCCGTGAGCGCCCCGATCACGTCGCCAAGACCCGGCAGCGACGAGTCGAGCGCGTTCTGCTCCAGCAGGCGCGCCGACCGGCTCGGTTCCAGCACCTCGCCCACCACGTGGGCGCTCGCCACCACCGCCGGCGAGACGGCGTCGAACATCGATCCCGTGTAACGCGGGAAGAGCTCGCGGTTGCGGCCGTAGCCGGCGGGACGGGGCGGCAACTGGTCCAGGACCCTCGCCGGGATGGTCAGTTCGGCCGGCAGCACCGACCGCACCAGCGCGTCGAGCGCCCGCTTCTGCTCGCTCGCCGAGGCCGGCCGCACCGGCTCCAGCCCGTCGCCCCGGGTTGCATAGGTGTAGTGCAGCCCGCCCAGCACCGAAGCGGCCGCGGTCACCTGGTAGCGATGGTGCATGTAGAGCGGTACCAGCACCTCTTCCATCTGCGCCATCGGCGTACCCGTGCGGATCGCGCGCTCGCCGAAGCGCTCCATGGCCGCGCGCCGCACGTCCAGCATGCGGTCCAGTTCTGCGCCCGCATCCGTCCCGTTCGACCACTGGTCGACGCGGGCGTGCGCCGACGCGTCCTGGTTGGTGAAGTAGCGGATGTCCTGCTCCCAGGCCTCATCCAGAATCCGGTCCAGCTCCGCCGCTTCGTCCACTCCCGGGGGGAAGACGGAGTAGCCGTACTGGATCGCTACATTGTCCCATTCGCCGATATCGGTGTCGTACACCTCCGAGTAGTCGAACTCGCTGCCATCCCAGGTGATCAGCGGATGGGGGTAGTCCAGCACCGAGATGCGCCCCATATCGCTGTCGTAGTAGTTGTGGCCCAGCCCCAGCGTGTGCCCCACCTCGTGCGCCGACAGCTGCCGGATGCGCGCCAGCGCCCACTCCGAGATATCCTGCGCGTCCTCATCCCCGTTCTCGTAGGGCGCCAGCAGCCCCTCGGCGATCATGTAGTCCTGGCGCACCCGCAGCGAGCCCAGCGTCACGTTCCCCTTGAGGATCTCGCCGGTGCGCGGATCGGTGATCGAGCCGCCCGTGCTCCAGCCCCGCGTCGATCGGTGCACCCAGTTGATGACGTTGTAGCGCACGTCGTGGCTGCTCACGTCCTCGGGCCGGATCTCCACCCGGAAGGCGTCGATGAAGCCCGCCGCCTCGAAGGCCTGGTTCCACCACCGGGCCCCGTCCAGCAGCGCGGAACGCACCGGTTCCGGCGTCCCGGGATCGAGGTAGTAGACGATGGGCTCCACGGGCTCGCTCATGGCCGCGTTCGGATCCCGCTTCTCGAGCCGGTGGCGGCGGATGAAGCGCTGGGTCATGGGCTCGTCCAGCGCTGCGGAGTAGTCCTGGAAGGACATGCCGCCGTAACCGGAGCGGGAGTCGTGTGCGCGAGGCGTGTATTCGCCCAACTCGGGCAGCTGGATGAAGGAATGGTGCATGCGCACCGTGGCCGCACCGGCGTTGGCCGCGACGTTGCCGACGCCCTCGAAGGCGCCTCCGCCTCCGCCGCCGAAGCGGCCGCCGGCCACGCCTCCGTCCTGGCGCACGAAGGTCAGCGACGCCTCCATCTCGGTGTTCTCCGGGAAGTTCATCACCATCGGCATGTACACGGCGCTGCGGCTCTGATCGAGGCGGTAGGTGCCGGGCCGCAGGCGCCCCGCGAAGCCGGCGATGTCCTGCAGCAGGAAGGGGGTGAAGTCGATCAGCGCGCGGTCACCGGTCTCGGCCGCGGCCTCGAAGCCCCACAGCGTCGAGGGCGCGAAGGCGTCCTCCACCGCCTTCCGCTCCGCGGCGTTGTCGCTGGTCGCGCGGAACCGGTAGTTGGGCTGGATCATCAGGACCTTCGGACCCACGCGGTGGAAGCGAACAATGCGTGAGCCGGCCAGCTGGCCGCGGTCGATGCCGATGTCGTTCGACCCGAGGCCCGCCCCGATCCCGGAGGCGTGCAGCACGTCGGTGTCCCATTGCGCGACCTCCAGCCAGATCCTGCCGCCCGCATCATCCCAGTACATGGGAAGGAAGCCGTCCATAAGCTCCATGGAGGAGGTCCTCTCTTCGATGGTGGGCAGCGCGCCGGCGTCGCCCTGCCGGTCCTGCGCGGCCGCCGGGCTCGCGGTCAGCACCGTTGCGGAAAGCGCCAGCGCGAGCGCCGCCACCAGCCCGCTCGCGGCCGCGGGCAGCCTGGCCGCCGGGGCCCTGCCCAGCCTGGTGGTCAAGCGCCTGCGCCCATTGGTCGGGCTCGTGGGCTCTCCCGTCTCCGGGGCGTTGGATCCCCTCGTCGTCATCGCCGCCGCCGTCGTCGCGTGTCTCATCCCGATCTCCTCATGGCTGGGTCCTCCCCGAAGCTCGCTTTCCCTGCGGTACCCGGTTTCTCCCCGGGGTACTCGTCTCCATATCTCGATGCTCGTCTGCTTGTCCCGTGGCTATCCTGCGCTGGCGGGGAGCAACGCGCCCACGGCGTCGGCCACCCGTCTCATTTCTCCGTGGGTGTTGTAGAGGTGCGGCGCCACCCGAATGCGATCCCGCCGGAGCGACGCGACCACGCCGGCTCCTTCGAGTCCCGCGAGCAGCGTGTCGTTGTCGAGGTTGGGGTGGCGGAAGGTCAGAATGTGCCGCCGGCTCCTCCCGTCGGGCGTCGTGACGCAGCCGAGGCGCTCCAGGCGCCCGGCGAGATCGGCCACCAGCGCGCACACGTGCTCGGCGATGGCGGGAACTCCAGCTTCCTCGAGAAGCTCGAGGGTTGCGCCGAAGCCGGCGATCAGCGGATACGCGAGGCTCCCCTCCTCGTAGCGCCCCGCGTGGTCCAGTAGCTCGAAGTGGACCCTGTCGAAATTGAATGCGTCCGTCGTGCTGCGCCAGCCGAGCAGCGGCGGATGAATGTTCCGCACGACGGACCTGTCCACGAAGACTGCGCCGATGCCCATCATGCCGAGCATCCACTTGTGGCTGTCCGCGGACAGGAAGTGGACCCCCGCCTTCTTCACGTCGATGGGCAGGGCGCCCACCGTCTGGATCCCGTCGACGCACAGGAGCACCCCGCGTTCCCGGCACAGCCGCCCCAACCCTGCGAGATCCGTGACCGCGCCGGTGGCGTACTGGGCCGAACTGACCGCCAGCACGCGGGTGTCGGGACCGAGCGCCCGCTCCGCCGCCTCCACCGTCACCGTCCCATCGCCGTGCACGCGGATCACGTCGAGCGCCGCGACCCCCCGCCGGTCCAGGTCCATCCAGGGGTAGACGTTGGAGGGGTACTCCACCGAGACCGCCGCCGCAACGCGGTCCCCGGGCCGCCAGTCCAGCCCCGACGCGAGCAGCGACAGCCCGTGCGAAGTGTTGCGCACGAACGCGATCTCGTCCGCCTCACACCCGATGAGTCGCGCGAACCGCTCCCGGCAGTCCTGCGCCACCGACTCCCAGGCATCGAAGTCGGGCCGGCCTTCGCGCGCGATCGAGTCCATGAACGCGTGCACGGCTCGAACCACGCGCGTCGAGGTGGGCGCCACGCCCGCGTGGTTCAGGAAGATGTGGGTCCGGGAGACGGGGAACTCCTCGCGGAAGGACGCGAGAGGCTTCATGGATTCGATATCCGTTGCGGGGCTGGTGGCGCCCGGTGCGCGGCCGGGCGAGGGGATCCTCCGTTCTGCCTGGGCGGCACAGACGCCAGCTGCCTGCAGTAGCGTTCGATCCACCCATTCGAGAAGCCCAGCACCATGGCCCGGCGGGTAATCGCCCTGACCTCGCGGCGCGTCATCTTCGTCTCCCGCCTGAGAACATCCGGGTTGGCCCGGCTGATCGCCAGCGTGCGTACCGCGAAGAACAGGGGGAGCAGGCAGAAAAGCCGCACCCGGTGATAGCGCCTCGGCATCAGCCGGATGTAGGCCCGGGCCGCGGCAAGGTGTCTGTCGGCCTTTGTCACCAACCGGGCCAGCACCGCCATGGCCGCGTCCTGGTTGGCCGGGTCGAAGAGCTCGCTCGGATGGATGCCCGGATCGGCGACGAATGCCGACGGCACGTACACCCAGCCGCGATCCCGGTCCTCGTGGAGCCCGCGGATGACGTTCACCGTCTGCAGCGCCAGCCCGAACTCCTGCCCGAGCAACATCATCCGCTCCCGCGCGCTTCTCGTCCCCGGGAGCCGCAGTGTGAAGAGCTCGGTGAGGAGATGCCCCACGCGTCCCGCCACCTCATGCATGTAGTCGTCGAGATCGGCCTCGGTCTCGAAGCGCGATCCGCGCTCCGTCCAGCGCGCCATCCCGGCGCTCGATTCGCCCACGCGCCGAACGAGGATCTCCTTCGCGGGGGGCGCGAGCCCGTCCAGTCCTTCGAGCACGTTTGCCGAGTGCCGGGCCACCAGCGCGTCCGGAGTGTCCTCCCGGGCCTCACGCAGACGCGCGATCAGCGGCTGTCGCTCCCCGTTCCCCGCGAGGATGTTCTGCCACTTCCCCAGCAGCGCTACCTTCTCGTTGCGGCCCAGCTCCTGGTTGTCTTCCAGGTAGTCCGATACCCGCAACAGTAGGTAGGCTACGGTCACTTCACGCCGGAGCGGCCGGGGCAAGATGCGGATCCCCACCGCGAACGTGCGGCTGGAGGCGACGAGCAGTTCCTGGAGCGATGGCATGGTGGATTGTCGGGGCCCGGATGCGGGCCGTCAACGCCGCTGTCGGCCGCGCGCCGCGTCGAATCGATCGTTGCCGACCCGATGGTGAGAGGATTAACATTCGGAAACTCCATCAGTGTCTGCCCATGAAGCCGAAACGACTACTTCCGACGCTCGCCGCCGCCCTGGTGCTCTCCACGGCCACCGGCTGCTTCAACTACGTGCCCACCGAGATCGGCGCGGTTCCACCGGGCGAATCGGTGCGGCTGTTTCTGACACGCGCGGGCGTGGACGCGGTCAACGAAGGCGGCGCCGAGGAAGCGCTGAGCATGGTTTCCGAGCCTGTGCTTTCCGGGGAATTCGTGCGCCGCACCGGTGACGACCTTTTTGTGCGTGTTCCCACGGTCCGGCGACAGGTGGGCTTCCACACCTCGCAGCTGGGTCAGGACATCCGTGTTCCCGCCGGCGAGATCGTTCAGATCGAGCGCCAGGAGCTCAGCAAGGCCAAGACGGGGCTGCTGGTGGGCGCCACCACGGCCGCCATCACCGGGCTCATCGTCTTCATCCTGAACGATGCCCGCCAACCCGACGTGGCAAATCCGCCCTTTGACCCGGTGGAGGATCGCCGACGCCGCGTATTCACCCTCCGCTTCGCCCATTGACCTGGCCGCTTCGGAAGCCCGCCCGAGCTTGACGGCAGGGCTCGCACTCGCCTAATCTCGTAGGTTGTAGCCCAGACTACCGTTCCCCTTCATCGGAGGCTGTTATGATGCATCGAAGGTTCGCGAGTTCAACCAGGAACCGGTCGCCAGGTGGGCGTCGGATCGCGCTTTCGGCCGTGGTGCTCGTGGCCGCCGCGCTGATCTCGGCGCTTCCCGCGATGGCGCAGGACCCGGGCCGGGTCACCGGCCAGGTCACCATGGAGGGTTCCGGAGCACCGCTCGGCGAGGTCCAGATCTTCCTCACCGACACCGGCGTTGGAAGCCTCACCCGCCAGAACGGGCGCTACGTGCTGCTCAACGTGCCACCGGGCACCTATGAGATGCGCGCGGAGCGCATCGGCCTGGGCTCGGCCACCGCGCAGATCACTGTGGCCGCCGGCGAGACCCTGGTGCAGGACTTCACCCTGACCGAGGAGGCGCTCGGCCTCGACGAGATCGTCGTGACCGGTACGGCCGGGGCGGCGCGCCAGCGCGAGATCGGCAACACCATCGCCCAGATCAACGTCGCCGAGGTTCCCGACCGTCCCGTGCTGGTCTCCGACCTCCTGCAGTCGCAGGCGCCTGGGCTGGAGGTCTACGGCGGTGGCGGCACGGGCCAGGCGAAGATCATTCGCCTGCGCGGCCAGAGCAGCCAGTCCCTCTCCAACCACCCGCTCGTCTACATCGACGGGGTGCGCATGCGGAGCGACCCGCTGCCGGACATCAACCCGCCGGATCGGCGGGGCGGACGCAGCGGCAACATCGCCGTCAGCCCGCTCGACAACATCAACCCGGCCGACATCGAGCGCATCGAGGTGATCAAGGGCTCCGCGGCGACCACGCTGTACGGCACCGAGGCGTCCGCCGGCGTCATCCAGGTGTTCACCAAGAGAGGTGCCGCCGGGGCTCCGGTCTGGACGGCCGAGGTGAAGGCCGGAAGCCAATGGAGCCGCCAGTTCGGCGTGGATGTCCCCAACGCCGATCCGTACATCAACATGGGTCCCTGGCTCTGCACCGGGCCGTTGTCCTGTGGCGAGCACCATCCGGGCTCGCCGTTCACCACGGACTACTCGCTTTCAGTGCGCGGGGGCCGACAGGACCTGCAGTATTTCGTCTCCGGCGGCTTCCTGGGTGAGCAGGGCTATGTGACCAACGACAGCCAGAAGAAGTACCACACGCGTGCGAACTTCACCTTCACGCCCGCGAACAACCTCACCGTCCAGTGGAACACTGCGTACGCGAACAACATCCTCACGATGACCAACGGGCAGAACAACGCCCAGGGCATCACCCTCAACGCCTTCCGGGCCGAGCGGAACTACTTCGGCACCGGGGACCCCGCGGTGCTCAACGAGTTGATGGACCAGCAGCTTGACCAGGATGTCGAGCGGCTCACTACCGGCGCGACCATCACCTATGAGCCTCTGGACCGGATGACCAACCGGTTCACCGTGGGTTACGACTGGACAAATCAGGAGCACCGCAATCTGCGCCCCTACGCGTGGCGGCAGGTACCGGAAGGGTCGCTTCTCAACAACACCTTCCAGAACCGCGTGCTCTCCTTCGACTACGTGGGCACCTATAGCTTTGACCTGACCTCCTCCATAGGCTCAAGCTTCTCCTGGGGCGGCCAGGCGATTGGTGACGACGACCGCATGGTGGAAGGCTTCGGCGAGAACTTCCCCGGCGCCGCCGACCCCACCCTCACTTCCGCCGCCGTCACCCAGGCGTTCGAGGTGCGTTCCAAGATCTGGAACGCCGGTTTCTTCTTCCAGAACGTCTTCGACATTGCCGACCGTTACTTCATCACCGTGGGGACGCGCGTGGACGGTAACAGCGCCTTCGGCAAGGGCTTCGGCCTGCAGGTGTACCCGAAACTAAGCGGGTCCTGGATCATCTCGGATGAGGCCTTCTGGCCAGATCTGGGCGAGTTCAAGCTGCGCGCCGCCTTTGGCCAGTCGGGACGCGCCCCGGGCGCCTTCGACGCCGTGCGCACCTGGGACCCGGCGGGGCTGGCTGGCGTGCCCGCGTTCGTGCCCGAAAACGTAGGCAACGATCAGGTCGGTCCCGAGGTCACGGAGGAGATCGAAGGCGGATTCGACGCGTCGTGGCTGGGAGACCGCCTCACCACCAACTTCACCTTCTACCGCCAGATCACCAGGGACGCGCTCCTGAACGTTCCCCAGATCCCTTCGAACGGGTTCACCAACAGCCAGCTCACCAACGTCGGCAGGATCCAGAACCAGGGTATCGAGCTCGAGTTGGGTGCAACGCTGCTCGACACCCGAACCTGGGGCGTGGACATCGGCGGCTCGCTGACCACCAACAACTCCAAGGTGCTCGAGCTCGGGATTCCCTGGACCAACTCGTTACGGATGGACTGTGGACCGAACGGGGACGAGGGCTGTCCGCTGCGCAACATGCGCGACCTGTTGGTGCAGAATCCGGACGAGATCGCGGCTCCCGACTACTGTCCGGGACCGGAGGTATGCTCCGAGACTCAAGCCAACTTCGACCGGGACGCGCACAACTACGGCCCCAACCTGCCCACCCACTTCATCAGCGGGAACCTGACGGTCCGGACGCCGGGCAACATTACCCTCTCCGCGGCTGGCGAGTTCAAGGGCGGCTTCTACATGAACGAGGCCGTGTGGTCCATCAGCCGGAGCGTCCGCTCGCACCTGTGCTATCCCTGGTACGTGGACTGGCAGAACTCGGTCGAGCTCAGGACCGATACGCCAGCCCTGTACCGTGCCCGCTGCAACCCCCGCGAGGGCGAGGGCTACATGTGGAAAGGGGATTTCTTCAAGCTGCGCACCGTGAGCGCCACCATTCCGGTGGACGCCGTCTTCCCCGAGCGGGTGAGCAACGCGACCTTCACGCTCGCGCTGCGCAACTCGTACCTCTGGATGCTCGAGATGCCGTACATGGACCCTGAGCTGACCGGCGATCAGGGCGCCAATGACTACAGCAATCAGAATCAGGGAGGCTACGGCTTCGAGGAATCCGTGCCGGCGCCGATTACGTTGCATGCGTCCCTCCGGATCTCTTTCTAAGGGGAGGGCAAAATGAACGCAAAGAACGCAATCAGAAGCGCAACCCTGGTGGCGACCATCGTGGGCGTCGCCGCGTGTGAGGTCATCAACCCCGGTCCCATCCAGGACGAGTTCCTGGTGGAGGAGGAGTCCCGCGAGGGACTGGTCAACGGTTCGCAGCGCCGCCTGAGCGAGGGCATCGGCTGGATCGGCTACACGGGCGCGCTCGTCACTCGTCAGATCATGCCCGGCGGGCAGACCGGTTCCTACGGGCACAGCGTGAACGCACAGGGCGGATACATCCAGCCCGGCGGCTTCGCCGGCTACTTCAATGACGCCCAGCAGGCACGCTTCATCGCCGAGACCGCCCTCGAACTGTTCGCAGACCAGGATGTCGATAACAACGTCGTCGCTCAGGCCAACGTCTGGGCCGGGTTCTCGAACCGGCTTCTGGGGGAGAACTGGTGCGAGGCCGTCATCAACGGTTCGGGGCTGCTTCCCGGATCGGACTACCTGCGGCGGGCCGAGGAACAGTTCAGCGCTGCCCTGGCCCTCAATCCCAACGAGACCCTGAGGATGGCGGCCACGGCGGGCCGGGCCTCGGTACGCGCCTTCTTGGGCGACTGGGGCGGCGCGGCGGCGGACGCCGGCGGGGTTCCCAACAGTTTCGAGTACGCAGTGGCGTCGGATGCCAACGTAGCAACAACGCGCAACACCCCGCAGTGGGCCAACGCGAGGACGCCCTACTTGGCATTCACCATGTGGAACACCTACTACGGACCGCAGCCGGACATGTCGGCAGGCGGCGCTCCCATGCGCGCGTCCGGCTACTACCAGGAGACCGGGGACCCCCGCATGGAGTGGTTCGAGGATCCCAACTTCCCGTGGTCCAATGCTTCCCTGTTGGGATACGGCCAGACTCCCTGGTTCAACCAGAACAAGTACGACGACCCCAACGACTCGTACACCGTTGCCAGCGGCCGGGAGATGCGGCTCATCGAGGCCGAAGCCCAGTTGACCAACGGCAACTGGCAGGCGGCGATGACCACGATCAACAGCCTGCGGGCCACCTATACCACCAACGAGACCATGCTGCACCCGGGCGGAACGCCGCTGGCGCCCTGGGAGGCCAACAGTCTTGAGGAGGCCTGGACGCGCCTCAAGCGCGAGCGTGGGATCGAGCTTTTCCTGGAAGCGCGCACGCTGGGCGACCAGCGGCGCTGGGCGGAGAACAACACGCCCGGCGACGTCGAACTGCCCGACTTCGAGCGCATCTCCTATATCTTCACCGACAACCCGCGCGGCACCATCGTCAACGGTCAGGCGCGCCTCTGCTTCGACGTTCCCGATTCGGAGCGCGAGCGCAACGAGAACGTTCCCCAGTTGGGCGGCGGCTGATCGATCCCCTTAGGGGACAAGTTGGACGGCGGCTGCCGGGAGCCTTCGGGCTTTCGGCAGCCGCTTCGCGTATATTGCCTGGATGTCGAACAAGGACTGAACAGGTGTCGAGCAGGAGAGGAGGGCCACGCGGTGCGTGATGGCCGCTGCAGCCGGACACGGGAAATGAGAGTGGGCGACTCGACCAAACCCGGAGAGCGATCGACGACCATAGGATCGTTCCGCGTTCGCTCGTCCCGTCGACCCGGCTGCACTGCCGCACGCGACGACACTACCGCAATCAGGGGAGCGTTCCGGGCATCGGCGCTCTCTTTCTCCGGCTCCACCACCCGCCGCCAGTTCGTCGCCGGCGCCGCGGGCGCGGGGCTCGCGCTCGCGCTACCGTTCCCTCTGCGGTCACGGCAGGAGCGCCAGTTCGATACGGTGGTGGTGGATGGCCGGCTGGTCGACCCGGCCGAAGGGATCGACGCCCCCCGCGACATCGGCATCATCGACGGGCGGGTGGCGCGCGTGGCCGAGCGCATCGCCGAGGCGGAGGGCCGCCAGGTGGTGCGCGCACACGGAATGATCGTTACTCCGGGCCTGATCGACATCCACGCGCACGTCTACGACGGCGTCTCGGGCGTTTCCATCGAGCCGGACGTGGTCGGGATCGCCAAGGGGGTCACCACCGTCATCGACGCCGGCTCGTCGGGCGCCACCACCTTCCCCGGCTTCAAGGCCTACGTGGCGGCGCCCGCGCGGACGCGCGTGTACGCCCTCCTCAACGTGTCCAGCCCGGGCATGACCATCTCCAACGAGCTGGCCGACCTTGCGTACATCGACCCGGACGCCATCGTTGCGACCGTGGAGGCCAACCGGGACGTGATCGTGGGCCTCAAGGTGCGCATGCTGGCCGGGATCCCGGGCGGCAACGACATTGAGGTCATGCGCCTCACCCGCCTGGCCGCGGAGGGCGCCGGCGTGCCCATCATGGTGCACATCGGCGGCCAGACCTCACCCCTCGCGCGCATCCTGGAGATGCTCCGTCCGGGCGACGTGGTGACCCACGCCCTGCGCCGCAGCGGGAGCATCCTCGACGATTCCGGCAACGTCTACCCGGAGGTGCTGGAGGCGGTCGAGCGCGGCGTCCACCTGGACATCGGCCACGGCCGCGGCAACCTCGATTTCGACGTCGCCGAGCGCGCCCTCGGCCAGGGCATTCCGCTCGCCGCCATCTCCAGCGACGTGCACCGCGGCAACGCGCTCGGGCCGGTCTTCGGCCTCCCGACGACCCTCACCAAGTTCCTGCACATGGGGATGTCCCTGGAGGATGTGATCGGTTGCGCGACCTCCACCCCCGCCGGCATCTTCGACTTCGGCGAGGAGCTGGGAACGCTGCGCGAGGGCGCGATCGCCGACCTCTCCGTCTTCCAGATGGTGGAGGGTGACTACGAGCTCGTGGACTCCGGAGGCAAGCGCCGGAGGGCCGCTCGACGGCTGGTGCCCTACGCCGCCATGCGCGCCGGACGGCCCTACGGAGCGATCACGCGATGAGGGACCGGACGACTTCGCGGGACGCAGCGCCGCAACCGCTCCCCAGGGTCAGGTCATTGATCCGATGAGGCGGCTGCGTGCATGGGGCACGGCGCCGATTCCGCCCGTCGGCCTCCTGGCGGCAGCTACGGTACTGATCGCCGCCCTGACCCCTGCGGACGGCACCGCGGCCCCCGCCCCGGCCCTCCCCGCGGCCCCCGCCCCGACCCTCTCCGCCCCCCAGCTCCCCTACGACACCGAATACCCCACCATCCCCTACACGGCCGGCGAGCCCAGCGACCCGGTGGCCGCCCTCGCCCGCGGCCTGGAGAACGGCGAAGTAACCCTCGACCGTGCGGGCGCTAGCGCCTACCTGACGGCCGTCCTGCGCGAACTCGACATTCCCGTCTCCTCCCAGATGCTGGTGTTCTCCAAGACCAGCCTGCTGGCCCGCCTGATCTGGCCCGAGACCCCGCGCGCCCTCTACTTCAACGACCGCGTCTATATCGCATGGACCCCGGGGACGGACGGCCTCGAGATCTCCGCCCAGGACCCGGAGCTGGGACCGGTCTTCTATAACCTGGAGCCGGACGGGGAGGATGGCCCGCGCATCCGCCGCCAGACCGGCCTCTGCCTCCAGTGCCACGACTCCTATTCGCTCACCGGGGGCGGGGTGCCCCGGCACATCATGGGCTCCGGACCGACCGACGAGAACGGCCAGCTCGCCTCCCACGAACTGTGGCAGGTGACCGCCGACACGACGCCCATCCGGGAGCGCTGGGGCGGCTGGTACGTCACCGGCACGCACGGCGGCCAACTCCACATGGGGAACGTCGCCATCGGCCGCGCGGGCGACTCGATCACGGCCGGCGGCAACCTCACCGACCTGTCCGAGCGCATCGACGTGGCTCCCTATCCGGGCGCCCACAGCGACATCGTGGCCCTGCTGGTGGCCGAACACCAGATCACCGTGCAGAACCTCATCACGCTGGTGGGATACCGTGTCCGCACCCGCCTTCACATCGACCAGCAGGATGGCCTGCCCCCCGGCGAGATGTCCCCGCGCACCGCCCGCCTGGTCGAGGGCCTGGGCGAATCGCTCGTGCGCGCCCTCCTGTTCGTGGGCACCCCCCGCTTCGAAGACCCCATCGAGGGCACCTCGACCTTCGCCTCCGACTTCATGGCCGGCGCCCGCAGGGACGCGCAGGGCCGCTCCCTCCGCGACCTGGATCTCCGCACCCGGCTTTTCCGCCATCCGCTGAGCTACCTGATCCACTCGCCGGAATACGACGCCCTCCCGGATCAGGCGCGTACCTACGTCAACGGCCGCCTGCAGAGCATCCTCAGGGGCGAGGAGGGCGGGAGCGATTTCGCCCATCTGTCCGCGGACGATCGCGACGCCATCCTCTCCATCCTGCGCGAGACGAAGCCGGAGATTCTCGGGTAGCGAGGACAGAGCGTCGGCGCGGTCCGCCGAACTGCCGCGCTGCTCGTGTTGCCCAGGCCGTCCCATCCGGCTCTCCTCTGCCCACTCCGCCGCAGCTTCTTCGCAGTGAGCGCTTGTCGTTCGCTCGGGTGGACGGGGTTCCTCAGGGCGTCCCGACTTGCGTCCCCATACAGGCTAACACAACTTTCACCTGTCATCTAATGATATTTTCACCAGAGCGATAACACTGTTTTCACCAGATTTGTAACCCTATTTCCCCCCGGACCTCCGATATGATCCTTACCGAATCCCGATCCGCATTCCTGCCAGGACTGCGGTGTTCCTCGCGCTAGCCACTCCGGGTTTCATGCCTTCCGAGCGCAGCATTCTGCCGCGGCACCTCAGGGTCGAGTTGGAAGACGCGCTGACCTACTCGCGCGTGGTGAGCATCATCGGCGCCCGCCAGGTCGGAAAGACAACGCTCGTTCGGGACATCATGCAGACCGGAAGATTCATCACTCTCGACGACGCTACCACGCTTGACGCAATCGAAAACGATCCCTGGGAAGAACTGAAAACCCTGCGCGCCGAGCTTGAGGATGCTCCACTCATCGTCGACGAAGCCCAACGTTCCCACCAACTGCCGCTGGCCATCAAGCGCATCGTGGACCTCGATGATCGCCCAGGGCAGTTCGTGATCACCGGTTCATCCAACATCTTCACTTCATCCCACGTCACGGACTCGCTCGCCGGTCGCCTCCTGACGTTGACGCTGTGGCCTCTGACCGTGGCCGAGACGATGTCGCGCGGTCCATCGACCATCCTCGATTGGGCAGTCTCCGGATCGCCTGACCTGCGAGAGCTTCCGACACCGCAGCGTCTCGACCGGATGGCCTACGTCGATCTCATTCTGCGGGGCGGTTACCCCAACATCCGTAACCTTCAACGCCGGAAACGGCAGCGCGTCTACCGCGAGTACGTCCATACCATCGTGGACCGCGATGTCGCCGATATCGTTCGGGTCCGCAAGACGGACGCGCTGAGGCGCCTGATCGACCAGTTGGCCGTCCGCACCGCCTCCGAACTCAACATCGCGGAACTATGCTCGCTGATCGGCGTGCGGCGAAGCACGGTCAACCAATACCTGGACGTGCTCCTGCGCCTGTCGCTGGTCTTCAAGCTCGGTGCATGGACATCGGGCGAAACCCGCCGCGAGATCAAAAACGCCAAGTATCACTTTGCCGACACCGGCGTAGCGGCGGCCCTCAGACACCTCACAACACGCTCGTTTGGCGTCGACGGCGACCCCGCCGCGCTCGGTGGCCTGGCGGAGAGCTTCGTGTTCTCGGAGATTCTCCGCGCAGCGCCCCATCAGGAAAACGACTTCCGCTTCCACCACTGGCGCGATCAGCGCGGAAGGGAGATCGATATCCTTGCGGAGAGTGGCTACCGCCTGGTTGCCATCGAAGTCAAGGCATCTTCTGCAGCGGGTCGAGCGGACTTCAGACATCTCGACTGGTTCGCCACGGTGGGCCCGGGCAAGACGCGAACGATGACCTCGATCCTCTTCTACCTCGGGGAACGAATGCTGTCCTTCGGCGGTCGCCGCTACGCATTGCCGGTAAGCTGCCTATGGGGTGCGGTCTGAGACTCGAGCCGCCGCGTTGGACACAGGCTCATCCCCCTCGCTTGCCTGTCACCGCCGGGACACGCAGTTTTCCTGCAGGTGTCTCCGGCGAACGAGATCGTCGGACAAAACAGCCGCCTTCCAGGATGGTTCTCAGGTCTCTCAGAAAGGTCTTCCCCTTCATTCTTCACGGAGGTACTCCATGCACGCACGTTCATTCACCATCGCCCTGATGGCGCTCGCCGTGGTCGGCTTCGCCACGACCGCGGCCGCCCAGGACAGCCCCGCCCACGCTCACATGGGACACGTCGCGGACGGCTTCCGCGGCACACCCGACGGGATGGGACTGCTCCCCACCGCCATGGCCGAGGCCGAGGTTGCGGCCATGCACGCCGGCCTGGCGGCCCGTGACCTGGCCGACCTCGACGCCATGAAGCGTCACACCGGCCACGTCCAGCACGCCGTCGATCCCAGCGTGGTCGAGAACGGCCCCGGCGCGGGCTACGGCGTGAAGCCGGCTGCGTCGGGAGCGGCCCGCCACATCTCCATGGCTGCCGATTCCGAGGGCGCCACGGACAACATCCGGACGCACGCGAACCACGTCTCCACCTCGGCCAACAACACGGTCGCGCGCGCGGACCGCATTCTGGAACTGGCTGCCCAGATCCAGGAAGCCGAGTCCGCCGATGCCGCCGCGCCTCTGGTCGAGGAGATGGCGGAAGTAGCCGGCCAGCTCGTCTCCGGGATGGACGCCAATGGTGACGGCCGCACAGGCTGGCAGGAGGGCGAGGGCGGCCTCGAGCAGGCCAGCGCCCACATGGGCTTCATGAAGCGCGGCGAGGGCATGGGGGGCTGACCGCGACCCTCACCGCCTGAAGCGCGCCCGAGCGGGTGACGCAGGTCACGCGCCGGGCAACAGGGAAAGCCCGCCGCCCCTTCCAGGTTGAAGAGGCGGCGGGCCTTTTTTCTTCGCGCGGGTCGCGTGTGCACCCGCGGAGCGTGGTCTAGCTTCCGTTCGCCAGCGTCCAGACGAAGGCGGCGACGGCCCTGACCTGCTCGTCGTTGATGGGGCTGCCCGCCCTTGGCACCATGGGGATCATGTGCTCCTTGGGCGCGGGGACGCCGGTGTTGATCAGCTCCACAAACTGGTCATAGGAAGTAGGATCCTCGATGTTGAGCCAGGTGTCGTCGGTCAGGTTGGGTCCCAGGTTCGGGACTCCCTCTCCGGTTGCGTGGCAGGTGAAGCACAGAGCGTCGCTCGCAAAGAGCGTCCTGCCCTCTTCCACCATCTCTTCGGTCACTCCGTCCGGCAGAGCCTGCGGGATGCCGGACTCGGTGGCCGGGACGGCAGCGGCCATCGCCAGGATGCCCAAGGCGACCAGGCCCCATTTTCCATTCGCGCTCATCTCTACTCCTCTTCGGTTCACGGTAACGTTCGTGGGGCCCTCGGCCGAGCCCCGGACCGGGCAGGCTCAGCCGTGCCGGTCGTGACTCTCCTCGTACTTGCGCTGTTCGTTCACCCGTTCCCACGCCTGGGCCCGGTCACGCTTCTTCGCGGCGCGCATTGCCAGCTCCCGCGTCGTTGAGGACTTGACCCTGGGTGCGGAGAGCATCCGCTTCAGGTCGACGCCTTCGCATGAGGGACAGGCCGCCGTGTCCTTCCTCAACAGCAACACCTCGAACTGCCGCGCGCAATCGTTGCATACGTATTCGTAGACGGGCATCGCCTCACTCCCATAACGGCGCCATCGCCAATGCCGCCGTTCCTGCAAGGAACGGTCCGGCCCAAGATCATCATCCGCCGCAGTCCACGCAACCGGGGCTTGTTTCCGGACGTGTCCGGAGGAGATAATATAGAACGTTGGTCGCGTCGGCAGGGCGTCCCGAGCCTTGGCCGTCGTACCCCGGTCGACATGTATCCGTGCCTGGACAAGGCGTAGCTGGAAGGAGCGTATCTGCGATGAGAAAGGCCCCGAGACTCACGGTTCCGGGCGGTCTGCTGGCGCTTGCCTCTCTGTTCACCATCGGACCCGCAGCCCTCCACGGCCAGCAGGAGGAGGCACCGGCGGCAGGCACGAGCGACGAGCGGTTCATGCTCTTCGTGCAGGTCCACATCGAGGTTGTTGACGCCCGCGAGGAGTTCAACCAGGCCATCGCGGTGGTCCACGACGATCCCGGCAAGGAGGAACTGCGCTCCGAGATGGACCGGAGGCTCGCCGAGATCTACGAGACCCACGGGATGTCCCAGGAAGAATACCAGCTCTTCACCCTCGAGGTCAGCCTCGACCAGGCCCGCCGCGAAGAGTTCGAGCGGATCCTCGAGGAGAGGGGCGGGGCCTGACGTCGTCAGAGGCATCATTGTGCATCGAAGGGCTGTCCCGAAGGATCGCAATAACAGGGGCATGAGCCTGCTCGGCCGGGTGGTCGCGGCGGCGCTCGTTGCCGCGCCCGTCGCAGCAGCGCTCGCGCCCGCGCCGGCGGCAGCCCAGGGTACCAACGACCCATTCCCGCGCCCCATCGAGGCATCCGACGGTGTAATCGTGGTGGACTTCGTCGAGTTCGCGCGGCTGCCCGATGTCGACGGGGCACCCGCCAGGATGATGCTCCTCGTCGATGAGCCGGGCACGGGCCGCATGTTCGTGAACGACATGCGGGGCCCGCTCTACACCGTCAGCTACAGCGGCCGGGCGGTGAGGGAATACCTGGACATCAACGATCCGCGGTGGGGGATCGGCGTCCACTCGCGCGGCAGCGAGAGGGGATTCCAGAGCTTCGCCTTCCATCCGCAGTTCGGAGAGCCGGGAAGCCCGGGATTCGGCCGGTTCTACACCTGGACCGATACCGACAATACCGATCCGCCACCCGACTTCACCCCGGCAGGCGGCAACGACGCCCACGACACGGTCCTGCACGGATGGATCGCGCGCGACCCCGGGGCGGCCACCTACGACGGCGGTGCGCCCCGCGAACTCCTTCGGCAGCAGCAGCCCTTCGGCAACCACAACGGCGGGCAGTTGGCCTTCAACCCGACCGCTTCACCCGGTGACGCCGACTTCGGGATGCTCTACGTGGGTTCGGCGGACGGGGGGAGCGGCGGCGACCCGTTGAACCTCTCGCAGGATCTCGGCTCGGCGTTCGGAAAGATCCTCCGGATCGATCCACTGGGGTCGAACAGCGCCAACGGCCAGTACGGGATCCCCGCCGACAACCCCTTCGCCGGCGACGGATCCGACGAGGCGCTGGGCGAGATCTACGCGTACGGCGCCCGCAATCCCCAGCGCTTCGCCTGGGATCCCGAGACCGGCAGGATGTTCATGGCCGACATCGGCCAGAACATCGTTGAGGAGCTGAGCGTGGTGGAAGCGGGCGACAACCTGGGCTGGAACGCCTGGGAGGGCAGCTTCAGGTTCGTGAGCCGCTCCGAGGTCCGTCTCGAGAATCGGCGCGGCGACCCGGCGTTCCGGTATCCCGTCGCGGAGTATGGCCAGCTGGATCCGTTGCTGCAGCGGCAGTCGGCCGCAACCGGCGTCCACGTCTACCGCTCCGGGGCGATCCCTCAGCTCGCCGATCTCGTCCTGTTCGGCGACAACCCGAGCGGCGAGATCTTCTACATCAGCGCCGACGAGCTGCCGGACGGGGGTCAGGAGGCGATCCGGAGAGTCCTGCTCAACGACGACGGTCAGGCGAAGACGCTGCTTCAGGTGATTCGGGAGACGAACGCCTCACAGGGCCGCGAAGCCGCGACCCGGGCAGACCTGCGCTTCGGGTCGGGACCCGACGATCAGGTGCTGTTGCTCAACAAGCGGGACGGCCGTCATCCGCCTGCTGGTGCCCGGCGGATAGCCAGGACCGGTCGCCGCGGCGACCGTCGGACGCCTTCTCAGCAGGACATCGCCGCCTTCAGAAGGACATCGCCGCCTTCTCAGGACAGCGACCCTCTCAACACGACAGGCAGTTGTCGTTGTTGTGCGCGCCCAGGCTTTCCAGCAGGGCCAGCGCCTCGGGGAAGGGCTGGATGCGCTGCACCGGTCCGTTCGCCATGTCCGCGGTGGTCTGTCCCCGGCGACTGACCGCCGTCACGTCGGCTCCCCGCTCGGCCAAGTAGCGGATCAGCTCCACGTCCCCTCTCGCGGCGGCGTGATGCAGGGCGTTGTAGCCGTTGTGGTCGCGGGCGTTCACGTCGACTCCGAGTTCCTCCACCAGGTACCGGACGGAGGGCAGCCAGCCGTTCGGGGCGTGCCGGTGCGAGTTGCCCGCGTAGCCTTCTCCGTAGCCAACACCCGAGGCGGCGTGAATCGGGTACACTCCGGGCCCTCCCACCGGCACCGGCGGTAGCCCAGAAGGGTCCTCGGCGTCCGCGCCGCCCCTGCGTCGCTCGGGCGGCTTCATGGTCGGAATCGACGGATCGGCGCCGTTCGCCACAAGCAGCTTCATCGCCTCCACGTCGGTCCCGTAGGCGGCTCGCCAGAAGGGCGTGGCGCCTTGGGTGTCCACCCGCAGAAGGTCGAAGGTATAGGACATGTACCACAGGTGGCGGGTCAGGCGCGCGTTGGGGTCGGCGCCGGCTTCGAGGAGGGCCTCCATCAGCTCCAGGTAGGTGGTATGCTGCTGCTGGTAGGCCTGCTGCTGGGGATAGCGCGACTTCGGCACCCAGTAGGCGTTGATGGTGGCGTAGAGGGGCGTCGCGCCGGCGTCGCTGGCGGTGCGCGGATCGGCCCCGCGGCCGAGCAGGGTCATGGCCAAGTCGAAGTGGCCATTGATGGTCGCCATGAGCAGCGGACCGGTATGGTCGCCGCCGCTCACGCCGTTGATGTCCGCGCCGGCGTCGAGGAGTGCCAGCGCGGTCTCGGCGTGTCCTTCGCGCACCGCGTGCAGGAGCGCGGTCATCCCGCCCTGGCGGCCCACCAGGCCCGTGTATCCCGGGAAGGCGTCCGGGGCCGCCTCCGGCTCTTCCTGGTCGGCCAGGGCCCGGGTGCGCGAAGCCTGCACCTCGTGGCCCGCCCGCACTGCGGCCTGCACCTGCTCCGGCGTGGGCCGCCAGGAGCGCGGGTCCTCCGCCTGCGCCCGGAACTCTTCCAGTACGGCGTCCCGCGCCTCTCCCGCCTCGCGGTCGATGGCGGCGAGGTCCACGATGTCCACCACCCGGGTGCGGAGGGTCAGGTCGGCTCCCAGCGCCAGCAGGGCCTGCAACGCGTCCATCCGGTCGTTGGCCGCGGCGAACATGAGCGGCGTCTGTCCCCGGTCCGCTTCGCGGGCGTCGACTGCCGCGCCGTGGCGGGCCAGGGTAGCGATGGCGTCGGCGCTCCCGGCTCCGGCGGCGAAATGCATGGCCGTCACCGCGCCGGTCGCGGTCACCGCATGCGGGTCACTCCCCGCCTCCAGCAGCGCCTTCACGGCGTCGCCGCTCCCCGCCTTGCCCGCGAGGTGCAGGGGAGAGTAGTCGCCGATGCGCGTGACGGCGGTCACGTCAGCCCCCGCGTCCAGCAGCGTCCGGACAAGTGCGGCGTCCGCCCGTTCGGCGGCCCAGTGCAGCGCGGTCATGCCGTCGCCCTGGGGGACGTTCACGTCCGCGCCCTGGCCGATCAGGGCAACGACCGCCTCCGCGTCTCCCCGCATCGCCGCGTCCGCCACCGGCGAGTCCGCGGGCGGCGCGGCCCAGAGCAGAAGCGCGACAGCTCCCGCGCTCAGCCGGAACCCCCGCCTCCGCCGGGGCACCCCCGGAACGATGGGCGGCCGCGCCTGTCCGGCAAACCCCGCTCCCAGTGGGCATCCCCGCCTCCGCGGCGTCGCCATCCGCGGTGCGCGCATTACCGGCCTCCGCCGGAGGGGCTCGAAGCCTCGACGGCGACCGCGGGCGGGCTCAACCGGAACTCGCCCGTGCTGTCGCCGAAGCTGTCCCTGTCGTCGTGCCCCAGGGCGTGCAACATGCTCAACATCACGTTGGCCATCGGGGTGCCGTCGGGAGCCTTCAGGTGCAGCCCGCCTTCATGGCGCCCGTTCGCGCCGCCCAGCACGATGAGCGGACAGCGGCGATGGTTGTGCAGGTTCCCGTCCGCCATCGGCGAGCCGTATACGATCATCGTCTTGTCGAGCAGGCTGGCGTCGCCCTCCATCGTCTCATCCAGCTTCCTGAGGAGATACGGGAGCTGCCCCGCCTGGAAGGTGTTGATGCGGGCGAAGTCCAGAATCGCCTCCTCGTTGCCTCCGTGATGCGAGGCCGGGTGAAAGGCCTTGTCGATGCCGCTCTCGGTATAGACCCGCGACGACGCGTCCCTTCCCGTCTTGAACGAGAATACGCGCGTGACGTCCGACGCGAAGGCCAGAACCTGGATGTCGAACATGAGCTGCATGTGCTCGGTGAAGGAGTCCGGGACTCCGGCCGGCGCTTCCGGCAGCTCGCGCGCCTCCCCGCTGGTGTTGCGGTTCTCGATGCCCTCGATTCTCCGCTCCAGCTCGCGGACGTTCTCCAGATAGCGGTCGAGCCGCTGCTGGTCGTCCTGCGCCAGCGCTCGTCTGAGATACGCGACCTCGCCGGCGATCCAGTCGAGAATGCTCCCGTCCGTGCGCCTGCGCGCGGCGCGCTCCTCGGGCGTGCCTCCGGCGCCGAAGAGCATCTCGAACGCCACCCGCGGGTCGCGGATCATCGGGAGCGGCTCGGTCGACGAGGCCCAGCTGATGGTGTCGGTATAGACGCACGAGTAGCCGTACGCGCAGCCTCCCGACTGGTCCACGTTCTCGATGCAGAGCTGCATCGAAGGGATCGGCGTATCCTGCCCGAAGCGCTGCGCGTGCACCTGGTCCATGGAGGTGCCGGCGAACACGTCTGAGCCCCGTGTCTGCCTGGGATGGGCCTGTGTGAGGAAGACGGCGCTCGAGCGGAAGTGGTCGCCGCCGATCTCGTGGGGCATTCTCGCCTCGGCCATCCGCACGTCGGTGTTGCTGATGATGGTGAGACGGTCGCGGTAGGGCTCGAGCGGAAGCAGCGAACTGGGGGAGAGGTCGAAGTTGCGGCCCGTCGCCTCGGGGGACCACAGGTACTGGGTGGCGCCCCACTCGTTGCAGCCCGCGGCTCCGTGCACCATCTCGATGGCCACCAGCCGGGTGGCGGGCTCGGCCGCCGCGCGCCGTGACCAGACGCCCCCCGCGGGGATCATGGCATCCAGGAAGGGCAGGGCGACGGTCGCGCCGGCGCCGCGCAGGAAGGTACGGCGGGGGATGTGTGTCCCGGTGATGAAGTGCATCTCCACTCTCCTCGGATGGTTCGTTGCCGCTGGCGGGCGGGGCGGCCGGACGCGTCTTCGCCTCCGGTGGCCGGCGCGCCTACCGGTCCGGCGGCTGCGGGGCGCTCTCCGCCAGCGCCTCGGGTACCCTCTTGGCTCTGAAGGCGTCGCTCTTCACCACGCCGGTGATGAAGGACGACATCCTGTAGTCCTCTTCCGCCGCCTGCGCCACGATGGCGCGGATGGCGGGCTGATCGTAGTACTCCGTCCTGCGGCCCAGCGCGTACGTCATCAGGTTCGCGGTGAACGTGCGGATGAGCGGCTCCGGACGCCGCAGGAGTGCTTCCCGCAGGTCGTCCGGGCTCGCGACCGTGCTGCCGTCGTAGAAGGTGCCCCTCGTGTCGAGCGGCATGCCGTTCTCGCGAATGCGCCACTTGCCGGTCACGTCGTAGTTGTCGAGCGCCAGCCCGATCGGGTCCATGAACTGGTGGCACGCGTTGCATACCGGATTGGCCCGGTGCTTCTCCATGCGCTCGCGCGTGGTGAGCATGCGTCCGCCCTCCGAGTCCTCGGTCTCTTCCAGGTCCGGAATCCCCGGAGGCGGAGGGGGCGGAGGCGTTCCCAGCAGCACCTCCATCACCCACTTGCCGCGCAGCACCGGCGATGTCCGGTTCGCCACCGAGGTCAAGGTGAGGATGCTGCCGTGGCCCAGTACGCCCCGCCGCTCGAGACCGGGATAGGTCACCTCCCGGAACTGGTTGCCCAGCACCCCCGGAATGCCATAGTGACGCGCAAGACGTTCGTTGACGAAGGTGTAGTCGGCGTCGTACAGATCGAGGACGCTCCGGTCCTCCTCCACCAGATGGTTGAAGAACAGCTCCGTTTCGCGCAGCATGGCGTCGGCGAGCTGCTGGTCGTAGTCCGGGAACCAGAACTGGTCCGGATGAACCAGTTCGAGGTCCTGCAGGCGCAACCACTGGGCCGCGAACCTGGGTCCCAGCGAAGCCGCGCGCGGATCGGCCAGCATGCGCCGCACCTGCGTTTCCAGGACGTCGTCCCCGGTAAGGGCGCCTTCCTGTGCCAGCGCCATCAACTCACCGTCCGGAGGCGTTCCCCACAGGAAGAAGGACAGCCGCGAAGCCAGGTCCACATCCCCGATTCGGAACGTCTCTCCGGGTTGGATGCCGGCCGGCGCCTCCTCCATGCGGAACACGAAGTGCGGGCTTGCCAGGATTGCCTGCAGCGCGGTCCCGATGCCCGCCTCGAAGCCGCCCTCCTCCTCGCCGGTGCGGTAGAAGGCCATGAGCGGCGCGATGTCGCGCTCGAGCAGCGGCCTGCGGTACGCCTTGCCCGCCAGCCGGGCGAGGATGCTGTGCGCGCAGCTCTCGCTCTCTTCCGCCGATTCAGGACGGCAGGTGAAGATGCGCTGGCGGCTCGGGGTCTCCGAGATGCCGGCAGCCTCGTAGGGCCCGCCGATCACGAGGTCGCGCAGGTGCGGAAGCAGCGTCAGGCCGTAGCCGCTGATGCCGGTATGCCGGTCCGCGAGCGACCACTCGTGGGGCGACATCAGGTCTTCCACCGGCCCTTCGGTACGCTTGACGAAGGCCGCGGTCACGCGCTGGGGCCCGGCGCGCACGAAGACCGGATCCGTGCGCATGGAGATGCCCTCCGGATCGGAAATGTGCATCCACTGGTCCACGTCCAGCAGCGCCACGCGCTCGCCGTTGATCGAGACCTCGAGCTGCTCGAAGCGGGCGATCTGGCCGAAGAAGCCCTCACCCGTGGTGGTGTGCTCGAAGACGATGCGGAACTGGTAGGTTCCGTCCGCGGGGAAGTGGTGCACCACGCTCACGCCGCCGCGCGTGCCGTAGGGCGCCCCCTCGACCCGCTCCCGCTGGGAGACGTAGCCGGAAACCGTGTACGTCCGCTCGGCGGGCTGGGCGCCGGGGTTGCCGATGGCCAGGCGGCTGATCTGGTTGGCCGCGTTCATGTAGGCGTCGAGGAGCGTGGGCGAGAGCAGCTGCGCCTCGGAGATGTTGTCGAAGTTCGCGCTCTTGGTGTCGGGCGGCAGGTAGTCGCCGGCGTCGATGCGCAGTTCCAGAAGGTCCTCGACCGACCTTGCGTACTCCGCCTGGTTGAGCCGCTGGAAGGTGCGCCCGCCGGGGTTGGGGGCCGCGCGCGCGGCGGCGTCCATCCTCGCCTCCAGTTCCTCCACCAGCGCCACCAGGGTGTCGCCCGCGGGCCGGGGCATCCCGGGGGGCGGCATCATCCCGGCACGCAGTTTGAGGATCATCTTCTCCGCGGTCTCGGGGCGCGACGGCGCCTGCTCCACGTCGAATCCGGCAAGCGAAAGGTTGCCGGTCAGGAGTGCGTCGTTGTGGCACACCTGGCAGTAACGCTGCACCACGCCGGTGAGCGTCTCGGGCGCGATGGAGGTGTGAGCGATGTCCGTGCCCGCCGCGTGCCCGGCTTCCTCCGCCATTCCCCAGCCCGGGGACACCCCGACCTCCCTGCCGGCATCGAGATCCCCAAAGGCTCCCGTTGCAACCGATATCAGGCCCAGCAGTCCGACAGTCGTGACGTTCTTCACCGTGCTCCGCCCGTTGGATGCCGCTGCGTCTTCAGCAGGACTGGCAGTTGTTGTTGTTCAGGGAACCGAACGACTCCAGCAGCGCGATCGCATCCGGGTAGGGCGTGGTGCGCTGATAGGGCCCGTTGGCCATGTCGGCGGTCGTCTGACCGATGCGGCTGATGGCCATCACGTCCGCGCCGCGCTCCACCAGGAACCGGATCATCTCGGTGTCTCCGCGGGAGGCCGCGTGGTGCAGCGCGTTGTAGGCGTCGTGGTCGCGCACGTTGACGTCCGCGCCCAACTCATCCACAAGATAGCGCATCGCCGGCATCCAGCCGTCGGGCGCGTGGCGGTGGGCGTTGGCGGCGAAGCCCTGTCCGTAGCCGACGCCGGACGCGGCGTGGATGGGATAGACGCCGGGCCCTCCGACCGGAACCGCGGGAACGCCGGACTTGTCCGCGCCCGGGTCCTCGTCCCAGGCAATGCGGCGGCGCGGAGGCGGCCTCTGCGTCGGGATGCGGTGGTCGGCGCCGTATGCCACCAGAAGTCGCATCGCCTCGATGTCGGCCGCGTAGGAGGCGCGCCAGAAGGGCGTGGCTCCCACCATGTTGACGCTCAGGATGTTCCCTCCGTACTGGGTGAACCAGAGGCGCTTGGAGAGGCGCACGTTGGGGTCGGCTCCCGCCTTCAGGAGCGCCTCCATGACCTCCAGGTGGGTGGCGTTCTGCTGGAGGTGGACGTTGGGCTGGGCGTACCCGGTCTTGGGGATCCACTGCTGGTTGATGGTGGCGAAGAGCGGCGTGCCGTCGGCATCGTTGGCCCGGGTCGGGTCGGCGCCGCGCTCGAGCAGCGCCAGGACCAGGTCGAAGTGGCCGTTCAGGGCAGCGATGAAGATCGGCGTGGTTCCGTCGGCGCTGGCCTGGTCGATCCCGGTGCCGGCGTCGAGAAGCGCCTCGACGGCCTGGCTGTGACCCTGGCGCGCGGCGTGCAGAAGCGCGGTCATCCCGCCCATGTGTCCCACCTGCTGCCCCATGGAGAGGGGCTTTGGGGCCTCTGGCGGTTTCTCTTCCTCTTCGCCCTCTTCCTCCTTCTCCTCCTCTTTCTGCGCGTCCCTGGCGGCGATCTGAGCCGCGATCTGCTGGCGCACCGCGTCGTCGGCGCCGCCGCGGAGCGACTCCTCCAGCTCGACCATGTCCACCACCGTGGTGATGAGCGATGGGTCGGCGCCGCCCGCGAGCAACGCCTGGATCGCCTCCACCCGGTTCTGCGCCGCGGCAAAGATGAGCGGCGTCTGCCCGGCCCTCTCCTCGCGGGCGTTCACGTCGGCCCCGTGTTCGATGAGCACGGCGACCGCCCGCGCATCACCCGCCGCGGCCGCCAGGTGCAGGGGGGTGGCTCCACCGCTGCCGGTGGGCGCCGCAGGGTCGCTTCCCGCCTCGAGCAGCGCGCCCACCACCGCCCCGTGTCCGGCCCGGCTGGCGAGGTGCAGGGGCGTGTACTCCGCCATGCGCGTGACCGCTTCCAGACCGGCCCCGGCGTAGATGAGCATCCGCGCCATCTCGAGGTCGCCGCGTTCGGCCGCCCAGTGGAGCGCGGTCATGCCGTCGCCCTGGGCGGCGTTTACGTCGGCTCCCTGCTGAAGGAGCGCGCGCACCGACCCCTGATCGCCGCGCATGGCCGCGTCCGCGACCGGTGACTCGGGCGGCGTCGCCGCCGAGACCAGCAGGGTCAGGACCAGGGCGGCCACAAGTGTCCCCGGCCTTCCGTCGCCGATTCTCCCGGTTCCGGCCTTCCGCCTCTTCTCGCGCAACATCTTTCTCATCGTTTCTCCAGTGTGCGCGGCACATCCATGAAGTCGTGACATCCGTCGCCCCGGACCCGCCTATCGGCTCGAGCTGCTGGCGTCGGCGGTTGCCGCCGTGGGCAGCGTAAGCGCGAATTCGCCGGTGCTGTCGCCGAAGTCCTCCATGTCGTCGAGCCCCAGCTTGTGCAGCATGGTGAGCATCACGTTGGCCATGGGCGTGTCGTCCGGGGCGTGCAGGTGCAGGTTGCCCTCCAGCTGGCCGTTGGCCTTGCCGGCGAGGAACATGGGCACCCGCCGGTGGTTGTGGACGTTGGGGTCGCCCATAGGTGATCCGTACAGCACCATGCTGCGGTCGAGCAGGCTCGCGTCCCCGTCCATCGACTCGTCCATCTTCTCCAGCAGATAGAGCATCTGTCCGGTGAAGAAC
The DNA here is from genome assembly GCA_002238605.1 of BD2-11 clade cluster bacterium bin43. GTDB lineage: Bacteria > Gemmatimonadota > Gemmatimonadetes > Longimicrobiales > Gaopeijiaceae > BD2-11. Next base: position 128,468 of record MPMR01000004.1, on the reverse strand, counting down.
TCGTTGAACTGCTGGAACTTGAGGATCTCCTCACGGTTGTTCCCGTGGTGCGACGTGGGGTGGAAGGGCAGGTCCAGCCCGCTCTCCGGATACACCCGGTTGGTTGCGTCGCGCGAGAGCTTGAGCGTGAAGACCCGGGTCATGTCGGTCTGGAAGGCCAGCACCTGCAGGTCGAACATGAGCTGCAGGTGTTCGGTGAAGGAATCGGGGACGCCTGCCGGGGCTTCCGGAAGGGCCCGCTCCTCGCCGCTCGCGTTCTGCTCCTCGATCATCTGAATGCGGCGTTCGAGCTCCCGCACGTTGTCCAGGTACTGCTCCAGCCGGACCTGGTCCTCGCCGCCCAGCACCATCTTCAGCTCGGCCACCTCGCCCGCGATCCAGTCCAGGATGCTGCGGTTGGCCCGACGGCGCTCGGCGCGCGCTTCGGGCGTTCCTCCGGCTCCGAAGAGCATGTCGAAGGCGACCCGCGGGTCGCGGATCATCGGCAGCGGCTCGCTGGGGGAGGCCCAGCTGAGGGTGTCGGTATACACGCAGGCGTAGCCGTAGGCGCATCCGCCCGCCTGGTCCACGTTCTCGATGCACAGCTGCATCGACGGAATCGGCGTCTCCTGGCCGAAGCGCTGCGCGTACAGCTGATCCATCGACGTCCCCACGAAGACATCCGATCCCTCGGTCTGCTTCGCGTGCGCCTGCGTCAGGAAGGTCGCGCTTGAGCGGAAGTGATCCCCGCCGATCTCGGGCGAGGTGTAGGCGTCCGCCATCCGCACGTCCGTGTTGCTGACGATGGTGAGGTGGTCTTGGAAGGGCGCGAGCGACTTCATGGCCGTGGGGCTCAGATCGAAATCGCGCCCCGTCTTCGCGGGGGACCACAGGTTCTGGGTCGCGCCCCACTCCGTGCATCCCGAGGCGCCGTGCACGATCTCGACGGCGATGAAGCGGGTCTTGTCCAGGTTGGCCGAGGCCCGGGCCCATCCCGCGCCCGCGGGCAACATGGCGTCCAGGAGCGGGAGGGCGAGCGATCCGCCCATTCCGCGAAGGAACGTCCGCCGATGGATGTGTCTGCCGGTGAGGAAATTCATGGGGTCTGCCTCCCAGGGACGTTGCCGCCCGTCTTCAGTTGGAGGATGTCTCCTCGGTCAGGAGCACATCCGTCCGCTTCATGGAGAACGCGTCGCTCTGGACAATGCCCAGAATGAACGACGACATCCGGTAGTCGCTGGCCTCCGCCTCGCGCGTGATTTCGCGGATCGTCGGCTGGTCGTAATGCATCACGCGGCGCCCGAGCGCGTACGCCATCAGGTTCTTGGTGAAGGCGCGCACGATCGGGATGGGGCGCTTGAGGAGCACGTCGCGCAGGTCTCCCGGGCTCGCCACGGTGGTTCCGTCGTAGAAGGTGCCGCGCGTGTCGAGCGGCATCCCGTACTCGCGCACGCGCCACTCGCCGGTCACGTCGAAGTTGTCGAGCGCCAGCCCGATGGGATCCATGAACTGGTGGCAGGCCTGGCAGACCGGGCTGGCCCGGTGCTTCTCCATGCGCTCGCGCGTGGTCAGGAACTTGCCCTCCTCGATCCCCTCGGTGGCCTCCAGTGCCGGAACATCGGGTGGAGGCGGGGGCGGAGGCGAGTCGAGCAGGACCTCCATGACCCACTTGCCGCGCAGGACGGGCGAGGTGCGGTTGGCCATCGACGTAAGCATGAGGATGCTGCCCTGTCCGAGGAGCCCGCTGCGCCGGTCGTCCGGGTACTCGACCCGGCGGAAGTTGCTGCCCGCGACATCCGGCATCCCGTAATGGGCGGCAAGCCGCTCGTTGACGAAGGTGTAGTCCGCGGTGAGGATCTCGAGCAGGCTGCGATCTTCCTGCACGAGATTCTGGAAGAAGAGCTCGGTCTCGCGCCGCATCGCGTCCGACAGCGTCATGTCGAAGTAGGGGAAGGTGTAGATGTCGGGCGACACCTTCTCCAGGTCCTGCAGCCGCAGCCACTGCGACGCGAAGCGGGTCGAGAGGGCGTCGGAGCGTGGATCCGCCAGCATTCGCCGGACCTGCCGCTCCAGCTCGTCTTCGTCGTCCAGCCTCCCACGGCGGGCCGCCTCCATCAGTTCCTCATCCGGAGGAGAGCCCCAGAGGAAGAACGACAGCCGCGAGGCGACGGCGGCGCCGTCGAGTTCGTATTCCTCGCCGGCTCGCGTGCCCGAGGGCGGTTCCTCGAAGCGGAAGACGAAGTGCGGGCTCGCCAGAAGGGCCTGAAGAGCGAAGCGGACGCCGCGCTCGAATCCTCCCTCCTCGGCGCCGATCTCGTAGAAGGCCATCAGGTCGGCGACGTCGCTTTCGGTGGCGGGACGCCGATAGGCCTCCGAGGCCAGGCGCGAAAAGATGCTGCGCGCGCATCCGGGCGCTTCTTCCGGAGCGGTCGGCCGGCAGCTGAAGATCTTCTGGCGGCTCGGCGTCTCCGATACGCCGGTGACGCTGAAGGGTCCGCGTACCGCGAACTCGCGCAGGTGGGGCACCGTCGTGAGAGCCAGGTCGGGCCAGCCGCTGTTGACGGCGCGTCCGAGCGGCGCCCGTACTTCCTCCACCGGCCCCTCGAATGTTCTGACGAACGCGGCGGACACGCTGCGGGGACCGGCGCGCACGAATATGGGGTCGGTGACCATCTCGCGGCCCTGCTGCTCGTTCTCCGTCCCGCCGCGCAGGTTCACGTCCAGGAGGGCCACCCGCTCACCGTCGAAGGAGACCTCGATCTTCTCTCCGGTTGCCCTGCCGCCCACGCCGTGGAACTGCATCCAGAAGACGTACTCCCCGTCGGCCGGGAAGGTGTGGTCGATGGCGATGCCACCACGCGAGCCGTAGGGGGTACCCTCCACATGAACGAGCTGGGAAGCGCGCTTCTCGACCTTGTAGGCAACCTCGCGGGGGCTGGCTTCGCGGTCGCCGATCGCCAGCCGGCTGATCTCGCTGGCTGCGTTGAGGTACGCCTCGAGCAGCGTCGGAGAGAGCATCTGGACGTCGGCGATGTTGTCGAAGTTGGCGCTCTTGGTGTCCAGGGGCAGGTATTCGCCGGCGTCGATGTCGAGGCCGAGCAAATCCTTCACCGACTGCTCGTACTCCGCCCGGTTGAGGCGCTGGAAGGTGCGCCCTCCGGGGTTGGGGTTGCGGCGCGCGGCATCGTCAATGGTGCTCTCGAGGGTCTGGACCAGGGCCAGCAGGGTGTCGCCGGCGGGGCGGGGCATGCCGGGTGGGGGCATCATGCCGGCACGCAGCTTGCGGATCATGCGCTCGGCGGTCTCGGCGTTCTCCGCGGCCGCCTCCACCTGGAAGCCCGACAAGGTCATGTTGCCGGTCAGGAGGGCGTCGTTGTGGCACACCTGGCAGTACTGGACCACGACATCGGTGAGCGTGGCGGGGGGGAGGTCGGGGGCGGCGCGCGCGTGGTCCGCGGGAGGGGCCGGGACGGGAGGGGCGTCCGGAAAGAAGCCGCTTCCGCTCGCCCCGACCAGCAGGACGACGCCCAGGACGGCCGTGGCGCCAGAGATTGCATTCATTCCGTGACCTCCGGTTCGCGGACATGCGCAACCGGCCCGGCCCGCCCGGACGACGCAAGCCACCCGGTCGGACCGGCCTGATCTCGCAGGTCCGAGATGCAGACAATATCCTACAGCTAACATAGGTTTCCAAAGATCTCTTCGCCACCAGAGACGGGGGCGGAAAACAGCGAGGCGGATCCACGATGTTCAGCCAATCCATACGCAGTTCCACGACGGACGCCGCTCCGGCGGGAAGCACGCTACGCGGGGCCGGAAGACCCACCGGCCGGACCCATCCCGGATCGAGGTTCCTGCGGGTATTCCGGGGATCCGCCGGCCGGCGGTTTCCGCGGCACTTGGGGCTCGTCCCGGGGGCTTGCGCGCTCCTCCTGGTCTCGTGCCTGAACCCGCCTCTGGAGCCCCAGCCCCTGACGGTAGACCTGACCGCCAGCCGGGAGAGTGCGTCCGTGGGCCAGGAGATCCGGTTTCGCTACGAGTCGCGGGGCACCAACCTGTCCCAGACCGTGGTGGAATACGGCACGGGCGACATGGAGACAATCCCGTTCATTTACGGCGGCGGCGCGCCCGTGAACATCAACTCGCAGGCCGGCCACTTCGACTACGCCTACGACGAACCGGGCACCTACGTCGCGCGCGCAACGGTTTCCACGGTGGCGGGAGATTCGCGGTCCGCCACCGTGACGGTGCAGATCAGCGGACCGTAATGCGCAGCCGGCCATCCACATCCCGCAGCTCTCGCTCCCGCGCCCGTCGGGATCTGCTCATCGCGGCCTTCGTGATCATGACCCTGCCCGGCCGCGCCCCGGAGGCCGGCGCCCAGTGGGTCGAGCCGCCCGGCCGAGGCTGGCTGGACCTGTCGGTCTTCCATCTGGACACGCGAGAGGCCTTTCATTCCGACGGCGACATCGCGGCCTTCGACCCATTCACGCAAGCGCACGCCGTCAGCACGTCTGCCTTCGCTACCGTCGCGATGGGACTGTTTCCCGGCGTCGACGCCTGGGTGCAGGTGCCCTACCAGCGCCTCCGCTTCGACGACTTGGCCGGCGACCGGCTGCGCACGGGCATCGGCGACGCGCGCTTCTACCTGCGCGTTCAGCCCGGGCGCTACTTCGGGAGCGGGTTTCCGCTGGCGGTCCGCGGAGGAGCGAAGGTCCCGGTCGGCGATTTCGCCGTGGACGCCGAGATCATTCCGCTCGGAGACGGACAAAGGGACTGGGAGCTCGTCCTTGAGCTGGGCCACTCCTTCTACCCTTTGCCTGCGTATGTGAGCGCCTGGCTCGGCCACCGCTGGCGGGAGGCGAACGTGGAGTCGCGGAGGGATTTCGGCGACGAAGTGTTCTTCCTGCTCTCGGGGGGAATCGAGTTCGGGCGCCTGGGGGCGAGCCTCATCGCGGAGGGCTGGGACGGCGGAGTCCCGGTCATCGAGGGGCTCTCGATCGCCACCGCGTCCCGCTCGATGCTCCGCCTGACGCCATCCCTGAACTACAGGCTGGGAGCGGGCTCGGCGAAGGCCGGCGTACAGATTCCGGTGCGGGGCACCAACCTGCCGGCTGGCAACACGCTGGTGATCGGCTATTTTGTAAGGTTACGACCGCCGACGTGATCCGGCATGGATGGCGGCACGGATTGTGCCCGTCCATCGGCCAAAGCCGACAAGCGGCCTCCTCACTCGGTCGAGCGCGACCTGGTCGAGCGTTCCGCTCCTGAAACAGCTTCCGACGATACGCCATGACTCAACAGAAACGCGCCCCGGCGATCTGCCGCGGACTTGCGCTGGCCGCCTTCTCGCTCTCGCTTATTGCCTCGCCGGGATATGGACAGTGGATCGAACCCGAGCGCCAGGGGTGGGCCTCGTTCGCCATGTACTATCTGGATACACGGGAGCAGTTCAGCCCCACGGGCGAAGTCCGCAACTTCGTTCTGGACGGTCACGCGCAGACCGCGTCCTCCTTCCTGACGGTTGCGATGGGCATCGCGCCCGGCGTGGACATCTGGGTTCAGCCGTCCTATCACCGCCTCGAGTTCGCCGACCTTGAAGGCACCCGCATTTCGTGGGGATTCGGCGATACCCGCGTGTACGTGCGCACGGCTCCGCTGCGGCTTGTGGGCAGCGACTTCCCCTTCGCCATCCGCGCGGGCACCAAGCTTCCCACCGACTTCGAGTCGGGCACCGACCTTATTCCGCTGGGCGATGGGCAGCGCGACTGGGAAGTGCTGGCGGAGGTGGGACACTCCTTCTGGCCGCGTCCCTTCTACCTGCAGGCCTGGGCCGGCTACCGATGGCGCGAGGCCCAGGAAACCGGCGGCGACTTCGGCGACGAGCGCTTCTTCAACGTGAGCCTGGGCGGAGGCGGCGAACCGCTCGGCTTCAAGGTCCAGTTCGAGGGGTGGTACGGCGGCGTTCCCAGCTTCGGAGGACTCACGGGGGAGGGACAGGAGCGCGAGATGGTGCGGCTCTATCCCTCGCTGCTGGTGACCGCGGGTCCCGGGCAGGTGGAACTGGGATCCCGGCTGCCCCTGTCGGGCCAGAACCTCGCCACCGGCCCCGAGATCGTGGTGGGCTACTTCACCCGCCTCTCCCTGTAGGGCACCCGTTTCTTCGCGGAGAGGCCGTTCGCACCCTTCCTGACGAGCTGTCTCCTGCCGCTGCGGGGCCGGCGCGTCCCGGCTAGCTCACGCGGGTCAGCAGCTCCGGATCGTACAGGTCCGCCACGAACTCCCCGTAGCCGTTGAAGAGCTGCGTCGGCTGGTCGGTGTTGCTGGGCAGATGTCTTTCATTGTTCTGTGCCCAGGGGGTGCCGACGTCCGGATTGACGTTGGAGTAGAAGCCGTATTGGTTGGGCGCGTAGTCCGACCAGAACGTCGCGGGCTGCGTCTCCGTGAACTCCACCTCCAGGAAGGCTTTCGCGCTCTTGTAGCCGTACTTCCAGGGAAGCGCGAGTCGCAGCGGCGCCCCGTTCTGCTTGGGCAACGGCTCGCCGTAGGCGCCCGTCACCACGAAGGCGAGGTCGTTCATGGCCTCGTCGAGCCGCAGCGCTTCGTAGTAGGGCCACGGCCAATGCGAACCGCTTTCCTGCCCGATCGCCTCGTCGGGCCGGTGGAAGCTGCGGAAGGCGACATACTTGGCCGACGACAGGGGCTCGGCGAGTTCGATCAGCTTGCTCAGCGGGTAACCGCTCCAGGGCACGGCGATCGACCAGGTCTCGACGCAGCGCAGGCGGTAGAGGCGCTCTTCGATGCCGAACAGGCGCTCGAGTTCGTCGATGTCCCAGGTGGCGGGCGCGTTGCACAGCCCGGACAAGGTCACCGTCCACGGACGTACCTGCAACGGGCCCGTCAGCCTCCACATGCTCCCGGCCCTCTGCATGAACTCGTAGTAGTTGTTGTAGGTCGACGTGATGTTGCGGTCGGTGATCGCGCGCGATCCCAGGGTATAGGTGGTGTTCCGCTCCGCCGGATAAAGGTCGGCGTTGGGAGAGGCGCAGATGGTGTGCAACGGGTTTCGCGGCGGATTGTCGTCGCACGTGGGCGGGTCGGCATCCGGCGGGGTGACGGGCTGGGTGGGATCCGTGGGATCCGTGGGATCCGGCGGCGGATCCGGCTCGACGGGATCTTCCTCGTTCGCGATGAACTTGGAGCCGCACGCGGCCGATCCCAGCGCGGCCACGCCGAGACCCAGTGCGCGCACGAATTCGCGACGTCGCAGATACACCTCCCGGGGGGTCGCAAGCGCGTCCGAAATACGCCACCGGGGAGGGATGATGATGTTCGCCATGGTCTTCTCTTCTCGTACCTCGCGTTGCGGACGGGGGAGGGGGATGCGAAAGGATGTCCCGGCCTCGCCACCATTCTACGGCTCCGCAGGCTCGCAGGGTCCCGGCGTCGGGAGGTCCAGACCTGCATCGACCGTAAAGCGCTGGCGCACGACCGACCCGAATACACCCGTACCGTCCCCGTGCAGGCTGGGAACCCGAACGATGCCCGACGGGTTGAAGGCCCCGCGCCGTACCCAGTTGACGTAGTTGCGGTCGGCGGCCGCGATCACTACTTCCGCCTGCGTCCCGAAAGGTAGTCCCTCCTGTAAGACCAATGCCAGATCGCGCCCCAGGTTGGGGCGGTCGAACAGGCCGAATTCGGAGGGGAATACGATCGTGGTATCCGCTTCCGATACGGACAGCCCCACCAGGAGCAGCGGATCTTCCTCCACTTCGATGTTGGTGTCCTCGAGCGCTGCAGTGAGGTTGATGATCTGCGTCTCGGAAATGTAGGCCCACGCCCCTTCGGCGCGGGTCCATTCCACAGTGAGGCGCCGGGCCGGTTTCAGCGAGCACATCCGGCGGCGATTGATGCGCGGGCTCCGGAGTTCGTAGGATCCCGGAACGCGCGTCTGTCCCGTGATGCGGCCTCCGTCGGGCAGACGAATGATCGCTTCCACGAGCGAACCCGGCCCGAAGTGGCGGGGATCGAGCGGTCCCACGAAATAACACGATCCCGGGAAGTCCGCCGGAAGCTCGTCGCCGGCACAGGAGGAAGGGTCGGCAGGACGGAGGCGAACGGTGGAGACGCGCGACTCCGCGCGCAGGAACACATCCGCGGAGGACAGCTCCCGCGTCGAGCCGGCACTCCCCAGCGTCCGGTGAATCCACGCACTGCCGGAGACACCGTCGATATCGGAGGAGAGGTAGATCTCGGCGACGACCACGTCCTCCGACTGCGCCACGGTGATCTCCTGGATTTCGCACGCCGCGACCGACACCAGAAGGGCCGCCAGCGCGCAGGGGATGCCGAAGCCGCGGGGATTCATCAGAACGTCACCTCCACCCCTACCGTGGGCAGAATCGGGAACATTGACAGGCCGGAGCGGGTCGCCGTGTCCGCGGAATAGTCGAAGAAGTAGAAGAGGACGTTTTTGCGGTTGTAGACGTTGAGCACGTCGAGGTGGGGCGTGAGCGTGCCCCAGCCGAAGGTGAAGGTTCGGCGCATGCTCAGGTCGAGGCGGTGATACGCCGGGTAGCGGGTCCCGTTGCGGGGGCCGAGCAACATGGCATTGGTTTCGTCGTCCTGCATCGTAAGCCGCCCGCCGGACACGTTCTGCGGAGAGAAGTACGTGAACGAGGCCAGGGGGCGGGTGTAGGGCAACCCTGTCCCCAGGTTCCAGCGCACTCCGCCACGCAAGCCTGCGGGCATGGGAATCCGCAGGACGACGTCCAGGTCCAGCCGGCGGTCGAAGATCGGGGGGTAGGTGTGGTCGGGTGGGGGCTGCCGGCCGCTCAGGTAGTTCGGGAAGGTGCGGGTGGCGCGCAGCCACGAAGCGGACACCCAGCCGGTCAGGCCCTCCCCGGTCTTGCGCAGGAACAAATCGAGCCCGCGCGACCGGCCGCTGCCGGGCAAGAGGTCGTCGTCGCCCCGGTTCGGGTCGTCGACCGGGTTGAAGGTGGTCACGCCGTCGAAGAACCGCTCGTAGACTTCCAGCGACGCAAACCACCCTCCCGGGAAGTATGCGTCGACCCCCACCTGGGCCTGGTCGGAAGCGATGTGGGGCGCCAGGTGGCCGGAGAGCACCCACACATCGATGCCGATGGGCACCTCGTCGTCCCGTGCCGAATGCAGAAACTGGGTGAAGCGCCCTGCCGCGGCCTTCACTGCGATGTCGCCGCCGCGGAGGAACCGCTTCACCGCGAACCTCGGGGCCAGCTGGTTGATGGGATCGCTCACGGTGGGTCCCCAGCGGTCCGCGCGCACTCCGGCTTCGACCAGCCAGGCCAGCCCGCCCCTCCACTCGGCATGCGCGAAGACGCCTCCCAGCCATCCCCTGCCCGAGTTGTCGGTGAATTGGGTGCCCCCCGCCCGGACCAGGTTGAGGTGCGTCATGCGGTCCGCCGAAATCCCGCTCTTGAACGTCCACTGGCGACCCACGGCGTGTTCGAGTTCAGCTCCCATCGACAGCTGCGAGATGCCGCTGGTGAACTCGGTATCCGAGAAATCGGGGAAGGCCAGGGCGGAGTTGAAGCGCGTGTAGCCCGCGCGCACGTCGAGGGCTCCGCCGTCGCGGCGAGGCATGGTCCAGCGCACCCCGATGAGGTCGTTGCCCCATTCCCAGGCCGCGCGCAGGGGAAAACCATCCTCGTCGTCCTCGTCCACTTCGGTGAGGTTGAAGACGTCGTCGCCCGTGTAGGCCGTGATCAGGATGCGGCTTCCGCCGGGCGTCCACCCCTCCACCACGCCCTGGAAGTCCGTGAGGTGATAGGGGACCGACCTCGGCAGCTGGTCGAACCAGGAGCGCCGGCCGGAAGCCCGCCACTTGAGACGCTGGAGCCCGAGCGTCTGCTCCATCACCGCGGGTGCCCTGCCTCCAAGAGCGGCCCGCGCCGCGAGCAGCGACACGCCGCCCCGGACGCTGAAGTCGTCGGGCCCGGGGTCGCTCTCGACGAGCAGCAGCGACGACACCCGTCCGCCATGCTCGGCGGGGAAGCCGCCCGAACTCAGCTCGACCCGCCCCACCATGTCGGCGTTGAAGACCGAGAAGATGCCGCCCAGGTGGAACGGGTTGAAGATGGGCACGCCGTCCAGCAGGATCAGGTTCTGATCCGCGGAGCCGCCGCGCACGTTGAAGGACGCCGTGAAGTCGGAGGTGGACACCACCCCGGGCAGAACCTCGACCGCCCTGATCGGATCCGCTTCGGCGAGACCGGGCACGAGACGCAGCTCCGCCTGCGAGATCTCGCGCACCGTGACGCCCGCGGTTTCCAGGAAGCGGCTGCGCTCGCGGGTTTCCGCCGTGCTGACGGAGATGCCCTCCAGCTCGACCGGGGAGGCGGTCAGCGTGATGTCGATCTCGATGCGCCGGCCGACGACGATTTCGACCGGCTGGACGACCTCTCCGTATCCGATTCGCTCGACACGCAGCAGATACTGCCCCGGAAGCAGACTCTCGATCCGGAAGTAGCCGAAACGATCCGATTCAGCGATGCGCTCGACCTGGTCCGGCGTCGCCTGGACGGCGAGCATGAGGTTGGCGGCGAAGACGGGCGGCCCGTCCGCATCGAGGATCCTTCCTTCCACGCCGCCGGTCTGTGCCGCGAGTACGCCGGGCAGGAGGCCGAATACCGCCAGCAGTCCCCGGACGAATCCGCGCGCTCCCATGCCGGGGGAAGCCGGTCCATGGGCTGCAAGTGCCACCGCAGCTCTGAAGCGGGCATTCGCTGCCGAGCCCCTGGTGCCGGTCGGAATCTGTCGCTTCAAGAAGGTATCCCGTGTTCGGGCGACCGGCACTCCCGGGGCCGCCGTTGCGCGATCCCCGGTTCAGGTTCATTTTGGGTCTTGCGAGGTTGGCCGAGCAGTCCCGCTCACAAAACGTTGGCCGAGCAATCCCGCTCACAAACCCCGGTTCGCAATGTACGCAATCCGGAGCCACAACGAAGATACGCGACGCCACGGCGGGCAGCAGTCCGTCGTCGAGGTCTGCTCGTGTCCATGCTACACCCCGATGCGGGGTCGGGCGGGCCGACCCATGTAGCTCCCTCACGATCGGCAGAGGATGCTCGGAGGCCCGACCAGCGACCCGGCTGGCGGGCGTTTTTTGTTTTCCCTTGCCGAGAACCGGATTCAGGCAATCCCCGAAGGAGGAAGGTTCCGATGACGAGATGGATCGTTTCAGCGGTAGCGTTGCTGGTCCTGGCCGGCGGCGGCTGGCTGGTGATGAATCCCGCGGCTCCCGTGGAAGAGGCGGCGGCGCCTCACCCGCACGAATACTCGCCGGTGGTCGCGATCGACCTGACCGCGGAGGTGGCCGGAGCTGGCGGCGACCACCTGGTGCCCTGGGAAGTCCTGCGCCGTGATTTCTCCGGCACTTCGAGGGACGGAAAGGAGATCGACCTCGAGGACGTGGTGCGCGGGAATCGCGTCACCCTCCTGACCTACTTCGCCGAGTGGTGCGCCAACTGCCGCTACGAGGCCCCCGACCTGGTCTCGAAGTACGGCGTGCACCGGGACGACGGTCTGATGATCATCGGGCGCAGCGAATACTCCCACCCCGATGTGGTGGCCGAGTACGTCGACGAGTTCGGCATCGAATACCCGGTCATCCTGGGCAGTCCCAATCCCGATCCTGACGACGAGGACCTGGTGCGGGTCACCACTTCGCACTTCCGCATGCGCAAGGCTCTCCTGGATCCGCGCAAGTGGGGCACGCCGCTGAACATCGTGGTGGTGGACGGAGACCCCACCCAGGCGTCGATCGTGACCGGAGAATTCTTCCCGGGAGCGTTCGACGAAACCTTTGGCGGGTATCTGGACGGAAGCATGGCGGCGACCGATGAGGCGTCGGGCATGGACCGGTAGCTCGGACGGGCCACGGCCTTACGGGTGCGTCAAGCGGCCACGTACCCTTCCAGGCCCAGGTCGGCTCGCCGTCCTCCCTTGCGCCGACGCCCCCGGCGATCTATCTAGGGTTTCGTGACAACGCGCTCGAACCCGCCCGGGTGGTCGCTTCACGGGTGCCTCCGGGTCTCATTCTTCGGGGAGGAGGAAACGCCGTGGCCCGCTCGTATGCAGTCGTAACCCGCACCGCTCTCGCCGCTTGCATCGTCGCCGGGTTGGCCCCCGCCCGCGTGGCGGCGCAGGACCCGACTCCGGACATGGAGTACCGTCAGACCATCATGAACAGCCTCGGGGCGCACCGGGGGGCCCTCACCGCCATCCTGAACGAGGATGTGCCGCATCAGGGCCATGTCCTGGGACACGCGCTCTCGCTGCAGCAACTGTCGGCGATGGCGTCCGACATCTTCCCCGCGGGGTCTCTCGGCGAGGGTTCCCGTGCACTTCCGGACATCTGGGAGGATGCCGCCGGCTTTGGAGAGGCTCTCTCTGCTTTCCAGAGCGCTGCCGACGCGCTGGCCGAAGCGGCCCGAGCAGGCGACATGACGGGCGTCGGTGACGCGGCCGCGGGTCTGGGCCGTACGTGCGGCGGCTGCCATCGCCCATTCCGGGCTCGCGCGACAGGGTAGCCGGTCTGGCAATCGGCTCCAGGCTCGCGTGCGGTTGGACCCCTGACCGGGCGCACCGGTAGTACGAGAAGGCGCGTGTGCCCCGGTGTGCCACAGGGGTTGTCTGGACAAGCGCATCTCGCGAAGGATGGACCCAGGTACCGGAACCCCGTGATGGAGGCAAGCACCATGCGACGAACAGCACTGAACCCCTTGATTGCGGTGTCGCTCATCATGCTTGCCCAGGCGTGCGTCAGCACCCCCGGCGACACCCCGGCCGTGCGTGAGCTGCGCGAGACCCTTACGGGCGACCAGCTGGCGCAGGTGTGCGCCGCCGACAGTCCAGTGGCCGACGCGCCGGGCGCATCCGAAGCCAGCGTTCTCTCGGCGGAGGAACTCGACCACTTGTGCGACCGCAATGTCCGGCGCGATCCGAGCGTGATCATGGCCCAGGAACTCGCGAACTACTCCACCATGATGCTCGCCGACGCGATCCGTCAGCTGCGGCCCCGGTGGATGAACGTGCGCGGCGCGCCAAGCATCGAGTTCGGGGGTGACCGCCGGGTACCCGTCGTCTTGGATGGCGGCGCTCCGCAGGACTGGGGGATCCTGGACTCTCTGCGCCCCGACCAGGTCCAGTCGGTTCGCTTTCACAGCGCGGCGGACGCCACCATGCGCTGGGGAACCGGCTTCCCCAACGGGCTGATCGAGGTCACTACCATGAGGGGCGGGGGCGGCTGACGCTGACGGGGCACACCAGGCACGCCCCCAAAAAACGCCCGCCACGAGAACCGTGGCGGGCGTTTTGCCGTTCCAGCGCCCCCCTTTCAGGGAGGTGCGAAAATGGCTTCTACGCTTCTCCTAGCAGGAGACGCAGTTGTGGTTGTTGATCGCGCCCATGCTCTCCAGCAGGGCGATCGCCTCCGGATACGGCGTCACGCGCGAGACCGGACCGTTGGCCATGTCGACCGTGGTCTGTCCCTTGCGGCTCACCACCATTACGTCGGCGCCGTGGTCCACCAGCCATTGGATCATCTCGGCGTCGCCGCGCGCGGCCGCGTGATGAAGCGGGGTGTAGCCGTTGGCGTCACGCTGGTTGACGTCGGCGCCGAGCTCGAGCAGGTATTCGACCGCCGCGATCCAGTTGCCCGGAATGTGGGTGTGTGCGTTGCCGGCGAAGCCTTCGCCGTAGCCGACGCCCGAGGCGGCGTGGATCGGGAACACCGCGGGACCCCCCACCTCAACCGGCGGCAGCCCTGACGGATCGACCTGGTCCTCATCCTCGGTGTCGCCGGTGCGCGGGTTCCGTCCCCTGCGGCGCTCGGGCTGCTTGAAGGTGGCCATGTTCCAGTCCGCACCCCAGGAGCGCAGCAGCTTCATGCCGTCGAGGTCGAGTGCGCGCGAGGCCCGCCAGAAGGGCGTCACGCCCGCCTGGTTCTCCAGGCCGCAGTTGCCGTTGCCGCACCCGCTGTAGGTGAAGTACCAGAAGTTCTCGGTGACCTGGTAGTTCACTTCCGCACCGGCGTCGAGCAGCGCCATTGCCAGGTCGAGATATTCCGTTGCCTGCTGCTCGTGGGCGCGCGGCTGCGGATACCGTGACCGCGGCGACCACTGGACGTTGAAGGTGGCGTAGAGCGGCGCCACGCCGTCGACCGTTGCCAGGTTGGGATCGGCGCCGCGTTCCAGCAGCCTCATCGCCAGGTCGAAGCGGCCGTTGATGACCGCCATCGTGAGCGGGCTGGTGTTGTCGGACTCGGTGACGTAGTTGATGTCGGCGCCACCGTCCAGCAACGCCATCGCCGCGTCGATGGCACCCTCGCGGGCTGCGTGGTGAAGCGCGGTCAGGCTCCCCCACTTATCGTCGGGAGGCTGGCGGAAGAAGGCCCTGGGGTCGTCCTCATCCTCCTCTTCTTCCTCCTCGGGCACCACGCCCGCGCGCTGCACGGCCCGGGCGACCTCCAGAGCGGCCTGGATCTGGGCGGGCGTCGGCAACTCGTTGCCGTCTCCCTTGAAGGCGTCGAGAACTTCCTGCATGCGCTCGCCCGCATAGTTGTCCACCGCCGACCGGGTAGCCGCTTCCATCAGCGTGGTCGTGATGTCCGGCTCCGCTCCGTTCTCCAGGAGAAGCGTCACGACATCCGCGCGGTCTGCGGCCGCCGCGAACATCAGGGGCGTCTGTTGGGCGTCGCCGGCCCGCGCGTCGATCTCGGCGCCGGCGTCCAGCAGATGCTTCGCCCCCGCGGCGCTACCCGCCCCCGCAACCAGGTGCAGGGGCGTGGAGCCCGTGGCTGCCGCCCCCTTCGGGTTCGCACCGGCGTCCAACAGCACGCGGATGACCCCGGCGGCTCCCTTCCTGCCGGCTACATGCAGCGGCGTGTAGGCACCCAGGCGGGTGGTGACCTCGAGGATCGCTCCCGCATTCACCAGGATCTCGGCGATCTCGGCGTTGCCGGTCTCGGCTGCCCAGTGCAGGGCGGTCATGCCGTCCCCGCGCGCCGCGTTCACGTCCGCGCCGCTCGCCAGCAGTGTCCGCACCGCGGTCGCATCACCGCTCATGGCGGCGTCCGCCAAGGGCGAATCGGGCGCGGCCGCCGACGTGAACAGCATGCTGACGACCAGCGCCGCCAGCGCGTTTACATGCACTCTCTTCTTCATGCTGACCGTCCCCGGTTTAGCGTGACTGACTTGCTTCCTCAACCGCGGTCAACACTGAACTGGGCACGTTGAACTCGCCCGTGCTGTCGCCGAAGCTCGACATATCTTCGAAACCGAGCTTGTGCATGACGTTCAGGAAGACGTTGGCCATCGGGGTTCCGTCCGGCGCCTTCAGGTGCATGTTGCCTGCGAGCTGGCCATTGGCCCCACCCAGCAGCAGCAGCGGGCACCGGCGGTGATTGTGGATGTTCGGATCTCCCATGGGCGACCCGTAGATGATCATGGTCTGGTCGAGCAGGCTCGATTCGCCGTCCTGGCTGTTGTGCAGCTTCTCCAGCAGGTACGGCAGCAGGCCCACGTAGAACCGGTTGATGGTGTTGAAGTCGAGGATGGTCTCCTCGTTGTTGCCGTGGTGCGAGGTCGGGTGGAACGGCTTGTCGGTGCCGCTCTCCGGATAGATCCGGTTGGACGCGTCGCGACCGGTCTTGAAGGAGAAGACGCGCGTCATGTCGGACTGCAGCGCCAGCACCTGCAGGTCGAACATCATCTGCATGTGCTCGGTGAAGGAATCCGGCACGCCCGCCGGCGCCTCCGGCAACTCGCGCTGCTCTCCGCTCGTATTCTGCGCCTCGACCATCTGAATCCGGCGCTCGATCTCGCGCACGTTGTCCAGATACTGGTCCATGCGACGGCGGTCAGTGGCACCCAGCTCGCCCCTCAGGTGCGCGACTTCGCCGACGATCCAGTCGAGGATGCTCGCGTTCTCGCGGCGGCGCGCCTGGCGTTCCTCCGGGGTGCCGCCGGCGCCGAAGAGGAGGTCGAAGGCGGTGCGCGGGTCCCGGATCATCGGCAGCGGCTCGTTGGGCGCGGCCCAGCTGATCGAGTCGGTGTAGGCGCACGAATAGTTGTACGTGCAGCCTCCGGCCTGATCGAGATCCTCGATGCACAGCTGCATGGACGGCAGGGGAGTATCCTGCCCGAAACGGCGCGCAAACGTCTGGTCGAGCGAGGTGCCGACGTAGAGGTCGGAACTCTGGGTCTGCTTCGGATGCTGCTGGGTCAGGAAGGTGGCGCTGGAGCGGAAGTGGTCACCGCCGATCTCGGGCCCGGTAAAGGCTTCGGCCATGCGCACGTCGGTGTTGCTCACGATCGTGAGATACCTGCGCCAGTCCTCCAGCGGCGTCAGCGCGCTCTGGGCCACGAACTCGAAGTCGCGTCCGATCTTCTCCGGCGACCACAGGTACTGCTGGGCGCCCCAGTCGACGCTTCCGGCAGCTCCGTGCACCACCTCGATCGCGAGGAGGCGCGTCTTGCCTTCCGCCAGCTTCCGGCTAACCCACGGGCTCGCCGCGGGCAGCATCGAATCGAGCAGCGGGAGTGCTACTGTTGCGCCCATCCCCCGCAGGAACGTGCGACGGGCGATGTGCTTGCCGGTGATGAATTGCATTTCAAATCTCCTGAAGCAGGGTGTACAACCCGATGTCGGTCATGCGCTGTCCCGTTCGGTGGAAGCGCGTTCCGTTATCCTCCGGTCTCCATCTCTTCTTCGGCCACCACGTCCGCCATCCTCATCCGGAACGGGTCGCTCTTGACGACGCCGATGATGAAGGACGAGATGCGGTAGTCATCCTCTTCGCCCTCGCGCGCGATCGCGCGCACAGTGGGCTGATCGTGGTATTCTACGCGCCGTCCCAGCGCATACGCCAGTAGGTTCGTGGTGAAGGTGCGAACCAGCGGGATCGGCCGCTGCATGAGCGCGTTCCGCAGATCTTCCGGAGTGGCCAGCGGCGTGCCGTCATAGAGGTTGCCGCGGGTGTCGAGCGCCATGTTGTTCTCGCGGATACGCCACTTGCCGGTGACGTCGAAGTTGTCGAGCGCGAGCCCCATCGGGTCCATGAACTGGTGGCAGGCATGGCAGGTCGGGTTGGCCCGATGGATCTCCATGCGCTGCCGCGTGGTCAGGAAGCGTCCGTCCGTGGCTCCCTCGGTCTCCTCGAGCGCCGGAACGTCCGGCGGAGGGGGAGGCGGGGGTGTGCCCAGCAACACTTCCATCACCCACTTCCCGCGCAGAACGGGAGAGGTGCGGGTACCCATCGAGGTCAGCACCAGGATCGATCCCTGTCCCAGGACGCCGCCGCGGCGGCTGTCGGGGTACTGCACCCGACGGAATTCGTCGCCCAGCACGCCCGGCATGCCGTAGTGTCTGGCCAACCGCTCGTTCATGTAGGTGTAGTCGGCGGTGAACAGGTCCAGAATGCTGCGGTCGTCGCGCACGAGGCTGTTGAAGAACATCTCGGTCTCGGTGCGCATGGCGTCGGCCAGCTGCTGGCTGTAGTTCGGGAACCAGTAGGAGTCCGGGTGCACCTTGTCGAGGTCCTGCAGGCGGAACCACTGGGCCGCAAAGCGCGGTCCAAGCGCCTCGGCCTTGGGGTCGGCGAGCATGCGTCGGGTCTGCTTCTCCAGTTCGCTGTCTCTGGAGAGCCTTCCGCGCTCGGCCAGGTCGATCAGTTCGGCGTCCGGCTGGGTGCCCCAGAGGAACGCGGCCATGCGCGTGGCCAGAGCCAGGTCGCTGATTTCGTAGCGCTCGCCCGCCTTGATGTCCTCCGGCTGCTTCTCGATGCGGAAGATGAAGTGGGGGCTCGCCAGGATGGCCTGGAGCGCCCGCCGCACCCCGGTCTCGAAGCCCGAGTCGCCGGCGCCATCGTCGTAGAACGCCATCAACCCGGCCATGTCGCGCTCGTCCAGGGGACGCCGGTAGGCGGCGCTTCCGACCTGGTCGATGATCTGCTCGGCGCAGGGGCGCTCTTCCTCGGGGCTGGTGGGCCGGCAGGAGAAGATGCGGCGGCGGGCCTCGGTCTCGGAAACGCTGGTGACGTTGTAGGGGCCGCTGATGATCAGGCTCTTCAGGTGCGGCAGCGTCGTCTGCCCGGGGCTCCCCCCGGCTCCGCCGGCTAGCGACCACTCGGGCGGCTTGATGAGGTCGTCGTAGGGACCGTCGATGCGGCGGACGAAGGCGGCGGACACCGGACGCTGTCCGGCGCGGATGAAGGTCGGGTTGGTCTTGATGGGCGAACCGCCGCGGAAGTCCGCGCCGCCGCGGGGGAAGGGCCCGGCCGCCAGCAGCGCGATGGGCTCTCCGTCGATGGAAATGTCCACGTCCTCGAAGCGGGCGCTCCGGCCACCCTCGATCACGGGGGTGAGGATGTACTCGCCGTCGGCCGGGAAGTCGTGGGTCACCACGATTCCGCCGCGGGTGCCGTAGGGCGCGCCTTCCACGTACTCCCAGGCGTGCTGCGAGCCGTAGGGCGAGGTGTTGTAGGTGGCGTCGGTCGGGTCGACGTTCGGGCTTCCGACCGCCAGGCGGCTCACTTCGCTGGCGGCGTTCAGGTAGGCGTCGAGGTGGGTCGGGGTGAGCGCCTGGACATCGGCGATGTTGTCGAAGTTCTCGCTCATCTGGTCGAGAGGAAGCCAGACGCCGGCGTCGACCTCGATGCCCAGCAGTTCGCGGATGGCCGCCGAGTACTCGGCCCGGTTGAGTCTCTGGAAAGTCCGCACCCCGGGGTTGGGATGGCGCCGGTAGGCGTCGTCGACGTTCTTCTCGAGCGTCTCGACCAGTGAGAGCAGCACTTCGGCTTCCGGACGGGGCATGCCCGGCGGCGGCATCATGCCCGCGCGCAGCTTGCGGATCATGCGTTCCGCGAGCGCGGCATTGTCGGCAGCGCCCTCGACGGTGAACTCGGCGAACGAGACGTTGCCGGTCAGCAGCGCGTCGTTGTGGCACACCTGACAGTAGGTGCGCACGACGGTGGTCAGCTCCTCCGTGGGCATGGAGGCGGCGTGCGTCGCGTCCGACGGCCGAACGGCTTCCCCGTCGGGTGCCGTGGGACCTGAACTCGTGCCGATTCCGGCTCCCGTCAGCAGGAGGCCACCAACCAGTACCGCGCCAGGGTTGAGGATCTTCATATGCGGTGCTCCCGTCCTTGTCTTGCGAACCAATCTGTGATCGCCTGAAAACCGCCGCCTTCGCGGAGAAACCTCGGCTGTGGCGTCCATACGCAACAGCCCCCTCCCGCGCCCTTCATGACCCCCGACCCCCCGAAAACGTTGACCTTGGGCTCGCTTTTTCGAGGATCCCGGAGGCATTTCAACTAGTCGGTGAGAATAATGCGAAGCAGGGTTTCCGGCAAGCAGATTCGAGAGGCGTGCCGGCCCCTGCTCAGGCTCGCTTGCGAGGCGATTGACGACGGACCTATGGTGCCATCGATACCCCCGCCCAGGTCCTTGGCGAGGGTCACTCGGTGGGAGCGCTCGCGGTGGCGCCGTCGGACCCGTCGATCGTGTGGGCCGGGACGGGTGAGCCCCACATTCGCTCCAACGTCTCGCTCGGCACCGGCGTCTACAAGTCCACCGACGCGGGCAGGACGTGGCGCCACATGGGGCTCGGCGAGGGAGGGCCGACGCGCACGTCGCGCATCGTGGTCCATCCCCACGATCCGGACATCGTATATGTGCGGGCGCTGGGCCACGCACACGGCCCGCAGCAGGTGCGCGGCGTCTTCCGCACGATGGACGGCGGCGAGAGCTGGGAGCACGTGCTCTTCGCGGACGAGAACACGGGCACGTCGAGCATCGAGATGGAGCCCTCCAACCCGCGCCGGCTCTTCGCGGGGGTGTACCGTGGAGGTGCACACCTGGGGACGGGAAAGCGGGGGAGAGGGCAGCGGCGTCTACCTCTCGGAGGACGGCGGCGACACCTGGAGGAAGCTCGAGGGCAACGGGCTGCCGCTGCTGCCGGTGGGGAAGACCGACATGTGTCTGACCCCGGCCGATCCCAACCGGGTCTACGCGCTGATCGAAACCGGAGACGGGGTGCCCTGGCACGGGCGCGAGACCGAGAGCGGGGAGTTCTGGCGTTCGCTCGACGCAGGGTCGACGTGGGAGCTGATGAACCACTCCCGCGACCTGGGTGGCCGCACGGCCTATTACAACAACTGCTTCGTCAGCCCCGACGACCCCGATGAAGTGTATTTCCAGACCTCGGGGCTGTCTCGGTCGCTGGACGGGGCCGGAGCTGGCCAGCGGCCACCCGGCCGGCGGGGTGCGCTTCCGCTTCCAGTGGACCTTCCCCCTGCACGTCTCCTCGCACGACCGCAACACCGTCTTCGTCACCAGCCAGCACGTGCACCGGACCATGAACGGCGGCCAGAGCTGGGAGATCATCAGCCCCGACCTGACTACCAACGACGAGTCCCGCATGGGGATCTCAGGCGGGCTCACCCCGGACAACATCGGGGTCGAGTTCTGCTGCGTGATCTACGCCTTCGCCGAGTCCCCCCTCGACGCGAACCTGATGTGGGCCGGGTCGAACGACGGGCTCGTTCACGTCACGCGGGACGGGGGCGGGACATGGAACAACGTGACCAACAACATTCCCGACCTGCCGCCCGACGGCGTGGTGCGCGGCATCCACGCTTCGGCGCACGAGGCCGGCAAGGCCTACTTCGCGATCGAGCATCACCAGCAGGGCAACTTCGAGCCCCACGTGTACCGCACCGACGACTACGGCGAGAGCTTCACGAAGATCGTCGAGGGAATCGCCGACAGTCCGCTCAGTTACACGCGCGACATCCACGAGGACCCGGTGCGGCCCGGGCTCCTGTATCTCGGCACCGAGAACATCCTCTACGTGTCGTTCGACAACGGGGACAACTGGCAGCCGCTGATGAACAACATGCCGGTGTCGCCGATGTACGGGATCGAGGTGCAGAAGCACTTCAACGACCTGGTGGTGGGGACCTACGGGCGCGGCTTCTGGATCCTGGACGACATCACGCCGCTGCAGCAGTTGAGCGCTGAGGTCGCGGTGTCGGAGGCGCATCTGTTCGCGCCGCGCGACGCCTACCGCTTCCGGGCCATCACCTCCGCGCGCTCGACGCCGAACGACCAGTCCGACGGGGCAACCCGCCCTACGGCGCGTCGATCAACTACTGGCTGGGGGATGGCAGCGCGGGTGGAGCCACGATCCACATCGCGGATGCGGCCGGCAACCCGGTGCGTTCGCTCGAGGGCTCGGGACAGGCCGGGATCAACCGTGTGTGGTGGGACCTCTGTGACGAACCGTCACCCGGGATCGTGGTTCCGCACCAAGCCGCTCTACGCCGACTGGGTGGACCTCGGCGACGACCGCACGCGCTCCGGTGGGCAGGGGCTGTCGATGCTCGTATCGCCGGGCACCTACACCGTCACGCTCGAGGTGGATGGCCAGCAGAGCCAGTCGCAGGAATTGCGCGTCACCACGGGCACGGGCCAGGGACGGCGTGCGCTGGGCGCCGAAGCTGGCCGAGGAGCTGCGCTACCTGGCCGGCGCCATCATGAACGGGGACTTTCCTCCGACGGACCAGGCGGGCGAGGTCCAGCGGCTGCTGAACGGAGAGGTCGCGGAGTATCGGGCACAGGTCGATGAATTGTTCGAAGGGGAAGTCGCCGAGTTCAACCGGCGCCTGCTGGCGAGCAACCTGTCACCGCTGATTTCCGACGGGTGACAAGGAGCGACACAGGCGCCATTCGCTCATGCACACCCGTGATCATTTGCCGTTCCCGGCGATGGCGGTCGTGCTGCTCTTGCTACCCATGAACCTTGGCCCTCACCGGGGGGAAGTCCGGGTCGATCACTCCGCGCAGCTCGTAGCGCAGACTCAACAAATCGCGGTGAACCGCATCCACCCTCCCCTCCAGGGAATCGAACCGGGGCCCGGTTTCTTCACGAATGATGCAGCGGATTTCGGCCTCGGGAATGACTTGTTTGCCAACTTCCTCGCGGACGATCTGGCGGATTTCCTCCGCGGACGGGCTCCGGTTCTCCGTCACGGTTTGCTCCTTTGGTTGCCAAGCCAACCGGCTTCGAGGGAGAGGTACCCAAGCCCTCTGGCCGTGGGTACGGTAGCGACACTCGGCGATGCATGGCTGGGGATGGAAGAGGGGGAATCCGGCCTCAGGTTCCACCGCGAGACCGCCAGGTCTCGACCACGATGACACCGTTGGCCGCGTCCGGGTAGAGCGAGGCGGCAGAGGGGCCGCGCAGCACGCGGATCCTGCGCACTTCGGTCGCGGAAAGGTCCTCCAGGTAGACGATATCCGCTCTCGCCCCGTCGATGTAGATCGAAGGCATGTTGCTCTGGGAGACCGAGGCGTTTCCTCGAATGCGTATCTCGCTCCGCGTGGCGCCGCCCATGGCATCCGTGCGTACCGTCAGCGAAGGCACCCGCGCGGTCAGAAGTTCCAGGGCATTGCGGGCCGAGTCTGAGTCGTCGGGTATGATCTCGGTGTAGATTCCGCCGTCCTCCACCGGCTCTTCGTGCCTGTCCGCGACGACGCGCAGCTCGTCCAGCAGGAAGGCCATGGGAGAAAGCGGAAATTGCACGAAGGTCACGTCGTTCGCTCGAACCTCCACCTCGCCCACGATGGCGATGTATCCCAGTTGCTCGACTCTCACGGAGATGTTGCCGGGCGGCACGTCGCGCAGGGAGAAATGACCGTCCTCGTTGGTGCCGCCGGAGAGTTCGTGGCTCACCACCGTTATGGTGGCGCCCTCGATGGGCTCCAGGGTGACGTTGTCCACCACCTCGCCCACGATGGAGCCGCCGGCCTGGCCCAGCACCGGCGCAGCCGCCAGCAGGGCGACCGCTGCCGAAGAAAGCGGAATCGACCGTCGGTTCATCGAGATTCTCCTTCACGAAGCATCGCCGGATGCGGGGCTCGCCCCGGCGAGGCTGACATCAACTGCGGCTGATCCATCGACCCGGGGGCAGTAACAGGGACAACCCCGAGGTTCATGGGATACCCTGAGAACCGGCGGTTCGTTTCCAGGACATGGAGATGGAGGCTGACCCGGGGCCGAGACCGGCGCCGCGGCGCGCCCGCGTGATGCGGCGGAGAAACGGGCCATTTCGCGGCGGCGCCGGATCTCATTAAACCAATCGGGGGAGGGTGCCGAAGCACCCCCCCCCCGGGGCCCCGCCCGCCCCCCCCGTTCTCTTCCGGCTCCGCCCCGGCGCACCCCTCCCCCCGCGGAGCCGCTACGACTCCTGCTGTTCGTTTCGGTCTACGGCCTGGGTACCCAGTCCCGGTAGTCCTCGGGAACGTTGTCGTTGGTGTCGTTCTCCGCCACAGGCAGCGGGAAGCACAGGTTTAGCGGGTCGGTCGGCACGTTGTACCGCGCCGCATGCGACGGTGGAATGAACTCCAACCGGTGATATCCACCCGGCGTGTCTTCGCCTCCAGGCCCGGATGAGGGTGCCACTGGCTCGGAGTTTCTCCGCCAGCGCCAACGGTCGCCAAGACGGCGGCCCTCCAGCGTCAACTCGATGAGCCGTTCGAACTTGAGTGCAGCCCACGCCTCTTCGGCGCTCATGGCATGAACCGGCTCCATCATCCGGTCACCGAGCATCATGTTGGCCATCGGCTCCATCATCGCGCCTTCGGTGAAGTCCTTCAATTCGTATTCGAATTGATTGAAGTACGCGGCCAGTTCCGGGTTGTCGTCCCAGTCCGTCTGCTCCTGAGGATGCAGCTTCAGGTCGAACTTGTTCGGATCCGTCATGTCGATGGGATAGACCGGCGTGGTGGTGCGCACGTTGTTGATGTGCGCCATGGCGGCCTGCCAGTTCCCGTTGCGCAGCTCGACCTCGGCTTTGATCAGTTCCATTTCGCGGCCATCGACCAGATCGACCTGCAGTGTCTCGCGCTGCTGGGCGCGGTCGGGCTCGAAGAATAGAAACTCCCGACTCGGGTCACGGGGCGCGATTCCCTTGAGAGGATAGAACATGGGGACGAGAGCCGTCCATGTGGGGCGAGCCGGGTGATTCTGAGCACGGTCGGCGTGGCTCAAACCCTCCCGGACCTCCCGGGACCCGTTGTCGTAACCCCAGGCCACGCGCGAGTCACCCGTCAGCAGGAAGTGTTCGCCCGCCGGAGTGCCCCAGTACGAGAGGGATTGGAAGCCCTCCGAAAGGACGTGGCCGTATAGCACGTAATACTCGCCGCCGAACCCCGTATAGCTCGTCTGGAATACAAAATCCAACGGAACCTGGTTCGCATCGGCGGCGGCACCACTATAATCGCCCTTGAACAGCTTCGCTGCTGCCCGCATGCCGATGGCGGCAGTGACGAGGGTACTCTCGCCAGCAGAGCTGCCGACCGAGACCGCTTGATCGAAGTGGTTGATCGCGTAATCGAAATGCGACAGCTTGGGCTCTGGCGCACCACCATCAAAGACGGCCGAGCAGGCATTCTCGCCCAGGTATCTTGTCGCAGCGCCGGCCCAGAAGTGCGCCTGGGCGACCAAGCTACTCGGCCCAGGGGTCTCGGCCTCGGGATCCGTGAAGCGGCGAATCGCCTCTTCGGCGATCCATCGACCTCGGTGGAGGGATCCCCAGTCACCACCGGCTCCATTGTTCTCAGCGGTAAGGACGGCGATTTCCTCGACTACCTGCACGCCCGCTGCCCCGGTGTGCCCGCTCGGCATGAGATCGTGCACGATGGACCCACCCAGGAGCGCGTACTGGTCGAACCCCTCCTGGACACTCCGCACGGCACCGTTCACGATGCCCTGGTACGCGCCTTCGAGGTTGAGCGTCGCGTCCTGCACCGGCCCGGGGTTGGAAACCGCCAGATCACACGCGGCGAGAGAAACGACACCAGCGAGTGTGCCGGTCGCCATGATTCTCTTCATGAATAGTTTCGCATTCATCGTCGTAAACTTCTCCTTGATTCCGGAGTCCTCGACTCTTCCTTACTTGCACATCCTCGTTCTTGCGGCGCCGGGCTCACACAACCGTCGAGGCGGTGGAGCCCGGACGCCGCGGGAACGTTCTAGAAGATGGCGCGCAGGGAAACCGTGAAGTAGGAGACCGGTGGAAGTGTCTCGTCAATGCCCTTGACCAGATCGTGCCGGAACTCGCCCGAATCGGTTGTGCCAATCCCGTTCTCGTTCTGCTCGGGATGCCCCGTCACCAGGTTCTTGTGGGTCCAGAACGCGACGTTGCGTCCTGAAATGACCAGGTCGGCGCGGCTGGCCCAGGTCGTGAGCGACGGAAGCAGGTTCGAGACCGGAATCGAGAGCGTGACGTCACGCAACTCGGCGAAGTCCGATTCCGAAACGCCGTGCTCGTTGGTGGCCAGACCGAAGCACTGTGCCACCTCCCAGGCGTACATGTCGGCGGGACGGCTCGCGGGATATGAGGGAGGCGGAGCCTCTCCGAACTCGCCGCCGTTGGTCCAACCGGGCTCCACCTTGCGGTATGCATCGTAGCATTTCGGATGAGAGATGGTGCGCCAGGTCGCGCCGGTCTCGAAGTAGTTGGAGATCCATCCTCCTCGCAGGTACTCGCCACGGGCGGAGAGATTCAGTCCGCCCGGAAGGTCAAAGGACATGCTCCCCGTGAACATGTAGGGGGGATTCGCCGGACCGTAAAGAGTGCGGCCGTCCGAATAAATTGGATCCGCCAGCTCGTTGTGGTTCATGACGCGCTGGCCGTAGATCACCGGTACGGGCTGATCCTCGATGACCCAGCCATACTCACCGACGGAGAACTGTGCCGCGTTGCCGAGGTCCAGCACTTTGCTGTGGTTGGTGGCGAGTCCCAATCCGATATCCCAACGAAGGGAACGGGTGTCGAGGACGGTCGTGTTGGTCTGGATTTCGATGCCTTTGTTCTCGAACTCACCGACGTTCTGGAGCTGGGAACCCCAGCCGCCTTCGCTCTGAGGGCTCGCCACGCGGAAGAGAGCGTCAGTGGTCTTTTGCTGATAGTACGTCACTTCGGCGTTGAAGCGTCCGCCCAACCACGCGCCGTCCATCCCGAACTCGTATTCGATGGTCCTCTCCGGGCCAAGTGCGTCGTTGCCGCGGTTTTGAGGGTAGTAGGCCTGACCGCCCGGTCCCATCCCGACGGGATTCCACGTTCGCACCTTGTCGAAGGCGCCGGGTGCCCGGCCCGCGAGGCCGTAGGCGCCGCGGAACTTCACCTGGCCGAACGCTTCAGGCCAGAACTCCTCATCGGAGACCACGTAGGAGCCGCTGATCTTCGGATAGATATCAAAGCGGAAATCATCGCCGAAGAGCGCAAAACCGACTTGCTCACCGAAGGCGCTGTTTCCATCAACGCGAGCGCCGACCGTCAGGAAGTACTTGTCGGAGATGCCGATCTGGTCCTGCATGAAGAAGCCGCCCGTGATGATGCGGAGGCGGTTGTGGTCGACATCCTGCCTCGTTGCACCCGTCTGCAGGGTGAAATCGCCGGGGCCCGGGTAGTGGCGAACCACATACTCGGAGTTCTCGATCTCGTTCTCAACTCCCTGTGCGCCGAAGGACAGCGTGCTGCGGATGTTGCTGCTCAGGTCGAACCCCCAGGTGCCGATGTAGTCGAAGCTGACCACCGTGTTCTGGGACATGCCGCGGCGCTGCTCTCCGCCCGCTATGTAGTCGGAGAAATCGCCGTAACGACCGATGGGGCAGAGCCAGCAGTGCTGCTGATCGTTGAAATGATCGTCCTGGGAGTAGTCATAGCCGAGCGTGAGACGGTGGGTGAAATCCGCGCCCGGCGTGTAGTTGACCGTAAGACCGCTGACCGCGCGTGTGATCTGGTTCCTGTAATCCTCGCTCAACAGGAGGCTGAGCGTCTCATAGTCGCGCCCGGTGTTTGAGAAGCCGGGCATGTAGCTCCGCGGCCCCCGGATGGCGGTCATCATGATGGAGGTAACCGAGTTCCCCATCTGCGCCTGCGTCAAGTCCGTGCGCGTCAACGTGTTGTTGAACTGAATCAGTACGTCCTCATGGGGACGGAACGTCGTGTTCGCGCGGAGGTTCAGCTTCTGTTCGCTGTCCGTCTCCACCGCTCCGATATTGTCGTTCCAGGCGGCCGACACGAAGTATCCGACATCGCCGGTGCCGCCCCGAACCTGCATGGAATAGCGCTGGCGGTGGCCGTTCCGGAAGACAGGATGGAGGAACATGTGGGGCACCTCGGC
The DNA here is from genome assembly GCA_002238605.1 of BD2-11 clade cluster bacterium bin43. Classification (GTDB taxonomy): domain Bacteria; phylum Gemmatimonadota; class Gemmatimonadetes; order Longimicrobiales; family Gaopeijiaceae; genus BD2-11. The sequence goes on along the minus strand of MPMR01000004.1, from coordinate 101,259 downwards.
GGTGCCGAAAGGACGGAAGTAGGAGAATCCCTGCTGCACTTCCGCGGTCCACTGCGGAGCGCCCTGGCCGCCCTGCTTGGTGAAGATCTGGATTACGCCGGCGGCCGCCTCGGTTCCGTACAGCGTGGTCGCCGCGGGACCCTTGATGACCTCGATGCGATCGATGTCGTCGGGGTTGATATCGGCGAGGGGGCTGTAGGGGTCCTCCGCTCCATTCTCACTGGAGGTGGGCTCGCTCTTGGCTCGCATGCCGTCGATGTAGATGATCGGCTGGTTGCTGAGCGCGGTGCTCACGTTCCCGCGCAGGCGGATGTCGACCCCGGACCCGGAGTTGCCCGAACCGAACTGAATGCGGGCACCCGGAACGCGCGCCTGGAGCAAGGCTCCAACATCGTTCACGGGCTCTGCGACCTCGGAGAGGTTGATCTGCTCGATCGCGTTGCCGACTTCGCGGCGGCGGGCCTGCCCCGCGGTCCCGGTGACGACGATCTCGTCGAAGTCGATGACCTCTTCGTTCAGCCCGAAGTCGGCCGTCGTAGCCTGATCGTCGGCCACGGTCACTTCCTGCGCCGCCGCGGTGTACCCGATCAGCTCAACGCGCAGCGTGTGGGTGCCCGCCGGGACGTTGATGATGAGGTACCGTCCGGAGGCGTTGGTGAGACCGCCGAGGCCGGTGCCGTCGATGAACACCTGAGCCGCGGACAACGGACGGCCGGAGCCGGCGTCGGTCACCAGTCCGGTCAGCGAACCCACGAACGGAGTCGCCTCCGTCACGCGGATTCCCAAGGCGTCGCCAAGGGATCTGGCGGCCTGGTCCACCGCTTGGGCGCCGACATCGCTGTTCGCGGGCACCTGAGCCTCCGCGAACGACCACGACGAAGCCCCCAGCAGCAGAGTAAGGGTTAGTAGCCGGATGACTCGCATAACACGCTCCTCCTCTGTGGTGGCGTTCCCGCCACCGGTTTAAAATCCCCTCAACCCCCCCCTCCGGAACCGGCCAGGAAACGAGTCCACGCTCGTGAGGCACAGACAATCCTGCCCAGCGTCCGGGCGCAACCCGATCAGAATGAAGTCCCTTCGCGTGACGCGCAAGGGGTGACCTTTTCGTCGTGCTGCGCGGCCGGTCAGAAACAACGCCGCATGGCCAGACCGCGGGTCGTCGTCAAGGCACGGAGATGGAAAAGAGACGCAAGCCGATCATGTTTTCCGGATCCACGTCACCGGTGCCCTGCGTGCCGCCCGGAAACACGCCGCCCTGGATCATGAGTGAAAAAGCGGCCACGCTCCCGCCAACGGTGATGATGGTGTTGGTGCGGTCGAACTGCCGGACTGCGACTTCCTGAATCGCGCCGGTTGCCACCTGGGTGCTCAACACCGACGCGCCGGCGCCACGCAACTGGATGGTGAGCGCGTCGGACGAAACGCCCGCCACGCGGCCGCTGATGCGGTTGCCTGAAAGGTTCATCATCTGGACCGGGAACCCTTCCATGGCCGCCTGGTTCATCACGCGACCGAAGGCCTCCTGGTCGAGGACAAGGCGTGCCTGCTGGTCGGGCGCGACCGTCTCCAGCGGCACCGTCGAGTAGGAGAAGCACCCTCCGACGGCGAGGAGAAGCACCGACATGGCCGTGAGCTTGAGGCACGGGCGCAGGACATACGTGGCTTCACTCATGAGATTGCTCCTTCTGCGGTGTCTGAAGACCCTTCAGTCGGACTCCCCCGGGGTCAGCAGGCTACACAGTTGTTGTTGTTGTGGGATCCGAGCGACTCGAGCAGTTCGACGGTCTCCGGGAAGGGCAGGATGCGTTGTACCGGACCGTTGGCCATGTCGGCGGTGGTCTGGCCGCTCCGGCTCACGGCGGTGACGTCGGCGCCCTGGCTGACCAGGTACAGGATCAACTCGTTGTCGCCCCGGGCGGCGGCGTGGTGCACGGCGTTGTAGCCGTTGCGGTCGCGGGCGTTTACGTCGGCGCCCAGTTCCTCGACCAGATAGTGTACGGCGGGAACCCACGCCTCGGGCACGTGGCGGTGCACATTGGCGGCGAAGCCTTCGCCGTAGGTGATGCCCGACGCCGCGTGGATGGGCCAGGAACCCGGTCCGCCGATCGGGACAGGGGGCAGCCCGGACATGTCGGTACGGCCGCCGCGGCGGAAGCGCCGCGGGGCGTTTACCGTGGGGATGTGGGGATCGGCCCCGTGCGCGACCAGCAGCTTCATGGCCGTGACGTCCAGCGCGAACGCCGCACGCCAGAAGGGCGTCGCGCCCATCCGGTCGACGCTCAGGAAGCTGCGGCCGAACTCCGTGTACCACAGGGTCTTGTGGAGGCGCACGTTGGGGTCCGCGCCAGCCTCGAGGAGAGTCTCCATCAACTCCAGGTAGTTGGTCTCCTGCTGCGAGTAGTCGGTCGGCTGCGGATGCCGTGACTTGGGGATCCACTGGGTGTTGAGTACTGCGTACAGCGGGGTCGCTCCCGCGTCGCTCGCCAGGGTGATGTCGGCGCCGCGGTCGAAAAGGACTCTGGCCAGGTCGAAGTGCCCGTTCAGGGTTGCCATGAGTAGCGGGCTGGTCTGGTCTCCGGCGCTCACCCGGTCGATGTCGGCGCCCCGGTCCAGGAGTGCCTCGGCGGCGGCGCGCCGGCCGTCGCGCACGGCCATCAGCAGCGCGGTCAGCCCGCCGTAGTGTCCGACCAGGTCCGCGTGGGAGAGCGGCTGGGGCACGGTCCGGTTGCGGTCACGCGCCAGCGACGGCGGCGGCTCGTCCGGGTTCAGGAGGGTGCTGACCGTGGGATCGGGCTGGGCCGGGCGCCCGCCACCGCTCCCGCCCTGCAGCTGCTGGAGGGCCGCAACCCGCTCGTCGCGGCGGCGCTGCGCCTCCCGGTCCTCATCGTCGCGAGCCGCGATGTCGATCACGCGGGCGGTGATTGACGGATCCGCCCCGCCGTCCATGAGGGCGTGGATGGCTCCGGCGCGGTCGGCCGCCGCCGCGAACATGAGGGGCGTCTGCCCCCAGGCGGATTCCACCGCGTTCGGGTCGGCGCCATGGTCGATCAGCGCCTTGACCGCTTCCCCACTGCCGGCGGCGGCGGCGAAGTGCAGCGCGGTGACGCCCCCGGTGGTGGTGGTGGCGCGCGGATTCGCTCCGGCGTTCAGGAACGCATGCACGACTTCCGCGCTTCCCGCCTTGGCGGCCAGGTGCAACGGGGTGTAGCCGCCCAGCCGGGTGACGGCGGACAGGTTCGCTCCGGCATTCAGGAGCAGTTCGGCGGTGGCCCCGCTGCCGTTCTCGGCCGCCCAGTGCAGCGCGGTCATGCCATCGCCCTGGGCACCGTTGACGTCGGCACCCTGGTTGATCAGCGCGCGAACCCCCGCGAGGTCGCCCCGCATGGCGGCGTCGGCGACGGGGGAGTCCGGCGGCGGCGCGGCAGCCAGGACCAGGAGGGTCAGAGTCAGCGTGGCCATCGTGCGCGGGAGCTGTGTCATCGCCTTCCTCTCCATCGGGATGCGCTCGCTATCGGGAGCTGCTTTGGGCGGCGGCTGTGCCGGACATCCCCAGGGGGAATGCGCTCGTGCTGTCGCCGAAACTGGTCATGTCGTCGTGTCCCAGCGCGTGCAGAAGGCTCAGCATGACGTTGGCCATGGGCGTGGCGTCGGGAGCCTTCAGATGCAGGTTGCCCTGGAGCCTGCCGTTGGCCCCGCCCAGCGTGATCAGCGGGCACCTGCGGTGGTTGTGCAGGTTCCCGTCGGCCATGGGCGAGCCGTAGACGATCATGGTCTTGTCGAGCAGGTGCGTGTCGCCTTCCATGTTCTCGCGCAGGCGGTCCATGAGGTAGGGCAGCATGCTCACGTGGTACTTGTTGATGGTGGCGAAGTCGACAACGCCCTCCGGGCTCCCGCCGTGATGCGACGCCGGGTGGAAGGGCTTGTCGGTGCCGCTCTCGGGATACACCCGCGAAGACGCGTCCCGCCCCAGCTTGAAGGAGAAGACGCGCGTCATGTCGGAGGCGAAGGCGAGCGCCTGCAGGTCGAACATCGTTTCGACGTGCTCGGTGAAGGAGTCCGGGACCCCGGCAGGGGCTTCGGGGAGCTCCCTCTCCTCGCCGCTGCTGTTGTGCGCCTCGATGCGCTCGATCCGGCGCTCGATCTCGCGCACGTTCTCCAGGTACTGGTCGATGCGCTGCCGATCCGAGGGCCGGAGCTCCTGCTTCAGACGGGCCACGTCGCGGGCGATCCAGTCGAGGATGCTGCGGCTGGTGCGGCGCCGGGCGGCTCGCTCCTCCGCGGTCCCGCCCGCGCCGAAGAGCTGGTCGAAGGCGATGCGCGGATCGCGGATCATCGGCAGCGGCTCGGTCGGGGAGGCCCAGCTGATGGTGTCGGTGTAAACGCATGCGTAGCCGTAGGCGCATCCGCCGGCCTGATCCACGTTTTCGATGCAGAGCTGCATGGACGGGATCGGCGTGTCCTGCCCGAAGCGCTGCGCGTGCAGCTGGTCGAGCGAGGTGCCGACATAGACATCCGAGGCTTCGGTCTGCTTGGGGTGGGCCTGCGTGAGGAAGACGGCGCTCGACCGGAAGTGGTCACCACCGATCTCCTTGGGCTGGTAGGCTTCGGCGTTCGCGACATCGGTGTTGCTGAAGATGGTGAGGTAGTCGCGGTAGCGCTCCAGGGGGGCGAGCGAACTGGGGCCCAGCTCGAAGTCGCTCCCCGTGGTGGCGGGAGACCAGAGGTTCTGGGTGGCTCCCCACTCGTTGGCGCCGGCCGACCCGTGGACGATCTCGATGGCGATGAGCCGGGTGGGATCGTCGTTGCGGGCCGCCCTCGACCAGGTGCGGCCCGCGGGGATCATGGCGTCGAGCATGGGCAGCGCGACGGTGGCGCCCACGCCCCGCAGGAAGGTGCGCCGGGGGATGTGCTTTCCGGTAATGAAGTGCATCGAGGTCTCCACTCGTGGTATGACTGTCGGTCAGCTGTCTTATCGCACGGCCCTCCGGGGCCGACTGCGTGGCTCGTGATCGCGCGAGCAGCATATGGTTGTCGTCATCGGGACTCTCCCTGACTTTCCGCGACCGCGGGCTCCGGTCCGCTCATCTGGAAGGCATCGCTTTCGATGACGCCCCGGATGAACGCCGAGATGCGGTAGTCCTGTTGCTCGGCCTCGCGCACGATGGCCCGGATGCGGGGCTGATCGTAGTACTCGACCCGCCGTCCCAGAGCGTAGGCCATCAGGTTGGCGGTGAACGTGCGGATCAGGGGTTCCGGACGCTTGAGCAGTGCCTGCTGCAGCTCGGTCGGACTCGAGACCGGCGTCGTGTCGTAGAACGTCCCCCGGGTGTCGAGCGGCATGCCGTTTTCGCGAATGCGCCACTTGCCGGAGACCCCGAAGTTGTCGAGAGCGAGGCCGATCGGGTCCATGAACTGGTGACAGGCGTTGCACACCGGGTTGGCGGCGTGCATTGCCATGCGCTCGCGGGTGGTGAGCATGCGGCCACCCTCCGATTCCTCGGTCTCCTCGAGATCGGGTACGCCCGGCGGCGGAGGGGGGGGCGGAGTGCCGAGCAGCACCTCCATGACCCACTTGCCCCGCAGCACCGGCGAGGTGCGCCCGGCGTGCGAGGTGAGGGTCAGAATGCTGCCGTGGCCGAAAAGCCCACGCCGGTTCTCGTCCGGGTACTCAACCTGGCGGAAGTGGTCGCCGGCGACATCCGGGATGCCGTAGTGCCGCGCCAGTCGCTCGTCAACGAAGGTGTAGTCCGCGCGGTACAGGTCGAAGACGCTGCGGTCCTCCCGAACCAGATTATAGAAGAAGAGCTCGGTCTCGCGGTGCATCGACTCGCGCAGCTGCTGGTAGAAATCGGGCTGCAGGCGGACGTCCGGATTGATCTTTTCGAGATCCTGGAGACGCAGCCACTGAGCCGCGAAGCGCGTGCCCAGCGCCTCCGCGCGCGGATCGGCCAGCATGCGCGTCACCTGGGCGTCGAGCACCGCCGGATCCGACAGCCGATCTGCCACCGCCAGCTCCATCAGTTCCTCGTCCGGGGAGGTGCCCCAGAGGAAGAAGGACAGGCGCGCGGCGAGGTCGATGTCGCGGATCCGGTAGCCTCCGTCGGCACGCGTGCTCTCAGGCGGCTCCTCGAACCGGAAGACGAAGTGCGGGCTCGCGAGGATGGCTTCGAGTGCGGTGCCGATACCCGCCTCGAAACCGCCCTCGTCGGCGCCGGTGCGGAAGAACGCCATCAGCGCCGTCATGTCCTCGTCGACCAGCGGCCGCCGGAACGCCTTCTGCCCCAGCCGGGAGATGATCTCGGTCGCGCAGGCGGTCTCTTCGGAGGGGTCGGTGGGCCGGCAGGTGAAGATGGCCCGCCGGCTGGCGGTCTCCGACACCCCGGTGGGGTTGAAGGGGCCGCCGATGACCAGATCGCGCAGGTGCGGCAGCGCCAGCAGGCCGTAGGTGCCGGCGATGGCGGTGCTCGCGAGCGACCAGTCGTGCGGGGAGATGAGGTCCTGAACCGGGCCTTCCGCGTGCTTGAGGAAGGCGGCGGTCACCCGGTGGTTGCCGGAGCGCACGAACACCGGTTCGGTGCGCATGTTGACGCCGTCCGGGTCGGAGACGTGCATCCAGCGGTCCAATTCGAGGACCGCCACCCGCTCGCCGTCGATGGAGATCTCGAGCTGTTCCGGGGATTCGTCGGTGTGGAGCGCGTTGCGCCCGTTGCCGACCAGGGTGCCGGTGGTTTCGTGGTGGAAGGAGACGCGGAAGACGTATTCACCGTCGGCCGGGAAGTTGTGTTCGACGCTGAGGCCGCCGCGCGTTCCGTAGGGCGCGCCCTCGACCCGCTCGGTCTGCGAAGCCCAGCGGGAGACCTGGTACTGGGTCTCGCTCGCGGTGGCGGCTGCGTCGCCCAGCGCCAGCCGCGCGATGTCGCTGGCCCCGTTCAGGTAGGCTTCGAGCAGGGTGGGCGAGAGCATCTGGGCGTCGGCGATGTTGTCGAAGTTCGCGCTCTTGGTGTCGAGCGGGAGGTATTCGCCGGCGTCGATGTCGAGATCGAGCAGGTCCCTGACCGAGCGTTCGTACTCGGCGCGGTTCAGGCGCTGGAAGGAGCGGGCGCCGGGATTGGGGTTCGCCGCGAAAGCGGCGTCCATGCGATCCTCGAGCGTGGTGACCAGCAGCTCGAGCGTGTCGCCGGCCGGGCGGGGCATCCCCGGTGGGGGCATCATCCCCGCGCGCAGCTTGAGGATCATCCTCTCCACGGTCTCGGCGCGCGCGGCCAGGTTGTCGATGTCGAAGCCGGCGAGGGACATGTTGCCGGTGAGGAGCGCGTCGTTGTGGCAGACCTGGCAGTAGCGCTGAACGACTTCGGTGAGCGTGGCTGCGGGCAGGTGAGCGGCGCCGGACGCGTTCCCCGCCCGAGCTGGAGAGAGGGCCTCGCCGGCAGGTCCTGACGCGTTGTCCGCCAGGATTCGCGCGATCCCATCCGCGTTGCCGGGATGGAACGTCGAGGTTACGGGCCCGGAATCGCCCGTGCCGGCAGCCGCCATCCCGATGCCCGCCACAACCGCGATCGATGCGAATACTCTCATGCCGTCGTCCCCGCTTCTCTGCCTGACCCGCCCGCTCGCGGCGAGTGCGGTGTGCTCGAAGATTCTCCGCCGGCGGGTACCTTCCCCGGGGGCATACCCCAACCCAGACGGAGACAACCCCGCAGCCTTGATTCTACAGCGAAACCCCGGGCATCGCCATTACCGCGCTTCCATTTGCTCCTCCAGCGCCATCCACTCCTCCGTGAGGCGCTCGGCCTGCGCTGCGAGCCGTTCTCGTTCGGCCTGGAGCTCGCGGATTTCCTCCGGATCGGAGCTCTGATAGAAGTTCGTGTCGGCGAAGGTTGCATCGATTTCGGCAAGCCTGGACTCGATGGCTTCGATCCGGGTGAGCGCGCGGTCGCGCCTTGCCTCGGTGCCGGGGTTGGGCCCGCGGGTCTTGCTCGATGGCTGCCTCCAGCGAGGCGGCGCGGCCGCCTCCCGGGTCCTTCGCTTCTCACGCCGCGCCTTCAGCACCACCGTGTCGACATCCAGGTGATCGTCGCCGCTGGTTTGGACATACTCGTCGTAGGTGCCGGGGTAGTCGCGCACGCCTCCCGGCGTGATCTCGAGGATGCGGGTCGCGAGCCGGCTGACGAACCAGCGGTCGTGGGAGACGAAGATCAGGGTGCCCGGGAATCGTTTCAGGGCTTCCACCAGCGCCTCGATGGATTCCAGGTCGAGGTGGTTGGTGGGTTCGTCGAGGACGAGGACGTTGGGCTGCTGGATGGCCAGGCGGCAGAACACCAGGCGCGCAGCCTCTCCTCCCGAGAGCGCCGAAAGGGGCTTGGCGGCGTCGTCTCCGCTGAAGAGCACCAGGCCGAGCTGCCCGCGCACGTAGCCGACGTCCCGGTCGGGGCATGCATCCCAGATCCAGTCCTGGGCGGAGCGCCGGGGTTCGTCGAGTTGCTCCTCGTGGTCCTGGGCGAAGTATCCGACGTGGGCTTCGTATCCCCAGCGGACGGATCCGGCGTCGGCGGGCACTTCGCCGAGCGCGATCTTGAGCAGCGTGGACTTGCCGATGCCGTTGGGACCGAGGATGGCCAGCCGATCGCCGCGGCGGACGCTGAAGTCGACGCCGTGGAGCACCTGGTTGTCGCCGAAGGACTTGCGTACGCGCCTGGCTGCAAGGACCTCGCGTCCGCTGGCGCGGACGGGCTCGAAGCGGAATGCCGGATAGCGGCGCGAGCTGCCGGGGAGGGTCTCAAGCGCTGCGGCCTTCTTCTCGATGAGCCTCAGCTTGCTCTGCGCCTGGCGCGCCTTGCTGGCCTTGGCGCGAAATCGGTCCACGAACTTCTGGTGGTGCGCGATCTCCCGCTCGCGGCTGACGATCTCTTTTTCGCGGCGTTCGTGTTCGGCCTTCTTGCTCTTCTGGAAGGCGCTGTAGTTGCCGTGATAGGCGAGGACGGTCTCGTAGTCGACGTCGAGGATGTGGGTGACCACGTTGTCGAGGAAGCGGTGGTCGTGGGAGATGACCACCAGCGGACCCTTGAAGTCGCGCATGAACTTCTCGAGCCAGCGAATGGAGAGGATGTCGAGGTGGTTGGTGGGCTCGTCGAGCAGGAGCGCGTCGGGAGCGCCGGCGAGAACCTGGGCGAGGAGCACGCGCAGCCTGAATCCCCCGGACAGCGTGGAGAGCGGGTCGCGGTGGCGCGGGGCGGGAAGGCCCAGCCCCTCGAGGATGGCGGCGGCTCTGGCTTCCGCGGTGTAGCCGTCGTGGCGCTCGACGATCTCCTCGACGCGTGAGAAGCGGTCCGCGTCGAATTCCCCGCCCGCCTGCACGTGCGCGAGCAGCGCTTCACGGGCCGCCAGCGCTTCCCAGAGCACCGGATTCCCGCGCATGGCCGCGCGCAGGATTTCTTCGTCCTCGTAGGCGAACTGGTCCTGACGGAGCACCCCGAGGCGGAGTCCGCGCGGGATGGAGACCGAGCCTTCGGTCGGTTCCACATCACCGCTCAGGATGTTGAGAAGGGTGGTCTTCCCCGAGCCGTTGGCACCCACGAGGCCGTAGCGTTCGCCGGACTGGAGGCGCAGGGAGACATCGCTGAAAAGCGTTCGATCGCCGAATGACTTGGCAAGGTCGGTGGTGGAGATCACGGCAGGGACGGAGGCGGCCCGCGCACGATGGCCGGTCCCGGCCTACGCCGGCCGCAGGCCCGCGAGCGCTTCGACGAGGCGGTCGATCTCCGCCGCGGTGTTGTACACGTGCGTGGAAACACGGATGGCCTCGTGACCGTCGCGGCGATGTTCGTCGATGTGGATGGAGGCTCGTTCGGCAATGACCGGCACCGAGGCGACGGCGTCGACGCCGTCCATCTCGAAGATGGTCGATGCGGGACCGCTGGTCTCGCGGGTCGCACCGCTGACGAGGCGGGCTCCCGGCATCCCCGCGAGCCGTTCCTTCAGGTAGTCGGAGAGGAAGCGCGTGCGGGCTTCGATGCGGTCGATGCCCACCTGTTCCATGAACGCCAGGGAAGCGGCCAGCGCGGCACGGACCGGCAGATCGTTGGTGCCGGGGGGCTCGAACGCCGGGTTGTCGGGGGTGGCGTCGTAGGCGAAGGCGGACCGGATGCTCTCTCTCGCGCCCGCGCGCACGTATAGGAAACCGGTGCCCATGGGGCCCAGGAACCACTTGTGCAGGCTGGCCGAATAGGTGTCGCACCCCAGGGCGTGCAGGTCGATCGGGAACATGCCCACGGCCTGCGCGCCGTCCACGTGGGTGAGGATGCCGCGGTCGCGCGCGAGGGCCGCGAGCCTGCGGACCGGATATAGGTGCCCGCCCCGGGTGACATGGCAGAAGGCGACCACCCGGGTGCGGGGGGTGAGCGCGGCCTCGAAGGCCTCGACGACCTGGTCGGGGCCGGGCAGGGGGCTGGGAATGAACACTTCCCGGGTCGCGATGCCGTCGCGGGCGGCCCGCAGCTGCCAGGGACGGCGGCCGGCCGGATGCTCCTGGGTGGTGAAGACGACCTCGTCGCCGGGGCGCAGGTCGAAGCCGGCGGCACTGAGGTGCAGCGCCTCGGTGGCGTTGCGGGTCAGGGAGAGCTCGTCCACGTCGGCTCCCAGAAAGGCCGCGACGCCGGGACGGACCCGCCCGGCGACGAGTTCGCGGAGTGCGCCGGTGGCCCGCCGGGGTTCGCGCGAGACCGCCTGGTACCCGTCGGCGACGGCGCGCGCGACGCTCCCGGGAGGCATGCCCAGGCCGGCGTTGTTCATGTAGGCGATGCCGGCCTCGAGGTTGAAGGCCGCCCGTACATGGGCCCATGCCGGGTCGTCGACCCCGTCCGGTCGGGCGAGGGGAGCGTCGTCCGGTCGGGCCGGGGGTGCGCCGTCATCGGCCTGCGGCGTGCTCTGGCCGCAACCCGTCAGCCAGACGCCGGCGGCCCCGGTCGCGCCTGCCCCCACGAACGCGCGTCGTGACAGCCCGGCCATGGTTTTCCTCCCGCGTTGTGCATCCCGGTTCCGGTCGCTGCCCACCGCCGCAAGGGCGCGGCGACGGAGCGATGTCGTGGAAGGGATGCTAACGCGAAACGGGCGGTCGCGCGCGCCCGGCGGCGGTCAGGTGGTGGAGCGCATGGCGGTGAATTCCCGCCCTCCACCCCGGCCGCCGGAGATGGTGCCTGTCATCTGGTCGCCGTCGATGGTGGCGGTGAAGCTCTGGGCAATCTGGCGATTGCGCATGTTGCGCGTTACCCGAAAGGTCAGCGTGCCGTCCTGGAAGGCGACCTCCTGAAGCTCGACACTTCCGTTGGGCGCGGTGAGCGTGCCTTCCAGCTGGTCGCCCTCGGCGGCGAAGGTCAGCGTCTGGGTAATGCTGCCGCGCGGCGTTTCCAGGGTCATCTCCCAGGCTCCGAGCACGGCCGCGAAATCAGTTGGATTCTGGGCCGAGAGCGCGGTGGCGGAGGCTGGGATCAGCAGCACGGCGAGGGCGGTGGCGATGGATCGCGACATGTCGGTTGAACTCCTTTGAGGCGTAGGGTTTGGCCTTTGGCTTGGCTGCGGCGGCGAGGACTGCTCGGCGGGAAATGAGCGCCGTGGAACGGGCTCCGCAGCACGCGGCAGGTTATCCTTGGGGACAACGAGGGAAGTTGAAGTGTTGCGCACGCCCTGCGGACGGGGTGCCTCGCCCAATCGCGACATTCCTCGGACGCGACATTACATTTGGACGGGTGGAACGGCCGGTCCGTGTCCCGTTTTCCCCCGCAGCCCTGTGCGCAGGTGCTCGCTGATATTGCGCTCCAAACCCGCTTGACCGACTCAAAACCCGAGGGCCTTCGTACGGATGTTGCCCCTGAATCGTCGGAACCCGGTCCGAACATCGCGACGCCGCTGCGCCTTCCCCGGCAGGCTGCCGCGAGTCGCCACGCTGCTTCTCCCGCTCGCACTTCCACTCGCGACCGGCTGCTACAGCTATACCCAGGTGGGGGTGGAGACCGTGGCGCCGGGCGAAGCGGTGCGCTTGCGCGTGTTCGATCAGGCCGTCGACCGACTCCCCGCGCAACTGGAGAGGAGGACGCAGGTCGAAGGCACCGTGGTCGACCGGGACGCCGGGCGCCTCGATTTGCTCCCGGAGTTGGGGTCGGTGACGACGGATCCGGTTTCCTTCGCGGTATCCGACATCGAGGCCATCTCCCGCCGAGAGTTGAACCAGACCCGCACCTGGCTGGCGGCGGGCGTGGGGGCCGCGCTCGGCCTCGGGCTGCTCCTGTCGATCGAGGGAGACCCTGCGTCAGCGGGAGGGGGGCCCATCACCGAATTCATGCTGGGGTTGACGCTGCACCTGAGCAGGTAGACTCGTCGGCCCGGGCGCAACGGCCCGGGCGCAGCCGCTGCCGTTCGCGGTCCTCAGCCTTCGGCGATCGCCTCCTCCACCGGGTCGCCGCGGTGCGCCCGCACGATGTCCATCACCTCATCATCGGTGAGGATGCGGTTGGAGGACTTGGCGCGGGCAAGAATGGCGGAGCACAGTTCGTCGTCGACGGGAATGCGGCGCGAGGCCAGCCAGTAGCTGACGTTGGACAGCCCGCTCATGTGGCCGATCTCGATCTCCTGTTCCCGGCCGAACCAGTTGGCGGGCACGCCCGAATACACACGGTCGGCCAGCCGCCGGTCCCCCCGCTTGAGGGCCTTTATGATCGCCGCCGCGTGCACCCCGGTGCCCGTGCGGAAGGCATCGCGCCCGGCCATGGGGTAGCTGGGGTGGATGTCCACCCGGCAATAGCGTGACACCGCCTGGCAGTAGCGGCCGAGCTTCGACAGGTCGTGGTCCCACTCGCCCAGCAGTTTGAGGTTCAGCAGCATCTGGTCGATGGAGGCGTTCCCGACCCGCTCGCCCACGCCCAGTCCGGTGCCGTGGGCTCGGGTGGCGCCGTACTCGATGGCCAGGATGGCGTTGGTGACGCCCAGGCCGCGGTCGTTGTGGCCGTGCCAGTCCAGCTCGACGGGCTCACCCATGCCGCGAATCAGCGAGTGGGTCCACTCGAACAGGTTCTTGATGCCGTCCGGGGTGGCGTGTCCCACGGTGTCGCACAGGCAGAGGCGGCGCACCCCCAGGCGGATCGCGGCGCGGAAGAGAGGATCCAGCACATCCGGCCGCGACCGGGTGGTGTCCTCGGTCACGATGCAGACCTCGAGTCCTTCGCGCATGGCGAAGGTCACCGTCTCGTCGATGCGGCGCAGGAGCGTATCGACGCTCCAGGATTCGACGAAAAGACGGATGGGGCTCGAGCCGATGAAGGCGTAGACTTCGATCGGCATGCCCGTCTTCTGGGCGATGTCGGCGATCGGCTCCACGTCGCGCACCATGGTACGGGCGGCGCACATGGGCGTCAGCTTCATGCGGCTGTCGCGAATCTCCTCGACCAGAGCCCGGACATCGTCCTGCGCCCGCGTACCTGCCCCGGGAAGCCCGACATCCGCCATCCGGATGCCGAGGTCCTCCATGAGGTGGATGAGCTCGATCTTCTGCTCAATGCTGGGATCGGTGACCGAGGGTGACTGAAGGCCGTCCCTCAGAGTCTCGTCCACCAGGTCGAAGCGACCGGGTGCGAGAGGAGCCCGCTTGTGCAACTGGTTCCAGTCGAAGATGACGTTCTCGCCGGCATCGACGGTACCTTTTTGCACGAAAACCTCCTGGAGGGCTCCCCTCGCACCGGCTTCAGTTCAGCTGACGCGATTGAGAGGGTTCGAGTTGGTGTCGATCTCGCTGACCCCGACGGGGAAGCAGTTGCTGCGCCCCGACATGTCCTCCATGGGGGTGGCGCCCGGCCTTGACTGTAGGCCCCAGCGGCGCAGGTCGGCGAACCGACGGTTGTCGAACCACAGCTCCACGCGCCGCTCCTGCTTGAGCGCGGTCCATGCCTCGGTCGCGTTGGCGGCGGTTGCGGGCGACAGGGCCTCGCCGGTGTGGTCGCTCACCACGCTCGTGCGGACCTGATTGATGAGATCCATCGCCGCCTGGAAGTTCCCCGGGTTGTTGGCCAGGATCTCCTCCGCCTGAATCAGGATCATTTCCCGTCCTGATGCGAGGGTGTGCGGCGATGTCTTGCTGGTGAACTTCTTCTGTACATAGAAGGGCAGGTTGTACACCATGGTGACGGCGTCCGCGATCTCGAACCACCCCATGCGCGGATCGCCGGTCTCGGTGTAGTAGCTTTCGGCGAAGGTGCCCCAGATGGTGTACTCCCGCCACGGGTCCGACGCCCCGCGGAAGTAGACCTCGTTGGGATCCGGGAAATCGTCCAGATCGTAATGGTGCAGCTGGTAGACGAAGTCCTCGGGGATTCCGGTGGCATCGCTCCGGGCGCCGCCCCAGTCTCCGAGCCACATGCGCACGTCCGCGCGCCCGGCCTGGGCGGCGAGCGCGATGTCGGAGGCTCCGGCGGCGTTGCCGACGCTGATGGCCTCGGTGAAGTGTTCCTCTGCGCGTGTCAGAAAGTCGGTGGAGGGCTGTTCGGGACCTCCATCGAACACGGCGATGCACATGTTGTGGCCCAGCGTGCGGTTGGCGAAGCCGGACAGCACCAGAAGCCTGCCGGCGATCTCGTTTGAGCTGAACTCGCCGCCCAGAGCGTCGCGCAGTCGGCGCACGCCGTCCTCCGCCATCCAGCGCGCCTGCTGGGCCCGCTCCCAGTGATCGTCCACGTTTTCCGAGGTGAGCTTCCCGTTGTAGAACTCCGAGTCGACCAGCCCTCCCGGCGTTCCCTCGAAGCTCGTCAGCCCCGAGTCGTAGGCCAGACGCGTGTACGCGAGCGCGTTTGCGCGTCGAACGCCCTGCAGCACCGACGGGAACGCCTGGGTGTCGTTAAGGAATTCGTCCTGGACGGGGCCGGGATTGGTCACTTCCAGATCGCAGCCGGTGGCGGCGAGGGCGGCCAGGGCCACCAGCCGCGCGATCCGGCGCCCGCCTGTGGTGGTTTGCTGTATGCGCATCTTCAACGACTCCTTCTTGTTATCGCTGTTCGCTCTCTCCTCGTTCGCCCGCCGCATCAGAAGGCCATCCTGAGGGAGGCGATGAAGCTCGCCGGCGGCGGTGGATGTTCCCAGATCGCGCGCGTGATTCCCGATTCCATCCCATTGTTGCCGGCCATCTCCGGATCCATGGCGAGGAAATCCTCGTTCTTCCACGTCCAGAAGTTCTGCACGGAGAGGGTCATGGTGGCGTTGGTGGTTCCCGGGACGGTGAACGGCACAGGTGCCGACACGGTCAGGTCGCGAATTCGGAAGAAGTCGTTGGGATAGACGAGGTGCGCGCTGAATTCGCCGCTGCACGCGTAGATGTCGAAGGCCGTCAACTGGGCGCGCTGGCCAGCCTGAAGGCTCGGCACGGCATCGTCGCAAAGCGGACTGACCTGACCGCGCTGGGCCGAGGTGGTGCTCTGGCGGTCGAAGATGTAGTGGCCACCGAGGTACTCGCCGCGCGCCGAAATCGTGATGCCGCCCCCCAGGGCGAGAGAGGTGTTGGGGGTGATGGTCAGCGTGGGCTGGTTCGGGCCCCAGATGTGATTCCGCTCGACGACGGGCTCCCCGATCTGGTCGGGGTTCGTCAGCCGGTCGTAGCGGACCGCGGGTACCGGTTGTCCCTCCTCGAGCCATCCACCCCCGCTGACACCGAATCCGGCGTTGCCGCCGAGATCCACCGCCTCGCTCTTGTTGGTGTAGAGCGTGACCCCCAGGTCCCAACTGAGCGCGCGGCTCTGAATCACGGTGCCGTTCACGTCGAGCTCGATGCCCTTGTTCGACAACACGCCCACGTTGCGCAGCTGCGAGCCCGTGAAGCCGAGGCTCGGGACCAGCTGCACCGGGACGAGCGCGTCGCGGGTCTCCTGATCGTAGTAGGTGAAGCCGATCCTGAGGCGCTCGTCAAGCATTACGCCGTCGATGCCGGCTTCGAGTTCGACGGTGCGCTCGGGCCCCAGGTCGCGGTTGCCCACGTTGAGCGGATTGAAGGAGGTCTGGCCGAGCCAGGGAATCGGCTGCCAGGTTCGCACGGCGTCGAAGGCGCCCGGAGCCCTCCCGGCGTGTCCCCAGGCAACGCGGAACTTCATCTCGCCGAAGTCCGGAGACCAGAAGCTCTCGTCGGAAACCACCCACGAGAAAGTGGCGCGCGGGTAGGGCTGGAGGCCGAAGTCCTCGCCGAAGGCGCTGTTGCCGTCGATGCGCAGCGCCAGGGTCAGGAAGTAGCGGTCGCTGAAGTCGAGCAGGGTCTGACCGAAGATGCCCGCGTTGACGACGCGCGAGCGAGCCTCCCGGGCCTGATAGGATGCGCCGCTGGTGACCGTGTGCTCGCCGGGTCCGGGGAGCGTGTTCGTGCTCGCCCCCAGATCGGTGTCGCGCGCAACGATCGACTGCCCGCCCCAGGAGAGGCTGGTGCGGAAGCTTTCGGTCAGGCGCAGATCAAAGCTGCCCACGTAGTCGGCTGTGAGCTGTTCGGCGGTCCAGGTGCGGTCGGAGACGGAACCCGTGGGGTCGTTCACGTAGCCGAAGGGCCGGACGTTGCGCATGTCGCTGGCAAGGCGGTCGAGCCCCAGCGTGAGCCGATTGGTGAAGCGCGGCATCGGCGTGTAGGTCGTGGTGATGCCGGCCACCACGCGATCCACGTCCGTGTCGATCTCGTAGTCGAGGAGCCGCCAGATGACGTCCTCCTCCCATGTGCGCACATACGTGGCGTGGGCCTGACGGGCGGGCGCCCTCTTGTAGCCGTTGTGGGAAATGCTGTAGGGGCTCGATCCGCTGGGCGAATTCTCGACGTGCTGGCGCGTGATCGATGTGGTCAGCTGAACGTCGAGGTCGCTGCGGGGCTGAAATCCCAGGTTGATGCGTCCCAGGTACTTCTGGTCGGCGTCGTTGGGCAGGATGCCCTCGTTGTTGTCCATGCTGCCGGACACGTAGTAGGAGACGGTCTCGGTTCCGCCGCGCACGGAGAGCGAATACCGCTGCTGGTGGCCGTTGCGGAGCCAGGGATCGAGCCTCATGTAGGGCGCGTTGGGAGGGCCGAACTCCTGGACCCAGTTGACGCCCTGGTCGATCTGCGCGCTCCACTGCGCGTCGCCGCCCGAGCCGCGCTTGGTGAAGATCTGGATGACGCCGCCCGCCGCTTCGGTGCCGTAGAGTGCGGTCGCGGCCGGACCCTTGACGATCTCGATGCGCTCGATGTCGCTGGGGTTGATGTCGTTCAGCGGCCCCATCACGTCCTTGGGGCCGAAGGCGACGTGCTGACCGACCGCGTGGTTCAGCGCCAGGCCGTCACTGCGGATGCGCACGCCGTCCACGTAGACGAGCGGCTGGTTCGACATCGCCACGCTCACATTGCCGCGCAGGCGGATCTGCGAGCCGGAGCCGGACATTCCGGAAGTCCGGACGGCGACCACGCCGGGCGCCCGCGCGGAGAGCAGCTGGTCGACCGTGGGTACCGGGTCGGCCAGGGTGGCGACATCCACCTGGGCGACGGAGGTGCCGACCTCGCGGCGGCGCGCCTGCCCGGCGGTGCCGGTGACCACGATCTCGTCCAGCCCGAGCGCCTCCTCCTCCAGCTGCAGGTCGGCCGTGGTGGACTGGCCGGCATCGACCGTGATCTGCGCCGTTGCCGTGCGCATGCCGATGCGCTCCGCGGTCAGGGTGTAGTTGCCCGCGGGGACGTTCAGGAGCAGGAAGCGGCCGTCGCCCCGGGTCAGGGTCCCCAGCCCGGTGCCCGCCAGGTAGACCTGCACCTGAACCAGCGGGCGACCTGTGGCCTGGTCGGTTACCTGGCCGATCACCTGACCGTTTTCCTGGGCGTCGACCGTGCGGGGCGTCGCGAACCCGAACGCCACCGCCAGCGGAATCATCGCCACGGCGACAAGGGCCGCCCTCCTCAGCCGGGCGATGCCGGCGTGCAGGTTTGTGTAGTCCGACCTTGGATGCACCATCTGGCCTCCTCTGCTGCGAACAGGAAACAGGGCCGTATGTCAGCCCGGAGGTATAGAACTCCCCCACCCCTTGGGGAAGCAAACCCCACAATAGGCCCCGGACTCGCCGGGATCAAGCGAAAGGGCGTGTGACCGCTGGCGATACGGGAATCGCCGGCCAGGAATCTCGTGGACCGCGGGCCGGGGAGTTCGGCGTAGCCGAATGGCCGGCTGCTCGGTCGGGCGAACCCGCGTGCGCGGACTCAGCCTCCGCCCGGGGGTTGGCCGTTTACCAGGGAGTTCCAGAGTTCGATGGTCGGGTTGCGCTGGATCCGGATGCCTTCGCGCTGGGTCCGCGCCATCGCGTGAACGTCGTGTTCGTCGCCGAGGATGAAGGTGTCGAACATCGCGCTCATGATCTCGAGCGACTCCCCGACGCTCGCGGGGCCCCAGTGATACCAGCCGTGCGGCTCGCCGCCGTAGACGACCCAGTCGTACCAGTTGCCGTGGATCTCGGCCTGGATGCCGTACTGCTCGATCTGCTGGAAGCGCGCTGCCCCGTCCCCCTGGGCGTACAGGAACAGGAGCGGGACATCGATTTCGTCGGCGTGATAGATGATGGAGCGCTCGTAGTAGTTGCGCGGGTTCTCCATCGGCGTGCGGCCGATCAGGAACCGGTTCCATCCCTCCATGCTGCCGTAGGTCGACAGCGTCACCAGGTCGGTCGAGCCGTACCAGACGATGCCCGCGCGGAAGCGGCCGGGATCCTTGGTGACCGCGGTCGTGGTGTAGAAGCCGCCGGTCGAGCCCCCGAAGGCGCCCACCCGCTCCGGGTCCACCCAGCCCTGCCCTGCGAGCAGGTCCATGCCGGCGAAGGCGTCGCGCAGGTCGTGGTCGCCCCCGTGGGTGTGCACCGCCTGCCGGTACGCCTTTCCCCGTCCGGTGCTGCCGCGGAAGTTTGGCGCGAAGACCAGGTAGCCGCGGCTTACGAAATACTGGATGTACGGATGCCACTGCTTCGGGTGCTGCCCGTTGGAGTTGGCGCGGAAGAAGAAGAGGGCCGGGAGGCGATCGCCGGCGCTGGCGCCCTTCGGCTTGTAGACCAGCCCGGCAACTTCAAGGCCGTCGAAGCTGGTGTACTCGATGAACTCCGGCTCGACGAACAGCTCGGGGTCGCCGAGGGCGGGGTGCTGGTGGTCGGTGATCCGGCGCGGCTCGCCGCCCTCGACCGGGAGGATCCAGAGGTCTCCGGTCCGCGAAGGCCCCGAATGGGTGTAGACGATGTGCTCGCCGTCCGGGTGCCAGAGGTGGCCGCCGCGCGTCTGGCCGGTGGCCCGCGACCCGCCGTTGACCCCGGTGGCGCGGGTGAGCTGCTCCGGTTCTCCGCCTGCGGCGGGGATGCGGAAGATGTGGTACTCGTAGTCCAGGTTGCGGGTGAAGGAGATCCAGCGGCCGTCCGGGGACCAGCGCGGCTCGCTGTGCTCGACGTCCTCGGTGAGCAACATGGTGGCTTCGCCGGTGGCCGCGTCCAGCACGCCCAGGTTGTTGAAGCCGTTGCGGTCGGAGACGAAGGCCAGGCGGGTGCCGTCGGGGGACCAGCGCGGCTCGGTGTCGCGCCAGTCGAAGGTGCCCGGGGTGAGGGCGCGCGCGTCCCCGCCCGCCGCCGGCATGATCCAGATGTCCTGGTTGCTCTGGGCGTCGTCCTGCGGGCGGGTGTTGCGGGTGAAGGCGAACATGGCGCCGTCGGCGGACAGCTGACCGCTGCCCCCCGGCCCGACCCGCTCGATCTCGCCGGTCTCGATGTCCACCGCCGCGACCGAGTTGTCCCAGAACATGCTGGTGTTGAAGTAGACGCGGCGGCTGTCGGGCGCCCAGGAGATGCCGGCGTCGCTCAGCGGGTGGTCGGTCAGGCGCGTGGGCTCCCCGCCGCCGGAGGGCACCACGTAGATGTCGCGCACATCGGTTCCACCGAAGTCGGCCTCGAAGGCGATCCAGCGCCCGTCGGGGCTGAAGCGCGGTGCCATCTCGCGGCCCGCCATCCCGGTGATGCGCGTGGGTGCGCCTCCCGCGGTGGGCACGGTCCAGAGGTCGTAGGACCCGCCCGCGGCGGACTTGAAGACGAGGAGACCGCCATCGGGCGAGATGTCGAACTCTTCGATCCACACGGTCTCGGCCAGCGCGTCGATCGGAAGCCCGGGGCGCAACTGGGGCGAGGTTGCACGCGTGGGGCCGTAGAAAACCACCAGCGCCGCGACCAGAACGGCCGCGGCGCCGGCGAAGATCATTACTGTTTTTCCGGACAATCGTCCTCCTGGAAGAACCTCCAGTCCGTCAGCAGGACACGCAGTTGTCGTTGTTCTCCGAGCCCAGCCTCTCAAGCAGCGCGACGATCTCCGGGAAGACGGTGACGCGCTGCACTGGACCGTTGGCCATGTCGGCGGTGGTCTCGCCCTTGCGGGTAAGCACGGTGACGTCGGCGCCGCGGCCGACCAGGTACTCGATCAGCTCGCGGTCTCCGCGGGCCGCCGCGTTGTGCAGGGGGGAGAAGCCGTTGTAGTCGCGCGCGTTCACGTCCGCGCCCAGTTCCTCGATCAGGTAGCGCACCGACGGGAGCCAGCCGTTGGGGGCGTGGCGATGGGCGTTCCCGGCCAGGCCCAGGCCATAGCCGACTCCGGAGGCCGCGTGGATGGGCTGCACGCCCGGGCCTCCGATCGCCACCTCGGGCAGCCCCGATGGATCCGGCTTCTTCTCGCTGTCGTCGCGGCCGTTTCCGGTCGCGGGACGTCCCGGCGGGCGGAAGGTGGGGGTGGTGTAGTCGGCTCCGTACGCAACCAGCAGCCTCATCGCGTCCACGTCGGTGCCGTAGGCCGCGCGCCAGAAGGGCGTGGCGCCCCAGGTGTCGACGCCCAGGACGTTGTGGTTGAAGGAGGTGTACCAGAGGTGGCGCTGCAGCCGCACGTTGGGGTCGGCGCCCGCGTCGAGCAGCGCCTTCATGAGCTCCAGGTAGGTGGTGTTCTCCTGCTTGATCGCGGTGGGCTGCGGGTAGAAGGACTTGGGAACCCACTGCAGGTGGACGGCGGCGTAGAGGGGCGTCGCTCCCGGATCGCTCTGCAGGTTGGGGTCGGCGCCCTGTTCCAGCAGCCACATGGCGAGGTCGAAGTGCCCGTTCAGGGTCGCCATGAGCAGGGGGGAACTCAGGTCGCCGCCGGTGATCTGGTCGATGTCGGCGCCGCCTTCCAGGAGGGTCTTGACGACGTCGTGGTGGCCTTCGCGGACAGCGTAGTGCAGCGCGGTGTTGCCGCCCTGCCTGCCGACCAGCTGGTCGTAGGACAACCGGGCCCGGGTCTGCCCGCGGGTCGCGGCGCTCCCGGCCGGCCGATCCTCTTCCTCTTCGGCCTCCTCCTCCGCTTCGTCGTCTTCCTCCTCGTCGTCGTCCTCCCGGGTTCCGTCCACGGGCGTGTCCGAAATGATGTCTTCACCAAAGAGCGCGGAGAGGCGTGCGTCCCGTTGCTTGATGAGTTCGCGGTCCTCGCGGGCCATGGTCGGATAGTCGATCACGTTGGTCTGGATCGACGGGTCCGCTCCCGCCTCGAGCAGCGTGCGCACCACGCTGGTCCGGCCGTAGGCGGCGGCGAACATGAGCGGCGTTTGCCCGTTGGCGGACTCCTGCGCGTCCACTGCGGCGCCCTTGTCCGCCAGGGCGAGCACGATCTCGGGGTTCCCCGACCAGGCGGCGTAGTGGAGCGCGGTCTCGCCGGTCTCGGTGGTCGCCTCGAGGTTGGCGCCCGCATCCGCGAGCAGACGCACGATGCCGGCGTGGCCCGCGCGGCTGGCCACCATGAGGGGCGTGAAGCCGCCCAGCCGGGTGGTGGCCTCCAGGTTAGCCCCCGCAAACACGAGGACGTCGGCCAGTTCGGTCTGGCCGTTATCCGCCGCCCAGTGGAGCGCGGTCATGCCGTCGCCCTGGGCCGCGTTTACGTCCGCCCCCGTGCGCAGCAGCTCGCGCACCTCGTCGGCATCGCCGCGCATGGCGGCATCGGCTACCGGCGAATCCGGCGGGACGGCTGCCGAGATCAGCAGCGTCAGACACACCAGGTTGATCTTCCATGCGGCCTTCATCGGCTCTCCTTCCGTGTGCGCATTCTCGGTTCCGTGCCCGTCAGCCGGCTGTGAGTGATGCTCGTTCCAGCGTCTCCTCTCTCGACTACGAACTCGAACTGACTTCGTCGGCGTAGGAAGCCGGGAGCGACATCAGCATCTCGCCGGTGCTGTCGCCGAAGCTGTCGAGGTCGTCCCGCCCCAGCTTGTGGAGCAGGGTGAGCATGGCATTGGCCAGCGGCGTACCGTCCGGGGCCTTGACGTGGACCCCGCCCTCGAGCCCCATGGACTGTCCGCCCACTACGATGAAGGGCACGCGCCGGTGGTTGTGAAGGTTGCCGTCGCCCATGGGGGATCCGTAGACGACCATCGTGTTGTCGAGCAACGTGCCGTCCACTTCCGCCGTGTTGTTGAGCTTCTCGAGCAGGTACGGCAGCAGACCCACGTGGTACTGGTTGATCTGGTAGAAGCCCAGCACGCCCTCGTTGCCGGAAGCGTGCGACTGCGGGTGGAAGCCGCCTTCGCAGCCGCTCTCGGGGAAGACGCGGGACGATACGTCGCGGCTCATCTTGAGCGAGAAGACGCGGGTCATGTCGGTCTGGAAGGCGAGCGCCTGCAGGTCGAACATCATCTGCACATGCTCGGTGTAGGAGTCCGGGACGCCGACCGGGGCCTCGGGCAGCTCGCGCTCGAATCCGCTCGTGTTGCGCGCCTCGGTCCGCTCGATGCGCCGCTCCAGCTCGCGCACGTCCTCCAGATAGTGCTCCATCCGGATTCGGTCCTCGGGCGGGAGCGCGGTGCGCAGGCGCGCGACTTCTTCGGTCACCCAGTCCAGGATGCTCTTCTGGGTTTGCCGCCGCCGCGCCCGCTCCTCGGGCGTTCCCCCGGCTCCGAAGAGCTGGTCGAAGGCCACGCGGGGATCCCGGGTCATGGGCAGCGGATCGGTCGGAGAGGCCCAACTGATGGAGTCCGTGTACGCGCAGGCGTACCCGTACGAGCAGCCGCCCGACTGGTCCACGTTCTCAATGCAGAGCTGCATGGAGGGAATCGCGGTCTCCTGGCCGAAGCGCTGGGCGAAGAGCTGATCCATCGAGGTGCCGACGTAGACGTCGGAGCCCTCGGTGCGCCGGGGATGCGCCTGGGTCAGGAAGGTGGCGCTGGACCGGAAGTGGTCGGCCCCGATCTCCTTCGGCGCGAAGGCCTCCGCTTGGCGAACATCGGTGTTGCTGATGATCGTCAGACGATCCTGGAAGGCCTCGAGCGGCTTGAGCGCGCTCGGGCTCAGATCGAAGTCGCGACCCAGCTTCGCCGGAGCCCAAAGGTTCTGGGTTGCCCCCCACTCGTTGCTCCCCGCGGCTCCGTGCGAGTTCTCGATGGCGATCAGGCGCGGCTTCTGCACTTCGCTGGCCGCGTCGCCCCAGAGCCTGCCCGCCGGGATCATGCTGTCGAGAAGGGGCAGCGCGAGCGCGATCCCCGACCCTCGCAGGAATGTCCGTCGAGGAATGTGGGTTCCGGTGATGAACTTCATGTCGTGCTCCTGTCGGTGACGGGATGTACCCTGCCTAACTGTCTCTTGGTCTGCCTTCAGCGTTGTGCTTCGGTAGCCGGTTCCGCCGCCTTGCGCATGCGGAAGGCATCGCTCTCGACGATGCCGAGGACGAACTCGGAAGGACGATAGTCGTCTTCTTCGGCCCGCTGCACGATTCGGCGCACGGCGGGCATGTCGTAGTATTCCACGCGGCGTCCCAGGGCGTAGGCCATCAGGTTCGCCGTGAAGTTGCGCAACACCGGCGTTCTCAGCCGCAGCATCGTCTCATGCAGGTCCGTGGGGCTGGTGAGCGGCGTGCCGTCGTAGAGCTGGCCCCGGGTGTCGAGCGCGATGCCGTTCTCGCGAATGCGCCAGCGGCCCGTGACGTCGAAGTTGTCGAGCGCCAGCCCGATTGGATCCATGAACTGATGGCAGGCGTTGCAGACGACGTTGGCGCGGTGGATCTCCATGCGCTCGCGCGTCGTGAGCATGCGCGTGCCCTCGGAACCCTCGGTCTCGTCGAGGTCGGGTATGCCCGGGGGCGGAGGAGGCGGCGGCGTGCCGAGGATGACCTCCATCACCCACTTCCCGCGCAGAACCGGCGAGGTGCGGTTGGCGAGCGAACTCTGCGCGAGGACGCTGCCGTGCCCGAAGACGCCGCGGCGCCGTTCCGTCGGGTACTGCACCTTGCGGAACTCCTCGCCCACCACCCCGGGAATCCCGTAGTGGTTGGCCAGGCGCTCGTTGATGAAGGTGTAGTCGGCGGTGATGAACTCGGTGACGGGCCGGTCTTCCTGGAAGAGGTGGTCGAAGAACAGCTCGGTCTCGCGAATGAGCGCATCGGCGAGCTGCTGGTCGTAGTCCGGGAAGAGCACCATGTCCGGGTTCAGCTTCTCCAGATCCGAGAGGCGCAGCCACTGCGCGGCGAAGCGGCTGCTGAGCGCGCTCGAGCGGGGATCGGCCAGCATGCGCAGCGTCTGTTCGCGCAGCACGCGGCCGGAAAGCCGGTTGGCGCGCGCCAGGGCCGCCAGCTCCTGGTCCGGAGGCGAGGCCCACAGGAAGAAGGAGAGGCGGGAGGCCAGGTCGACGTCGCTGATGCGGTAGGTCTCGCCCGGCTCCACCCCCTCCGGCCACTCCTCGAAGCGGAAGATGAAGTGTGGGCTCGCCAGGATCGCCTCCAGCGCGTAGCGGATCCCGCCTTCGAAGCCGGACTCCTGTGCGCCCTGGTCGTAGAAGGCCATGAGGCCGGCCAGGTCCGCGTCATCCACCGGCCTGCGGTAGGCGTCGGTCGCGACCCGCTCGATGATGGTGCGGGCACACGGCCGGACCTCGTCCGCCCCGGTGGGACGGCAGGAGAAGATCCTGCGGCGGCTGGGGGTGTCCGAAACGCCGGTCACCCTGGCCGGTCCCTTGATCACCAGGTCACGGATGTGGGGCGGCATGGAGAGCCCGTAGCCGATGCCGATCTGGGTGTCGGCGATGCTGTGGCCGTGCGCGGAGAAGAGGTCGTCCACCGGGCCGCGCTCCGTGGGGATGAAGACCGCGGAGACACGGTGGGGACCGGCGCGCACCTGGATGGGGCCGGTCTCGAGGATCAGGCCCTTTCCGCCGGGATCGACCTCGCCCATGAATCGGTCGATCGGCAGCAGCGCGACCTGCTCGCCGTCGATCGAGATGTCGACCTGTTCGCCGGGTTCGTTGCGGCCGAACAGGTAGCCTTCCGGCGAGTAGTGGAACGATACGCTGAACTCGTAGGTCCCGTCGGCAGGGAAGTTGTGTACCACCGAGGTGCCGCCGCGCGATCCATAGGGCGCGCCCGGCACCCGCTCCCGCTGGGAAGCCAGCCGGGGGATGCGGTAGGTGGTCTCCTGGTTCCCCGCGAGCGGGTTGCCGACCGCGAGGCGCGAGATTTCGCTGGCCGCCTTGAGATAGGCGCTCAGGAGCGTCGGCGAGAGCGCCTGCACGTCGGCGATGTTGTCGAAGTTCGCGCTCTTGGTGTCTAGCGGCAGGAAGTCGGCCGCGTCGATATCCATCTCGAGAAGGTCGCGGATGGAACTCTGGTACTCGGCCCGGTTCAGCCTCTGGAAGGTCCGGCCGCCCGGGTTGGGGGCTTCGGCGGCCGCCCGGTCCATGTTGGCCTCGAGGGTCTCGACCAGCATCCGGAGGGTGTCGCCCCCCGGACGCGGGATCCCCGGGGGCGGCATCATTTCGGCCCGCAGCTTCTGGATCATCTTCTCGGCCGTCTCCGGCGCGCTCGAGGCGGCGGCGACATCGAAGCCGATCAGGGAAAGGTTGCCGGTCTGGAGAAAGTCGTTGTGGCACACCTGGCAGTAGCGCACCACCACGCCGGTGAGTTCGTCGTTGGAAATGGTGCCGGAGCCATGGCTGGCGATGGCGGAATGGGGCCGGACCAAGCCTGTCGCCGGTTCCCGATCGGGCCCGGACGCACCCGGGCCGACGAAACTGCTTCCGCTCGCCAGCAGAAGTCCCGAGATGAGCCCGGATGCCGCGATTGCGCGCATGACATTCCTCTCCACGATCCTGAAGACGCCTAACCGTAGAGGAATAGCCCTCGGGGGTCCTCCGCGCAAGCAGACGAAACCGCTAATGTTGTAGCCCATGCTCCCTATCGTCTCAGCGCTGCTGGCCCCCCTGGCCGGGGTGCTCATCTATGTCACGATGCACCACCGGGCGCGCACCGTCCGGCTGCTCGATGCGGCGGTCATCGTTGCGCTGCCGCTGCTCGTGGCGATCCAGGTATTGCCGCACGCCTGGGCCGACCGGAGCCTGGTGCCCGTCGTGGTGGTCGCGCTCGGGGCCGGGCTGGTCGCGGTGGTCGAGCGACTGTCGCACACCCTGGCGCGCCATACGGACGACGTCACGATCCTGTTCGCCGTGCTGGGCCTCTCCGTGCACGCGCTGGTGGAAGGGAGCGCGCTCACCGCGGGCGCGTCCCCGGCCTTCGTTATGGCGGTGGTGGTGCACCGGGTGGCGCTGGGATTGCTGATCTGGTGGCTGGTGGCGCCGCGTCACGGCGCGGCGATGGCGTTCGCGGGGATCGCCGCGATTATCTGTGCGACGCTGGCGGGGTACCTGGTGGGCGCGGGCCTGATGACGGAACTGACCGTTGTCGACGGCAGGCTCCTGGAAGCCTTTGTGGCGGGCACCCTCCTGCATGTGGTCCTTCACCAGGGGCGTGAGGATCACCGGCACTGAGGGCTCGAACCGGGCGCGTCGTGGACTTTCGCCGACGCGGTCCCCAGTATGCCTGCCAATCCGCAGGGAAAGCGCACCGCCATCCCGGGAGGGCCCGATGACCGCCAACTCGCGCGACCACGCCCACAGCCACGAACCCATGGACGAACTGCGCGGCGCGAGCATCCGCGCCCTCACGGTCGCCATGGTCATGAAGCTGGGGTACATGCTCGTCGACATCGTCGGCGGCGTCCTCGCTGGAAGCCTTTCGCTGCTGGCGCACGCCGGACACATGTTCACCGACGCGGCGTCGATCGGGCTCGCCCTGTTCGCCGTTCACTTCGCCGCCCGCGCAGCCACCGCGCACCGCACCTTCGGCTACCATCGAGCGGAAATACTGGCGGCGCTGGTGAACGCCCTCACCCTGTGGGTGGTCTCGACGCTGGTGCTGATCGAGGCCTACGACCGCATCACGGGCGGCATCGCCGGCGATCACGATCACGATGTCGAGGGCGGGCTGATGCTGATCATCGGGGCCATCGGGTTCGGCATCAACGCGCTGGTCGCCTGGATGCTGCACGCCTCCGCCAGACACAGCGTCAACGTCGAGGCGGCCTACAGGCACGTGATCGCCGATCTGCTGGGCTCGGTCGCGGTCGTCGTGTCCGCGATCCTGGTGTGGGCCTACGACTGGGATGTCGCCGACCCGATCTCCGGCGCCGTGGTGGCCATCCTGATTCTGCTCAGCACCTGGCGCCTGCTCGCCAAGGTGATCCACGTGCTGCTGGAAGGCGTTCCCGAACACGTCGACGTCTATAGCCTGTGCAGCAGGATCGAGGAACTGGCCGGTGTCACCGTCATCCACGATATCCACGTTTGGACGCTGACGCCCGGATACGAAGCACTCACCGCGCACGTGCTGGTGGATCCCGAACACGACGAGGACCACGACGCGATGCTGGACCGCATCCGGCACATCGCATACGAGGACTTCGGAATCGAGCATATCACGATTCAGCTCGAGACTTCGGCCGCGGACTGCAGCGAAGACCATCACGTGGACCACCTGATGGCGACGGCCGCGTCCTAGATTCGGGCCGGGCCAGGGATCGGCGGAGGACGAGTCCGGACTCAGCTACCTCGAACCGGAGGGCGCGAGGACCCCATGCGACGGCGGATGAGTCGAGGCGTCTACCCGGGCGCGGCCCCGTCGGGGTCGTCGATCTGGGCCTGATAGAGGCGACGTCCCTCCTCGAAAGTGGCGAGAACCTCGTCCTTGTGCGCGGGGTCGTCCCAGCGGTCCATGGCCCGAAGCTCGTCCAGCACCTGGTCGATCCAGCGCACGAAGAAGGCGGCGTCCTCCGGGGAGCGGATGGGCTCGCCGTCGGCGATGAGGAAGACCGGGTTGGTGTGCGCGAACAGGTAGCTGTCCATGGCGCCGTGCTGCGGCGGACCCAGGGCGCGCGCGGCGATCCAGCCTGATCCTTCCACCGGCATCTCGAGCTCCACGCCGAGGGACCTCCCATCCGCCGTGGCTTCGACTGTGTGCACGATTTCGCCGTTGCGGATGATCTCCATCCGGTGCATGGGGAACAGCGATCGGGCTGTTGCCGAAACCGTAACCACCTCTCCGCCGGACAGTTGCAGCTCCTCGCCCATTCCCTTGCCTGAGACATCGAGCGTGAGGATGGGGCCGCTGGTGACGAAGGCGCGTCCCGCCGCCATCGCGTCGGTCCAGGCGTCGTAGTCGAGGTGGTCCTCGCCGGTGTGGACATAGGTGCGCGTGGTGCCGACGGCGGGGTGTCGCCAGATGTCCGACATGACGTCCGTGCCGGCCGTTCCCGGGATCCGCGACCCCGTATTGAGGAGGCGGTACCACACCTCGGCCGTTCCCAGCTCGTCGCTCCAGATGCAGGCCACGTCCACGAAGTCCGCCAGACCGAGAATGGCGTCCACGGGCAGTTCGCGCGCGGAGCCGGCTCCAGCGGCGTCGGGATCACGGTGCCGGAGCCCGAAAGGATGCACGTAGCCGCCGATGCCGCCCTGCTCGTGGACGCGCCGGAGCACGTGGGCGTTGTCGGGATAGAGGGCGTGGTGGGCGGTGCCGACCGAGCCGATGTAGAAGGGCGTGATGAGTTCGGTCAGGTTCAGCAGCGACAGGTGGGCGAAGTAGCTGGGCCTGTATTCCTCGTTGTAATAGACGATGGTCCGCGGGCCCGTGTGCGGATGAGGGTGCCCGAGGAAGTGCTCCAGATCCTCGACCCGGCTGTTGCCCCAGTAGTTGGCGATCATGCCGTTGGCCACGTTCAGGTCTTCGGAATGGGCCTTGTTGCGCAGGTCCTCGGGGGTGATGAAGTAGTGGCCGCCGTAGTTGGGATGGATGTGGTTGTCGCCCGAGTACCAGCCGTCCGCCGCCATGTCGATCCAGCGGTCGAGCTGGACCTCGACGGTGGCGTGCTCGCCGGCCCGCACGTCCGCGGAGCGGTAGACGGGCTCGTATTCGAAGCCGCGCCATGCCTCCAGGCGGGCCTCGCCGACGGGAAGGGTCGCGGTGAAGCTGCCGTCGCTGTGGAAGTAGTAGTCCTCGGTTACGCTGACGACGCGCGGATAACTGCCATGGGGGAAGTAGGCGCGCCCGTCGGCGCCCGTCAGGTAGATGCGCGACGGCAGCAGTTCGCCGCTGGAATCGGTGACGCGCACCCGAAGCCGGCCGGTCGGTTGCGACCACGCGTAGTCGTCAATGCGCACCCGCTTCGGCGCGCCGCCGCCGCGTCCGACCGTGTACAGCGCGAAGCCCATCCCGTTGTCGATGGTGCGCGGCTGGTCGTCGGTGCCGCCGTTGCGCGCGAACGCGATGCGCTCGCCATCCGGCGACCATGACGGAAAGTACTCGTCCGTGCGCGTATGCGTGAGGCGCACCGGCTGGATGCCGCGCGGCGACTTCTCGGCGGGGACGCTGTAGAGGTCGTTGTTGCCCGACGCGTCGGTGATATAGGCGACGATGCCGCCGTGGGAGGCGACGACCGGCGCCGCCTGGTAGTTGGTCTCGATGCGGATGAGGAGCTCGGACTGCCCGGTCTCGGCGCGCCAGCGCCACAGCGAGCCCGAACCCAGCGCCGCTTCGCCCCGCCGGGACACGAAGACGATGTCGCCGCTCGAGCCGACCCAGTCGCCGGCCATGTCGTTCACGTCGGGATCGGCGATGACCGGCTCTGCGACCGCGCGTGCCAGGTCGTACACCCACAGGTCGAAGGTGCCGTCGCGCTCGGTGGTGAAGAGGATGCGCGAGCCGTCGGGCGACCAGCGCGGCCGAAGGTCCAGGAACGGGTGATCGGTCAGCTGCCGCGACGCGCCCGTGGCGACGTCCACCACGAAGATGTCGAAGTTGCGGTCGATGTCGGCCGCGTAGGCGACCTGGCGCCCGTCGGGCGACCAGCTGGGCTGGGAATGGTAGCCGGCGCCGGTGCTCAACTGGCGGGCGGTCCCGCCCTCGACCGGGACGATCCAGATCCTGCCCTGGTACGCAAAGGCCAGTTCCTCGCCGTCGGGCGACCACGCCGGATAGCTGGGGGAAGCCGTCACCGGCGGGGGAAAGTAGCTCTCCATGTACATCCGCCCCGCGCCGCCGGCGCCGGCGAGCGACGGGTAGCCCCCGGGAAACGGATCCGGGTACTCGTAGCCCTGCTGGGCGGCCGCAGCCCGGACCGGCCCGGAGAGCAGCGCGGCCGCCGTGAGGCCAGGGACCAGGAGAAGCGCGGGGGCGAGGAGCGGAACGCGGAGGAGGCCGCGCGGCGAAGCGGAGCTGTTCATGGGTCGATCTCCCCTTGGGTGGCATCGTGGATGAAGACTAAGCGGCCGGTACCCGCGGGACGAACCGGGCGGCGTGGCGCGGCGACGGAGGCAGGTTGTCCGGGAGACGAACGGCAGGACGGCCTCGAGGGACGACGGCACCGGTTGCCGTCAACGCCGATCCGGTGGACTTTGCGCAGGACTTCTTCACGCCACCGAACTCCGCGAGCAAGCCGATGCATGCCAAGAGCCGTTTCGTGACAGCCCCGCCGGCGATCGGAGCCACCCTCGCCGCAGCCCTTCTGGCCACCCTGGCCGGTGCGCGTCCGGCCCACGCCCAGAACCACTTCGAGCCCATGGACGTCTTTGCGCTCGAGTTCGCGGCCGACCCGCAGATCTCCCCGGATGGCAGCCGGGTCGTCTACGTGCGCAACTCGATGGACGTCATGCGCGACCGGCGCCGTTCCGAGCTGTGGATCGTCGACGTGGACGGGTCCGAACACAGACGCCTCGGCGAGGGTGGGTCGCCGCGCTGGTCCCCGGACGGCACCAGGCTCGCCTATACGGCGGAGGGGCAGATCCACCTGCGCTGGATGGACACGGGCGAGACCGCCACCCTTTCCCAGTTGACGGAGTCCCCGAGGGGCATCCGCTGGTCGCCCGACGGCCGCCGGATCGCCTTCAACATGCTGGTGCCGTATCCGGCGCCGAGCCTGGTGGTGCCGCCGCGCCCCCCCGAGGGGGCCGACTGGGCGGCCCCGCCCATCATGGAGGACCGCTTCAAGAACCGGCAGGACGGCGTCGGCTACCTGGACTTCGGATACAACCACATCTTCGTCATCCCGGCGGAGGGTGGAACGGCCGTCCAGGTGACCACGGGCGACTTCCGGCACTCCAGCGCGCCCGCCTGGACGCCCGACGGCAGGAGCCTGGTGTTCTCGTCCAACCGCAACCCGGACTGGGTGCTCGACTACCGGAACTCCGAACTGTACATCGCGCCCGTGGCGGGCGGAGAGATCCGCGCGCTGACCGACCGTCCCGGCCCCGACCAGAGTCCGGCGGTCTCACCGGACGGGCGGCAGGTCGCGTTCGTCGGCTACGAGGACCGGACGCGCACCTACCAGGTGAGCCGGCTGCAGGTCATGAACCTCGATGGCAGCGGCCGGCGCATCGTCACCGCCCGCCTGGACCGGAGCGCCGCCAACCCGGTGTGGGCGTCCGACGGGAGCGGCCTCTTCTTCCAGTACGACGACGAGGGCAACTCCCGGGTCGCGTTCGCCACGCTGGACGGCGAGGTCGAGGTGCTGGCGGAGGACCTCGGCGGCACATCCTACGGCCGGCCCTACGGGGGCGGTTCCTTCTCGGTCGCGAACGACGGCGGCATCGCGCTCAACCAGACCCGCCCGGACCTGCCGGGCGAGCTGGCGGTGCGACTGCGGGACGACGACGGGCCGCGGCGCATCACCGCGCTCAACGACGATCTGCTCGCCAACCGAACGCTCGGGGAGGTGGAGGAGATCTGGTGGGAGTCATCCTTCGACGGCCGACCGATCCAGGGCTGGATCGTCAGGCCGCCGGACTTCGACCCGAGCCGGCGCTATCCGCTGATCCTGGAGATCCACGGCGGGCCCGTCTCCAACTACGGCGACCGGTTCTCCGCCGAGATGCAGCTGCTCGCCGCCGCGGGGTACGTCGTCATCTATCCCAACCCCAGGGGCAGCACCAGCTACGGAGAGGAGTTCGGGGACCTGCTCTACCACAACTATCCGGGCCAGGACTACGACGACCTGATCTCCGGCGTCGACGCGGTCGTCGAACGGGGATACATCGACGAGAACAACCTCTTCGTCACGGGGGGCAGCGCGGGCGGGATCATGACCGCCTGGATCGTCGGCAAGACGGATCGTTTCCGCGCCGCGGTGGCGCAGAAGCCGGTCATCAACTGGATCAGCAAGACGCTCACGGCGGACAACTGGTACGGCTACTACTTCAGCCGCTATGACGGCCTGCCCTGGGAGAACCCCGACCCCTACTGGGAATTCTCCCCGCTTTCGCTGGCCGGCGAAATCGACACCCCGACGCTGATCATCACCGGCGAAGAGGACCTGCGCACGCCGCTGTCGGAGTCGTACCAGCTCTTCCATGCCCTGAAGATGCGCGAGATCGACACGGCGGTGATCCGACTGCCCGGCGCCTCCCACGACATGAGCCGCCGACCCAGCCAGCTGATGGCCAAGATCGCCAACATCGTGGCCTGGTTCGACAAGTACCGGGCGACGCCGAGAGCCAGCTGAGGGCCCGCCGGCGCCCCCCGCCAACCCGTTTCCCTTCACAAACCGGACCGAAGCCATGACCAGCCTGCGCATCTCGCTCACCCTCGTCGTCGTCGTGACCATCGCCAAGGTGGCCGGCGGGATCGTGTCCGGCAGCCTGGCGCTCCTGGCCGACGCCGGCTACGGCCTGACCGTGGGCGTAGCCATGGGGCTGGCCCTGCTCACCACGGGATCGGACGCACCCGCCGGGACCGTGCAGCGCACGTTCGGCTACCAGCGGGCCGAGATTCTGGCCTCTCTGGCCAATGCACTGGTGCTGTGGGCGATCGCGGCGTGGATTCTGCTCGAGGCCTGGGGCCGTTTCGGCGAGGGATCCGACGTCGACGGGGGGCTCATGCTGGGCATCGCGGTGATCGGGCTGGCAGTGCATGTCATCGTCATGCTCGTGCTGAAACAACCGGCGAAGGAGGATGCGGGCATCGCGCACATGCACGAGCACACCTTCCTGAGCGTCATGGGTCCGGCAGCCACTGTCCTCGGGGCCCTGGCCATCCAGATACTGGACTGGCAGGCCGCTGACCTGACCTTCGCAGCTGCCATCGCCATCCTGGCGCTCGTCAACACCTGGCGGCTCCTGGCCCACGTCGTCCATGTGCTGCTTGAGGGCACGCCGGAGCACATCGACGTCTACCGGCTCTGCAGCCGGATCGAGGAACTGCCGGGGGTGACCCTGATCCACGACGTGCACGTCTGGACGCTGACCCCGGGGTACGACGCCCTGACCGCCCACGTGATGGTGGAACCGGAGCGGCGGGGGGAGATGCAGGACCTGCTCGGACGCATCCGCACCATCGCCTACGAGGAGTTCGACATCCGGCACGTGACGGTTCAGCTGGAGACCACGGCCGCCAACTGCATGGAAGACCACCACGTCGACCACCTGGTCGCCCACGCGCGGCCGGCGTGAGCCCGTGCGGCGAATCCTCGTCCTGAACTGGCAGGACCGGGAAAACCCGCAGGCCGGTGGCGCCGAGGAACACGTCCACCAGGTCTTCGGCCGGCTCGCGCGCCGCGGCTACCAGGTCACGCTGCTGGCCTCGGGTTTCGAGGGGTGCGAGCCCCGCGTGCGCCTCGACGACATCGAGGTTCACAGAACCGGCGGTCGCTACACGTTCTCCATCGCCGCGCCCTGGTACTACCTGCGCAACCTGCGGGGCGAACGCTGGGACGTGGTGGTGGACAACCTCAACAAGGTGCCCCTCTTCTCTCCGTGGTGGACGTCGGCGCCGGTCGTTCCGGTCGTGCACCACCTCTTCGGGCTGACCGCCTTCCGTGAGGCCTCCTTCCCGCTCGCGGCGGCGACCTGGCTCATGGAACGGCCGCTCCCGCTGGTGTATCGGCGCCGGCCCACCATCGCGGTCTCGCGGAGCACGCGCGACGACCTGACCGGACGCGGGCTGCGGGCCCCCATGGAGGTCATTCCGGTAGGGGTGGACACCGTCCACTACACGCCGCATCCGGGCGGCCGCAGCACGCCAAGGCCCTCCCTCCTCTACCTGGGGCGCCTCAAGCGCTACAAGGGTGTCGACCTGCTCGTGCGAGCGGTGGCGAAGCTCGCGCGGGAGGGGCTCTACATCGACTTCAAGGTGGCGGGCGCTGGCGATGGCCGCCCGGAGCTGGAGCAGCTGGTGAAGGAGATGGGCGTGGAGGAGCGGGTCATCTTTCTGGGATTCGTGGACGACAGGACGAAGATCGACCTGATGCGCACGTCGTGGGTGCACGGGCTCACGTCTCCCAAGGAAGGCTGGGGGATCACGGTGCTCGAGGCCGGCGCCTGCGGCACTCCATCGGTAGCGAGCGATTCTCCCGGGCTGCGTGAGGCCGTGCTGGCCGGAAAGACCGGGCTGCTCGTGCCCCACGGCGATGTCGATGCGCTGGCGGGGGCGATCAGACGACTGGTTACGGACCGGCAGCTGCGCGATCAGCTGGGCGCGGGAGCGCGTCGATACGCGGAATCGCTGTCCTGGGAGGCGACCAGCGTCGCGGTGGAGCGCTTCCTGCTGTCGGCGTCCCCGGGCGATTCGGCGGTCTGAGTACGAGGATCAGGTTACCGTCCCGCCGCCTGCCTCCCCAGCCGGATGGCCTCCTCGGCGCCGCCCACCTGCATGAGCAGCCCCAGGAATCCTTCCTCGACCCGCTGCTCGATGTCGCCGGCGTTCGCGGTGATCATGTCGGCAAGCCCGGCGCGGGTGGCCTCCGCGAGCACGGCCTGGTTGCCCTGCTCGGCCGCCTCGCGGTCCCCGCCGAGAGCGCCGGTGAGGCTGCCGATGCCGCAGGCCAGCACGCTGTAGCCGGGTACGTCGGCGATGGCCGCCGCTTCCGCGACCGCATCCGGGTCCTCGACCATGAGCATGGCGATCACCGTGCCGTCCGGGTTGGCGTGCGACCACACGTCCGCGCCCGCGTCCTCGAAGAAGCCGACCGCGGCGCGCGCCTCCGCCACACTGCGCACATGCGGCAGCACGACCCCGTCGGCGCCGAGTGCAAGCGCCTCCTGCACGCGGGCGCGCGTTGCTTCCTCTCCGTCCTGCTCGATGGACGGGATGCGCACCAGCAGGGTCTTGCGCCCGACGGCGTCGGCAGAGCGCAGCCCGGTGGCGATCGCCTCCACGGCGGCCGGATCGTAGTTCCGCTCCAGGTTGAGGAAGACGAAGTCGAGGAGAGGATTGCGCGCCAGCTCCCGCCCACCTTCGACGGTGTAGCGCGGCGGCCCCCTCTGTCCGCGCCCGCCCGTGCCCGGCTCCGCGCCGGCACTCGCACCCGGCTGCGCTCCCGGCCCGCCGCCGCCCCCCGGTCCCCCACCGCCCGCGAACTCCGGCGGAACGAACACCCCGAAGGCGGCCAGGTTGCGCTCCCAGAGCCCGATCGTGCTGGTCGCACGCGCGACCTCGGCCTCCGCCCGTCCGGCGTGGGCGCGCCCGACCGTGAGCGCCTCCGGCGAGGTCACGATGATGACCCTGAAGCCCTGGTCGAGGCGCTCACCGATATCGTCGGACCCGGCCGTTATGCCGCACGGCACGTCCGCCGCCAGGCACTCGGCCAGGACGGTCTGGATGGCGGCTTCCACCGCCTCCATGTCTCCCTCGTAGGCGCGCCGCAGGTCGCCCGGCCCGGGGATCACGACGCTCACCCCGGGTGTGCGCACGATCCCGGCCGCGCGCTCGATCCCGACATGGTCCTCGATGAGCAGGATGTTCACCAGGTTCCCGTCCGGGTTGCCCGGCCAGGCCGCGTCGCCGAGCGCCCCCACCGCCAGCTCCGCCTCCTCGGCGCTCTCGACGTGGGGATACACGATGGAGTGGGCGCCGGCGTCCAGCCCGGCCCGCGCCCGGGCCCGCGCCGAGTCGGCTCCCTCGCGGATCGGCGGGATGCGCAACGCCACCGGCTGGGGCGCGTAGTCGCCCGCCCCCTCGCGCATCCCCACCATGTACGCCTCCATGGCGGGGATGTCGAAGGGCCCGGACTCAAGCGAGTAGAAGATGAAGTCGGCCTCCCGGTTGCGCGCCATGCGCGCCCCCTGCCCCGGCGTGTGTTCGCCGGAGAAGATGCCGAAGACCGGCTGGCCGCTCGACAGGAGCTCGACCATCCGGTTGGCGCCGGTCGCGGAGGCGGCCTCCCCGGCGCCGGGAGCATCCCCGGCGGGCGCGCACGATGCGACCGCCGCCGCGGCGAGAACAGGGGCCGCGGCGCACAGGCCGCGGAGACCGTACCTGGGTCGCTTCAGGCGCATGGCGAGATCCTCCGAAAACGGGAACGGGCGACGCGTCACGGGTACCGGCAACGCATCCCGGGAACACGGATAACCGCATCATGCACGCGGGGACGCTTGAAATGCCAGTGGGGTCCCGTTCCCCGCCGGGCACCTGTCGCCGGGGTCAACACTATTGCATCTTCCGAGGTCCCTGCCCTTGGAGCCGGTCAGGCTCCGGGAACCAACGGCCCCGACCAAAGCGTCTTTCAGCAGCCATCCTCATAGCGTTGCCCACTCCGCTTCCCCGAGTTCCGCGTCGCGTCCCCACGCGAGGCTCGACCCACCGACTGCGGGCCGTGCTTCCGGCTCTGGCTCCGCTTCTCCTGCTGGCGGCACTCCCGGCACCGGCGCGCGCGCTCGCCCAGGACGAGGCCGCGCCCGTGGACCGGCCCAACGTCTTCTTCGACTGCTCCGGCCCGAGGTGCAACCTCGACTACTACCGCACCGAGATCGACTGGGTGAACTGGGTGCGCCTGCCCGAGGCCGCCGATGTCCACGTGATCATCACCAGCCTGGGCACCGGCAGCGGAGGCAGGGAGTTCCGCTTCGATTACATCGGTTACGGGGCCAGCGAAGGATACCAGTCCGCGGTACGGTACCAGTCGCTCCCCACCGACACCGAGCGCGAACAGCTCGACGGGTTCGCCCACGCACTGGGCGTTGGTCTGGCGAGCTTCGCCGCCAGCGCCGGATTTCGCGACATCGTGAGCCTCGTAAGCGTCACTCCGCGGGACGTGACGGGCGAGCGCGTGGTCGCGCGCTCCGAGGTGGAGGACCGGTGGGACCTGTGGGTGTTCCGCATCAACGGCAGCGGCGAGTTCGACGGCGAGTCCACCCGCAAGAGGACTCAGAGCTCCGGCAGCTTCTCGGTGTCCCGGGTGACCCCGACCTGGAAGGTGCGCACCAACATCCGGACCAGCTACAACCGGCTGCTCGTGGAGCTCGACGACGGCGATTTCTCGGATACCCGGATCGACTGGAACTTCAACCAGACCGCCGTCTACTCGCTCGCCAACCACTGGTCGACCGGGATGCAGCTGCAGTCGGCGCGCACGACGCGCTTCAACCAGCGCGTCCGGGTCGAGGTGAGCCCGGTCATCGAGTACAGCTTCTTTCCCTACGAGGAAGCCACCCGGCGCTCCCTGACCGCGTCCTACCGCATCGGCGCGGCGTACCGGGAGTACTTCGAGACGACCACCTACGGCGAGGACCAGGAGACGCGCGCGGAACACTCCTTCGAGGTCGACTTCTCGCAGCGGCAGGACTGGGGAGACGCGGGCCTGACCCTGCAGGGCTCCCAGTTCCTCCACGACACCGGCCTCTACAACATCTCGCTACGCGGCGACATCGACTACCGCGTGCTGCGGGGCTTCAGCATCAACGCGCGCGGCAGCATCCGGCGGGTCGAGGACCAGATCTACCTGTCGGGGGAGGGCGTGACCGACGAGGAAGCCCTGCTCGCGCTGCGGCTGCGGGCGACGTCGTACGACTACAACCTGCGCCTGGGATTCTCGTTTCAGTTCGGCTCGATCTTCAACAATGTCGTGAACAACCGTTTCCGGGGGATCCAGGGCTTCAACTGATGGGCTGCCGGGCGCCGTCGCGGCGGGGTCCGGGACCGGGAAACCAGCCGGGTACCCGATGATCGCCCGCCCACTCGCCCGCCCTCGTTCCCGGCGATAACATTCAAGAGACTCGGACCCTCACAGGAGAACTCAGATGGCCCGCTCCTTCTTCGCACTCGCCGCCGCCGGCCTTCTGCTGTCGGCTCTCGCTCCGACCCCCGTCTCGGCGCAGTCGGGCGTCATCCGCTCGCTCGAACACGACTACCGCGTCGCGACCGTGGCGGACGGCCTGATCCGCCCATGGTCGATGGCCTGGCTTCCCAATGGTGACATGCTGATCACGGAGCGGCCGGGGCGGCTGCGCATCGTCCGCGACGGCAACCTGCTGCCCGACCCGGTGCCCGGCGTGCCCGAGGTCTTCGCCCAGGGGCAGGGCGGGCTATTCGACGTGCTGCCGCATCCCGACTTCGCCAGCAACAACGTGCTCTTCATCAGCTACGCCAAGCCGGTCGAGGGAGGCTCCACCACGTCGGTGCTGCGCGGCACCTTCGCGAACGACACCTTCACCCCCGAGGAAGAGATCTTCCTTGCCAGGTCCCAGGGGAGGGGCCACTACGGGGCCCGGCTGGCCTTCCATCCGGACGGGACCCTCTTCGTCACCGTCGGCGACCGCCAGGCGCCCCCATCCGGGGATCTGGAGG
Organism: BD2-11 clade cluster bacterium bin43; assembly: GCA_002238605.1. Lineage (GTDB taxonomy): Bacteria > Gemmatimonadota > Gemmatimonadetes > Longimicrobiales > Gaopeijiaceae > BD2-11. The sequence continues at coordinate 62,342 of MPMR01000004.1, read as the reverse complement.
CGCACCCCGCCCAGGACCCGTCCAATCACCACGGCACCACCAATCGCATCAACGAGGACGGGAGCGTTCCCGCGGACAACCCGTTCGTGAACAGCTCCGGCATCCGGCCCGAGATCTGGGCCTGGGGGCATCGCAACGCGCAGGGGCTCGCGATCGACATGGAGACGGGGGCGGTGTGGCAGACCGAACACGGGCCCCAGGGCGGCGACGAGCTCAACCTGGTTGCCGCCGGCGAGAACTACGGCTGGCCGGTGGTGGGGTATGGCGTGAACTACCGCAGCGGGCTCGCCATCCACAAGGGCACCATGGACGAGAGCATGGCCGACCCCAGCCACGTCTGGGTGCCGTCCATCGGCGCCTCCGGCCTGATGCTCTATACGGGTGACGCCTTCCCGCGCTGGAAGGGGGACATCTTCGCCGGCGGCATGGCGCTCGAGCAGCTGGCGCGCCTGGTCATGGACGGGGAGATGGTGCAGCGGGAGGAGACGCTGGTGTACGGGATGGGGCGGGTCCGCGACGTGCGCCAGGGCCCGGACGGCCTGATCTATCTCGCCATCGACCATCGCGACGCGGAGCCGACCCCGGTCCTGAGACTGGAGCCCGCGGACGGACGCTGAGCGCGGCCCGCGCGGTCGGGCAGCTCCCGAAAGCCGGCTGAAGCGGAAGGCGCCGCGCCCGGTCGCGTCTACCGGCGATAGCGGGGCGGGTACAGGCCGTGGAGGACCGCCCGGTCGCCCGCCGAGAGCCCGGAGTGGTTCGCGATGTCGGACCGGTCGGCGAGCCGTTCCCGGTAGCGCATGAAGTAGCGCACGATGTCGCCGCCGTAGGCGAACGAGTACATGATGTCCTCGAAATCGGCGGTGTGCGGCAGCCCGATGGCGTGGCCCAGTTCGTGGACGCACGTCAGGTAGACGATCGCGTCCCGCAGCACCGGGTCGCCCGCGGCCAGGCGGGCGATGGCGGGTCCCTGGAGGTCGACGCTCGGCGTCACGTAGAGAAGGGCCACGGGGCGGCCGTCGATCAGGACGGTGCGCATCTCCCCGTACACGCCGCTCCCGGGGTCAATCCAGACCACGTGGATGAGCGCGTCCTCGGCGGCGGTTTCCGCGAACCGCAGCCGCCCGCCGCTTTCCCGCGCCCAGGCCTCGAACGCCGCGCGGGCCAGGTCGTCGTCCGACGGCTGGTACCCGGGGATGCCGGCCCCGTTGTCGATGAAATAGGGTATGGCTTCGCCTGGACCCGGCTCGTCCTGCCCCGCCGCCTGTGAGGCGAGTGCGGCGGCGCCGAGAATGAATGCACCCGCCGGCGTGGCGAGGCGTCGGGCTCTGCGGCGTAGCGGGTCAAGCGTCAAGCGGAGCAACATCGCTCCCCCCTTGCGTATGGAGATGGCCGTGGGCAACTCGTAGCCTGCGGAGCCGTGCTCGCGCAATGGCACGGGAAGACGGCGCCGCTCCGGCGGAAGGGCGGACCCGGACGCCGGCCGCTCGCCCGGCATTTCCGCGCCGGCCATTCGAGTCATTACATTCGAGGGACGCGCAGGGTTGAAGAACATCACGCCATGAGGGATTTCCCCGGATGAAGGGAACCATCGGCGCAATCGCCGACCTGGTCGGCGGCAGCCATCGCGGCAACGCCGAGTTGAGGCCTCTGAACCTGCTGGGCTTCGCCGTCGTGCTGGTCACCTTCATTGCCCTGTCCTCGGCGATCTTCCAGCTGCTGATGGCGCGCGAGGGCCAGGAGCACGACTGGTTCACGGGCATCTACTGGACCCTCACAACCATGAGTACGCTGGGGTTCGGCGACATCGTGTTCCAGTCGGACCTCGGGCGCATATTCAGCATGGTGGTGCTGGTGGCCGGGGTCAGCATGCTGCTCATCTACCTGCCGGTGGCCTTCGTCCGCTTCTACGCGCCCTGGGTGGAAGCCCAGTTCAAGACCCGGGTGCGCACGCGCGTCCCCGCGGAGCTCGAGGGACACGTCATCATCAGCACCTGCGACGATGTGGCCGAGGAGCTCATCGAACGGCTGGCGCTCTCCGGAATCGAGAGCGTGGTGATCGAGTCCGATCCGCTGCAGGCCGCTTCCCTGCACGCCGACAAGTTGCCGGTGGTGCGCGGGAACCTCGGCGTGCGGGCCACCTACGAGAACTGCGCCTTCGGGCGCGCGAGACTTCTGCTGGCGAACGCCGCGGACGAGGTCAACACCAACATCGTGCTCACGGCGCGCGAGGTATCGGAGCGGATTCCCATCGTGGCCACCGCGGTGAACCCCGAGGGGGAGGCGGTGCTGGAGCTGGCCGGGGCCAACCAGGTCGTGCTGACCGCCCGGAGGCTCGGCAAGCAGCTGGCCAACCGGGTGTCGGTCGGTTCGGCGCGCGCGCTGACCGTCGGCCGCTACAGGCAGATCGCGATCGCCGAGTTTCCCATCCGCAATACCCGTCTTGCCGGGATGACCCTGGAGGACGCCCAGGTGCGGGCGCAAACGGGCGTGACCGTGGCCGCCCTCGCCAAGAGGGGCCACCTGGAGCCGGGGCTGCCCGATACGCTCCTGAGGGAGGACTGCATCGGACTGGCGGTGGGAACCGCGGCCGAGGTGGAGGCGCTCAACGGGTATCTGGGCGATGGCATTACCTGCGGTGGGCGCGTGCTGGTGATCGGCGGCGGCCGGGTCGGATGCGAGGTGGCCCGTGCGCTGCAGGGCCGGGGGGCGTCGGTTCGGGTCGTGGAGCGCGACCCGACCCTGCGGGAGAGCATCGAGGAGGTCGCGAACGACGTAGTGATCGGGGACGCGGCGGACAGCCGGGTCATGACGCGGCTCGGGATCACGGAGGCGGCTTCCGTCGTGCTCACCACGCACGAAGACGCTGTGAACATCTTCCTCGCGGTCTACTGTCGGAAGCTCAACCCGGATACGATCATCGTCAGCCGGGTCAGCCACCCCTCCAACGTCGAGGCCATCCATCGCGCCGGCGCCGATTTCGCCGTAAGCGACTCGCAGATCAAGATCCAGTCGGTCCTGGGTGCCTTGCGGGGGAGGGAACCCATGATCTTCGGAGAGGGACTTGACCTCTTCAACGCGGAGGTGCCGCGCTCGCTGGACGGCAAGCAGTTGCGCGAGAGCGGGATCCTGGCGCGCACCGGGCTCGCCGTGATCGCCGTCGAGAGCAACGGGGTGGTCAACCCCCATCCGCGGCCGGGGCGCGTCATCCGCAGGGGTGAGCACGTGCTCTTCGTCGGCACCAACTCGCAACGCGACGAGTTCGAGCGCGTGTTCAAGTAGGGGGGTCCTTCCTACGGGAAGATCCCTCGCTCCGCGTAGATCAGCGCGATCTTGTCGATGGCCATGATGTAGGCCGCGGTACGCAGGTCGACGCCGTGGCGGCGCGCCACCTCGCAACTGGAATTGTGGGCGTTGACCATGGTGTCCTCCAGGCCCGAGCGGACCAGGTCCTCCTCGCTCGCGCCCTTGGCCGCCGTGCCCAGCACCGCCTCGGAGAGCTGATACCCCGTCACCGCCTCCATCGCGGCCAGCAGCCGGCGGTTGCTCGCCTCCTCGAATCGCTTCTCCATCCGGCCCATGCGCACGTGGGAGAGGTTTTTCAGCCACTCGAAGTACGAGACGGTGACCCCTCCTGCGTTCAGATACATGTCGGGCAGGATCAGCACGCCTCGCTCGAGGAGCATTTCCGCAGCGGCGGCGGTGGTGGGACCATTGGCGGCCTCCGCGACGATCGAGGCGCGGATTCGCCCTGCGTTCTCGTCGGTGATCACGTTCTCGATGGCTGCGGGAACGAGGATGTCGCACTCGGCCTCCAGCAGATCCATGCCGTTTTCCACGCCGGACGTTCCCGGCAGGCCGGGGAGCGAGCCGTGTTCCCGGAAGTGCTCCCGGGCCGCCCGCGGATCGATGCCGGACTCGGACCAGATGCCGCCGTTGTATTCGGCGATGCCCGTGATGACGGCGCCCGCGTCGTGCAGGAAGCAGGCGGCGTGGTAGCCCACGTTGCCGAGCCCCTGGATGACGATGCGCTTGCCGCCGACGCCCCGCTGCAGGCCCAGATCCTTCATGAATCCCGCGTCCAGACAGGTTTCGCGGATTCCGAAGAAGACGCCGAGCCCGGTGGCGGTGGTGCGCCCGCGGATGCCGCCCTGCGCGATCGGCTTGCCGGTCACGCACCCTGCGGCGTTGAGCTTGGACGTGGCGATCTGCTCGTAGGTGTCGACGATCCAGGCCATCTCGCGGGCCCCGGTCCCGTAGTCCGGGGCGGGCACGTCGATGCCCGGGCCGATGAAGTTCTTGGCGACCAGCTCGAAGGTGTAGCGCCGGGTGATGCGCTCGAGTTCGGCGTCCGAGTACTGGCGGCGGTCGATGCAGACCGCGCCCTTGGCGCCGCCGTAGGGGACTTCGACCAGGGCGCACTTGTAGGTCATGAGGGTTGCGAGCGCCACCACTTCGTCCTGGTTGGCGTGAGAGGCGTAGCGAATCCCCCCCTTGGTGGGGGTCTTGTGCATGCTGTGCTCCGCCCTCCAGGCGTGGATCACCTCGATGGTGCCGTCGTCCTTGCGGATGGGGAAGGCGAACGCATAAACGCTGTTGCAGACCCGGATCTGCTCGAGGAGGCCCGGGGGGTGGCTCGTGTGGGCGGCCGCCTTGTGGAAGTGACGGTCGACCTGTGCGGTAAAGCTGATCTCGCTCATGTGGGCTCTCGATGCTGGGGTCGCGGACGGTTTGCCGCGCGTTCCGGCACCTCCGCACATTGGCACCACGGATTATCCCCGCCCCGTGCGGATTCCGCAATCATCCCGATACCCCGCATCCCCAATGCATCTGGAGGCCCCATGCGTTATCCGGTCCATGCTTCCGTCGCTCGTCCGTTCGCTCTGGCGACCCTGTTCGCAGCCTTCGCCGGAGGCGGGACGGCCGCCGCCCAGGAGGTGGACTACTCCCGCGCCGAGCGCTTTCTGACCTGGAACACCGAGCGGATGATCGCGGGCGCCGAAGTGGTGCCGAACTGGCTGGAAACCGGGGACACCGACCGCTTCTGGTACCGCAACAACACGGGGTCGGGCTACGAGTTCGTGATGGTGAACCCGGCCGCGGCCAGCCGCGAACCGCTCTTCGACCACTACCGCCTGGCCGGGGCGATGTCGCTCGCGAACGACACCGCCTACGTCCCGGACCAGCTGCCCTTCAGCACCTTCAGCTTCGGCGCGGGCGAGAGCGAAATCGAGTTCACGGCCAACAGCCGGCGCTTCACCTGCGACATCGCGGGCTACTCGTGCGTCGTGGCGGACACGCTCCCTTCGCGGCTGCCCTTCGTGGAGTCCCCCGACGGGCGCTGGGAAGCCTTCTCGCACGAGTACGATCTTTACGTCCGCCCGGCGGGGGGCGGCGACTCGATCCAGCTCACCACCGACGGCGAGAAGTACTACGCCTACGGCTACAACGAGCCGCGCCCCAACCAGCAGCGGGAGGGGCCGGGGCCGCGTACCCCCACGCTGGCCTGGTCGCCGGACTCGCGCTACATCGCGGTGGCGCGCCGGGATGAACGCAACGTCGAGCACATGCACTACGTTTCGTACACTTCGCAGCGGCCGCGGCACTTCTCCCAGCCGTACGCGCTGCCCGGCGACTCGGTGATCCCGCTGCCCACCGTGCATATCGTGGAGCTTGAGGAGGGCGAGATGGCCGACGGGAACGTCCCCGCCCTGCGCGCCGCCGCCAATCGCCGGGTCGATGTGGCGCCCACGCCCCATCAGCTCTCATTCGCCGGCTCGGCCCCGGACTCGGCCTGGAGCGCCGCCGGGGCCCGTCTGCACGTCAACTACTTCACCCGCGGCTCACAGCGCGTGTTCCTGGCCGAGATCGACCCGGCGACCGGGGCTTCACGGGTCATCCTGGGCGACTCCACACGCACCTTCGTGTCGCTCGGGCACCGGGGCGGGGGATCGAGCGGGGGCACTCCGTCCTGGTACGTCTCGGAGAGCGGCGACGACGTGATCTGGTGGTCGGAGCGCGACGGCTGGGCCCACCTCTACCGCTTCGACGGGCAGGGCAACCTCAGGAACCGCATCACCTCCGGTCCATGGACGGTCGGCCAGGCCGTCTTCGTCGACGAGGCGCGGCAGCGCATCTACTTCACCGCGCGCGGCCGCGAGCCGGGGCGGAACCCGTACTACGCGCACCTGTACCGGGTCGGCTTCGACGGCTCGGGGCTGACGCTGCTCACCCCGGAGGACGCCAACCACATCGTCGAGTTCTCGCCCGGTGGCGCCTATTTCGTGGACACGTACTCGCGCGTTGAAGGGGAGCCTGTCACCGTCCTGCGGACCGCAGCCGATGGCCGCGTCGTGCGCGAACTTGAGCGGGCGGACATCTCCGCCATCGAAGAGATCGGCTTCATCCCCGGCGAGGTCTTCACGGCCAAGGCGCGCGACGGAATCACCGACCTGTACGGCATCCTCCATCTCCCACCCGACCTGGACGAGAACGCGAAATACCCGATCATCTCGCACATCTACCCCGGGCCCCAGCGGGGCAGCGTCGGGGACTGGGAGTTCAAGGGCGGCGGCGAGAACTTCGCGCTGGCGCAGCTCGGCTTCGTGGTGGTGCAGATCGACCACATGGGGACGCCGCACCGCTCCAAGGCCTTCCACGACAACTACTACGGCAACTTCATCGACAACGGCATCCCCGATCACATCGCCGTGATCCGGCAGCTCGCGGCGCGCCACCCCTTCATCGACCTGGACCGGGTGGGCATCTACGGGCACTCGGGCGGCGGGTTCGCCTCCACGGATGCCATCCTGCGCTATCCCGACTTCTTCAAGGTGGCGGTGTCAGGGGCCGGCAACCACGACAACCGCAGCTACAACATCTACTGGGCAGAGAAGTACCAGGGCGCCATGGAAGAGGACTCGACCGGCACCGACAACTTCGAGGCTTCAGCGAACAAGACCTACGCCGCGAACCTGGAGGGGAAGCTGCTGCTGATGCACGGCGACATGGACGACAACGTCCACCCCGCGATGACGGTCCAGGTGATCGACGAGCTCATCAAGGCCAACCGCGACTTCGACCTGATCTGGGCCCCGGACCGCGCCCACGGCCTCAACGAGCCCTACTTCATCCGCCGCCGCTGGGACTACTTCGTGCGCCACCTGCTGGGGGCGGAGCCGCCGCCGCAGTACGAGATCGTGAGGCCGGAGGGGTAGCGTAATTGCCGGTCGCCGGACGCTTGCTTACGCCGGCATTAGACGCTTTTCCCTGGGTTCCGGTATCGGATCTCCGTGTTCCCTTGCGGTATCGATCCAGAGATCCATCGCGCTCGTGATGTTCCGGAGAGCGACTTGCTGTGTGCCTCCGTGGGCCATGCAGCCAGGCAACTCGGGGACCTCGGCCACAAACGCGCCGTCGGTCCGGCTCCAATACAGAATGATCTCGTACTTATGCATCATCCAGGTTGTCCCCAAGATTGTATTTCAGAATAACGCCACGGACCTGCCGTACCTGATACCTCTGCAGTAGCTTTCCGCGTCGACTCATATGATGGATCCCGTTTTCCCGCAGCTTGGGTGGGAGACCACCATGATCGAGTCAGCCACGTTCGGCCGCCGCAATTCCGGGTGAAATCCCGTTGAACATGACGATCGGCAGGATGGCCGGGCGAATCCATGGCTAAAACGGCCTCGCCGCCGGCGGGGACATCCACTGCTGGGGCGGCCTCGCCAGGGTGGTCCGCATGCAAGGCGGAGAGCGGTTCTCCGAGGTCGTCCAGCTCGGGCACGACGGCATCCCCGGCACTGGACCGGCAGCACGCTACGGCCACCCCGCGGCTCTTTGAGTTTGTGGCACTGAGAAAGAGCGTTGGGAACCGAGGTCAACCAGTCACCTACTGGCGTCCTACCTGGCAGAGGGCGCACAAGCGACCGCAGCCGGCGCGAGGAACGCCGGGCTGCGGTCGCTGCACGAGGATTTCGCAGGGAATTGTGCGCTCCCCCGCCCGCGACTCCTACCCCCGTCAGGCCGGCGGCAGATCCTCCACGAGCTGGACCATGCGCTCGAGCTGGCTCTCGTCCGGGAGCCGGCCCATGCCGCCGCCCAGGTTGTCGATCATGTGCTCGGGGCGGCTGGTGGCGGGGGTGACCACGGTCACCGCCGGGTGCGCCACCACGAACTTGAGGAAGAACTGCGCCCAGCTGTGGGCGTCGAACTCGCCGGCCCACTCCGGCACGTCGCGTCCGCTGACGCGGTTCCAGAGGCGGGTGCGGCCGAAGGGGGCGTACACGAGCACGCCGATGTCCAGCTCCTGCGCGAGCGGCAGGATCATGTCGGCCGAAGCGCGGTTGTCGACCGCGTAGTCCACCCCGATGAAGTCGATGGGCTCGTTGCGCATGACCGCCGCGAGGTCCGGATAGCGCCGCTCGCTGGTGCTGGTGATGCCGATGTAGCGCACCCGGCCCGCCGCCTTCTCTTCCTTGAGGATGCCGATCTGGGTGGGCGGGTCGCCCAGGTTGTGGACCTGGATCAGGTCGATGACCGGCAGCTGGAAGCGGTCGAAGGAGCGCTCGATCTGCGCGCGCGCCGCCGCCGGGTCGGCCGAGCCACCCCCGCGTCCCGCGACGTTGACCTTGGTGGCCCAGAAGATCCGCTCCTGGATGCCGAGGTCGTTGGCAACGTCGCCGGCCACCTGCTCGGAGGCCCCGTAGCCGGGAGCGGTGTCGAACACCGTGCCGCCGTTGTCGACGAAGGTCTGCAGCACGGCGCTGATGGCGCTCACGTCCTCGCTGCGCGCCACGCGTGAGAAGGTGGCGGAACTGCCGAGGCCCACCACCGGCAGCATCTCCCCGGTTGCCGGAATGGCCCGGGCCAGGACCTCCTGACGCGCAAGCGACGCCAGCAGGTCGGGGGTGAGAGCGAGTGCGGCGCCGCCGCCAGCCGTGAGCCTGAGCCAGTCGCGTCGTGTGAGCGTCATCTTCCTCTCCTGGAAATTGCTTGTGTTGCGGACAAACCCCTGCCGTGAGCCGCAGGAACCCTCGTCATCTTGGACAACTGGCGACGCCGTACCGCTGAATGGACGCCGGGTCCGATCGAGTCCACGATACGAATCGCAGGGCGGCAGCCGCCGGGAGCATCGGCTCCCGACCCGTCCGCGGCCGTCACGCGACCGCCTGCACGGCCTCCACGATCTCGTCGAACGGGGGCAGAACGCCCGGGTTCTCCGCCACCCAGGCGTAGGTGACGCGCCCATCTCCGTCCACCACGAACACCGAGCGCCGGGCCACGCCGCGCAACCCGATGAGTTCGTCCTGCAGAACCCCGTATGCGCTCACTGCTTCCTTGTTGAAGTCCGAGAGGATGGGAAACGGTGCGCCCATCTCCTCGCCCCACTTCTGGTTGACGAAGGGGGAGTCCACGCTGATGCCGACAACGTCGGCGCCAAGCTCGCCCCACTGGCCCCAGTTCTCGGCGATGTGGCAGAATTCGGCCGTGCATGTGCTGGTGAAGGCCAGCGGCACGAACATGAGTACGGTCGGCCGACCACGGTGCTCGGAGAGCTTGAAGTTCGCGCTGCCGGGAGGCGCGAACGCGGTGAAATCGGGCGCATCGGCGCCCACGCGGATGGGTGTCATGGAGTCGTCGCCTTTCGTGTTGAGCCGCGGTGGCGGCGCGCCGGGTCGCGGCCCGCGTCGTCTCCTGTCGCGGCTGATGTCGTGTGAGCCGCGAATCGCGCGGGCGTTGAATGGATCGAGGATCGAGGCAAGATTGTTGAGCCCGGCAATCGAGTCAACGATGGAGCCGCGCGAAAACGCCTTCCCGATCCCGACATCCATCCCCGACATCCCGAGAGGAATCCAGGTCATGTCCGACACCACCGCTACCACGCCTTCCGAAGGCACGACGACGACACCCACCGGTCGATTCTGCTGGCACGAACTGCTCACCAGCGACCCCGAAGCCGCAGCCGCCTTCTACGGCGAGGTGATCGGCTGGGGCATGGGTGAGTGGAGTGAAAGCGAGACGCCGTACCATTTGTGGATGAATGAGGGCGTGCCCATCGGCGGGATGATGGAGCTCCCCGAGCATCTCACGAGCGCGGGCGTGCCGCCGCACTGGCTGCTCTACGTGTCGACGCCGGACGCTGATGCGTGCGCCGCGAAGGCCGAGAGCCTGGGCGGAAGCGTTCTCGAGATGGTCGATGTCGACCAGGTCGGGCGCATGGCCGTGCTCAAGGATCCGCTGGACGCGGTCTTCATCGCGTATCAGCCCTCGGACGTGACGCCCGGGCACGACGAGCCGGCCCAACTCGGCGAGTTCTCCTGGCGCGAACTGGCGACTACCGACTGGGAGGCCGCCTGGGCCTTCTATTCGGAGCTGTTCGGCTGGCAGGAAGCGGACCGGATGGACATGGGGGAGGCGGGCATCTACCAGATGTTCCATGGGGGCGCGCATCCCCTGGGCGGCCTCTACAACCGGCCTCCCGAGATGCCCGTATCCGCGTGGCTGAGCTACGTCCGGGTGCCGGATGCCTTCGCGGCGGCGAAGAAGGCCACCGAGCTGGGCGGGAAGGTGCTCAACGGGCCCATGGAGGTGCCGGGAGGCGAGTTCATCGCTGTGTGCATGGATGCGCAGGGGGCCGCCTTCGCGGTTCACTCCAAGCCGGAGGACATGGCTCGGGACTGACCCGGCCGGGGGAAGCGGCTCGGGACTGATCCGGGCCGGAGGACATGCCTCGAGCACTGATCCGGGCCGCGTCGGCCCTTATCCGGGCTCGACGCGCGTCGAGGCGGGCGTGTGCGGTGCCTACCGGCTGCTGTCCCCCGAACTCCGCGCCGGCGGGCGGCACTCGGGCCACTCGGTGCCCTCCGGCATCGTCCTCCGGTCCCGCGGCATCGTCTCCGGATCCTCGGATGCGAGATAGGCGAGCAGCGCGGTCATGACGGCATCGTCCCGCAGATCTTCGAAGATGATCTTGTCGAAGCTGTCCCGGTTGGTGTGCCAGGTGTAGGTGCTCGTGTCCCAGCGGTTGTCGGCAATGGACATTTCGCTGCGGCCCGCGCCCACATGGAAGCTGAAGGCCGGCACTCCGGCGCACAGGAACGAGGCGTGGTCGGTCCCGCCCGATTCGGGCATCCCCGGGATCTCGAGCGTGACCAGGTCCGACAGCTCGCTCGGAATCTGCGCCAGCCACTCGCCGAAGCGGCCCGCGGCCCCGGCAAACCCCTGCATGGGAATGAAGGTGACCGGCCCGTTGCCGTGATCGATGTTGAACACCGTGTGGGTGCGCTCGAGGATCCCGGGGTTGTCCTCGACGAAGGCGCGTGAGCCGTTCAGGCCCTGCTCCTCGCCGTTCCAGAGGGCGCCGATGATGGTGCGCCGGGGGTTCGGGACCGCGCTCCCGAGGATGCGCATCGCTTCCATGACGGCGACCGCGCCGGTGCCGTTGTCGAGCGCGCCGTCCGACCCGTCCCAGGAGTCGTAGTGGCCTCCGAGGATGACGTACTCCTCGGGTTCGGCGCTGCCGGGGATTACGGCGAAGGCGTTGAAGACCGGCACCTCCCCGAGGAAGCGGGCCTGGGCGTCGACGCGGAGCACCGGCCCCTGGTCGTTCTCGGCCAGCCGGTACAGAAGCCCGTACGCCTCGCAGCTCAGGTCCAGGACCGGTGCCCGCTGCGCGCGGGTGCCGAAGATCTTGTTGACGCCCCAGCCCTCGGACCACTGCGAGCGGATGATCCCCGCGGGCCCGGCCGTGTTCAGCGCTTCCGGCAGCGCGCGCGCATCGAACCCCGTGTTCCCCACGCGTTCGCCCCACTCCGCGATTGCGCGCTCACGCTCCGCTGCCATGCGGGCCGTCGTCTCGGGCCGCGCGAACCACTCCAGGTTGTCGTGCGGGCGGCAACTCGGCTCCGGGCGCGAGATGAGCACGAACTTGCCGCGCACCTCCGACAGCGATGCCTCGAAGGCTCCGGGGCTGCCCGCGTCCGGCAGGATCACCACCTCCGCTTCGACGGGCCCGTCCGTGGCCGGGCTCCAGGCGGCCGCCATGCCCTCGAGCGTGCGCACGCGCGGGGCCATGAGATCGATGTGGCTGATGCCGCGCTCCCATCCGCGCCAGGTGCCGTACTGCTCCTTGTACGCCTCGAGGCCCCATTCCGCGAATTTCGCCAGCGCCCAGTCGTTGGCGCCGGCCATGGCGGGCGAGCCGGTGAGGCGCGGCCCGATCGAGTCCATCATCACCTGGCCGAGTTCGTAGACCTGCGAGCGCTCGACGCCCTCCTCCCAGATCGCCTGGATGACCGGGTCGCCGGAGGGGAAGGACTGCCCGGCCGCAGGGGTCGCGCCCGGCGTCAGCGGAGCCGTCAGGATGGAGAGAAGAGCCAGCGCGCGGGCGACGCCAACCCGGGTCGGCACCCGCCGGAGGGACGGCCGGGCGAGGGCGGAGGGGAAGGTCGGGGAGAAGGCGATTACAGCTCGAACCAAGGGCCTCATGGATCGCTCCGCGATAAGGAATGGACCTGCCGCGCCCGATACTATAGAGTCCACACGGCCCCAAAAACACAGGACGTGGGACGCCACCCCACGACGACACGCTCCGCTCAACCTCGAGGGAATCACCAGATGCACACGATGAACAAGGACTGGTGGCCGAACCAGTTGAACCTGAAGGGTCTTCAGCGCCATGCCCGCTCGGCGGATCCCATGGGCCAGGACTTCGACTACGCCGAGGAGTTCAAGTCGCTCGATCTGGCGGCCCTGAAGAAGGACCTCTTCGAGCTGATGACCACGTCGCAGGACTGGTGGCCGGCCGACTACGGCCACTACGGCCCGCTCTTCATCCGGATGGCGTGGCACAGCGCGGGCACGTACCGCATCAGCGATGGCCGCGGCGGCGGCGGCGCGGGCACCCAGCGCTACGCACCCCTCAACAGCTGGCCCGACAACGCCAACCTCGACAAGGCGCGCCGGCTGCTCTGGCCCATCAAGCAGAAGTACGGCCGCAAGATCTCGTGGGCCGATCTCATGATCCTCGCCGGCAACTGCGCCCTGGAGTCGATGGGCTTCAGGACGATGGGCTTCGGCGGAGGCCGCGAGGACGTCTGGGAGCCGGAGGACATCGACTGGGGAGCCGAGGACACGTGGCTCGGAGACGAGCGCTACAGCGGCGACCGCGAACTCGACGAGCCCCTGGGCGCGGTGCAGATGGGCCTCATCTACGTGAATCCGGAGGGGCCGAACGGCAAGCCGGATCCCGTCGCGGCGGCGCGGGACATCCGCGAGACCTTCCGCCGCATGGCGATGAACGACGAGGAGACCGTCGCGCTCATCGTCGGTGGACACACCTTCGGCAAGGCGCACGGCGCGGCCGACGCGGGCCGCCACGTCGGTCCCGAGCCGGAAGCCGCCGATCTGGAGGAGCAGGGCCTCGGTTGGAAGACCAGCCATGGCAGCGGCAAGGGCGCCGATTCCATCACCAGCGGGATCGAGGGCGCCTGGACGACCGACCCGGTGAAGTGGGACAACAACTTCCTGGAGAACCTGCACGGCTACGAGTGGGAGCAGGTGAAGAGCCCCGCCGGCGCGGCGCAGTGGACCCCGAAGGACGGCGCCGGCGTGGACACCGTGCCGGATGCGCACGATCCGTCGAAGAAGCACGCCCCCATGATGCTGACGACGGACCTCTCCCTCAGGATGGACCCGGTCTATGCGCCGATCGCGAAGCGCTTCATGGAGAACCCGGAGGAGTTGGCGGACGCCTTCGCCCGGGCATGGTACAAGCTGACGCACCGCGACATGGGGCCGGTAGCGCGGTATCTCGGCCCCGAGGTGCCGGCCGAGCCGCAGCTGTGGCAGGACCCCGTGCCCGAAGTCGACCATGAGCTGGTCGACGCGCGCGACATCGCGGAACTGAAGGCGAGAGTCCTGACCTCGGGACTGTCGGTCTCCCAGCTGGTCTCCACCGCCTGGGCATCGGCGTCGACATTCCGCGGGACCGACAAGCGCGGCGGGGCGAACGGGGCGCGCATCCGGCTGGCGCCGCAGAACGGCTGGGAAGTGAATGAGCCCGCCGAACTGGCGGGGGTACTCGAGGTCCTGGAGCGGGTCCAGGAGGACTTCAACGCCTCGCAGAGCGGCGGAAAGCGGGTCTCGCTCGCCGACCTGATCGTGCTGGGCGGGTGCGCGGCGGTCGAGCAGGCGGCGAGGGACGCCGGGCACGACCTGCAGGTGCCCTTCGCGCCCGGGCGCACGGACGCGTCGCAGGAACAGACCGACGCGGAGTCGTTTGCCGTGCTCGAGCCGAAGGCGGACGGGTTCCGGAATTTCGGCGGCAACGGAAACGGGCCATCGACGGCGGAGCTGCTGGTGGACAAGGCGGACCTGCTGACGCTGACCGCGCCCGAGATGACGGTGCTCGTCGGCGGGCTGCGCGTCCTGAACGCCAACTCCGGGGATTCCGAACTGGGCGTCTTCACCGACCGGCCGGGCACGCTGACCAACGACTTCTTCGTGAACCTGCTCGACATGGGTGTCGAGTGGCAGGCGTCCGACGCATCCGAGGACCAGTTCGAGGGACGCGACCGCGGGACGGGCGAGGTGAGATGGGCCGGCACCAGCGTCGACCTCGTCTTCGGTTCGAACTCCGAACTGCGGGCGTTCGCGGAGATCTACGCGTGCGACGATGGAGGGGACGCCTTCGTGCGTGACTTCGTGGCGGCGTGGAACAAGGTGATGAACCTGGATCGCTTCGATCTGGGATAACGGTGCGTCTTGAAAGCAAGCGTGCTCTGGTTACCGGTGGTTCGCGGAGCATCGGCCGGGCGGTCGCGCTGGGGCTGGCGCACGAGGGCGCGGATGTAGCGGTCAACTATCGGCGGAGTCGTGAGGATGCCGAGAGCGCCGTCCGCGAGATCGAGGAGATGGGGCGGCGCGCGGTCGCCGTGCAGGGGTCGACGGGCTCGCAGGCCGACGTCGAGCGCTTCGTCGCCGAGGCGCACGACTTCCTCGGCGGCATCGACATCCTGGTCAACAACGCCGGCATCCTGATGCGCACGCCCCTCCTCGAGATCACCGAGGAGGAGTGGGATGCCATCCTGGACGTCAACCTGAAGGGGTACTTCCTGGTCGGGCAGGCGGCGGCGCGCCGCATGGTCGAGGCGGGAACGCCGGGCGCGATCGTCAACGTGTCGTCCGCCGGGCAGGCGGTGGCCGCCCCGAACCTCGCCCACTACTGCGTGTCGAAGGCCGGGATCGAGATGCTCACGAAGCAGATGGCGCTCGAGCTCGCGCCGCACGGGATCCGGGTGAACGCCATCGCGCCGGGCCTCATCGAGACCGACCTCAACCGGGCCGACATCGCGCAGGAGGAGTTCCGCGAGCGCCGCCTTGCGCGCATCCCGCTCGGGCTGATCGGCAACCCGGACGACCTGGTGGGGGCGGTGGTGTACCTCGCGTCCAACGACGAGGCGCGCCTCGTGACCGGCGCCAGCCTGTTCATCGACGCCGGCCAGACGATCTGGGGTGCGTAGGGGGGCACGGTGGGAATTCTTGCGCTGGTGGCCGGCCTTTTCGCCGCCCCGCGATTTCGCCGGCACATCGAGGACCGGGAGCGAACATGGCGAATGACGACGCGGGAGAGCGCGTTCACGTAGAGAGGACGGGCGTCGTGGCGATGGCCCTGCCGCTTGCGGAGGCGTTTCCGCTGTTCAGCGCGGAAGGCGAGCGGCGGTGGGTGGCAGGTTGGGACCCGCGCTACGTCCATCCGACCGATGGCCTCGCGGCAGAGGATCTGGTGTTCCAGACCATCAAGGAGGGCGTCGGAACTGCGACCTGGGTCCAGACGCGATATGAGCCCGCCACCGGCGTCGCGTCGTTCGTGTACGTGATTCCGGATCACCACACTGCCCTGGTCGACGTTCGCGTAACCCCCGCTGGCGAAAGCCAAAGCCGGGCGTCCGTGAGGTATCGCATGACAGCGCTGTCATCCGAAGCGGACGACGTCATGCGAGCGTTCGGCAAGGCCTTCGACGACTACATGGCGCATTGGGCCGAGGCGATTCAGCGGCACATCGTGGAAGGCGTGCCGCTTCCCCGGGAGTGAAGGTGGGGGGGAAGTGCGCCGCGCCGGAAGTGGGGGCGAGGATGACATCCCAATCCGGGGCTCGTTCGTGAACGTGCGGGCTGCGCAGGTCCGGCGCGGTTTCGGCGTGGCGGCACGGTCAGCGCGGTTTCGGCGTGTCCTCGGATCTGCGGGGGTTCGGCGTGGCTTCGGCGTTGCAGCGTGTGGAAGACTGCTGGCGCTGGGGGCAGCGCTTCTGCTGGCGTCCTGCCGCGGCTCCGAGTCCGCAGATTCCGACGGCACGCCCCGGGGCGAGGCACCCGCCTGGGAGGTCCGCTTCTCCCACGTGCTCTCGACCAACTCGGAGTTCCATCTCCTGGCGGAGCGCTTCCGGGACCTCATGCTCGAGCGCACCGGCGGCCGCTTCCGGGTCGTCATCTATCCGTCGGGGCAGCTCGGGGGCGAGCGCGTGGCCTTCGAGCAGATCCAGGTCGGCGCGGTGCACATGGCCATCACGGGCACGCCCGTGCTCTCGGGCTGGGTGCCCGAGGGGCAGATGTTCGACCTCCCGTTCCTCTTCGAGAACCGGGATCACGGGCTCAGGGTGATGAACGGCCCCGTTGGGGACTGGTGGCGCGGGCTCCTGCTGGAGCGCACCGGCGTCCGGTCGCTGGGCTTCCTCGACTACGGATTCCGCCACGTGTACAACCGGCGCCGGCCCGTAGAGGCGCCCGGGGATCTCGCCGGACTGAAGCTCCGGGTCCTTCAGAACGCGACGTACCTGGCGGCCTATTCGGCGCTCGGCGTCCAGGCGACGCCGATGAACTACGGCGAGGTCTACTCCGCGCTCCAGCAGGGCGTAATCGACGGCGGAGAGGCGAACGCGATCGGATTCGTGAGCAGCCGGCTGCATGAGGTGGCCCGCTTCTACAGCTTCACGTCCATCACCTACAACCCGATCACGCTGCTGGTGAACGAGCAGTTCTACGCGGGGCTGCCCCCGGACATCAGGGAGACGGTCGACCGCTCGGCGGCTGACGCGCTTGCCTACCAGAGCGAAGAGGCCCGCCGGATGGAGGCGGAGGCCATCGAGCAGATGCGCGCGGCAGGCGTGGAGATTGCGCGCCCGGACCTGGCGCCGTTCGCGCCGGCGGTGCGGCCGAGCATTTGGGACGAATTGGGGGCCAGGCTCCCGGACGGCGAGGCACTGATCGCACGGCTGGTGGAGGAGGCGGGGGGTGCGGGTTCCTAGACCTGAGCGCGGCCTCGGGTTGACGTCGGTCGCCATGGAAAGGCATTTTGTCTCAAATGAGATACAGGAGGCCGAGATGAAGGCACACAGTTCGATGCTACACGTTCGGATGGACACCGAAATGAAGCGGAAGGCGACGACGGCGCTGGCGGCGATGGGGATGACCGCGTCGCAGGCTGTACGGCTGCTCTTCCACCGAATTGCCGTAGATCAGGCCTTCCCGCTCGAACTCAAGGTACCGAACGCGCAAACCCGGCAGGCCATGGCCGAGGTCGACGAGATGGTGAAGACGCGGGCTGCGCGACTCATGAGTGCCGACGAGATGTTTGCGGAGCTTGAAGAAGCCTCCCGCGAGTAAGGGGGCTCGGCTGCCGCGGCGGGTTGACTACGCCCGCCAATTCCTCAAGGACTGGAGGCGGCTTTCGCGTTCCGGCCGATTCGACATGAATCGGCTGAAATCGGTGATGCTCCTTCTCATCGCCAATGATGCTCCGCTGGGTCCCGAACGGAGAGATCACGCGCTCAAAGGGTCATGGGCCCGCTACCGGGAATGTCACGTCGGCGGTGATTTCCTGCTGATCTATCGTGTCGACGACACAGACGGGCCAGGCGGGTCCATCTATTTTGCCCGAGCCGGTACTCACGCCGAACTGTTTGAGTGACCCCCCCAGCCCAGGGGCCTGCCTCTGTTTCCACAAGCTGACGGGGGCCGAAACCGCGAGCGAATGACGCGATGGCTTCGAGCGTTCAGCCCAGGTAACCGGTCGGAATGCGTAAAATACGTAAAATGCGTAAAACAGGATGTAAGCGGAAAGACAGCGCACGGACCCGAGGCGCTAAGCGAGTGACGCGGGCCGAGGTAGCAAGCAGATGACGCGGACCGAGGCGGAGTGCCGATTCCGCGAGCCTGGGCGATGAGCGCATGACCCGACGTCTCCGCGCCCTGAACAGGGCTCTGGTTCGGTTCGAGACCTTTGCCGCCGGCGGGCTCGTGATCACGGTCGCTGCCGTGGTTCTCCTCCAGGTCCTCATGCGCTACCTCTTCGCGTACCCGAATCCGTGGAGCGAGGAGGTCTCGCGCTTCTGCTTCATCTGGGTGTCGCTGCTGGGGGCGTCGCTGGCGGTGGAGCATCGGGCGCATTTCGGGTTCGATCAGGTCACGAAGGCGTTGGCTCCGAGCGCGAAGAGGGTCGTGGAGACGTTCGCGCGGGCGGCTGTGCTGCTCTTCTCGCTCCTGCTCATCGGCACCGGGATCGCCCTCATGGACCTCACCATGGGAGAGCGGTCTCCGGCACTGAACCTGCCTGTCGCGTTGGTCTACGCGGCTGCGCCGGTGTCCGGGGTGCTGATGGTGGTGCACATGGTGGCGGGATGGGTCAGGGAGGACTCCGGCTGATGGGCGCGTTCCTCCTTGGCATCTTCGGCCTGCTGGTGCTGGCCGCCGTGCCCATCGGCTTTGCGCTCGCGATCGCGGCCGTTGTCGCCATCGTGGTGGCGGACCTCCCGCTCGTCATCATCCCGCAGCAGATCGTCGCGGGGATGGACTCCTTCCCCATGCTCGCCGTCCCCCTCTTCATCCTCGCCGGTTTCCTGATGGACGTCGGGGGGATCAGCCGCCGCCTGGTGACGCTGGCGCAGGCGCTCGTGGGACACCTCCCCGGAGGGCTCGGGCAGGTGGTGATCATGGCCGAGATGTTCTTCTCGGGGGTGTCGGGCTCCACGTCCGCGGACGCGGCCGCCATCGGTGGCATCATGGTGCCCCAGTTGACCGCGAACGGGTACGGTCGCGCGCGCGCCACCGCCATCGTCTCTGCCGCGTGCGGGATGGGAATCCTCATTCCGCCGGCCATCGTGATGGTCGTCTACGGCGTCATCGGCCAAGTCTCCATCGGCGCCCTGTTCGTCGCCTCGATCGTGCCCGCGCTCCTGATCGCCGTGGGCCTGATGACGCAGATCGGATGGCAGGCGCGCAGGCAGGGATGGCCTGCCGGGGAGCGCGCATCCTTCGCGGAAGTCCGGCGCGCGGCGGGGGACGCGGTGCTCCCTCTCTTCATGATCGTGGTCATCCTGGGCGGCATCCGCTTCGGGCTCTTCACGCCCACGGAGGCCGCCGCGGTTGCCGTCGCCTACGCGCTGCTGTTGGCCGGGCTGGTGTACCGGTCCCTCACCGCCCGCGACCTGTGGGCCAAGGTCGTCCAGACCGCCATGGTGTCGGGGATGGTGTTGTTCGTGGTGGGCGCGGCGCGCCTGCTGGGCTGGGTGCTTGCCGTCACGCAAGTGCCGCAGACGCTGGCGGCATCGGTCGCGGGGATGGGAGGCGGCCAAGCGGGCTTCATGATCCTCACGATCCTCGTCTTCCTCCCGCTGGGCGCGATCCTCGAGGGTGTGCCCGCGGTGGTTCTGCTGACGCCGATCCTGCTGCCCCTGGCGACCCAACTCGGGATCGACCCTGTGCACTATGGCGCCGTCATCGTGGCGACCCAGGGCATCTCCGTGTTCCTGCCGCCCGTGGGCGTGAGCCTGCTGGTGGCCTGCTCGGTGGGCGGCGTCGAGCCGGCGGAGGTGGCGCGGCCGCTGTGGCCGTACCTGGCGCTGATGTTGGGGCTTACCGTCGTGGTCGCGGTGGTGCCGGGGGTGGTGTTGTGGTTGCCGGGGGTGTTGGGGTATTGAGGGGCGGGAGCGACTGGTGCCGAACCCTACACCTCATGTGCCCGCGCGATGAAGTCCGCGCCGTTCTCGCATTCAAACACCATGGCGGCGACCGCGGCGATGCTATCCGGGTCCGACAGCTTATCGAGCAACGGGGAGAGCTGCTCGGCGATGCCAGGACCGAATCTGCGGGCAGCCAGCCGGGAGACCATCTGCCGCTCCCCCTTCTCCAGCCACTGCTGATTGAGCTCGTCGCCCCACTTCCTGACCCGCTCGGCCAACGTCGACATCGTTCTTTCCTCCTCGCTCCTGGTCCGCAATTCGAGCGTCCTGCCCGCCGCGTCGGTTCGCGCCAGCACCTGTGTGATCCATGCCACGAAACTGTCGAGCAGCCTCGTCTCTCCGACTCGCAGAAGCCAGTCCGCCAGCGAAGCCCCCAACTTCTCAAGCTGTCCCTGTGACCGAGCCTGCTCGAGCATCGCGATCAGCGAGACGACATTCTCCGGTGGCAACACAGTGGGATCAAGCGCCCTGAGGTCCAGCAGAAGATACTGATGTCGGGGGCGGTACCCAAGCAGCTCGTCAGGCATCGAGGCGAACAGTTCACCGGTGTCTGCCGCAGCTGTCCAGCGCCCCTCGCCGTTGTAGATGACGACAGGCAGGAGGGGCGGATACTTGCCACCGGGGCCCCGTTCGTCGCTGCCGAGACCCTGCAGCACGCGAACCGTGTAGTCGAGCATCCGCAGGGCCATGTCATAGTCGATCGTGGACTGAAACTCCAGCAAGATGAGCAGGTAGAGCCAACCTCCATTGGCGGTCTGGATCTTCCACAACATGTCGGCGTGTCGCTGGCCCAGGTGCTCGGTGACGAAGCTGGCCGGGAGCCGTTCCAGCGTCGAGAAGTCGAGGTGCCGGGCGAGCTTGCCGGCGAATCCGCGCAGGAGGTCCCCGATGGTGCGCCTGTGGGCGAAGATCTTCTTGTAGGAAGCATCGTGCTTCCGTTTCCTGCGCCGGTTTCGCGTCCGGGCCATGGTCCGCGGTTTTCGTGGCCGGGAAGGACGACGAGTCGGTCTCGGGTCAGGCCTCCGCGTCCTTCGGTGATCTCGGAAGGACGATGGGTTCCATGGGCGGGCGGGAGAATGGCGGAGTGGGACTTCGCGGTCACTGGCCTTGCATCGTGCCCTGCTCTATCAATTCGGGCACTGGAGTTCCAAGCGTCGAACCGCCTTGGCAGGAGAGGACACATGAGGAATCGGACGAGATTGCAGGTCGCCGGCCTGCTGCTGACCCTCCTCGCACCCTCCCTCGCCGCGAACCCCCTCGCCGGCCAGGAGCGCACCTTCCGCCCCCTCAGGTCGCTCGGCGGCGGCAGCGAACTGACGGCCTCGGTGAGCCTCGGCGACGTGAACGGTGACGGCACGCTGGACGTCGTCGTCGCCAACGGCCGCCACTGGGCCGAGCAGAATCGGGTCTACTTCAACGACGGGGGAGCCGCCTTCACCCTGGCGCGGCGGCTGGGTGAGGAGGAGGCCGGCAGCTATGCCGTTCCGCTCGCCGATTTCGATGGAGACGGAGACCTGGACGTCGCGGTGGGAAACGACCGCACGCGGAGCCTCCTCTTCATGAACGACGGGAAGGGCCATTTCGAAGCCGGAGCCACGTTCGGCACGCCAAGTTCGACGCGAAGCCTGACGCTGGCCGATCTGGACAGCGATGGACACATGGACATCCTGGTGGTCAACCGGGGCCGCCAGAACTTCATCTTCCATGGAGACGGCTCGGGGGCCTTCGGCGAGGGGGCGCCGTTCGGGGCCGGGGACGACTCGACCATCGATGTCGTTGCCGCGGACCTCGACGGCGACGGGGACTCCGACCTCGTGCTCGCCAACCGGGACGGTGGAGCGAACACCATCCACTGGAACGATGGTGGCAGTTTCGATCGGGTGAGCGGGTACGGCACCGGGAGCGACGAGACGCGCGGAGTGGCGGTGGGCGACGTGGACGGCGACGGCGCGCTTGACATCGTCACGGCGAACATCGGCGAGCCGAACGCGGTGTACTTCGGTGACGGCTCGGGAGGGTTCGAGCGCAGCCTGCCGTTCGGGGCGGACGACGACGAGAGTTACGCGGTCCACCTCGCGGACGTGGATCTCGACGGAAACCCGGACATCGTCGTTGCGAACGTGGGCGCGCGGAACGCCGTCTACTTCAACCGGGGCGGCGGGCCCCCGAAGTTCGACGAATTCCGCTTCGGGTGCGTCGACTGCGCGACCTACGGGTTGGGGGTCGGCGATCTGAACGGCGACGGGTTCCCGGACATCGTGACCGCGAACTCAGGCGCGCCGAACGGACTCTTCGCGAATGTCGCGCCCGGACGCGACTAGAAGACGTCGTCCCC
Organism: BD2-11 clade cluster bacterium bin43; assembly: GCA_002238605.1. Classification (GTDB taxonomy): domain Bacteria; phylum Gemmatimonadota; class Gemmatimonadetes; order Longimicrobiales; family Gaopeijiaceae; genus BD2-11. The sequence goes on along the minus strand of MPMR01000004.1, from coordinate 39,989 downwards.
GGGCAGCGCGGACGCCTGCTTGACCCAGTTCACCAGGAGCTCCTCGTCGGGCTCGTCTTCCTCGTGGATGTGGAAGTAGCGCACGTCCTCATGCCTTGAAATGACCGGCGGAACGGGACGCAGCGAGGCGCCGTTGAGGAAGGTCACCTTGACGTACTTCGTGAAGCAGTGGTAGGCGAGGAACCAGCCTTGGCCTTCGATGCCGTAGAAGGGCGTGTTCCATCGGACGGCCTTGCGGACACCGGGCACGTTGCGCTCGATCAGCGTGTCGAGGTAGCGGCCGACCTCGCGTTTCCAGCCGGGCATGGCCGCAAGGTAGGCCTGCACGGGTGCATCGCCATCGCCCTTGGGAATCTGGGGGTTCCCGCCCGAGAGGAGTTTGGGTTTCACGCCGCAACGAAACGTTCTACGGCGATTTCCCGGCCGCGGTCGCGGGCCTGCCAGAGATCGTAGGCCGTCTGCATTCCCAGCCAGGTTTCCGGCGTAGAGCCGAAGGCCTTCGACAATCTTATGGCCATCTCCACCGAAACCCCCGTTCGTTCGTTCACCAGTTCCGAAAGCGCCTGCCGGGTAACGCCCAGACCCTTCGCGGCGCGGGTCACGGTCAGCCCCAGGGGTTCGAGACACTGCCGCTTGACGATGCCACCCGGGTGTGGCGGGTTAGCCATGGCCATGACCAGCTTCTCCTTGGTAGTTGGACCCTGGGAAATCTACCACCACCTGGTCATTCCGGCTCTCGTCACTTCCTTGAGACGGCCAGCGGTGATGTGTATAATACACACCATGTCGAGCCGGGAAATCATCCGAAAATTGGTGGCGGATGGCTGGATGCTTCGAAACACCCGTGGAAGCCACCACCAATTCATTCATCCTGACAAGCCCGGCCGAGTAACGGTGAAGCACCCCAGCAAGGATGTCCCCGTGGGGACGCTCCGCAGCATCTATAGCCAGGCCAACTGGAAAATGGGAGGGCCGCTGATGCGCTTTCCGATCGTGATTCACAAGGACGCATGCAGCGGGTACGGCGTCACGGTGCCGGATCTTCCCGGCTGTTTCTCGGCCGGTGGCACGCTTGACGAGGCGATCGAATCCGCCCGCGAAGCGATCGCATGCCATATCGAAGGGCTGCTGATGGACGGCGAGCCCGTGCCGCCCCGTTTGTCGCTCGAAGAACACCAGGCAAACGACGATTACCGGGGTGGCGTGTGGGCCATCGTCACCGTGGATATCTCAAGACTCTCCAGCAAGAGCAGGCGCATCAACATCACGTTGCCGGAACGCGTGTTGGCCATCGTGGATCAGGCGGCCGTTCGAGAACGACAGTCGCGTTCCGGGTTGCTGGCTCGGGCAGCGCTCAGCTACGTGCAGCGGCAGTCGGAGGGATCGGTGTCGGGAATCCTGACCGACAGGCCGGAGCCCAGTGGTTCCTATCGAGCTGGTCCGTCGGGGAAGACCCCACGTCGCGCGGGAGGCGGCGACTAAGGGTACAAAGCCCGAATCCTCGTCGCTGGCCCGTCAGCACGCTCCAGCCTATCAGTCAGAGTACCCGAGTTGCCTGTCTTCGGGAGCCTGAGCGGGAGGAGTGAAATGCGGAATTGGACGATACCCCAGCGCGTCGGCGCCCTCGCGGTCTTGGCCGCACTAACCGCATGTGAGCCCGCCGGCGAGTCATCCGACGTCCTCACCGACGACATCAGCGGTGTCGTGACCGGAGCAAACGGACCCGAGGCCGGCGTCTGGGTGATCGCGGAAACGACGGACCTTCCAACGCGCTTCGCCCGGATAGTCGTCACCGACGACGACGGCCGATATCTGCTCCCTGACCTCCCCGGAGCGAGCTACGACGTATGGGTGCGCGGCTACGGCCTGGTCGATTCCGACAAGGTTAGCGCTTCGCCCGGCACCGATCTGGACCTGACGGCGGTGCCGGCTCCCGACGCCCGGGCAGCGGCGGAGTACTATCCGGCCGGCTACTGGCTGTCGCTGCTCCAGGTGCCGGAGGATCACGAGTTTCCGGGGACTGGCGATGCGGGCAACGGGATCTCGCCGAACCTCGAGCACCAGGCGCAGCTCATGCGGCTCCTGAAATCGGGCAACTGCACGGCATGCCATCAGATGGGCGGCCTCGGCACCCGGAACATCCCGGCGGAGCTGGGCGAGTTCGCGTCGTCCGTGGACGCGTGGGACCGGCGCATCAAGTCCGGGCAGGCCGGTGGCGGGATGAGCGGCGGCTTCGACCGCATGGGCCGGCAGCGGATGCTCGAGATGTTCGCGGACTGGACCGACCGCATCGCGGCGGGCGAGGTGCCGGCGGAGGCGCCTCCGCGGCCTGAGGGCATCGAGCGCAATGTCGTCGTCACGCTGTGGGACTGGGCGGATCCGAAGGCCTACCTGCACGACGAGGTTTCCACCGACCGGCGCGATCCCACGGTCAACGCATACGGGCCCATCTACGGGGCGCTGGAGGCCAGCGCGGACTACGTACCGGTGCTTGATCCGGTGGGCAACGCGTCGAGCCAGATCCCGCTGACCGTCCGCGATCCGGGCACGCAGCCCGCTTCGGGTCCGGGCATGCCCGAGCCGTCGCCCTACTGGGGGGACGAGGTTATCTGGACCAGCAAGAACAACGTCCACAACCCGATGCTGGACGAGCGCGGGCGGCTCTGGCTCACGTCCACGGTGGCGCCTCCGGAGAATCCGGACTTCTGCCGCGAGGGATCGGAGCATCCGTCGGCCCTGCTCTTCCCGACGAACAGCGCCCGGCGCCATCTGCAGCTGTGGGATCCAGAGACGCAGGAGCTCACGCACATCCGCACCTGTTTCAGCACGCACCACCTCATGTTCGCGGAGGACGAGGACAACACGCTCTGGACGAGCGGCGGCGGGCAGGTCGTCGGCTGGCTGAACACGAGGATGTTCGAGGAGACCGGCGACGAGGAGGCTTCCCAGGGCTGGACCGCGCTCATCCTCGATACCAACGGCAACGGCCGGCGGGACGACTACGTCGAGCCCAGCGAGCCGGTCGACCCCACGATGGACAAGCGGGTCGTGGCCGGCTTCTACTCGGTGGCGCCCGCTCCAGACGGTTCGGTATGGGCGACGTCGCTCGGCTATCCGGGGGCGGTGGTCCGGCTGGATCCGGGCGCGAACCCCCCGGCCACGGCGCTCGCCGAGCTGTACGAGCTGCCCCTCGACGCGTCGGGCGCGCCCATCGAAGGGTTCTCGCCGCGCGGCGGGGACATTGACCGGAACGGTGTGTTGTGGGTGGCGCTCGCCAGCGGGCACATGGCCAGCTTCGACCGCACGAAGTGCACGGGCCCGCTCAACGGCCCCGAGGCAACGGGCCAGCACTGCCCCGAGGGCTGGACCTTCCATCGCGAGCCGCTGCCGCAGATCCGGGGCGTGAGCGCGCCCGGCAGCGCCGAGGCGAGCTACTACACCTGGGTCGATCAGTTCAACGTCTTCGGGCTCGGCGAGAACGTGTCCATCAACACCGGCAACGCCTCCGAAGGGCTGCTGGCCCTGGTGGATGGGGAATGGATCGTCCTGCGCGTCCCGTATCCGCTCGGCTTCTACACCAAGTGGCTGGACGGCCGCATCGATGACCCGGACGGCGGCTGGAAGGGAAGGGGGCTGTGGGCGACCGTGAGCACGCGCGCGCCGTTCCACATGGAGGGCGGCAAGGGCACGCCCAGCAAGGTTCTCCAGTTCCAGCTGCGGCCGGATCCGCTGGCGAGATGAGTTAGTCCGCCACAAAAGCCGAAAAATGGCAGGCAAAAGAGGGGTCCCGCGCAGTCGATTGACCCGAGGCTCTGGTGCGCGCGCGTACCCGGCCCGGCCCTTGCCTAGGCGTCCGGAGGAGCGGCAGGTCCGCACAGCGGCGGCATTCCGTCGCCGTCCGGGCCCGCGCGGACGTGGAGCACACGCTGCGTGGCCGTGCCGAAGAAACCGGTGCCGTCTCCGAAGACGGAGGGAATCCGGATGATGCCCGAGGGGTTGAAGTTTCCGCCCCGGACCCAGTTCACCCAGTTTCGGTCGGTCGCGGCGAAAGCGACCTTCCCCCAGGTGCCGCCGGGCAGGCCGTCGTCGAGAATGCGCAGCAGATCGGCGTTGGCTTCGTCGGCTATGTCGAAAAGGCCGTATTCCCCGGGGAAGAGGACGTCCGTGTCCTCCTGGCCGATTCCGAACCCGGTCAGGTACAGCGAGTCCGGCACCTCGATATCCTCCCCGGCCAGCGCCTCCGGCAATCCCCTGATCCAGGTATCGGAGAGATACGACCAGGTGCCCGCCGCCTCCGTCCAGCTGAACCGGTAGTTGGTGTCCGGCTCAAGGCGGCAGTGCCCGTCTTCCTGCGTGAGTCCCACGAACTCGAAGGCGCCGGGGATCCGGCTGGATGCCGTGAGGGTGCTGCCGTCGGCCAGAATCACCTCGAGGTCGACGACCTCCCTCGGCGCGAAGGGTGACGGGGAGGCGACCGCCCGGTAGCAGGAACCGACATCCTCGTTGGGGTTCTCCGGGTCGGAACTGAGGCAGTCGTCGCCGCTCGCCGCCGGTGCAAGATGAACGACCGCCCCCGACGCCCCCGACAGGCGCACGGTCGCGCCCTCCACCTCGTCCGCGCGCGCGGCGCTGAGCGTCCGGTGCAGGTAGGCGTACACATTCAGCCACGGTGCCGCATCCTCGCCGTCGTAATTCAGGATCAGCCGCGTCTCGGCGACGACCACGTCTTCCGACTCCGCGAGCGTTACCTCGGTGAGCTCGCAACCGCCGAGCAGGACGGTGGCGACCGTCACAGCGCTCAGGGCCGCACACAGACCCGACCCGCGGGGCCGCCGCGATGGCCCGAGTGGCGACGGAATCCCCAAGCGACCGGCGCCTGGGCCTTCACGGCGGCGGCAAGCCGTTTTCCCCGCCCGGCTGTGGCCCGCTGTTCCGTCGCCCATCATCGGAACGAGGCCTCGAGGCCCAGCGTGGGAAGCAGGGGGATCATCGACACACCCTCCCGGGTCGGGGGCGTGGCGCCGTAGTTGTAGACGTAGAAGAACGCGTTCTTTCGGTTGTAGACGTTGATCACGCTCAGATACGGGGTCATCGTGCCCCACCCCTTCGTGATGGTCTTGCGGAACGACAGATCCAGCCGGTGCCGGGCGGGAAAGCGCGCGCCGTTGCGGGGTCCGAGCAGCACCGCGTCGTCGTCCTCGAGGCTCGCGACGCCTCCGACCAGTTGCGTGCGGTAGACGTGGTATATGCCGAGCGGCCGGGTGTACGGCAGGCCGGTTCCGAAATTGGCTCTGACGCCGATCTCGAGCCCCCACCAGTCGAGGGGCCGGCGCAGGGCGAGGTCGACCTCGAAGCGGCGGTCGAAGACCGGCGGATACGTGATGAGCGGCAGCGGGTCCATGCCGGAGCGGGTGTCCGGGAAGGACCGCAGGGTCTTCAGGAACGAGACGGAGATCCAGCCGGTGGTGGCACCGCGGTCCCGCTTGATGTAGAGGTCCACGCCGTACGCGTTGCCGTCACCCGCGACCAGTGCATCCGAGTCGTCGTTCGGATCGTCGACCGCGTTGACCGCGGCCACCCCGGCGAAGGTGCGATAGTAGCCCTCGAGCGACGCGAACCAGGCATCGTCGTCGCCGAAGAAGCTCTCGGCCCCCACCTGCACCTGGTCCGAGATGATGCGCGGAGCCTCCGCGCCCGCCAGCACCCAGGTGTCGATCCCGAAGGGAAACTCCTCGTCCCGGGTGGAGTGGATGAACTGGCTGTACCGGCCCGCGGACAGGCGCACTGCCGAATTCCTGTCCCGCAGGAAGCGCCTGACGGCGAAGCGGGGCGAGAGTGTCGCTGCAGTCTCCCCCGCGTTCGGCCGCCAGTAGTCCGCACGCACCCCGCCTTCCACCAGCCAGCTCGGACTGGGATCCCAGTGTACCTGGCTGTATGCCGCGATTTCGACGCCGCTGCCCTCCTGGTCGAGGAAGGTCGAGCCGCCCCCCAACAGCCCGTTGTCGTACGAGACCCGTCTCGCGCTTACGCCCGACTTCCAGCGCGTGGCCCACGAGGGCAAGAGCTCGAGATCGGCACCGGCGGAAGCCTGTTCGACCCCGGTCCGGAACTCGACGTCGGCCTCCGGAAACGCCAGATCGGACTTGAAGCGCGACAGCGAGGCACGGACCGCCATCGAAGCGCCCCCGCTCATGGACTGCGTCCACGAACCCCCGAACGCGTCGTTCCCCCAGGACCAGCTGATCGGGAGGGGGGTGTCCTCGGCGCCCGAGAGGTCCACGACGTCCCGGCCGCTGTAGCCGACGAAACGAAGCCGGCTGCTGCTCCCGGTCCAGGCCTCGAAGACCCCCTGCAGGTCCGAGAGGTGGTACGGAAAGTCGATCCACGGCTTGAAGAGCACGTCCAGATAGGAACGCCGCGCGGACATGCGCCAGCGCGTCGTCTGGAACCCCAGTTTCTCGGTGGCGCCCCGGGGAAGCGCTCCGTTCACCGCCACGCGGGATGCCAGAATGCTCACGCCCGCGTCGACCCCGAACTCCCCGTCGCCGGGATCGCTCTCGATGGTCAACACCGACGACACCCGGCCCCCGTACTCGGCCGCAAAACCCCCGGACTGCAGTTCGACCCGGTCCACCATGTCGGCATTGAAGACGGAGAAGATCCCTCCCAGGTGGAATGGATTGAAGATCGGCACCTCGTCGAGGAGGATGAGGTTCTGATCGGCGGATCCGCCGCGCACGTTGAAGGCCGCGGAGAAGTCCGACGTCGTGGTCACCCCCGGAAGCACCTCGATGGCCCGGAGCGGGTCCGATTCGGCGATGATGGGGAGCGATTTGAGGGCGGCGGCCTCGATCTCCTGGACGGTGATGCCGGCCGACTCCTCGAAGCGGGTCTTGGCGCGGCTGCGCTCGGCCTCGACCGTGATGCCCGCAAACACGATCGCCTGCGTCGTCATTACGACCTCGACTTCGGTCACGCCCCCCTCGACACTCACCTGCTCCTGGAATTCCTGAAAGCCGATTCGGGTCACTCTGAGCACGTACGTGGCCGGCTCCAGATCGCGGAAGGCGAAGAAGCCGAGCTCGTTCGCCAGCGTATACGCCGTCAGAGTCGAGTCCGATACCGGATGAACCTCCGCCAGCGCGCCCTCGACGGGACGTCCGTCATCCGACCGGATCCGGCCGCTGAGCTGGTCCGTCTGGGCGGATGCGGGAAGGGGTGCAGTGAGGGCGAGGAGCGACAGCGAGAGCAGCATTCCCGTCGCGCATCGCGCGCGCATCGTTTCCACGTCCGGCGTGCTCAGTAGATCCGGGGAATGATCCGGTACTTCACCCGTGCCTGGTACTCCGCCCACTTCCCGGCGCCGTATTTCTCGGCGCAGAGCCTGTCGTCGTCGCGTTGACGGACGATGAAGAGCCCGACGATGAAGACGAAGTAGGTCCAGGCCCATGGGTTGGCGAAGTAGCCGAACGCCAGGGCGATGGCCAGGGAGAAGAACCCCTCGCCCAGGTAGTTGAAATGGCGGGCGACGCCCCAAAGGCCGCTGCACAGGATCTTGCGGTCTCCGGCCTCGATGTACTCCGGCTCGATGAGCCCGAGGAACTTGCGCTCCGGCCATCGCTTGAAGGTGTACTTCTGCATGTTGGCGCCCCGCGCGATACCCCACCCGACCAGGAAGAGCGCGGCCGACCCAATGAGCCAGACGTACCTCCCCGGCGGCGTCAAGCCGGGGTCCGGGTACACGGCCATGCCCCACAGCGGCAGGATGTAGAGCCATCCGTACACCATGAGGCCGCCCCAGAACATCTTGAAGCCCATGCGCTCGTGGATCACGTCATAGGTGTACAGCTGGACCCGCTCGAAGATGAAGTAGTCCAGGACGTAGAACGTCAGGAACCCCGCGTACAGGAAGACGCCCGGGTTGGCATCTTCGCCGAATAACCCATAGTGGTATGCAGCTCCGGACATCGCGTTGAGCGTCAGCATCGTCCCGCCCACGACGTACAGGTACATCTTCACGTCGATGCGCTCGTTGAAGAAGGACAGCTCCCGGGCGCGTCCCTCCCACAGCGCGGCGAGCGGCTTGTCCACCTTGTCTTGCGACCCTCCGAACACCGCCAGGAGGGCAAGGATGAGGCACAGGACCGTTCCACCGGCCACCGCGTAGACCGAGGACCGGTAGAACCAGTCGAGCGGCATCCCGGTGAGCTCGAGCGCCCACGCGATGTGCGCGATGGCGAACACCAGAATGCCGTTCAGCCGATAGTTGCGGGGTCTGCCGGTCTCCGGGTTGACGACGTAGCCCGGCACCCGCCTTCCCGGCAGCACGAGCTGCGCTACGAAGAACGCGGCGAAGATCACCAGCGGGGTGAGAAAGCCCGCAACCGCTTCCGGCGGGGAGAGCTCGAAGAGGTGGCCGATGCCAAGCCATTCAATCATGGTCGGATGCCGCTACCCCTCGGCCCGTGCGAACCGCAGGTTCTTGACCCGCCCGGCATCGACCATCATCGCCTGGTGGCGACCGTCGGCCAGCTGCGAGAACCGGAGCGTCCACCCTCGCTCGCTCGTGAGCATGCCGTCCGAAACGGTCATCAGCGCGGCCGGGTCCAGGCGGCCCACGTGCAACGTGAGTCCGGCATCGCCTTCCACTGCAATGCGATAGGTGGTGTCCAGCTCGGGGCTGTAGAACGATCCGGCGTAGCGCGCGCGGTTCGGGATGTCGAGGTCGGGTTCATCCTGCGAGGCGTCGTCTGCGGCGGCCTCCTCCGGTGCCTGTTCCGCAGCCTCGTCGGTTGTTTCCCCCTCCGCGGCGTCCTCCGGCGGCTCCATCCGGTCTTCCAGGTAGATCTCCGCCGTGCTCGCGATGAGGGTCCCGGGGTCGATGGCCGAACGGTTGCAGAGCGCCACGAACGAATGGCCGGCCTCGGGATAGCGCGACATCGCCGCCCGGTACCCGACCCACGAGCCCCCGTGCCCAACCGTTGCCAGCCCGCGGTGCTCGCCGTGGGAGATGCCGAAGGCGTAGGGGATGGTGTCGCCCGAGTTGAGCACGCCGCGCTCGTGGATGAGCGCCACCCATTCGGGCCCGCCGACCGTGCCCTCGGTGAGGTTTCGGTCCCACGCGACCCACTCCTCCACCGACGTGAAGATGCCGCCGTCCCCGACCATGTCGAGCGTGGTCACGTTGATGCGGAAGCCATCGTCGCTGGGGGCGTAGCCGATGGCCCGGTTGGGGACGATCTCGTTGTGGTCGTCGTGGAAGTGCGTGAGGGTCATGCCCAGCGGGCCGAAGAACTCGGTTTCGGCGAACTCGCGCAGGCTCTGCCCCGAGACCCGGGCCACGATCTCGCCCAGCAGGAAATAGCCCGCGTTGCTGTACAGGTACTCCGCGCCCGGCGTGAAGTTGAGCTCGCGCTGCCGCGTGATCGCGTCGAGAACCTCCTGGTTGGTGTAGAAGTCCTCGCTGCGGTTGCCCGCCAGGGACATGAGCACGATGTAGTCGCGCACCCCCGAGGTATGATGAATTAGATGTCGGACGGTGGGAGGCTCGGGGTAGTCCGGAAACTCGGAGATGTAGCGCTGCACGGGAGCATCCAGCTCCAGCTCGCCCCGGACGGCCAGCAGGGCGATCGCCCCGGCCGTGAACTGCTTGGAGACCGAGCCGATGCGGAAGATGGTCGCGGGCCCGTTGGGGATGCCGTGGTCGAGGTTGGCGGCGCCGTAGCCCGTGGCGTGGACCAGGCGGCCGTCCCGGATCACGCCCAGGGAGCAGCCGGGGCCTGAAGCGCTTGCATAGTCGGCGAAAATGGCGTCGACGCGGGCGGCCATCCGGCCGCCGGCGGTGGGAGCATCGCTGGCGGGGGCGCAGCCCGCGAGTGCGCCAGACAGGGCCACGCCGATCAGGGGGACACTCGCTTTCATCAAGGAAAGATGATGGTCGCGGCAGCGGGGCGGCAACTACCTGCGCCATTCATGCCGCTACCGGCCTACCGGTCATGCGCGTTTGATCGACGCCGCATCGCATAACCTCCCGAATCGGCCCTCTTTTGTTTGCCGGATCAGCCGTTTTCTGGCGGACAAACCGTCACTCCGCCGGGTTTCTGCAGGTTTGACAGCCATTCGGCGGCGTCCGTGAGGCCACCGAAGGTAAACAGGTGCATGTCGACGGCAGGTGTATTCTCGCGGGCGGCCAGGTGCCGGGCCAGCGCTTGCGCAATGGGCGTCGGCGACCATCTGCCCGCCAACCGCGCGATGCCGGGCTTGCGTCTCAACGCCCGTGCGGACGCCACGACGCCGGAGCGGACCGCGTAGCCGATCAGAGCGCTCAGCGCGACCGGTCCCGGCATCCCGATACGAACAGGGAGCATACAGCCGGTCTCCCTCATCCGCTTCAGCCAGGCGAGCGCGGGGGAGGGCGAGAACACGAACTGGGTCACGATCCAGAGCTCCGAATCCGTCGCCCGGGCATACTCTGTCTTGCGCCGGAGCGCCTCATCCAGATCAGCCGAGCCGACCAGGGGGTGCCCCTCCGGATACGAGGTGACCCCGAACCGCCGAAGACCGTGCTCGGCGAGCAACCCCGAGTCGAGCAGGGCCGGCGTATCGCGGTACGGGCCGGCGGGCGTGGCGCGGTCTCCGGCCACCAGCATCAGGGAGTCCACTCCTGCCTCCACCAGCGCGCACAACCACTCGTCGAGCTCGTTCGGGCTTCGCACCGAGCGCGCCGCCAGGTGCGGCACCGGCTGCATGCCCGCCGCCAGCACCTGTTCGCAGGCGGCGATGGTCTCCGGCCACCGGCCCTTCGGCGGGAACGGCACATAGACGGAGGTCCCGCGCGGGAGGCGGCCGGCGAGGACTTCCGGCTGCGGCAGCCGACCCGGCAGGATCTCCACCGAGGCGCCGAGGACAAGGTCGAGAAGTGCGGCTTGGATCCGCGTCTTTGAGGGAGCTGCCATTCGTCCCTTGCGGCTGGTTGACCGCCGCCGGCAGGCTGCCTGGCCGATGGCGCGGGTTTGCGGTTCAGATCCGGCCGCTGAGGCGCAGCCACCTGAGGTGGGTGCGCACGTTGTCGTGCTCGAAGTAGGCGTCCTGCAGGTGCCGCTGCCCCTTCGAACGCAATACGGTACGACCATGCAGCACGCGATGCCCGGCGCACAGCAGAACCTGCCCCCCCTCCAGCCGGAAGGTGACCTGTGCGCCGGCGTCGTTCACGCGCCCGGAGAGCTCGTGGTAGGCGGCGTAGAAGTCCCTCAGCCGAGGCTCCGAAAGCGGGACGGCCTGCATCTGCGCCGTATTGAAGCGCATCAACCTGATCTCGCCGGCGCTGTCCAGCTCGACCATTGGGTTGGCGGCGTAGACCTCGTATTGCTCGCTGAAGATGCGGAACGGCACCGGCACCTGGCACAGCGCGTCGAACAGGTCGGGGTGACTGCTGCGTAGCTCGTTCAGCAGGCCGAAGCCGTCCACGACGATGGACTCGCCGCCTTCGCACTCGTTCACCAGCATGTGCAGCGCCTGTACGCTCGGCGGCCAGGTGTAGCTGGTGAAGTCGTTGTGCGGCGCGACCGCCAGCCCGGTGTGCGCGATGTTGTATCCCTTCGGGTCGAGCACGACGTTGTGGATGCGCTCGAACAGCACCTCGCGGACCGGGCCCAGGCGGGTCGCGAGCTGTTCCGAGGAATCCGGTTCGGTGGGGGCGTCGACCAGCACGCACACCCCTGTCCGCAGGAACTCCTCGATCAGCTCGGCGGCTGCACGGTCGCTCGCCAGAAACCGCTGATAGTCGAACCTCCGCGGCTGGAAGCGGCCGTCCCAGTAGCGCAGGTCGAAGCGGGGTCTGCTCAGGAGGTTGCGGATCTCGCTCGACCGGTAGCGGGTGCGGTGCCCGTCAGGCCAGTCGAGAGAGATCGCTTCGTCGCGGGATCCGGCGCGTTCGATGGTGGCTTGCAGCGGTTTCAGGTCCTTCTCGACCCGGAAGAGGTGAAATCGCTTCTCGGTCGTCTGCACGACGCGGCACTCGCCGCACCCGCAATTGTCGCGCAGCCAGAGGTAGGGAAGATCGGTCCGTTCGCCGCCGGCCCAGACGGCGGACAGGGCATCGCCGTTCTGCGTGAGGCTGCTGATCGAGTCATGCATGTCGACTTCCTCCATCCGTCGTAGCCGGCCCGGGGCATGCGCTGTTGCGGTGGCTCCGGGCCTGCCGGCAGTCCGCTCCGCCCCTTGCGGTTGAACCACAACCAGCTTATCGGGAAGTGGCCTCGATCACCCCCCGAGCGGTGAAGTCGGGCCGAAGCGCACGCGGACACTCCCGAGTATCAGAGTGCGCCGATGCTGCGCGAGTCAAGCAACGATCCCGCCCGGAGCGTCCGGCCCGGCGCCCGAATCCGCGGCGGGGCGACGAGCCCTCATTTGCGAGCGCGACAGGCATGGACGACGTCACGAGCAGGAACGATATGGCAAAGCCCGGCGGCCCCGTGGTGAGCTTCACCGCCATGGCGGACGGCACCCGCGAAGACTACGAACTGCTCGATCATCTCGAGGAAGAATTCGCCGCCGGCACCGCCGACCGCGTGCTGGCGCATCTCCGCGAGCTGTCGGGTTCGCTCTCCGGCTACCAGGTCGACCGGCTGGAGCATTCGCTGCAGACCGCGACCCGCGCCCATCGCGACGGCGCTGAAGAAGAGATGGTGGTGGCGGCGCTCCTGCACGACGTCGACGACCTGATGGCCCCGCACAGCCACGGCGAGCTGTCCGCGCTGCTGCTGCGCCCCTACGTGACCGAGCGAACGTATTGGATCGTCAAACACCACGGCCTGTTCCAGTACTACTACTACGCCCATCACTTGGGCGGCGACCGCAACGCGCGCGACAAGTACCGCGACCATCCCTGGTATCAGGACGCCGTGGACTTCTGTCACCGCTGGGACCAGTGCGCGTTCGATCCGGACTACGAGTCGCTGCCGCTCGAATTTTTCGAGCCGATGGTGCGCCGGGTGTTCGCGCGGGAGCCGTACAGTCTGGCGCCGAGGGAGGGTTCCTGACCGGACGGCCCCGGGATCGAAGAGCCCAAGTGAGTTTCAGCTGAAACTCGGTGCTCGGCCTGCGCCGTTCCTGACGCCAATACAATGCTAAATCTGACGCTGAAAATGTATCATTGCTGTCGGTAAAGGAGCGCCGTTTCTGTCATTTATAATGTGCCATATCTGACGCTGATACGCTGCCGAATCTGACGCTGATCTCTTTCCCCAAGCCCTGCCGATGGTTACCATTCTCCTGCGGCTGCGCCCCACCAGACCCATGCCGGTATCCACATGACCTACCAGCCCAGAATCGTCGACAGCGAACTGGCCGAGCGCCTGCAGGCCACCGGCGCAGTCGTGATCGAGGGCCCGAGGGCTTGCGGCAAGACCACCACGGCACAGCAGATCGCCGTCAGCGAAGTGCGGCTCGACGTGGACGATGTGGCGCGACGCCTGGCCAGCCTCGAACCAGCTCGCGTGCTGGTCGGCAATGTTCCGCGGTTGATCGACGAATGGCAGCTGGAGCCGGCGATCTGGAATCACATGCGCAGGGCGGTGGACGATCGGCGCCAGCCGGGTCAGTTCATCCTTACCGGGTCGGCGGTGCCGGCCGACGACGCCACCCGACATACCGGCGCCGGACGGCTGACGCGTCTCCGCATGCGCCCGCTCTCACTGTTCGAGCTGGGTCATTCCACCGGCGAAGTCTCGCTGGCCGCTCTCCTGGAGGGGATGCCCGCCAGGGCAGGCCGATCGGTGATCCTCCTCGATGACCTGGCGGGGCTGATCTGCGTGGGTGGGTGGCCCGTCAACCTTGGGCGCAGCACACAAACGGCGCTCCGCGCCAACAGGGATCACCTTGACGAGATCCGGCGCCTGGACATTGCCAATGGCGACGGTAGAAAGCGAGACCCTGTGCGGGTGGGCATGCTCCTGCGGTCCCTGGCGCGGAACGTCGCGACGCCCGTGGCGACCGCGACCCTCGCATCGGACACCGGCGAAGGCGTATCCGCCATAAGGGAGCACACGGCGGCCGACTATCTTCGGGCGCTGGAGCGCATCATGATCGTGGAGAACCAGCCGGCATGGCCCACGCATCTGAGATCGAGATCGGTGCTGAGGAGCAAGCCGATCCGGCACCTTGCAGATCCGTCTCTCGCCGTGGCCGCCGTCCGCGCAACGCCCGCGCGGCTGCTCCGCGACCTCGACTTCCTCGGGTTTCTCTTCGAGTCGATGGTTGTACGGGATCTGAGGGTCTATGCCCAGGCCGCCGACGCCGAGGTGTTTCATTACCGCGAGAAGGGAGGCCTGGAGGTGGACGCGATCGTTCAGGCCAACGACGGTCGTTGGGCGGCCTTCGAGGTCAAGCTTGGCGAGGGCCGGGCGGACGCCGGCGCCACCAACCTGCTGCGACTGGCGGAACGGGTGGACCCGGTGAGCATGGGAGAGCCGATGGCGCTCGGCGTGATCGTGAGCGGCGGCTACGGCTACACGCGGGAGGATGGCGTGAGCGTGATTCCGATCGGGGCGCTGGGGCCGTAGCCAGCCTCGTTCCCCGGCCCTGTTCCGGCGCTTCCACCTGCGCCAACGCCTCGTTCAGCTCCACGCGCAACGCCTCGATCGCTCGGCGGCCAGCTCCGAACGTGCCAAGGAGGGGGTGGCGGACGGCGCCGGCCCGCAGATCTACGGAATCGAGTCGAAGTGGAAGTCCGGGCACCCCGTTTCAATCCCCATCGAGCATTTCGGGGATAGAGTCGGTTTTCGGATGGCGTTCCGCGCCCCGCCGTTCAGTGATTGCCCGGCCGCGTTCCATGATACGCCCCCATCGTTGTTGTTCCTCGATCTCCGTTACGGCTTGAAGGAAGCGCTGGTATTCTCTTCGCCGCCAGCCAGGTACGCCGAACCCGCAGTTCGAGGCGTCGAAGCGTCCACCACAGGTGCTTATGCTGAACCCGCTGAGGTAGATCACGCCCGGGGCGGCGCCCCAGAGCCGTCCGGTCGCGTCGCGTCTCGTCCACGTATTGAACGCCCAGGCGTCGGACGGCACGTATCGCGATGCGCCGTCGTCGACGCGGTCGCGCACGCGTACGCCGCTGTTGACCGCCGGATCAGCGACATTCTGGATTCGCCGCCAGAGCGCCGGATTGGTGAAGCGTGGCCTCAGCCGAGCGGCTGGTCTGTTCCCGGCGACTCCAGGCACCCCGGGTTGGTGTGTGGGCGACAGATCTCCCGGCGCGGGGTCGGGTGCCGGCGGCGGATCATCCGGCGCCGATGCTTGCATGTCCTCCGATTCGGGTTCGATCAGCTCGGCCACAGCCCCGGCCGCAGTTTCGGGCAATTCAAGCTGTATGGCCGTCTGCGATTCGGACTGCACGGCCGGTTCGCCAACGACGATTCTGGTGATCCGGATGCCCGACGGGGCGCCTCGTGACGTGCGGGAGCCCGCGAAGTCGGGGGCAGCCCCTGCACGTGGGCTGGTTGCGGCGGATGAGCCGATGCCCAGGGAAAACACGAACGCATGGATCGCGATCGACGTGGCCAGGGAGACCACGATCACCCGGCGGCTGTCCCTGCGCCGGATATCGACGCCCGCGCGATCCGATGTCAATGGAAGCGCCTCGTCTTGCTCGTGCTCGAAAACAATGCGCGCACGAGGCCCGGAACCGAACCGAGCGCCTTACGCCTTCTGTGCGATGTGATTCTCTCCGTGGCGAGGAGGTTGCCCGGATCGCTACACGTAGCCGGCCGCGGAATGGGCGATCTGGATTGCCTGCGGGTGCGTGCGGGGTGCCGCGCCGGTGATCCCGCCCCGACTCAGCTGGGCCAGAAAAACGGGATGCAGATCGAGGCCACGATGGCCAGGAGAAGGTTGAGCGGCCCGCCCACCTTCACGAAGTCCATGAAGCGGTATCCGCCCGGCGAGTAGATCATCACGTTGGTCTTGTAGCCGAACGGGGTCACGAAGGAGGCCGACGCCCCGAACATGACCGTCACCAGCAGGGCGTAGGGGTTCAGTCCGGCGTCCTGGGCCACGAGGATGGCCACCGGGGTGAGCATCACGGCCGTGGCGGTGTTGGCCACCACCGCGGTCATGACGGCGGTCAGCAGGTAGAACGCCCCGATCATCCCCGTCTCGCCGAGCCCGGAGGTCGCGCCCACCACCCCCGAGGCGATCCAGCCGGCCGCGCCTGTCGACTCCATCGCCAGTCCCAGCGGGATGAGCCCGGCCATCACGAACACCACCAGCCAGTCGAGTTCCGCGTAGATCTCGTTTACGCGCACGCACCCGGTGAACACCATGAACGCCACCCCCGCCATCGCCGCGGTGGAGATGGGGAATAGGCCGACGCTCGCGACCAGCACCACCCCGGCCATGATGGCGGCCGCGAACGCGGCGCGCGGCCTGCTGCCCACCGGGTGGTCCACCTCGGCCATCGGGATGAAGCCCGGCTCGTCGGCCAGCCGATCCAGCGCGCTCGCCCCCCCGCGCACCAGCAGGATGTCGCCCACGGAGAACTCCATCTGCGCGATCCGGTCGGTGACGGCAGCGCCGTGGCTCTGGACTCCGAGCACGGTTACGTCGTAGCGCTGGGCGAAGGAGAGGTCCTTGAGCGTCCGCCCCACCAGCGCCGAACCAGGCCCCATGATGACCTCCACCATGCGTCCCCCAACGACCTTCTCGCTCGCTTCCCGGGGCGCCTTGCCCTCGGGGGTGTCCAGTTTCTGCGCCTGCGCGAGACGCAGCAGGTTGTCCGCCGCGCCCTGCGCATAGAGCCGGTCCCCGGCCTCCAGGACGCGCTCGCCGGCGGGGAGGGAGATGGTTCGTCCATCCCGCTCGATCCCCACGACCATGACGTCGAAACGCTCTCCCCAGCGCAAATCGGCGAGCGATCGTCCGGCTGCGGGCGAGCCCTGCACCACCCTCAACTCGGTCGTGAACCGCCGCACGCCGTAGCGGCTGGACAGGTCCGGGGGGCGCTTCCGGCGAGGGATGAAGCGGCGGCCGATTGTGAAGAGGTAGAGCATGCCCACCGCCAGGCAGATCAACCCCACCGGGGCGATGGAGAACATGGTCAGCTCGTCGTACCCGCGCGCGACCGCCTCCCCGTGCACGACCAGGTTCGTGGCGGTCCCGATCAGGGTTACCGTCCCGCCCATGATGGCCACGAACGAGAGCGGCATCAGGTACAGCGAGACCGGCTCGTCGGCCTGGTCGGCAAGCGCCGCGAACACGGGGATGAACACGATCACCACCGCCGTGTTGTTCAGGAACGGCGACAGAAAGGCCACCAGCAGGCAGAGGATGAGCATGCGCAGGGTCTTGCCGCCCAGCGGCGCCGTGCGCGCCCAGATGCCGATCGCCGCCACCAGGCCCGTCTTGCGCAGCCCGAGCCCCAGCACGAGCATCGCCGCCACGGTGACCGTCGCCTCGCTCGAGAGGCCGGAGAGCGCCTCGCGCGGACCGATGATGCCGCCCAGCAGCAGCACCACGGGAACCGACATGGAGAGCTGGTCGAGCCGGATGCGGTCCATGGCGAAGAGCACCAGGGCCGCCCCCGCAACCAGCAGCACGAACACGATTTCGTATGTCATGCGACCATTTTAGCCCCGACAGCCCCTCGGACACACTCCAGCCCGATCCCTGGAGCCGGTTCCGGCTGCGCGGATCGCGCTTCACCCTGAAGCAGGGATACAGGCCCGAGTGCCAGACCCTGACGCACGGGCTGTTCCGTCGGCGCGGACGCGGTCAGGCCCGCAACTCCCGTCAGGTCACCCGCCGTTCGAGCACGGCTTGCCGCACCGCCCGCTCACGGGCGCTCAGGCGGGACCGGCCTGTCTTGACCTCCACAAAGACGATTTCGCGCACATCCGTCTCGCCGAGGCCGTCGAATACGACAAGGTCGATGGGGCTCCCCAGAAAGCGGGCGTCCCGGGGATGGTAGCCGAAGTCGTCCATGAAGGGCGCCAGGTGCTCGAAGGCCTGGCCGCGCGTGACCGCCGTGCTGCGCGTCACCGCGTCCTGGCGGGCCTCCCGCAGCATGCCCGGCAGCTCCAGACGCAGTCGGGTGTAGCGCCGCAGCACGATGGCGAGGACGAGGGCGGCGAGGGCGAGAAGGCCGCCCAGGATGGCGATCGCGAGGAAGTACGGGTCGTTCACGCAGGGGCTCCGGGTTGAGGTCGAGAGGGATACCCCGGTCGTGGCCAGCGGTCCCCGGGTGCCCGGAGGTGAGCGCGGGCGCCACACGGGAAGCCGGGGAGGTTGCCGAACACCTGGTGGGGTTGCCGGGCCGGAAGGCGGCGGCGTAGCATCGGTGCAGCCCCGCCGGCGCATTCCAGCCGCCGGCCCCGAGCTCCAGCCCGGAGGAACCCCATGCTGCACATCCTCATCGCTGTGGGGCTCGTGCTGGGCTTCGCGGTCGGGCTGCTCGCGGCGGCCACCGGTTCGGACGCGCTCATGGCGGTCGCGCTCGCCTCCGCTCCGATCGGCACCGTCTTCATGAACGCCATCCGCATGGTGGTGATCCCGCTGGTGATGGCGGTGATCTTCATCGGGGTGGCCCGCCTCGGCGATCTGCGCAAGCTGGGGCGGCTGGGCGGCACCACCCTCGGCTTCTACTGGATCACCACCCCGCCGGCGATCGTGCTGGGGATGGCGACGATGGGATTCTTCCTGCGCTTTGCGCCGGAGGTGGCCATGCCGGCCGCCGGCGAGCAGGCCGCCCCCGAGATCCCCGGCATCGTCGACTTCCTGGTGACCCTGGTGCCGCCCAACCCCTTCGCGGCGGCCTCGGCGGGGAGCCTGCTTCCGCTGATCGTGTTCACCGCGCTCTTCGGGGCGGCCGCGGCCGCGCTCGGCGGGAAGCACAAGGCGCAGCTGATGGCCTTCGCCGAGGCGGTCTCGGCGACGCTGGTCAAGCTGGTCTGGTGGGTGCTCTGGTGCGCGCCGGTGGGGGTCTTCGGGCTGGCCGCCCCGGTGACCGCGCAGCTCGGGTGGGACCTGGTGCAGAGCCTGGCGGTGTTCGTCGCGGCCGTGCTCACGGGGCTCGTCCTGTTCACCGGCGGGGTGTTCCTGGTGTTGCTGCGCTGGGTGGGCGGCATCGGCCCGGGGCGCTTCGTGACCGGGGTGTTCGGCGCCACCTCCATCGCCTTCGCGAGCACCAGCACGGTGGCCGCCCTCCCGGCGTCCCTCCAGGAGGCGAGCGGGAAGCTGGGGGTGTCGGAGAACGTCGCCGACCTGGTGCTGCCGCTGGGCGCGTCGCTCTACCGGCCCGGCAGCGCGCTCTTCCAGGGGGCCGCGGTGGTCTTCCTGGCACACCTGTTCGAGGTGCCGTTCCCGCTCGCCGCGGCCGGCGGGGCGGTGCTGGCGGTCTTCCTGGTCGCCCTCACCATCGCGCCGGTCCCGTCGGCGAGCATCTTCACCATGGCGCCCGCGCTCGACGTTGCGGGGGTGCCGCTCGCCGGGCTGGGCATCCTGCTCGGCATCGACCGCGTCCCGGACATGTTCCGCACGGTCACCAACCTGTGGGGCCAGATCACCACGTCGGTGCTGGTGGACCGATGGGTGGGGGGAGGGGACAAACCGCCCGCGGACGGTTATCGGCCCGTGGACGGCTGA
Organism: BD2-11 clade cluster bacterium bin43; assembly: GCA_002238605.1. Lineage (GTDB taxonomy): Bacteria > Gemmatimonadota > Gemmatimonadetes > Longimicrobiales > Gaopeijiaceae > BD2-11. The sequence continues at coordinate 20,354 of MPMR01000004.1, read as the reverse complement.
GGGCTTGCGCAGGCTGGCGGCCTGCGCGGACGGTTGTCGGCCCGCTGACGGCTGGCCACCTGCGGGCGAGAGCCCAGGCCCGGCCGTCTGCGCCCCCGGCCATCTACATCCGCTGGCTGTCCCTCGAGCTCCGCACCGCCGGCGTGCACACCGGCCAGCGTCCACCGGTTCCGCCCAGCCCCATGATCAGCTCGCGCCGCTCGCGGCTCACTCGCTGATCATCCTCGGAAGCCAGGTAGACGAGCGACGCCGCCAGAACCGCGTTGTTCTTCAGGTCGTCGAAGACGAGCTTGTCGAAGGTGTCGCGGTGGGTGTGCCAGGTGTGCGACCCGTAATCCCATGACAGCGCGCTCAGGTTGATGCCGGGCGCGCCGTGGCAGACGAACGAAGCGTAGTCCGAACCGCCTCCGCCCGGGTTGCCCGGAAGCCTCAGGCTGACGTGGCCCGAGACCTCGACCGGCACCCGCGTCAGCCACTGCGCGAGCGAGGCGCCGACCCCCGTGAACCCCTGGGCGGAGATGTTCACCACCCGCCCGGTCCCGTTGTCCTGGTTGAAGAGCACCTGCAGCCCCTCCACCACCTCGGGATGGTCCTCGCTGAAGGCACGCGAGCCGTTGAGCCCCTGTTCCTCTCCGTTCCAGAGCCCGATGAGGATGGTGCGCTTCGGGTTCGGGTAGACCTCGGACAGGATGCGCATGGTCTCGAGCATGAGCAGCGACCCGGTGGCGTTGTCGGTCGCGCCCGATCCGCCCTCCCAGGAGTCGAAGTGGGCCGAGAGCATGACGTACTCGTCCGGGAGCTCCGTCCCCGGGATCGTGCCGATGACGTTGGACACCGGCACCTCGCCCAGGTTCTCGGCTTCCGCGGTCAGCTGCAGCACCGGCTCCTGACCGTTGGCGGCCAGACGATGGACGAGCCCGTAGTCCTCGCACCCCAACTCGAAGGTGGGGGTCTCGCGGTTGTAGGCGTTGAAGACGCGCGTGGTCCCGTACGAACCCGGCCAGAGCGAGGTCACGATCCCCAGCGCGCCCGCTTCCTCGATCTGTGCGTGCAGGTCGCGGCGGCGCGGGTCGCGCGAGCCGGTGGCGGCCAGACCCTGGTTGAAGGCCCGGTTCGCCGCCGTGCGCGCCTGGGCCATGGCTTCGTACGAGCCCTCCTGCGCGAACTCGACCCACTGCTCGTCGGCGCGGCAGGTCGGCTGCGGGAAGGAAAACATCACCCACTTCCCGCTCACCGTGCCCAGGAAGGCCTGCCAGTCCGCCGGCGAGCGCATCTCCGGGAGGACGGCGACCGCGCCCTCCACGGGCTCACCCCCGGTCCCGGGGCTCCACGCCAGGATGCGCCCCTCCAGCGAGCGCACCCGCGGCGCCACGAGGTCCACGTGGCTGACCCCCCGGTCCCATCCCTCCCAGGTGCCGTACTCCTCGGTGCGGGCCTCCACGCCCCAGCCGGTCAGCATCGAGACCGCCCATTCCTGGGCACGCTCCATGTGCGGCGTGCCGGTGAGTCGTGGACCGAGGGCGTCCAGCAGCACCTGCGCCATGGGCTCGATCTGCGAGTTGTCCAACGCCTCGTCCCAGATGCCCTCGAGCACCGGATCGGGCACGGCCAGTCCCTGGGCCGCCGCCAGGTACGCCGGACCAGTCAGCCCCGCGCCCGAGGCCAGTAGCATCCCCAGGACCCAACTCCGCATCGTGATTCGCGTCGTCTTCATGTCACACTTTCCCCATCTGCAGGTGTCTCTGCCACAATCGCATCCGACGGCCATGGCCAGCCGTTGCCTCTCCATCAACTGTCATTTACTGCCAACTACTGTTGTTATCTCCGATTGCCTTCCCGACCGCAGCTGCTCTCCGGGCGGGTGTGGCTGGATGCGGGACCCGGGGCACCCTACCACACGATGTGGAACTTGCTCTGCCTCCGGAACACCCAGTGCCGTTCGCCCTCGGTGTCCAGGTACGCCTCCTCCTCCTGGCGACAGCTGGCCGACTTGCCGTCCCACTCGGGGATCGGGGTCGTGGCCTGCAGCTCGATCGAGTGCCAGGTCGAGGGCAGCAGCACCGCGTCGCCGCGCACCGGCACCCCCTCCTGCCCGTCCCAGCGCCCGATCAGCGGCCCCGCGCCGTGGCCGTGATCGCCGATGGGATGCGTGTACACCGTCCCGTTGATCCCCTCCTCCCGCATCTGCGCCAGCGTGTTGGCGAGGATCACGTTGCCGGTCAGCCCCGGCTCCATGTGCTCCAGCAGGATGTCCTGCAGGCGGTTCGAGTTGGCGATGCACTGCCGCAGCCCTGCCGGCGCCTCGGTCTCGCCTTCGCGCAGAACGTAGCCCAGGTGCTGGGTGTCGGTGTGGAGGTTCTGCGCCACCACCCCGAAGTCGGTCCAGAGCAGATCGCCCCGCTCGATCACCGCCGGGCCGTCGGAGGGCACGTCGCCCGCGCGTTGCACGTCCACGTTGGCCTGGAACCAGGTCGTGTAGCCCAGGTCGCGCACCCGCTGGCGCATCCACCACTCCACGTCCTCGACCGTGGTCTCCCCGGGCGTGATCACCGCGTTCGAAAAGGCCTCCGAGATGACCGCGTGCACGGTCTCCTCGATCTTGCGGTAGCGGGGCATCATCTCCGGCAGGCGCAGTGCGATGTAGTTCATGGCCAGGCGCGGCTCGCGCTTCACGCGCCCCATCAGCTCCGGGCCCAGCGCCTCCTCCAGCTCCTCGCGTTCCCCGGCGTGCAGCCCGTCGGAGAATGCCCAGTCGGGGTCGATGTTCAGTACGATGTTCTCCGGGTCGCGGTCCTCCACCAGCTCGCGCAGCAGCCGCCACTGTTCGTTGCCGACCAGCTCCGCGGTGGGCTGGGTGGGCGCGGGCCGCGTGGAGCGGTACGCCTGGAAGACCCCGCCCTGGTCGGTCCCGCCCAGCGCCAGCCGTTCGACCGCGCCGTCATCCTGGCGGGTGAAGACGTAGATGGAGCGGCGGCGGGCGGCGAAGGTGGTGGGCGAGGTGATCGACCAGAAAACCGGATCCTCCGCGTACTCGCGCATCGACAGGACCCACATGCGCACGTCGTATTCCGCCATCAGCGCCGGCAGAATGCGCCCGATGCGCAGCTCCAGCCACTCCTGCTGCTCCACCGCCTGCTCGCGCAGGGAGGGCAGGGGATGGACCCGGGCCGGGACATCCTCCGGGACGAAAGCCGGCTTCTGGGCCACAAGATCGCCCGCGAGCGCCGGGGCCAGCGCAAGCAGCGCCGGGGCCAACGCGAGCAGGAAGAGCGCCTTGCCGCCGGAGCGCCTCGCGCGTGCATCGAATGTCATGTCTTGCTCCTTCGGAAGAGGTTCGGGCTGCTACCCGTCCTCGGGTTGCGTGCGAGCCTGCCAGTCCACCGTGGCCACGGCCGACAGGTTGACGATATCCTGCACCGCGCATCCGCGCTCGACGATGTGCACCGGCCTCGCCATGCCGAGAAGGATGGGGCCGATCGCGTCCGCGCCCCCCAGGTGCTCGAGCAGCTTGTAGGCGGCGTTTGCCGCGGACAGGCACGAGAACACCAGGATGTTGGCGGGGCCGGTCAGGTGCGTGAACGGGTAGACGTCCTTGAGCGCCGCCGCATCCACCGCCGTGTCGGCCTGCATCTCGCCGTCGATTTCGAGTCCCGGATCGGCCTCGCGAACCAGTTGAACGGCACGCGCCACGCGCCGTGACTCCTCGTGGGGCGCCGACCCGAAGTTGGAGAAGCTCACCATCGCCACGCGCGGCGTAAGCCCCAGGTCGCGCACGAAGGAGGCGGTCTGGAGCGCGATGTCGCGCAGCGTTTCGGCGCTCGGATCGATGTTGACGGTGGTGTCGGCCAGGAACACCAGGTCCTGGTTGCGGAACGCCAGCATGTAGAGGCCCGCCACCCGCATGTCTCCCTTGGCCCCGATGACGTGCAGCGCCGGGCGCAGGATCTCGGCGTAGTTGGCTTCGATGCCGGCGACGATGGCGTCCGCCCTTCCCGACTCCACCATGCTGAGCGCGTAGTAGATGGGCTTGTAGAGGTTCCACTGGGCCTCGGCCAGCGTGAGGCCCTTGCGGGCGCGGCGCTGGAACAGCCTGTCGGCGTATTCGTGACGATCGTCGGGCTGCTCGGCGGCATACACGACCTCGACTCCCGTCATGTCCAGGCCCATCCACCCCGCCTTCTCAGCCACCCGCTGAGGGCGGCCCAGCAGGATGGGGCGGCAGATGCCGGCTTCGGCGAGTTCGGCGGCCGCGCGGATCACGTCCTGGTTGTGGCCCTCGGGGAAGGCGATGCGCGCCGGGTTGCGGCGGGCCTGCGCCCGGATCCCGGTCATGACCGCGCGCCCCGGCCCCAGCAGCGCCTGCAGGCGATCGAGATATTCGTCCAGGTCGAGTTCCTGGCGCGCCATGCCGGTGCGCATGGCCGCCTCCGCCACCGCCGGCGCCAGGTGGAAGAGCACCCGGTGATCGAAGGGCTTGGGGATCAGGTAATCGCGCCCGAAGTGGATGTCCTCGTGGCCGTACGCCCCGCGCACCGCCTCCGGCACCTCCAGCCGCGCCAGTTCGGCGAGGGCCCGGGTCGCTGCGAGCATCATCTCCGAATTGATGCCGCGCGCGCGCACATCGATGGCGCCCCGGAAGATGAAGGGGAAGCCGAGGACGTTGTTGACCTGGTTGGGGTAGTCGGAGCGCCCGGTGGCCATGATCGCGTCGCCGCGGATCGCCTCCACGTCTTCCGGCAGGATCTCCGGATCGGGGTTGGCGAGGGCGAAGATGACGGGATCGCGCGCCATCGACGACACCATCGAGCGGGTCATGATGCCCTTCACGGAGAGCCCGATGAAGACGTCGGCTCCGACGAGCGCCTCCTCCAGCGTGCGCAGTCCGGTATCGACCGCGAAGGGCGCCTTGTACTCGTTCATCCCCTCCTCGCGGCCCTTGAAGATGACGCCGCGCGAGTCGCACAGGAGGACCTTGTCCGGGTTCGCCCCCAGCCGGTGCAGGTGCCGGGCCGTCGAAATCGCGGACGCGCCCGCCCCGCTGAAGACCACGCGCACGTCCTCGATACGCTTGCCCACCAGGTCGATGGCGTTGAGGAGCGCCGCCGCCGCGATGATGGCGGTGCCGTGCTGGTCGTCGTGGAAGACGGGGATGTCGAGCGACTCCCGGAGCGCGCGCTCGATGACGAAGCACTCGGGCGCCGCGATGTCCTCCAGGTTGATGCCGGCGACGGTGGGGCTCAGAAGCTCGCAGAAGCGGATGACCTCCTGCGCGTCGCTCGAGTCGACCTCGATGTCGAACACGTCGATGCCCGCGAAACGCTTGAAGAGCACCCCCTTGCCCTCCATCACCGGCTTGGCCGCAAGCGGGCCGATGTTGCCCAGCCCGAGCACGGCGGTCCCGTTCGAGACCACGGCCACCAGGTTGCCGCGCGCGGTATACGTAAAGACGTCGCTGGGGTTGGCCGCGATCTCGCGGCAGGGCTCGGCGACCCCCGGGGAATACGCAAGCGTGAGCTCGCGCTGGGTGGACAGGGACTTGGTCGGGACCACCTCGATCTTGCCGGGGCGCCCTTCGGTATGGTAATCGAGAGCCTGCTGGCGGCGGTCTGCCATGTTTGTGCGTCTCTGGGGGGTGTCGTGGTGGATGCAGCTACGGAACTTTAAGCGCCCAAAGCTGGATGCGCTCGAACAACGATGCAAACCCTGGCGCCCGCGCGTCGAGGGGCCGCATGCCACGCAGGACGATTTGCGACGGGATCGTTACCGCGAGTCGCGACTCCCAAGCCATGCCTGGCCCAACCCGGCGCGCTAGGCGTCGCCAGCCGCCTTCTCGCAGTACGCCTTGACCGCGTCCATGTCCGCGGCAATCGCCTTGCGGACCATGCCCTTCATCAGCGGCACCATGAGTCGGGCGGGGAGGGTGAGAGGCGTCGCCTCCATGACCATCGCGAGGCGCGTGTTCCCGCCCCGGGCTGCCGCGACCGTGAAGACCGTGTCCCACCGGACACCACCCGCCTCCGACAGAAACCGGACTCGCTCGGGCGGTGCGAACTCCGTGATCTCGAGTTCGACCGTGGCCTCGCGCCCACGCATGAGGCGGGTTTCGCGGAAGCGGGTGCCCAGGCCGGTGCGGGTGTCGGACACGAACTCGACGCGCTCGATGTTCTCTACGGCGCGCGAGAACTGTCTCACGTCTGCGACCGCTGCGAAGACCTTGTCGGCGGGCGCGGCGATCGTGCGTTGCACTTCGGTTCGGCTCAAGGTGCTGCTCCGGGGCGTTGGAATGGGCGGCCGGGCCTGGACTCCGGCGGCCGAAGGATAGACGGCGCCCCGGCGGGGAGGCAACGGAGGCGTCGCCTAGGTGCCCTCGCTCCCCGGTCTCGGGAAGAACTGATCGATCAGCACCGGGTTCCCGTCCGGATCCACCACCACGATGTGCGCGGGGCCGTTGCCGTCCGGGTCCGTATCCGTCGACATCTCCACGCCGTCCGCCAACAGCGACGCGCGGATTTCCCTCACGTCCGTGAAGATCTCCGGCCGCGACATGTCCTGGGCGAGCCCGGGATTGAAGGTGAGGATGTTGCCCTCGAACATCCCGTGGAAGAGGCCGATGATCGTGGTGTCGTTGACCATGATCAGGTATCCCGTGCCGTCCCCGCCGGTCTGCTTGAAGCCAAGCTTTTCGTAGAAGGATTTCGAGGCTTCGAGGTCCTGGACGGAAAGGCTGATGGAGAATGCGCCGAGTTGCATGAGGAGTCCGCAGGGGTTGGGTCAGGCTGTTGAGGCCTGGAGGCAGGATGACAGGAAAGATATTGGGGTTCGGTCGGTGCTCTGCCTAGTGCTGCGGGGCCTTCCCCGGATCCCCGAGATGCCGCCGGTTCCCCGAGGACAGTGCTACCTTCACCATGAGCGAGTTGATGTTGAAGCGTCCCTCCCCTTCGGGTCGGCTGATGAGAGCTGGCAACGCCGGACACAGCCCGCGCGTTCTGCGGATCGTGACGGTCCGGATCGCGCCGGCTCTCCGCGTCCTTGCTGCTCTGTGGATGCCGGCGGTACTTGCCGCGCTGGCCTGCTCGGGCGATCCCGCCGAGCCGATCGTGCCGGAACCTGCCGAACGCCCGGACCCGCCACCGGCCGATTCGATCGCCGTCCCCCCGCGCTCGGCCTCCGCCGAGGCGGCAGTCCTCGAGAAGAGCAACGCCTTCGCCTGGAGTCTGCTTCCCGCCATGATGGCGGCCGATCCGGAAGAGAATGTCCTCGTCTCGCCGCTCAGCGCCTCGATGGCGCTTGGAATGGCGCTCAACGGAGCCCGGGGCGCGACGTACAGTCAGATCCAGGCCACTCTCGGATTCGAGGATGCCCCGCTGGACACGATCAACCTGGGCTATCACGGCCTGATGACCCAGCTGCCGGCAGCGGATTCCTCCGTGAGCATGCAGATCGCCAACTCGGCCTGGCGTCGCGACGGATTCCCCGTCGACCAGGGCTTCCTGAACACGCTCCGGGCCTTCTTCGACGCGGAGTTCGCAGGGCTCGACTTCTCGAGTCCCGCCGCCGCCGATATCATCAATCAATGGGTATCTGACAGGACCAACGGACGCATCGAAGAGATCATCGAATCCCCCATCGACGCTCTGACGATGCTCTTTCTCATCAACGCCATCTACTTCAAGGGCCCCTGGACGTACGCATTCGATCCGGAAAAGACCCAGGTTGCTCCTTTCCACATCGCCGAGGGCGAGTCGCAGTCGATGCCCATGATGGACCAGACCGCCGAGTTCCCCCATGGCGGGGACGAGGGCCTTCAGATCGTCGAGCTGCCGTTCGGGGAAGGAGCCTTCTCGATGATGGTGCTGGTTCCCGGCACGAACACCAGCATCGATGCGGAGATCGCGTCGATGGATGCGAAGCGCTGGCAGGGCCTGCTCGACACGCTGAACGAGAGAAAGGTGAGGGTCGTGCTTCCCCGGTTCCGGGTGGAGTATGAGAGGAACCTCAAGGAGGACCTGCAGTCGCTCGGCATGACGGACGCCTTCACCCCGAACATCGCCGACTTCACAGGCATCTCCGGGTCTTCTCCTCCGCTCTACATTTCCGAAGTCAAGCAGAAGACGTTTATCGAGGTGGCCGAAGAAGGGGCGGAGGGAGCTGCCACAACGTCCGTGGGGATCGGGGTCACGAGCCTTCCTCCATCAGTGATCGCGAACCGGCCGTTCGCCTACGTGATCCGCGCGCGAGAGTCGGGCGCGATCCTGTTTGCGGGGGTGTTGAGGAGGCCACCGGAGGCGCGCTGAAGGGCATCATCCGCAGACGGCTCGGGCTGATCGCATTATCGCAACATTAACACACGGAATGACAACATGAGCCGCACAGTCGTCGCCCTGATCGAAGCCGAATACCAGCGCTACAAGATCCTCGGGGAACGCGCGTTCGGCCAGCTGGATGGCGAACAACTCACCGCCGGTTCCGAGCACGCCAGCTCGATCGCGACCATCGTCTGGCACGTCGCCGGAAACTTGGAGTCGCGCTTCACCGACTTCCTGACCACGGACGGAGAGAAGCCGTGGCGCGACCGGGAGTCGGAGTTCGAGGCCCGCGACGTGTCGCCTTCGGAAGTCACAGCGAAGTGGGATCGTGGCTGGGGCATCCTCTTCGACACCCTCCGGGAACTCACCGACGACGATCTGACCTCCGAAGTGACCATCCGCCGCGTACCTCATCGTGTAGACGAAGCGCTGCTCCGCTCCCTCGCCCACGCCGCCTCCCACGTCGGGCAGATCGTGTACCTGGCCAAGTCATTCCGCGGAGAGGAGTGGGAGTATCTGAGCATTCCGCCGGGCCAGTCCGAGGCCTACAACAGGAATCCCGCGCTGGAAAAGTCCTTGACGTACGCGGAGAACGTGGAGAAGGCGAGTGGCGATGCTCGGGACGGGACTGGCTGAGACGCGGCAGAGAGCATTTTGCGCCAAACAGGGTAAGACCGGTAGCTGAGAGGGAGGAGTCTCGCTGCCCGTTCGGTCGGGCGGCCCGCCGCAGGGGGTGGATCGAGTGTTCGGAACGTCCACCAGGGCATCGTTGCCCTTCGCTGTTGCTCCACTGCCAATCGCTGCTGCTCTAACCGGTTGGCTATCCGCCTGCGGCGCGCCCGACGCCCCGCGGGATCTCAACACGCTGCAAGACAGCACCGCCACCGTCGACATCCTCGAGAACTCGGCCACGTGCTCAAGCTGCATCACCGTAGAGCGCGTCGTAGCTCTGGGCGACACCGCAGGCCCGGGGTACATCAGCTGGTCGAGGTACGCGACGCTCGATGGTGCTGGCAACTACTGGGTCGGCCAGCAGCAGGAGAGCGTGGTGAAGGTCTGGGACGCTGAGGGGAGTTTCCTGAGGCAGGTCGGCCGAAGGGGGGACGGACCCATGGAGTTCCAGCGGCCGGCTCCGGTCCGCACCGACAGCGAGGGGCGGGTACACATCGTCGACCTCGCTATCGGACGAGAGACCGTTGTGAATCCCGACTTCTCATTCCACTCGGACAGGTCCATCTACCCGGGGTACAGCCATCTCGCAGTCCCGCTCGGGGAGGATGGGAGGTACCTGCTGAACATGGGCACGACGAGAGCCGGGTTGGTGGGCATGCCTCTCCACATCGTCGATGCACCTGACATGCTCCATTCCTTCGACCGGATGGAGGGCCTTGACGCACCGGGCTTCGCACCTCGGGTATTGGCGGTCGACCGGCGGAGGCGGATCTACAGCGCTCGCTCCGACGACTATCTCATTCAGGTATGGAGCGAGAGCGGCCGCAGGATCCTCGGGCTCAGCGGACCGAGGTTGAACGAGAGGGAAGCGTCACGCGAACCCTGGTCTCCCGACAACCCTCCGCGGAACCGGATGTACGCGATGCAGGTCGACGAACAGCGACTCTGGGTGATCAGTTCTGCTCGCAAGGACGACTGGCAGGATCACATGGAGCTACGGCGCATGCCCAATGGCCGGGTAGCTTATGCCCCAATCGACGATGACTTCCGTGAGATCTTCCAGATGCGCATCGACCTGATCGATCTCGCCAGCGGCTCGTTCATCGCAACCCGCCGTCACGATTCGCTGCTTGAGGCCTTCATCGGTGACGGGCTGGTCATCGAGACCGTGGAGAACGAGCAGTACTACCCGCAGATGGTGGTCTGGAGGCTCGGGTTCGACGCGATGAGGTAGGTCACCCTCCCGCCTGGGCGATGCGGCGCGTCATCCACTCCACGTAGGCCGTACGCGTCATCCCCTGCCGCCTCGCCTCGCTGTCGATGAAGGCAATGACGCCCTCGTCAAGCATCATGTTGGCGCGGATGCTGCGACCGGAGAGATGGATCAGCGGAACGGACACGAGCGTGCTCCCCCTCGGGGGCGTCACGTCCTCGAGGGCGCTGGGGGCGATTCGGGCCTGACCATCCTTCTCCGTCTCGATGGCGTAGTCGCGCAGCGCGTCCTCGGCGTTGACCAGAGCCTGATCCACAGTCTCTCCCATCGCCACGACACCGGGAAGATCCGGGAAGCTGACGCCGTAAGCGCCGTTTTCTCCATCGATCAGGGCTGGATACCGAAGCATGATCTTCTCCCTATTCGTCATCTGGCCACTGCGCTTTCCTGGCGATGGACCGGGCCACGCCGGGGGATAGAGTCCTGTGCCGGGGCAGCGTAATGATCTCCCGGATATCCTGGTGCCGGTAATGTCGTGGCTGGAACCATGCTGGACGAGGTACCACCCGTCCCTTTTCCAGCCGCCGCTTGATCTTGCCGGTTTGTGTCTCCACGGTGCACATATATGCACACGCCGCAGCGAGGTCAAGAGGAGAGACCGACCCGAACTGGCCCGCAGATGGTGGTCTGGAGGCTCGGGTTTCGAGCAGACGAGACGGCTTCGCGCGCTGGACCGGAGCCAACCACCTGATGGGTGATAATCACCCACCTCGTGGGTCATTTGCACCCTCGGGAGATCAGACGGCACGCTGTGAGTAGCGGCGGAACCCCGCGATGATCACGCGGAACGACCCGCCGCCCTCTCGGAAGCGATGTGCCTGAACGTGCGCGCCAGCCCCTCGCGCAGGGTACGCGCCGGCGCCCAGCCCTTCGCGCGGATCCGCGCCGTCGAGAGCACGCTTCGCCGAACCTCGCCGGGACGGGCCTCCCTGTGGACGCGGCCCGGCCGCACCCCCGCGACCTCTTCCAGGAGGGTCGCCAGCGTGTTGACGCTCGTCGCCTCCCCGGTGCCCACGTTGTAGGCTCTGGCGTCGATGCCGGTGCCATCCGGAAGCGGCATCTCGGAGGCGAGCAGGTTGGCCGCGGCCACGTCCTCCGCGTAGACGTAGTCTCTCGTCTGCTCACCGTCGCCATAGATGTCCAAGGGTTGGCCGTCCATCAGGCGATTGCAGAAGATGGCCACGACGCCCGCCTCTCCATGGGGATCCTGCCCGGGGCCGTAGACGTTGCTGTACCTGAGCGTCACGTAGTCGAGGTCGTGCACCGCGCGGTAGTAGTCGAGGTAGTACTCGCCCGCGAGCTTCGACACCCCGTAAGGGGAGACCGGGCGCTTGGGGGCATCCTCGGGCGTGGGATATACCTCGGGCTCTCCGTAGACCACGCCTCCGCTGGACACGAACACCACCCGCCCGGTCCCGGCGTCGCGCGCCGCTTCGAGGATGTTGAGGAGGCCTGCGATGTTCACCCGGGCGTCCGCAACCGGGTCGGCCACCGAAGCGCGCACGTCGATCTGCGCCGCGTGGTGGTTGATCAGATCGAAATCGACGTCGAGGATCAGTTCCCTGGCGCGCGGATCGGCGATGTCCATCTCGACGAGTTCGGCGCCGGAGGGAACGTTTGCGAGCCGTCCCGATGAGAGGTCGTCCATGACCCACACCCGATCGCCCCGCGCGATGTGGGCGTCGGCTACGTGGCTGCCGACGAAGCCGGCGCCGCCGGTGATCAGGACCTTCTTGCTCACTGCGGGAAACTCCGGTGTTGGCTGGCGTGCTCCCGGACGGTCATCGTGTCCGGAACTCCCCCTGTCGCGGTGGTCGACTTCGGTGTCGTATACGGTAACATGTCTCGCCCAGCCCTCACCCTCGTCATCCTCGCGGCCGGCCGTTCCACGCGGTTCGGCCGCCTCAAGCAGCTCGCGCCCATCGGCCCGGGCGGGGAAGCCCTCCTCGACTACGCCCTTTACGATGCCGCGCTCGCCGGGTTCAAGCGCTTCCTGCTCGTCATCCAGGAGCCGCTTCGCCCCGACTTCGACGCGCATCTTCGCGACGCGGCAGCCCACCTCGACATCCTCTACGCGTACCAGCGGATGGCCCATCCGGGGCTGGTGGATGACCCCCCATCCGGACGAACCCGCCCCTGGGGCACGGGCTTCGCGGTCCTGACCGCGGGCGAACGGGTCGACGGCCCCTTCGCGGTGTGCAACGCGGACGACTTCTATGGGCGGGGGGCGTACGCGACGCTCGGTATCGCCGTGGACCAGCAGGCGGATGGGTGGGCGGTGCGCGGTGCGCGGCCCAAACCGATCCAGACCTTCACCATCGGATACCCCCTCGGGGGCACCCTGTCGGAGAGCGGGGGCGTCTCCCGCGGCCTCTGCGAGGTCGACGAATCGGGCGCGCTCCAGCGGCTGACCGAGGGGCTGGAACTCCGCCGCGAAGGCGACCGCGCCGTGGGCCGCGACGTGGCCGGCCGCCGGCTCGAGGTGCCCCTGCACGCCCCTGTCTGCACCAACCTCTGGGGGTTCCAGCCGGACATCCTTGCGCCCCTGCGCGAACTGTTTGCCGCGTTCCTCGCGTCGGGACCGGGGCTCGACCGCGAGTTCTACCTCTCGGAGGCCGTGAACGACCTCATCGCGGCGGACCGCGCGCGCTGCACCGTCCTGCCCACCCGGGAGCCGTGGCTCGGCGTCACGTTCCCCGGCGATCACGCGGGAGTGGCCCGATCGCTGCGGGGGCTGGTAGACTCGGGGGTCTATCCGATGCGCCTATGGGACGCCCGGCCAACCCTCGGCGACGCCCGGCCGACCCTCGGGGAGGCGCGGTCACCCCTCCGGGACGCCCGGCCATCTCCTTTCTCCCGCGAGTGAAGCCGAATGCAACTCACCACGCTCGACTGGATCGTCATCGCGCTGTACGGGCTCACCGCCCTCGCCATCGGCCTCCGCTTCGCCCGGCGCGCGGGGTCCGGGGCCGACGAGTTCTTCCTTTCGGGGCGGAAGCTGCCGTGGTGGCTGCTGGGCACGTCGATGGTCGCGACGACGTTTTCGACCGACACGCCCAACCTGATCGCGGACTTCGTGCGCGGCGGCGGGGTCGCGCAGAACTGGTCCTGGTGGGCCTTCCTGATCACCGGCATGTGCACGGTCTTCTTCTACGCGCGCCTGTGGCGGCGGTCGGGCGCGCTGACCGACATCGAGTTCTACGAGCTGCGCTATTCCGGGCGTGCGGCGGCGTTCCTGCGGGGCTTCCGGGCCATCTACCTCGGCGTCTTCTACAACGTGATGATCATCGCGACGGTGACGCTCGCGGCGACCAAGATCGGCGGCGTGCTCCTGGGGCTGGATCCGCTGACCACGGTCCTGATCGCGGGAACCGTGACCATGATCTACTCCGCAACATCGGGGCTGTGGGGCGTCGTCGTCACGGACCTGGTGCTCTTCGTCGTGGCGATGATCGGTTCGGTTGCGGCCGCCGTGTTCGCGCTGCGCCAGCCCGAGGTCGGGGGGCTCGCGGGGCTCGTCTCGCACCCTGATCTGCAGTCGGCGATGAACTTCTTCCCGGACTTCTCCGACTGGAGCGTCGCGGCGGGGATCTTCATCATCCCGATCGCGGTGCAGTGGTGGAGCGCGTGGTATCCCGGGGCCGAGCCGGGGGGCGGTGGCTACGTGGCCCAGCGCATGCTCGCGGCGAAGAACGAGAAGGAGTCGATGAAGGCCACGCTGTGGTTCAACATCGCGCACTACGGGCTCCGGCCCTGGCCGTGGATCATCGTGGCGCTGTGCTCGATGCTCGTGTACCCGGAGCTGTCGGACATCCAGGCGCGCTTCCCGGACCTCGACCCCGGGCTGGTGGGCAACGACCTGGCCTATCCGGCCATGCTGGTGTTCCTGCCCGCCGGATTGCTCGGGCTGGTGGTCGCCTCGCTGGCGGCGGCGTACATGTCGACCATCAGCACCCAGCTCAACTGGGGCTCGTCGTACGTGGTGAGCGACTTCTACCGGCGCTTCGTGAACCCGGCCGCGAGCGATCGGCAGCTCGTGACGATGGGGCGGCTGTCGACCGTAGGGCTGATGGTGCTGGGCGCCTTGATCGCGCTTCAGCTCGACACCGCGGGGCAGGGGTTCCAGATCCTCCTCCAGATCGGCGCGGGGACGGGGCTCATCTTCCTGCTGCGCTGGTTCTGGTACCGCGTGAACGTGTGGAGCGAGCTGGCCGGCATGACCATCTCGTTCCTGGTGGCGGTCTATTTCGCGTGGATGCACACGGGGCTGGGCTTCGCGCCCCTCCCGGCGTGGACGCAGCTCGTCATCGGCGTGGCGGTCACGACGGTCGGCTGGCTCGGAGTGACCTTCCTCACGTCGCCCGCCGACTCGGAGACGCTGCAGGGCTTCTACGACAAGATCCGGCCCATGGGCAGGGGATGGCGGCGGGTTGTCGACGTGGGTGACGGGCCCAGCGAGGCCGGGTCCATCACCGCGGCCTTCCTGGCCTGGTTCCTCGGCTGCGTGCTCGTCTACGCGGCGCTCTTCGGAACCGGGTATCTGCTGTACGGGCAGATGGTCTCGGCGGTGGTCGCGCTGGCGATCTCGGCCTCGGCCGGGGTCTGGCTCTTCCGGCTGCTGCCGAAGTTGGGCTATTCGGATTGAGTGGTGACGATGGAGGAGGCAGGCGCTCCGGACCGACGCTCGAAGGCGATTCGGGCAGGCGGCCAACCGGCAGACGCTGGCAAGCCATCGCGCCCGGCCGCGTCAACCTGATCGGCGAGCACACCGACTACAACGGCCTGCCGGTCTTTCCCATTGCGATCGACCGGGATGTCCGCGTGGACTTCTGCGTCGTGGACGATCCGGGGGTGCGGCTGGACAGCCCTTCGCCCCGCTTCGCGCCGTTCACGTTTCAGCTGAAACGTCCCATCGAGGCAGCGGACCAGGGAGACTGGTCAAACTATGTGCGGGCCGCGGCTCGGGGACTGCTCGAGCACGGGATGCCGCTGGAGCGAGGCATCGAGGGGACGGTGACCGGCGATGTCCCCGTCGCGTCGGGGCTGTCGTCCTCGTCGGCTCTGGTGGTGGCCTCGGCGCTGGCGCTGCTGAAGGCGAACGGGGTGGCCCTGCCCCGCCTCGAACTCGCCGCCCTGATGGCGCGCGCCGAGCGCTTCGTGGGGCTTGAGGGAGGCGGGATGGACCAGGCCGCGTGCCTTCACGGGGTTGCCGGACACGCCCTCCGCATCGAGTTCGACCCGCTGCGGGTGACTCCGGTGCCCGTGCCCGAGGGGTGGCGGTGGGTGGTGGCGTCGTCGCTGGTGCGGGCCGAGAAGTCCGCGGGCGCGCGCGGTAGGTATAACGAGCGGGCGCGGCAGTGCCGGGAGGCGCTCAAGCTGGTGGGCAGTCGGGTCGGAGCAGCGGCCGGGGTCGGGCATGGTGGGGCGCCCCGAGCGGCGTCCGGCCACGACGGGTCGCGCCGGCGGACGGCGACGGGTCACGGCAGCCAGGCGACGGAGCACGCGGATGTCGGCGAGGGTGGTCCGTCGCGGAGGGCCGGCGAGCGCTCCGGTGGGCGCCCCCCGAGCTACCGGGACCTGGTCTCGATGGACGACCGGGACGCCCTCCTCGATCACGCCTGCCGCGTCCTCTCCCCCGTGCTGTTCCGCCGCTTCCGCCACGTCGTCACGGAGGGCCGCCGGGTGGCGCTCGCCGAGCGGGCCATGCGCGACGGCGACCTGCACCGCTTCGGCCACCTCATGGTGCGGTCCCACGAGAGCCTCCGCGACGACTACGAGGTGAGCACGGGCGAGCTGGACGCGATCGTCACAGTGGCCCTCGACGCGGGTGCGGCGGGCGCGCGCCTCACAGGCGCCGGCTTCGGTGGTTGCGCCGTCGCGCTGTGTGACGAGGCCACCGTCGCGCCCGTCATGGAGGCGTTAACCGCCCGGTTCTACCAGCCGCGCCTGGGCAGGCCACCCACCCGCGACATGATGTTCTCCGCGCAACCCAGCGGAGGGGCAGGGGTCCAGCACCTGTAGCTCGGTGTCCTGCCGGCGTGATCCAGTCAACCCGATGCCGTCGGGGCCGGTGTCGCGCCCTTCGCGTTTCAGCTGAAACGTCCCATCGAAGCCTACGGGGGCTTCACCAGCCGCAGAACCTGCGGATGCTCGACGTCGTTGGCGTCACGCCGCACCCCGAACACCTCATCGGCGCCCACCCGCATCAGCTCGAAGCGTGCCGGCGTGTCGACGATTCCGAGCCACGCCCCCGACGAGTCCAGCACGTACCACTCCTGCGGTTCGTTGCGCCGGGCGAGTCCGAGGTATTCTCCCGCCCACACATTTCCGTCGGCATCCACGATCATGCGCTGATAGCCCGGTTTCTCCGCGGGCTCGGGCAAGCGGGCCATGAAGTCGCGAATGAAGGGACTGGGATCGGGTCCCAGCCATTCCTCCCTTTCACGGTCCACTTCCGCGCGGGACACGGTCAGCTGAACTCCGGGAATTCTCGCGATCAGGCTCAGCTCTCCGCTTCGGCCGTCGACGATCGAGTACTCCAGCGCGTCGGCCGTGCCCATTGCGATTCGTCCTTCGCCGTCCGGCACTGCATGGGGCAACCGACCCATGATCGGGATGTCGTCCCCTTCGGTAATGATGAAGTTCTCGTATCCGGGAAGGCTGGTGACCGAGTCGCCCGACATCCGGTCCTCCGACAACCGAACGATGGTGACCGGAGGACGCCGGAGACCCGCGCGCCGCCTCTCCTCGTCCGCGGCGGGCGCCGGATCCAGCCCCCAGACCACGTCCGAGGGTACCGGGTGCCGAACCGGCGAGACGCCCTCCGGCAACCGGAACGAAGCGATCAGCCCCGATTCCAGGTCGAACTCCGCGCCGCTTCCCCCCGCCGTGCGGTCCAGTGCCACGAGTCGCCCGTCAGGCCTCAGCACGATGGTCCAGAGGGAGCGAAACTCGCCCGGTCCGTCGCCCGGCCCACCGAATGCACGGACGAATCGCCCCGTTGCATCGTAGACCCGGACCTGCTGGGACGCCCGGTCGGCAACGGCCAGATGCCCGGATCCCGCGCGGAGCACATCCCGCACGCGAAAGAAGGTGTGCATTTCGCCCGAGCCGGTCCCGGCCAGGTCGAGGACCGGTTGCTCCTCGATTTGCCATGCGTCACCCGCACCCCACAAGGACGCGACCGATTCGACGATCGTGACCCCGAGGCTGTCGCGCGACGTGCTCGTCGAGACGGGGGGCGCTTCGCAACCGGCAACCATCGCGGCCAGGGCCAGGATCGCCGTCGTCGTCCTCCGCTTCATCTCGGTGTCCATCCAGACGTGTAGCACCGAGCTCTGTGGTTTCGTTCCCGCCCGGGCCTCGCGTCGGCTATCGCCTGGCCCCCCTGATTCGTTCCGGCCTTCGCAGACGGCTACAGGGCTTTCGACCTTCGCGTCCGCGATTCGCGTTTCAGCGACCGGCTCCCCGGTCTCCGCGCGCGTCGGGGATTGCCGGTCCCCGGTTCCGGCGGGCCTCGCCGTACCTTCAGTCGGCGGCCGTGCCACTCCGCCTTGTATTCGAGTTGGCGCAGCAGTTCCGAGCTCGCGCCTTCGACTTCGATCTCGCGGGCTTCATGCACGACGCCGGTCGTGGCCTTGTGCTGCAGATCCGCCTGATGGTTCCGGACCTTGCGCGCCTGGTTGCGCATGAGAGCCAGGGTGCGCTTGCGGCCTTCGGACTTGAATTCGCATCGCTCCAGCCGCCGCTCGAGCCTTGCCAGGCGGCGTCTGGCGTTGCGGAGCGCCCTGCTCTCGCGGATCACGTGGACGGATTCCCCGTCGACCGACACCGTGATTTCGCGGCCGTGTTGTCGGACCGCGGCCTTGTCCGTTCTCGCCCTGGAAGGGGTGAGCGGCTCGCACTCGAACAGGCAGGAGAGCATCCACCGGTTTCCCGCGTCCAGCCAGACTCGTCCGGAGAGCAGACCGAGGGTCTTGCGTCCGGACGGTCCCGCGAGTCTCCCGGGGGGCAGCCTCCCGCCCTTCCAGCGCACCGAGCCGTACTTGGGCAGCCACACCCGGCTGCCCTCGATGCGGATGCCCTGGTTGCTGAAGTAGATGCCGGGCTCTCCCCCGATGGCCTTCAGCTGGGGGAACCCGCTGCGCCCACGTCGGCCGGGCTTGCTGAACCAGATGCGGAAGGCGCGGTCGAGATCGTCGGCGACGCGGTAGGTGGCGCTGGCGGGGAACCCCCTGTGCTCCGGCTGCCGCTTCCAGTCCCGCGCGAAGGCGCGCATCTCGGTCAGGGAGAGCCGCCGTCCGGATTCCCCGTACCTGAGTTGGGAGGCGACGAGCAGTTCATTGGAGAGCTCGCGCAGGCCGTTCCTGCATCGGTGCAGCGCCGCGTCCTGTGAGGGACTCGGATAGAGCCTGCAGCGCCAGCCGACGTAACGCCGGGAAGTCGATCCGGCCACGGTCACGATATCCGCTCGACGGCTGCCCGCGCGGGAACCGGATGGGATTTCCCGGGCCCGTTGCCGGCGTGGGGCTCCCACACCGAATCGACCCATTCGTTGAATCGCCGAACGACCTGCTCCGGATCCTCGGCCGCCGCGGTGAGCGTACAGCCAGCCAGCCGGTTGAAGTTCCTCTGCAGGGTGCGGCGCTGCAGTCCCGCCCGGTCGGCGATGGCGTTCCAGCCGTCCCGCGAGCGAGCGCGCACGGCCCAGAGGATGACCGCCCAGCTCAGAAATTCCTTCAGGCTGCACCGGAGGGGCATGTCCTCCCTCCAGTATTGCCTCAGCGTAGGAGGGGCCAGATCGACGCGGCGCGCCAGTCGGCCGACCGAGTTTGCCGGGATGAACGGGGCGTCCCCGACATCGTCGTGCAGGCCGCAGACCCGGCTGATGGTCTCCCGGAGTGAAGGTCTGAAGGAGTGATCGGAGAGCAGCTTCACGCCGAGCCGCCACATCGGACCCCGGTGCGTCCCCGCGAAGCCCTCCAGGACCTCGACGAGGCGGCTTTCCACTTCGTCCGCCCAGATGACCCGCACCCTGCCGGAACGGAGCGCTTGCAATCGTCGCACGCAGCCCACCGAGAGGCGCGCCACCACGACGCAAGGCGGACCCAGAAGCCCGAAGCCCGACCGCAGCCATGCGATCTCGGTATCGGAGCACGCGGTGATGCCGACGACCGCCGCCCGAGTGCTCACGGACGCCGCCACGAGTGCCCTTCTTGACCTCACTCGCTGGACGGCGACACCGCGGAGCACCCGCTCGAGTCGGTCTCCAAGATCGTCGTCCGTGCAATACAGAGAGTAGACAGTTCGTTCCGATTCCATCCGCCACGCCGTCCCTGGGAGCAGGATGCGCGAGCGACCATCGCGGCGACTTCCTTGCCCACTAGTGAGCCCGACAATACCAGTAGGGCAGAGTCACCATTTTGTCACGCCTATCAAATCATAGGCGCCTATCAAATAGCAGGGGCGCGAGCCGGGTAGCCGTCATCGTTTGTGTCCTTTCAAGTCCTCGTTATTGTCACTATGGCGACGGAAGGTGAGCCGGTATCTTGAGAGCCGGGTTTCTGATCACGGCATGCGACAAGCGGGAGGACAGTGTAGGTCAATATCGATGTATAACCATCGCTTTCGTCATATTCAGAAAACAGCGTTGATCCTCGATTATCCGAGGATTTTCACCGATGAGCCTGTGCCGTGGAGCAGAAGGATAGTCCGTAACTGCTTGAGAAATATGAAGGTTCCCAAACTGGCACCACCTTTGCTTATCCGAAGGCACGCGACTCTCTCCAGCCGCCTCAGGCCGGTATTCATTCCCATCACTCAGGAGATTCCATGAATCGACTCAGACTCTTCGCCACAGCTACGCTGATGGCCCTGGCCTTCACCGCCTGCGACGAGGGCACTCCACCGCCTGTGGAGCCGCCCCCGCCGCCCACTCCCGTGGGAACCATCTCCGGGACGGTGACGATTGAAGGCTCGGCCGCCAGCGGCATCACCGCCACCCTGTCGTCGGGTGCGACCACGACGACCGGGTCGGGTGGCAGCTTCGCCTTCTCGGGCGTGGAAGCCGGGACCTACACGGTCACCATCAGCGGCTTCCCCGA
>MPMR01000003.1 GCA_002238605.1 BD2-11 clade cluster bacterium bin43 | reverse complement strand
GCCTTCCAGGATGGCCGCGAGGACGCGCGCGTCGATGTTGCCGCCCGAAACCACCGCGACGACGGGCCCGTCGTCGACGCCGGGCAGGCCCCCCAGCGCTGCCGCGACCCCCGCCCCACCCGCCCCCTCCGCGACAATGTGTGCGCGCTCCGCCAGCAGCCCGGTCGCCCCCGGCCCCCCCCCCCCCCCCCCCCCCCCCGCCCCCTCCGCGACAATGTGTGCGCGCTCGGCGAGCAGCCGGATCGCCCCGCGGACGTCCTCGAGCGACACCACCCGCGACCCGGCCAGCAGCGCGCGGGCCAGCGGCCACATCCCGGGCAGCAGGCCGGCGGCCCCGATTCCGTCCACGAACGACCGCCTGCGCGGGACCTCCACCGGCCGGCCCGCGTCCAGCGAGGCCGCCAGCGGGGCCGCCGTCTCCACCTCGGCCGCGAACACCCGCGCTTCCGGCCGGAGTGCCCGCACCGCGGTGGCGATCCCGCACGACAGGCCGCCGCCGCCGAAGGGCACCACCACGGCGCGCACGTCCGGAAGGTCCTCCACGACCTCGAGCCCGATGGTGCCGTTGCCGGCGATCACGTCGGGGTCGCTGACCGGGTGGACGAAAAGGCCCTCCTCGCCGGGATGGCCGTGGTCGCGCAACACCCCCCACCACTCCGCGAACGACACCGGGACGGCGGTCGCCCCCAGCCGGGCGATGGCGTCCAGCTTGGCCGCGGGCGCGGTGTCCGGGACGATCACCCGGCAGGGAATTCCGCGCCGGCGGGCCTCGTACGCGACGCCCTGGGCCATGTTGCCCGCGCTTCCGGTGTAGACGCCGCGCGCGAGAAGCGCGGGATGGGCGAGCGCCATGGCGTTGGCGGCGCCCCGGATCTTGAACGACCCGATGGGTTGCAGGCACTCGAGCTTGAGCCAAACCTCGGCGTTCGCCCCGGGCGCCTCCAGGCGTACCAGCGGCGTGCGGATGGCGGCCCCGGCGATACGCTCGCGCGCGGCCCGTATGTCGGCCAGGTCGATGGGCCCGGCCGGATTCATCCTGCGGAAGCCCGCGGATGCACTCGCCTCTCGCGGCGTCCGGGCGGCTTCATCCGCGGACTGCCTGGAGCGCCGCCGCGACGCCATCGGCCGCGCGGGCGATGCACCGCTCCCCGATCTCGCGACTCATCCCGCGGGGGTCGCCCAGCACGCCGTTGGGCGTGACCGCGCGCAGCCCCTCCCCGAAGATCCGCTCCGCCAGCGCCGCGTCGAAGCCGCCGACGTACCCCGCCTCGGCCAGTTCCTCCCGCACCAGATCGGGGCGGATGCACAGCATCTCCGAACTCTCCGCGATGTCGGCGTGCCCCCCCACGCGCGAGGTGAGTTCGCGCGCCACCTCCCGCACCGCGCCCTCCCACAACCCCACGAACTCCAGCAGATCGGTGTAGGCGTGGACTTCGCAATCGGGTGCCCCGGCGGCCCGGAGTTCGTCCAGCATGGCCGCGAGGGGCGCGAAGTTGCCTCCGTGGGACGGCACCAGGTACACGGTGCGGAAGCCGTGGCGCGCGAGGCTGGTCACGTAGTCCAGGCAGACCGCCTTGAGGGTGTTTCCTCTGAGCGATATCGTGCCCGCGAAGCCCATGTGGTGCTCGGAGCATCCCACGCGGATCGTGGGACCCACGAGGCTGCGCCCCAGACGGCGCGCCACTTCAAGAGCCAGCCGGTCGCCGCGCGCCGCATCCACCAGCAGCGGCAGGTGCCTTCCATGCTGTTCGATCGCGCCCACGGCCACCACGACCGACGTAAAACCTTCGGCCAGCGCCGCCTCCACCTCCGGCCAGGTCATCTCTTCGAGAAGCAGCGTCTTGAGCATGGACCCAACCTATGCGGAGGCGGGTCGTGGCTCCAGTTGAAGGCAGGGGGCGTGAGGCGCGGAGTTGGCACAAGTGATGCTGGAGAGGTTATGAGGCCGCGGTCGCTGGCTTGGCCGACCTGACCGGGCCGGCGTATACTGCCTCACTTCGCGCTACATCAGGGGGAACCAGGATGCCCGACGAAGTCGATCCCGACCCGCGACCTTGCTGCGCGCGCGCCCCGGAGGAGCACTAGGCATGCTGCGCCAGGTTCTGCTCTGGGCCTCCGAGAACGCGTGGCTCGAGCGCCAGATGCGACATCGCGGGTTCGCACGCCGGGCGGTCTCGCGCTTCATGCCCGGCGAGACCGCCGGCGCGGCGCTTGAGGCCGCCCGAAGACTCGGTGAACACGACATCTCGACGGTGTTCACAAAGCTCGGCGAAGCCCTCGACGACCGCGACGAGATCGAGAAGGTCGTGCAGCACTACCTGGGACTGCCGGGTCGGATCGCCGGAATGGAGCTGAACAGCCAGATCTCCATCAAGCTGACCCAGCTCGGCCAGGACCTGGGGCAGGAGGTGGCGCAGGCCAATCTGGAACGGTTGGCGGTGGCGGCAGCGGAGCATGGGAACGTCGTGTGGGTCGACATGGAGGCGTCGCCCTACCTCGACGAGACGCTGGACATCTTCACCACCACCCTGGCCCGGCATCCCAACCTCGGCCTCTGCGTGCAGGCGTACCTGTACCGCA
This sequence comes from BD2-11 clade cluster bacterium bin43, assembly GCA_002238605.1. Classification (GTDB taxonomy): domain Bacteria; phylum Gemmatimonadota; class Gemmatimonadetes; order Longimicrobiales; family Gaopeijiaceae; genus BD2-11. The sequence continues at coordinate 248,113 of MPMR01000003.1, read as the reverse complement.
CGGCCGCGGACGTCGAGCGGCTGCTCGCGGTGGGCGCCCGCCTGCGGCTGGTGAAGGGAGCCTATCAGGAACCGGCCGACATCGCCTGGCCGCGCAAGCCGGATGTGGACGAGAACTTCATGGTCCTGACCCGGCTCATGCTCGAGAACGCGAATCCGGCCGCGCCCCACGGACTCGCTACCCACGACACCGTCCTGCTCGGCCGCATCCTGGACGAAGCTCGGGAGATGGGCCTGCCCCGGGACGCGTTCGAAGTGCAGATGCTCTACGGGATTCGGGCGCGCGAACAGCTGGCGCTGAGGCGACGCGGGATCCCGGTGCGGGTGCTCATCAGCTACGGCCCACACTGGTATCCGTGGTACATGCGCCGCCTGGCGGAGCGGCCCGCCAACCTGGGATTTGTCGTCCGCAGTGTCTTCACGCGATAGGGCCCTCGCCGTCGAGAGTCTTCGGGCCAACCTGCGCTCGGCGGGTATTCCGGCCCGGGAAGAGGACATCGAGCGGGTGATGGCTGAGGGCATCCCGGAGCGGGCGGCGTTCCTGCGCGCGTTGCTTGCGGCCACGGGGGACGACTGCATTCCGGACAACCTGTCGGGATGGTCGCTCGCGGGGCTGGAGCCGGGTGGGGAAGGGGACGGCGCGGCGGAAGCGGCTTCGGGCTCGCCCGCCGGGACGCCCCCTGCATCTTCTCGCGCCGGACCGGATCGCGCGCGTGACGACGCCGGGAGGGACGCCGAATCGCATCGGCAGACTACGCCGCCGCGGTGCGACGACCGGATGGCCTGGCCTTCGACGATCGCCGAGCTGGCGCCGCTGGTGCGCGCCGGTGCGGTTTCTCCGGTCGAGCTGACCGAGCAGGCGCTGACCCGGATTGAAGAGGACGGGGGCCGGGCCAACGCCTTTCAGCTGGTCCTGGCGGAAGAGGCGCGGGCGGCGGCGCGTCGCGCGGAGGATGAAGTGACGGGCGGCAGGTGGCGCGGGCCGCTGCACGGGATTCCCGTCGCGGTCAAGGATCTCCTGGCCATGAAGGACACGGTCACCACCGCCGGATCGAGAATCCTTGCGGATCACGTGACCGACCGCGACGCGGCCTCGGTGGAGCGCCTGCGCGCGGCGGGGGCGGTCGTCGTGGGCAAGACCCGGCTGTCGGAATTCGCGTACTGGCCGGGGTCGACCAACCCCCACTACGGCCCCACCCCCAACCCCCGCGACCCCACCCGCGACGCGGGCGGGTCGAGCAGCGGGTCGGCGGCGGCGGTCGCGCGCGGCATGGTGTACGCGGCTCTGGGCACGGACACGGGGGGTTCGATCCGCATCCCGGCGGCGCTCTGCGGGGTGGTGGGCCTCAAGCCCACCTTCGGGCACGCGAGCCTGCACGGTTGCGCGACGCTGGCCTGGTCCCTCGACCATGTGGGTCCGCTTGCGCGCAGCGTCGACGATGCCGCGCTCGTGCTGGCCGCCATCGCGGGACCCGACCCTCGCGACGCGCGCACCCGGCCGGCCCCGCCCTTCGCGATTCCCGGCCCGCCGCGAGACCCGGTGGAAGGCGAGCGCCGTTCGCGGGCCGGTCTGTCGGGTCTGCGCGTGGGCGTGCCCGCGGACTTGCACCTCGGCGCGCCCCTCCAGGACGCCGCCCTGCGTTCATGGGCGCGCGCCAACCGTGCGCTGGAGCATGCGGGCGCAACCCTGGTCGAAGTCGACCTCGACGAGATCCACATGCTGCGCCAGGTTGCCCTGCTCACGCTGGGCGTGGAGGCCGCCGCGCATCACGCACCCATGCTGCGAACCCACTACGACGACTACGGCGAGTTCTGTCGTGGTCGCCTGGTGGCCGCCTTCACCTTCTCGGCGCAGGACTTCCTCGGGGCGCAGCGGCTCCGGCACTGGATCCGCGGGCGGTGGGATGCCGCGTGCCACCGGGTGAACCTGCTGAGCTTGCCCTGCCAGCCCGGAGTGGCTCCTCTGTTGGATATGCCCGCCTCGACGGACCTCACCAATCTCTTCAACGCGCTCGGCTGGCCCGCGATCAGCGTTCCCTGCGGCAACGGGGAGCACGATCTGCCGCTCGCGGTGCAGCTCGTGGCGAAGCCCTGGGACGAGGCCACGCTCCTGCGCGCGGCCCGGGCGGTGGAGGCGTGAGGAGGGCGTGGACGCTCGTCCTGCTGCTGGCCGGGGCCTGTGGCGAAGACTCTTCCGGCCCCGCGGACATCCCGCGGATCCCCGGCCAGCTCGATGCTGCCCAACCGCCGCCGGGATACGATGGGCCGGAGGATTCCAGCGGCTACACCTTCGGCTTCAGGGGACAGCTGACCGCGACCGGGGTCGGCGTGGCCCATCTTCCTCCGGAGGCCGGGGACATGGACCGAGTGCGCTGGCTGTGGATCGGCTGCTTCGTCCGGGAGAACGCGGAAAGCCCCTACACAAGCATCGATCCGGTCGAAGGATCCTTCTTTCCCTGCGGCTTCAGGTGGCACCGGGACCACCTGGATGGAGTCGTACAGTCTCCGCGCACGCCCCTGTGGGAGGCGCTCGTCGTCGTCGTCGTGCTCTGAATCCCGGGTCCCGCAATCACCCCCGCAGCGCACGGGCCACCTCGGCGGCGGTAGCGGTCGCCGCGCCGCGCCGCGCCACCACGACCGAAGCGGCCGCGTTTGCCAGCACCGCCGCGCTCAGGACTTCGCAGCCGACCGCGAGCCCCAGCACCAGCGCACTGGCCACCGTGTCGCCTGCGCCGGTCACGTCCGCCACCTCTCCCTGGCGCGCGGGCGGAATGTTCCGGCAATACCCGGTTCCTTCAAGAACGCTCATGCCCCGGCTTCCGCGCGTAACCACGATGGCGCGGGCGTTCAGGCGGCTCAGGAGCTCTCTCCCCGCCATCACGACATCCGCATCGCTCCGCAAAACGCGGCCCGAAACGCCCGCCAGCTCCTCCTCGTTCGGGGTGGCCACCGTAACGCCCTGGAACTCGTACAACCGATAGCGCGAATCTGCGCATGAGGGGAGACCGCGCGTGCGTGCCGCCTGGATCAGACATGAACGCACCGGCGGCGCCAGGGTCGCATACCCGTAATCCGAGAGCAGTACTGCGTCCACCTCGGGGAGCAGTTCCCGCGCACGCCGGACGAGGCGGTCGATCCGGCTGGCTCCGTATTCCCCACCCTGGTCGATCCGCAACACCTGCTGCCTGGCCGTATTGGCCGCTCCTGCGAGGATCCGGGTCTTGGTGACGGTTCGGCGCTCCGGATCACGCAGGATTCCGCCCGTATCGACGCCGGCGGCGCGGAGCAGTTCGACCACCTGGTCTCCCTCGCGGTCCTGTCCCACCAGCCCCAGCGGGATCGGCTCCCCGCCCAGCGCGCGCACATTGCGGGCGGCGTTGCCCGCGCCCCCCAGGTTCACACCGTCGCTCTCGTGCTCGATGATGACCACGGGAGCCTCCCGGGAGAGGCGTGTCGTCTTGCCGACGAGATAGCGGTCGAGCAGAAAGTCGCCCGCCACCAGGACGCGGCGGCCGGCGAGTGCGTCGAGAACCTTCAACGCTCCGTTACGCGCGCGCTTCAACTGGCCGTCGGAGTCCATCTCCTCCCTCCTCACCGGGGGTCCTTCGGCGGCGCGGCCGCGATCGCGTGTGCGGCCGCGAGCAGATCGTCGCAGATCAGGTCGGGCTCGACGCGCCAGCGATGGCGCTGATACTCGATCTGGCCACGCCCGTAGCCGGTGCGCAGCAGAATCCCGCGCGCCCCCGCGGCATGTCCGGTCTCCACGTCCGTAATCATGTCCCCGGCCATCCAGGACGAGGCCAGGTCCACCCCGTACTCGCGCGCCGCCCTGTGCAGCATCCCCGGAAGGGGCTTGCGGCAGTCGCACACCGCAGGCCTTCCCTCGGGAGGGAGATGCGGGCAGTGGTACACGGCCTCCACGCGTGCTCCGTCGCGCGCCAGCCCGTCGACCAGGCGGCGGTGCACCTCGTTCAGCACGTCCTCGGTGAAGTATCCGCGCGCGATCCCCGACTGGTTGGTGGCCACGAACACCCGGTAGCCGGCCTGGTTGAGCAGGTGTATGGCCTCGCCCGAGAAGTCGTGCAGGCGGAAGCGGTCGGGATGATTGATGTAGCCCACCTCGCGCGCGACCGTGCCGTAGAGGTCGAGGAAGACGGCTCCCGGGAGGGATGTTCGGGCGGCGGACATGGTGCGAAAGTATACCGTGGCGGCGACACGGTGGGCAGCCCCGGCGGAGACGCGACGCGCCCGGGCCGCGGATCCGGCGCCCGGGCCCGAGACTGGAACGGATCGGCGCGCGCTCCTAGATTCCCGCCTGCCCGCCGGTCACGCGCGGATCTGCCGGGACAGAAGATCATCGCGGTCCCGCGCACGCGGGGTCACAGCTCGGTCAAGGGGCCATAGCTCAGTCGGGAGAGCGCCTGCTTTGCAAGCAGGAGGTCGCCGGTTCGATTCCGGCTGGCTCCATTGAGGTGGCGAAGTTGGCCAGCCGTGCGCGGGTCAATGGCGCGCCCCTTCGGGTTCGCTCGACTCAACGACCTCGCGGGAGTTTCGCCTCAGGCAACGTCGTGCCGCTTGATCCAGTCGCGCAGTGCGTGGTCGATCCGTGTCTGCCAACCGCGCCCTCCGGCGCGAAAGTGGTCGATGACCTCCTGGGACAGCCGGATGGTGGTCGATATTTTCGGCCGCGCCTTCCGAGGACGTCCCCGGCGTACGGGCGCCTTGGCGAACTTCTCCGGCCAGCCGTCCTTTGAGAGGTCGGGTGCGGTCTCGGGGTCAAAACCTCGGGCCGTAGAGCCGTCGTTCTCGTTCATTGGCCCTCCTCATGCTGATGATCCTGTGTGCGCGATCGCGGGGCGTCCAGACGAGTACCACCATCGTCTCGTCAAGAAAACCGATGGTGATGTAGCGAATCTCGCCGTAGTCCCGTCGGTCATCCTCAGTGGTCAGCGTCGAGCCGGCGAACACGTCTGCGGCCCGGGCCATATCCAGTGCTCGGGCCTTGATCGTCTCGGCGCGTTTCGCGTCGTCGAACTCGATCCGCATGAATTAATGTTACTACAAAAAAGGGGCTGTCAAGGGACCCTCCCTGCGCACCGTGCCGGTCGGAGGGCCTGCCGCTGCCGAGGCTACATCCGCGTTGTTTCCCCACGATGTGCCGAGTAACTTTGGCCACCGGTGGTGTTCCCGTCCCGTCGGTCACGAGCTTCTGCAAGCAGGAGGTCGCCGGTTCGATTCCGGCTGGCTCCATTCTTCGCGCCCACCGGCCCGTCTGGTCCGCCTCAACCCGGTGATCCGAGCCCATGAAGAAGATCCTTCCCATCCGCCGCCCGAGTCCGCTCTCCCTCGCGCGGACATGCGTACTCGGCGCCTCTCTGCCCCTGCTCGCCGCGGCCTGCTACGACGGCCCCAGGCCCGTCTTCGAGAACGGGGAGGCGCAGGTCGTTCCGGAGTTCGCCGATTCGGCCACCTGGGTGCGGCACGAACTCTGGGTCGAGACCGGCTTTGATTCCGACGGGGACGGCGCGTCCGACCGGGTGCATGTGGACGTGACCCGCCCCGCCGCGACCGAATCCGGGCTTGAGGTCGCCGTGATCTACGAGACCAGCCCGTACTATTCCGGTACCGGCGGCCTCGACTTCGACTACTTCTGGGACATCCGCCAGGAGGTGGGCGCGCCCCCGCCTCCCCGCACCGTGATGCCCGCGATGGAGCACATCGAGGAGCAGCCGGTCATCTCGAACTCCCACATCGGCACCTGGGTGCCGCGCGGGTTCGCGGTTGTGCACTCGCAGTCGCCCGGGACGGGACAGTCCCAGGGCTGCCCCACCGTCGGCGGCGAGAACGAGTCCCTCGCGCCCAAGGCGGTGATCGACTGGCTGAACGGGCGAGCGCGCGGCTTCACCGCCGTGGAGGGCGGGGAGGAGGTGAGCGCCTACTGGTCGACCGGCAGCGTGGGCATGATCGGGACCTCCTACAACGGCACCCTGCCGCTCGCCGCCGCAACGACGGGCGTGGAGGGGCTTGAGGCCATCATCCCGGTGGCGCCCAACACGTCGTACTACCACTACTACCGGTCGCATGGGCTGGTGCGGTCACCGGGCGGCTACCCCGGCGAGGACATCGACGTCCTCTACGATTTCATCAACAGCGGCCCGATGGAGCGCCGCGACTACTGCAACCAGACCGTGCGAAGCGACCTCATGCAGGCGCGCTTCGACCGCGCCTCCGGGGACTACAACGACTTCTGGGCGGGCCGCGACTACCTCAACCATGTCGACGGCGTGCGCGCCCCGACGCTCATGGCGCACGGCTTCAACGACTGGAACGTGATGCCCGAGCACAGCTACCGGATCGTGGCCGCGCTGCGCGACCGCGGCGTGCCGGTGCAGGCGTACTACCATCAGGGGGGCCACGGGGGCGAGCCGCCGCTCAGCCTCATGAACCGCTGGCTCTCCCGGTACCTGTACGGAGTCGAGAACGGGGTGGAGAGCGATCCGGGCGCGTGGATCGTGCGAGAGGGCGACGACCGCCTGAGCCCCACGCCCTATCCTTCCTATCCCAACCCCGACGCGGAGTCCGTGCGCGTGGTCCCCTCCGGCGACGGGGGGAGACAGGGGATGCTCTCGCTCGAGGCCGATCCCGCCGCCGCGCAGCAGTCGTTCACCGACGACGTGAGCTTCTCCGGCGCCGACCTGGCCGGGGCGGAGGCCTCGGAGCACCGGTTGCTGTTCGCGACCCCCGAACTCGCCGAAGAAGTGCATCTGTCCGGCCTCGCCCGCGTCTCGCTCCGCCTCGCGGCCGACCGCGCCGCCGCCAACCTCTCGGTATGGCTGGTGTCGCTCCCCTGGACCGAGGGCGCCCCCATCAACGACAACCTGATCACGCGCGGCTGGGCCGACCCGCAGAACGCGGCATCGCTCAGCGAGAGCGCGCCGCTGGTCCCGGGCGAGTTCGTCGATGTCGCCTTCGACCTGCAGCCCGACGACCAGATCATCCCCGCCGGACAGCGCATCGGGCTCATGGTTTTCTCCAGCGACGCCGACTTCACCCTCCACCCCGAGCCGGGGACCCGGCTCACCGTCGACCTGGCCGCAACCGCCCTCGACCTGCCCGTCGTGGGAGGGCGCGCGGCGTTGGCGCGGGCGCTGGGCGGAGGCTCCGGCGCGTCCTGACGGAGACAGGCGCGGCCGCATGGGAGAGGCGCGGCCGCACCGGCAGGGAGGCGGGCCGGCCGCACATCGCGTAGACTGAAATGTGGGGGGACCCGCACATCGATTGCAGTCGTACCGAACGCAGGCTGCACATCGAGTAGACCCGAGATCCCGGAGGCCGCCATGCCCCGCAGCAAAGCTCGCCCGTCCGTCCTCGTCACCGGGATCACGCTCATCGTGGTCGGATTCCTCTTCGTGCGATGCACGGCGGATCCCACGGACTCCGTCGTCGCCGCCGGGCCCGGATCCCACGCGGACCTGGTCCAGCTCTTCGAGGAGTGGCGCGCCTTCGAAATGCCCGACTTTGTCGACGGCGTCCCCGACTACTCCGCCGCGGCGATGGCGGGCCAGCAGGCCGAGCTTCCACAGTGGCAGGCGCGCCTGAACGCGCTCGCGCCCGAAAACTGGCCGGTCGAGGAGCAGATCGACTGGCACCTGGTGCGCGCGGAGATGAACGGGCTCGACTTCGACCACCGCGTGCGCCGTCCCTGGGCGCGCGATCCGGCCTTCTACGTCATCATGTTCCTGGCCGAGAGCGATGTCCCGGCCCATGAAGGCTCCGTGATCCACGGCTGGGTCGATACCTGGACCTACGACTATCCGCTGTCGGACGAAGATGCGGCGGAACTCACGGCCCGCATCGGCGCGATCCCGGCGCTGCTGGAACAGGCCCGCGTGAACCTCGCCGACTCCAACGCGCGCGACCTCTGGCTGGCCGGCATCCGTGACTTCGCCGCCCAGGCCCGCGACCTCGACACCTACGCCGGGCAGGTCGCCGGGACGAGCGCCGAACTCGACCAGGCCATCGCCGACGCGCGCGCCGCCTCCGACGCCTTCCGTGGCTGGCTGGAGGAGGGCGCCTCTTCCCGCACCGGGCCGTCCGGGGTCGGGGCCGACAACTACACCTGGTACATGCAGAACGTCCACCTGGTCCCGTATTCGTGGGAGGAGCAGGTGACCCTCATGCGCCGCGAACTGGCGCGCTCCCATTCCTCGATGCGGCTGGAGGAGAACCGCAACCGAGATCTGCCCGAACTCGAGCGCATCGCCTCCGCTGAGGAGTACGACCGGCGTCTGAACGAGTCCGTGGACCTTTACATGCGTTTCCTCGAAGAAGAGGAAGTCGAGACGCTCGCAGACTACATGGATCCCGCGCTCAGGGCGGTGAACGGGAGCTTCAGCCCCGTGGAGCCGGGCGAGCTGCGCAACTTCTTCCAGGAAGTCATCTACCGCGATCCGGACGCCTTCCGCCCGCACATGCACCACTGGATCGAACTGGCGCGCATGCGCGAGGACCCGCACTCGAGCCCCATCCGGGCCACGCCTTCGCTCTACAACATCTTCGACTCACGCTCCGAGGGGCTGGCGACCGGCGTCGAGGAGATGTTCATGCACCTGGGGCTCCTGGACGACAATTCGCCCCGGGCCCGCGAACTCGTGTGGATCATGCTGGCGCAGCGGGCGGCGCGCGCCCTCAGCGGCCTTAACCTGCACGGCGACGTCTTCGAAATGGAGGAGGCGGTCGAGCACGCCATGACCTGGACGCCGCGCGGATGGCTGACGGAAGGCGACCTGGTGCGCGGGGAGCAGAGCCTCTACCTGCGGCAGCCGGGCTACGGCACCAGCTACGTCACCGGCAAGATCCAGATCGAGGAACTGCTCTCCGAATACGCCATCCAGGAGGGCGACGACTTCACCGTCAAGCGCTTCTTCGACGCCTTCTACGGCGCCGGCGTGATCCCCATTGTGCTCACGCGCTGGGAGATGACGGGCGAGAAGGACCCGATCCTGGATGTGAACTGAGTCAGTCCCCTCCCGGAGGCGGTCCCCGGTAGGTGCGCACGGGAGGCAGGTGCGCGCCCGTCAGCCCCTGCGGCTCGGGTTCGCTCACCACCGACAGGTTGAGCGTGCCGATCCCGTCGATGGAGGCGGAGATCTGTTCCCCCGGCTGCAGGAAGCGCTGCGCTCCCCGAACCGCCGTGCCCATGCCGACGCCTCCGGAGGTGCCGTTGTTGACGACGTCCCCGGGGAAAAGGGTGATGATGGAGGAGCCGTACTCGATCAGCTCCCAGAGGGAGTGGATCATGTCGCCGGCGGTCGCCTCCTGCATGCGCTCGTCGCCGACGTCGAGCGTCTGGCGCAGGATCTCCATCGGGTTTCCGTAGAACTCCTTCGGCACGATCCACGGCCCCTGCGGCGCGAAGGTGTCGTGGCCCTTGCCGACGAACCAGTCGGAGGTCATCGGGTTGCCGCCCGGCGGACGCCCGCCGCGGTCGGAGATGTCGAGCGAGACCAGGTAGCCGAACACAAAGGCCTCCGCGTCGTTCGCGGAAACGTACTTCGCGGACCGGCCGATGACCGCGCCCAGCTCGACCTCCCAGTCGATGCGGTCGCGTCCGTAGGGAAGCACCACCTCGCCGCCGTCGCCGATGACCGCGCCCTTGCTCGGCTTCAGGAAGAGATAGGGCACGCCCCGATTCTCCCGTCTCTGCCGCCGCGCATCGGCCCGCTCCTCCTCGGTGCCGGTCTCGTTGACGTGACTGTAGAAGTTGACCGCGGCGTTGAGGATCTTGCCCGGGTACAGGATGGGCGGGAGGGTGCGCACGTCGTCGAGATCGTGTACCCAGGACGGGCGGTTCGCGCCCAGCATGTCGTTTGCCACCAAGTGGTTGACGACCTCGTAGAGGCGCCGCTTGAGGCCATACTCGTAGCGCTCGATCAGCTCCAGCATGTCCCCCGGGGCCTGGACGCGGGCGTAGTAGGGATCGCGCTGCAGGGCGGTGTTGGCGGCGTCGATCTCGACGATGAGCTGGTCGCGCAGAACCAGCGACACGGTGGGCGTGCCCTCGATCTCGAAGGTGCCGACCTTGAAGGGCTCGGCGATGTCCGGGACGCCCTGGGCGGACGTCGGTAGCGGAATCACCAACAGAAGAAGTGTGGCAAGGATACGAAAATCGCGCATGCTGTCCTCCCCGGGTTGTCTGTCGGACGAACTCCGGCTTTGCGGCGGCTGGGGCGTTCTTCGCGGCGGTCGGGCGGCTCGGTCCCGCACCGGCGGCCAGACTGCACACTTACGCCAGTCCGGGGACTCTGTCAATCGGGTCTCTTCGGGCGGCCAGGGGCGCGGGTCGACCGTGTCCGGAAAGAGCGCCCGGCCGCATCCGCAACGGAGCAGGCTCCCGGCGGCGTTGCCGGGCCCCGCGCGGTCGTCTACCGTTCCCGTCCGCGCGTTTCTCCCCTCGCACACATCTCCCGCGCAGCAGGTGAGTCATGAAGATGATCCGATGGACATTGGCGCTCTCGATCCTGGTCACCGCTCCGCTCGCGCTCTCCGCGCAGCAGAAGGTGTCTCTCGACCACGACAGCTACGCGATCTGGAAGCAGATCCAGGACGAGGATTTTTCCAGGGATGGCCGCTGGCTCGCCTACCGGCTCGTGCCCGGGGACGGCGACGCCACGCTGGTGGTGGAACACCTGGAGGACGGGCGCCGCGTGACGGTTTCGCGGGGCGCCGATCCGGGCTTTACCGCCGACAGCCGCTTCCTGGTCGCGCTGGTCGAGCCCGCGGAGGCGGCGGTGGACGCTGCGCGTGCCGAGGGTTCGCGCGACATGCCCGGCGACTCACTGCTGATCCTCAGCCTGTCCGACCTGTCGGAGACGCGCGTCGCGGGGGTCCGGTCCTTCCGGCTGCCCGGGGACGGCGGCACCTGGATGGCGTACCTCATGGAGGAGGCCGCCGGCGATGGACAGGAGGAGCGGACAGGTGAGGCCGGCGGGTCGGAGGAGGTAGAGGAGGCGGAGGGGCGCGCCCAGCGGGGAGAGGGCGATGACGACGATGGGCCGCCCCGGCTGGACGACGGGACCGAGCTGGTGGTGCGCGACCTGGCCACCGGGCAGGAGCGCCGCTTCGACCACGCGGTGAGCTACGCCTTCTCGGGTAACGGCGGCGCGCTCTACTACACGGCGTCCGGGCAGGACGGCGCCGCCGACGGCGTCTTCCGCGTGGGGACGGCCGGCGGGGCGGACACGGTCGCCGGCGGGGAAGGGCGCTACCTGCGGCTCGCCGTCGCCGACGACGGCGCGGTCGCCTTCCTCACCGACCGCGACGACCGCGGGGCCGGGGCGCCCGCCTTCGCGCTGTACGCCGCGCGCGAGGGAGCCGCCACCGCCCGGGTGGCCCCGGGCGCGGAAGCCCTCCCCGACGACTGGGCTCCCAGCGAGCACGGCGAGGTGTCGTTCTCCGCTTCGGGCGCGCGCGTCCTCTTCCACTCGGCGCCCCGGCCCCTTCCGGATCCCGAGGACGAGACCCCCGGGGACGAGCGCGTCCAAGTCGACATCTGGAACTGGAAGGACCCTCTGCTGCAGCCCATGCAGCTGGTGCAGCTGGAGGACGAAATGGAGCGCAGCTACCAGGCGGTCCTCGACCTCGGGAGCGGCCGCGTGGTGCAGCTTGCCACCAGCGAAGTGCCCGACGTGACGCTTGCCGGCGACGGCGCGATTGCGATGGGCAGGAGCGACCTCCCCTACCGGCAACTGGTGTCGTGGGACGCCAGCTACGTGGACCTCTACACCATCGACGTGGCGGACGGCTCGCGTCGGCAGGTGGCCGAGCGGGTGCGGGGACAGGGGACGCTCTCTCCCGGCGGCGGCTATATCACCCGGTGGGACGGCGTCCGCCGCATCTGGGTCGCCGTCGACACCGGCAGCGGGGAGGAGATCGACCTGACCGGCGCCATCGACGTGGGCTTCTACAACGTGCTGGACGACCGGCCGGATCTCTCTCGTTCCTACGGGACGGCGGGATGGACGGCGGACGATGCCGCCTTCCTGGTCTACGACCGCTACGACATCTGGGCGGTCGACCCCACCGGCCGCGCCGCTCCCCGCAACCTCACCCGCGGCGCCGGGCGCGCGTCCGATACCCGCTTCCGCTTCGTCGACCTCGACAACACCGACCCGGTGGTGCCCTCCGGCGAGGTGTACCTCTCCTCCTTCCACCTGTACGACAAGTCTTCGGGCCTGTGGCGCGGCGACTTCGGCGAGGGCGCCGTCCCGGAGCAGCTCATCGCCGGCGATGCCCGCTACGCCGGCCTGTTCCGGGCGCAGGACGCGGAGGTCTTCGCCTACACCCGCTCCACCTTCGAGGAATTCCCGGACCTGTGGGTGGCGGGCCCGGCCCTCGACGACGGGCGCAAGGTCACCGACGCCAACCCGCAGCAGTCCGACTACCTGTGGGGCACCGCCGAAGTCGTGGAGTGGACCTCCATGGACGGCACCCCTCTCCAGGGCATCCTCTACAAGCCGGAAGGCTTCGACCCGTCGGAGCAGCATCCCATGATGGTGTACTTCTACGAGCGCTCCTCCGACGGCCTGCACGGCTACGCCGCGCCCGCGCCGGGGAGCTCCTCCATCAACCGCAGCTTCTACGTCAGCCGCGGCTATCTGCTCTTCGTGCCGGACATCCCCTACCGCGAGGGCTACCCGGGCGAGAGCGCGCTCGACGCCGTGGTCCCGGGCGTCCTCGAGCTGGTGGAGGAAGGCTTCGTGGACCCCGGCCGCATCGGCGTGCAGGGGCACTCCTGGGGCGGCTACCAGATCGCGTACATGGTGACGCGCACCGACCTGTTCGCGGCCGCCGAGGCGGGTGCCCCGGTCTCCAACATGATCAGCGCCTACGGGGGCATCCGCTGGCAGTCCGGACGGAGCCGCGCCGTTCAGTACGAACGCGGGCAGAGCCGCATCGGGGGCTCGCTCTGGGAGTATCCGCTGCGCTTCATCGAGAACTCGCCCATCTTCACCGCCGACAAGATCAACACGCCCATCCTCATGCTGCACAACGACGAGGACGGGGCCGTGCCGTGGTACCAGGGCATCGAGTTGTTCGTGGCGCTGCGCCGCCTGGGCAAGCCCGTGTGGATGCTGAACTACAACGGCGAAGCCCACGGCCTCAGGCAGCGGCACAACCAGAAGGACTGGGCGATCCGCATGCAGCAGTTCTTCGACCACTACCTGAAGGGCGCGCCCGCTCCGGTGTGGATGGAGGAAGGGGTGCCGGCGATCATGAAGGGCAGGACGCTGGGGCTGGAGCTCACCCGCGTGCGGACGATCTCGGAGGAGGAGCCGGGCCGGTAACCCCGGGCGTCAGCTCCGCAAGCTGCCGCGCACGTCGCTCGATCCGCGGCCCGCGTGCGCGACAGGGCCGGGCGGCGGACGCTCGGCGGGAAGCCCGGCGCCTAGCCGCGCCAGCCGATGGGCGCGCCGCGCGAGACCGCCATGGCCCCGCTGCGCACCAGCGCATCCGTTTCCGCGATCTTCCCGGCGCTCTCGAGGAAGCCGTCGATCCTGGGGCCGCTGCTGGTGATCTCGATCGTGAAGTGACCTTCGTGCTCGGCGAGGATTGAACCGCCGAACTCCGCGACCATTTCGTCCAGCTGAGCCCGGGTGCCCGTCGTCAGGCGCAGCTTGAAGAGCGCGAGTTCGCGGATGATGTGGTCGCGGCCGGTCATGTTTCTCAGGTCCACGACGTCCACCAGCTTGCTCAGCTGCTTCATGATCTGCGCGAGGGTCTCGTCCGAGCCGTTGGTGACCAGCGTCAGGCGCGAAACCGCGTAGTCCTTCGTCGGCGCGACGTTGAGGCTTTCGATGTTGAAGCCACGGGTCGAAAACAGGTCGGTGACGCGGGAAAGCGCGCCGGCCTCGTTCTGAAGCAGGACGGACAGGGTGTGTCGCATGGCGGTCTAAGCTTGCGGGATGGCGCGGGCATCGCAAGATATGCAGCGGCTCATGCGGGCTTTGCCATTCGACTCCCTTTGTCCGACTATTCACCACGGCACCCAATCCTTTTCCGTGCCCGCCACGGGAGGCGTTTCCATGACAACCAGCACGGCGCTCCGCGAACCCCCCGCGCACCCGCTCGCGGGCCGGGTCATGAGCGGAGCCGAGATGATCGTTCAGGTCCTGGCCGACGAGGGAATCGACACCATCTTCGGCTACAGCGGCGGAGCGATCCTCCCCACCTACGACGCCGTCTTCCGCTACAACCAGGAGAACGCGGACGACGGCGTGGAGCCGATGCCGCTGATCGTGCCCGCCAACGAGCAGGGGGCCGGCTTCATGGCGGCCGGTTACGCGCGCGCCAGCGGCAAGGTGGGGTGCGTGCTGGTGACCTCCGGGCCCGGCGCCACCAACTGTGTGACCCCGGTGCGCGACTGCATGGCCGACTCGGTGCCCATCGTGGTCATCTGCGGCCAGGTGCCCACCGCCGCCATCGGCACCGACGCCTTCCAGGAGGCCCCGGTCACCGCGGTGATGGGCCCGGTGGCCAAGCACGTCTTCCTGGTAACGAAGCCGGAGCAGCTCGAGGCCACCATGCGCACGGCCTTCGAGATCGCGCGCACCGGCCGGCCCGGTCCGGTGGTGGTGGACGTGCCCAAGGACGTACAGAACTGGACCGGGGCTTTCCGGGGGGAGGGACGCCTGCCCATCACGGGGTACCGGCGGCGCCTCCAGGCACTGCAGGCCCGCAGGTTGAGCCCGGAACGGTGCGGTGAATTCTTCGACATGCTGGGGGAGAGCCGCCGCCCGCTCATCTACGCCGGGGGAGGCGTGGTGAACGCGAACGCCTCCGAGCCCCTGCGCCGGCTGGCCAACGACTTCGGCATCCCGGGCGTGACCACCCTCATGGGGCTGGGCAGCTTCGACACCACCGCGCCCCTCTGCCTGCACATGCTGGGGATGCACGGCACGGCGTTCGCCAACTATGCGGTGGACGACTGCGACCTGCTCATTGCGGTCGGCGCGCGCTTCGACGATCGCGTGGCCGGGGTGCCGTCGAAGTTCGCGGCCAAGGCCCGCCGCGTGATTCACTTCGACATCGATCCCTCGGAGATCCACAAGGTCAAGCCGGCGGACTGGCACTACACCGGGATGCTCCCCGAGGCCCTCGACGCCCTGGTGGCGTACGGGCACTCGATCGGATTCAGCACCGACTTCTCCGAATGGCACGCCGAGGTCGCGGCGCTCAAGCGCGACTACGCCCTCGACTACGACCGCGAGAGTTCGCTCATCCAGCCGTACTACGTCATGGAGGTCATGAACCGCATCACCCGCGGCGAGGCGATCATCTCGACCGGCGTGGGACAGCACCAGATGTGGGCCGCCCAGTACTGCGACTTCGGCGAGCCGCGGCTCTGGCTGACCTCCGGGAGCATGGGCACGATGGGATTCGGGCTGCCGGCAGCCATCGGCGCCCAGTTCGCGCGCCCGGACAAGCTGGTCATCGATGTGGACGGCGACGCCAGCATCCGCATGAACCTGGGAGAGTTCGAGACTGCCAGCTCCTACGATCTGCCCGTCAAGATCATGGTGCTGAACAACTTCGGCGACGGCATGGTCATGCAGTGGCAGCGCCTCTTCTTCAAGGGCCGCCTGTCCGCGAGCGACAAGTCGCTGCGCAAGAAGGATTTCGTGCTGGCGGCGAAGGCGGACGGTTTCGAGTACGCCGAGCGCCTGGACCGCAAGGAGGACGTCCCGCGGGTCGTCAAGGAGTTCATCGAGTTCCCCGGCCCCGCCTTCCTGGAAGTCGTCATCGACCCGGAGGCGCACGTGTATCCGATGGTCGGGCCGGGACTTTCCTACCAGGACATGGTCACCGGGGACCACATTCCCAATCGCTACGAGGACCGGGGCGCGGAGCCCGATCCCTCCGATCTGTTCTGAGGTAGATGATGCGCGTCCTGCCCCTTCTCCTGCTCGCCGCCGCGTGCGCGCCCGCCTTCCAGGTCGAGGAGGCGACCATCGCCGACATCCACCAGGCGATGGAGGAGGGCCGGCTCAGCGCGGAGGAGCTGGTGCAGAGCTACCTCGACCGCATCGAGGCGTACGATCGGCAGGGGCCCTACCTGAACTCCATCATCACCGTAAGCGAGCACGCGCTGGAGCGGGCGCGCGAGCTCGACGACGCCTTCCGGGCGACCGGCTTCACCGGCCCGCTGCACGGCATCCCGGTGATCGTGAAGGACAACTACGACACCTACGACCTGCCCACCACCAACGGGACCCTCGCCTTCCGCGGGGCGATTCCGCCCGACGACGCCTACCAGGTGCGCAAGCTGCGCGAGGCGGGCGCGATCATCCTGGCCAAGTCCAACCTGGCCGAGTTCGCGTCCAGCGGCGCGTTCACGCTCAGTTCGGTACTGCCCGGCTACTCGCGCAACCCCTACGACCCCACCCGGGTGACGGCCGGATCGAGCGGAGGCACGGGAGCCGCGGTCGCCGCCAACTTCGGCGCCGTGGGTCTCGGCTCGGACACCGGCAGCTCCATTCGCGGCCCCTCCTCCCACCAGGCGCTTGTGGGGTTCCGCACCACCATGGGGCTCACCAGCCGCGACGGCATCGCCCCGCTGAGCGCCGCCCGCGACGTGGGCGGTCCCATGGCCCGCACCGTGGCCGACGCGGTCGCGGTGCTGGAGGTGATCGTGGGCCAGGATCCGGCGGACCCGGTCACGCTCGAGAGCGAAGGGCGGGTTCCCGACAACTACCGCCAGTTCCTCGATGCGGACGGACTCCAGGGTGCCCGCATCGGCGTGCTTCGCCAGCTGTTCGAGGAGGCGCGCGACTACGACGATCCGCGCTCGCTCGGAAGCGGGGTCCTCGCCCCGGGCGAGGAGATGCCGTCAGAGGACCCGGACCAGGAGTCCGGCGCGCCTGAGGGGCAAGGCCGGGACGAAGAGCAACAGGAAGAGGACGAGCCCACCACCATCCATCCCGAGGTGTTGCGGGTGATGGAACAGGCGCTCGCGGACATGCGCGCGGCCGGCGCGGTCGTCGTGGATGCCGTCGAGATCCCGGACCTGGACGACATCCGCGGCGACTTCCCGAGCATCAGCCGGCTGAAGTACGACTTCGAGAATTACCTGGCCACGCGTCCGGAACTGAAGTTCAAGACGCTCGACGACGTGGTGGAGTCGGGCGACTATCATCCCTTCCTGCGCGCCAGCCTGGAGCGCAACCGGGAAGTGGACTACGCGCCCGAGGAGCACGAGGACTACCCTCAATACCTGGAGACGCAGGAGCGGCTGCGGGACGCCGTGCTCGCCGTCTTCGAGGAGCACGAACTCGACGTTCTGGTCTATCCGACCTACAACTACCCGGCCCGGCTGATCGGCGACGAGAACACCACGTACGGGGCGAACAGCTCCATCCTCTCGCCCCCCACCGGCTTTCCGGCCTTCAACGTGCCGATGGGATATTCCTTCGGTCGCCTACCCGCCGGGTTGCAGTTGCTGGGGCGGCCCTTCGACGAGCCGACCCTGATCCGCATCAGCTACGCCTACGAGCAGGCCACGCAGCACCGCCGTCCGCCCCCGTTCACGCCTCCGTTGAGCCGCTGAGGGCGGCGGACACCCCTGACGGGGGAGGTGTTGCGAGTCAGCGCGGGTCCGCCGCTCCCTGCAGCAGATAGGCATCGGGCCCCCCGGAAGTGGTCACGCTGGAGACCCCACAGCTGGCCAGCAGCACCCG
This sequence comes from BD2-11 clade cluster bacterium bin43, assembly GCA_002238605.1. Taxonomy (GTDB): domain Bacteria; phylum Gemmatimonadota; class Gemmatimonadetes; order Longimicrobiales; family Gaopeijiaceae; genus BD2-11. The sequence goes on along the minus strand of MPMR01000003.1, from coordinate 230,379 downwards.
GGCGTCGCCCTTTCCGCTGTCCGAGGGCGCGATGACGTCCTCTCCCTGCTCGGGCTCGTCGCTGATGGCCCCGAGCAGGCCGGTGTCCTGTTCCGCGATCCGGGTCGCCACGACCCTCAGGTTGGTCTCTCCGGTGGCGGGGTTGTCGAAGGCGGTCGCGGTGAGCACGTCGTGGTACGTGTTGCCGGTGAATATCTGGGTCCCCAGACCCGACGTCTGCTTGCGGCCCCGGACAAAGCCGGCATCGCTGTTTCCGTCCTCGATCGTGTAGCCCAGAATGTTCAGTTGAGCGACGGCGCACTGATAGGCCGTCTCTCTGCCGGGTGGCGCCACGCCGTAGTAGGAGATCGGGGCGGAGGAACAAGCGGACATCGCCGCGGCAGCGAACAGGATGCTCTTCTTCATGGGTGTCATCCCCTTCCGGTGGGTGGAGGTGCGAGGGCCCGAGCGACGAGCCGGATCGCCACGCCCTGGCCGCAAAATACATGCCAAGATGGTGATCGGGTGATGTACCCCGGCCCACGGGGCCAGGTTACGTTCGCGAGCCCATACTTCGAGTCCGACGACCCGACCGGGCCGGGCGCGCCGGTACCTCCTTCACGGCGGGGTGTACCAGACACAGGCTCGCCCATCGGAAGGAGAAGAGAGTCGATGTCCAGGCGAGGCATCGCAGGCGTTGGGATGGTCGCGGCATTGACCCTCTGGTCCGTTCTCGTCGTGCGCCCGGATGCGTTGGCCGGCCAGTCGAGGACCGCGGTTGATCGAATCCGGGAGGCCGATCGCAGCGTCGTGCGGGTCATCACGCTCCTTCCCACTGGCTTCGGCACCGGCAGCGGGGCGGTGGTGGCTCCCGGCATCGTCCTGACCAACCATCACGTCGTGGACGGCGGCGCGACGCATCAGGTGATCTCGGCGCACACCGGCGGCATGCAACGGGCCCGCGTACGCTGGGAATCCCCCGAACTGGACCTGGCGGTGCTCGAGGTCGACACGCTGGCGTTGCCGGAGGTTCTGCTCGGGACCATGCCGCTGCAGACGGGCGAAGCCGTATGGGCCGTGGGGTTCCCCGGCATCGCGGACGCGATCACCGGGAACATGTCGCTTCAAACGACATTGACGCGGGGCGTGATCAGCCGACTGTACCGCGCGCCCTGGGATATCAGGGGCGGAGGAAGGGCGCTGGACCTGATTCAGCACGATGCCGCGATCAATCCGGGCAACAGCGGAGGGCCTCTGATCTCCGACTGCGGAATGGTGGTTGGCGTGAACACCAGAAGCGCCCTCGCATCGCAGGGCGTATTCGTGGCTTCGCGGATCACCGAGGCGGTGCGCGAACTGCGGACGCTCGGTATCGCCGTCAGCACGAGCGACGCCCGTTGCACCGATGATGAAGCCAGCGCCGCGAGAGAGGCTGCGGAAGCGGCAGCCAGAGCGGCGGAACAGGCCGTGCAGGCGGCGGCCAGCGCGGCGAACGAAGCGGCGGAAGCGGCGGCGAGCGCGGCCGCGGAGGCCGTGGGGTCGGCGGTGGAGGCGACCGAGCAACGCATGGAGGCGACCGAGGACCGGGTAGCCCTGGGTCTGTGGATCACGCTCGGGATGGCCGCGGTCATGTTTCCGACCTTGATGTTCCTGACCGTGCGCGCGCCGCGCCGGGAAGTTGTCCGGGTCGTCGAGCAGGGGTCGGCGGGGGGGCGCGACCCCGGGCTTCCCCGCGGTTCCGGGCTCTATCTGCCGTTCAGATACTTCCGGCCCGGTCGCGGACTGCTCGCGGGACGTGCTCGCCGACCCACAGCCGGGGGCGGCGCACCGCAGGAAGGCGCCCTCCCGGATCTTCGGTTCGTCGCCGATGCCTCGAACTACGGCGACCCACCCATCGACATCCGGTTCGGGGGCCACAGGCTCCGGCGTGCCGAAGGCGGGCTCGTCATCGGCCGTCAGCCGACGCTGGTCGACGAGGTCATCCACGACCCGACCGTCTCCATGCGTCACGCGCGCGTGATCCGCAAGGGCGGGCGTTTCCTCATCGAGGACTTGAACTCGCGCGAGGGTACCTGGGTCGACGGCGAGAGACTGGTTCCCTTCACGCCCCGGAAACTCGGTCCCGGCGCCGTGGTCCGGTTCGGCGACGGGCCGGCTCTCGCCCTCCAGTCCGGAGCTGCAGGCAAACCCGAGAACTGAGAGGAACCGGAAATGTCCCGTATCGTTGCTCGGACCGTAGGCCGCAAGGGCACGTGCGATGTGGTGCTGCGCGATGGCAGCGTGTCGCGGTGCCACGCCGAGGTCGTGTGCCTGCCGGAGGGCCGGATCCACGTCGCCGATCGCGCGACGGGGAGCGGCACCTTCGTTCGCCGGGGGGACGAGTGGCACCCGATCCGTCAGGCCCTGCTCGATCCTGCGGACGTACTGCGTTTCGGCGCGTGCACGATTACCGCGGGGGAGTTGGGCGCGCTCTGCGTCCGGGCCGATTCGTCCGCTTCCGAATCGGCTACGGACGAACAGCCGGGTTCGGGCCGGTCCGACGTCGAGCCTGGAGCCGAGCCGCAGGAGGGTGGTTAGCGCGCGCCGGGCTGCTTGTTCGGAGGATGGTTTCCGCGCGTAGCGAGCGGTGACCCGAAGACCTCCGCCACGAACTCGGTGGCGGGGTGCGTGGCCAGCGCGTCGGCGGAGCCCCGCTGGACGATCCTCCCCTCCTCCATGACGTGCACGTGGGCGTTCAGCGCCACGATGTCGTGCACATCGTGGGTGATCACCAGGGCCGGGACGGCGCTCTCCGCGAGCCGGACCGCAAGCCGACGGCGCATGGCTCGGCGCGCGGCCGCGTCCAGTGCGGCGAGCGGCTCGTCCAGGAGCAGGATGTGGGGCTCGGTGACCAGCGCGCGAGCCAGCGCGACCCGCTGGCGCTCTCCGCCCGAAAGCGTGTCCGGCCAACGCTCGGCGAGATGACCGGCATCGAGTTGTTCGAGCACGGCCAGGGCGGAGGCGCGCGCACCGTTGTCGCGCCGGGAGGAGCCCGCCAGCCCGAACCCCACGTTGTCGAGCACGCGCAGGTGCGGGAACAGCCCGTACCCCTGGGGCACGTAGCCCACCCCTCGTTCTTCCGGGGGAAGGTCGATGCCGCGCGCGGAGTCGAAAAGGACGCGGTCCCCGACCGCGATTACGCCGGCGGATGGCCGGTAGGCTCCCGCTATGGTGCGCAGCAGGGTGGTCTTGCCCGAGCCGTTGGGGCCCACCAGGGCGACCGGCCGCACGCCGCCATCCACGCGCACCTCCAGTTGGAGCGCGCCGACCCGCATGCGGACCTCGGCGTGCCAGGTCGAGTTCATGCCCGCCTTCCGGGTCACCGCCGCCCCGCCCCCGCGGCCGCCGCCACCACCCGGCCCAGGCGGCCGCCCGGAAGCGCGCGCAGCCCGAGCAGCAGGAGCACCGCGACCGCGGCGAGCACCAGGGAAAGCGCGACCGCGGCCTGGACGTCCGACTCGAGTGCCGTGTAGATGGCCAGCGGGGCGGTCTGCGTTCGTCCCGGCAGGTTGCCCGCAAAGAGCAGGGTCGCCCCGAACTCCCCGATCGCGCGCGCCCACGCCAGCGCGACTCCGCTGACCAGCCCGGGAAGCGCCACCGGCACCGCCACCCCGAAGAAAGCCCCCGCCGGCGACCGTCCCAGGGTGCGCGCGACGATGAGCAGGTCCCGGTCGACCCGCCGGAAGGCGGCCGCGGCCGACTGCACGTAGAACGGCGAGGCGACCACCACCTGGGTGAGCACCACGGCGGCCGTGGTGAAGGGGACCTGCAGGCCGAGCGCCTCAAGCGGACCGCCCAGCAGGCCGTTGCGGCCGAAGGTCTGGAGCAGCGCGATGCCGAGCACCGCGGGCGGCAGCACGATGGGCAGATCCACCAGCTGCTCGACGCCCCGTGCCCAGCGGCCGGAGGACGCCGCGAGCCACCACGCCAGCGGGGTGCCCGCCGCCACCACCACCACGAGGCTCACCACCGTGGTGCGCGCCGTCAGCCCGAGCGCCGGAAGAAAGAGCGGGTGGCGCGCACCCGCGGCCAGTTCCGCCGGCGAGGAGGCCAGCGCCAGTGCGACTACGGGAAGGGCGAGCAGCACCAGCATCGGCAGCGCCGCCGCCAGCGACGGCCAGCGTCCGGCGCCCAGGGCATCGGGCAGGTTCGCCTGCCGGTTCACCCGAAGCTACTCCGCTGCGAAGCCGTGCCGGGCCAGGAGCTGGCGGCCTTCCCCGGACAGCACGAAGGCGAGCCACGCCTCGGCGAGATCCCTGTTCGCGCCGCCCTCCACGATGCCGATGGAGTAGTCGGCGCTGACATTAAGGTCGGGGGGAATCTCGATGGTGCGTACGCGTTCCGCGGCGACGGTGTCGCTCCGGTAGACGATGGCTGCGTCGGCTTCGCCCAGCTCCACCTTGGCCCGCACCAGGCGCACGTTGCTCTCCTCGGAAGCCACGCGCTCGAGCACCGACGCCGCGAAGCCGCCGTCGCCTGCAGCCTCGGCGCGCCTCAACGCCTGGCGCGCGTAGCTGCCCACCGGGACGCTTGCGGTCCCGATCACCAGCCGGCTGGCGCGCGGCAAATCGCGGAAGGACTCGATGCGCGCGGGGTTCTCCGGCGGAACGATCAGCACCAGCTGATTGTGCGCGAAGATGCGGCCATCACGGATGCGCCCGTGCTCCACGAGGGCCTGCATTTGGGCCGGGTCGGCCGAGGCGAACACGTCGGCGGGCGCACCCTGCTCGATCTGGAGGCGGAGCACCTGGCTGCCCGCGAACGCGAGCACCACGTCGGTCCCCGGATGAGCCGCCTCGAAGGCGCGCTCCATGGCGGCGAAGCTCTCGGCAAGGGAGGAGGCGGCGTAGACGTGCAGTGTGCGGGAGGAGTCGGCCGTCGCGCAGCCCTGCAGCAGGGCCCCGACCAGAGCCATGCCTGCCAGCCCGGGGCGCCGCCAGCCCCTCATGACCCCGCGCTCCGGGCCTCGAGCGTGCTCGCGTGCCCGCTGATGGAGGTGTCGTATCCCGGCAGGCAGGCGGCTTCGGCACGGAAGCCGGGGTCGTCCAGCGTGTCGAGGAAGCGGGAAACCGGAGGCGTTTCGGCGATGGACGCCGGAATGACCAGGTCGAAGCGCTCCTCCACCAGGGGCACGAACCCCAGCCCCCAGGCGAGCGCGGCGCTCTCGATGGCGACGCCCGCGTCCGCCGCGCCGCAGTGGACCCGCCGGGCCACGTCGAGGTGGCCCTCCGCCACCGGACCGGAGAAGTCGGGGCGCCCGCCGGGCTCGTCGGCGAGCAGGCGTGCGAACAGCTCGTCGGCGCCGGTGCCGGGTTCGCGCCCCACCACCCGCACGCCCGGACGGAGCAGGTCGCCGGCGTCCCGGATGTCCAGCGGGTTGCGCGCGGCCACCACAAAGCCCTGGCGCCAGCGGGTCAGGTTGACCACCAGCATGCGCTTGCCCGGGAAGCGGCGCCGCACCGCTTCCACGTTGGCGTGGCTGGACACGCCGCCCGACAGGTGCAGCCCGGCTATGTGCACCATCCCTGCGGCCAGCAGGTCCAGGGCGCGGTGGCTGCTGGCCGGGATCCAGGTCGCGCGCGCGTCGACGGAGCCTTCCCCGACCCGATGCGCCAGGTTGGCGAGCAGGGGGGCGCACCCGGCCACCAGGACGTTGCGCTCGAGCTGCCGCATGCCGCGCACCGGGCGCACGCGGGCTCCCCCCTCCTGAACGATCGCGTCGGCCGCGCCGGTCGCGTGCCCGGGGAGGGGATGGGCCGCCCACCGGCCACCGACGCGGCCGACGGCCACCCGGGAGCCGGGGGCGGGCGGGACGGCGGCCGAGGCGGGGCGGGGGGGAGGGAGGTGGACCTCCAGCTCCGGCGCGGGCTCCAGCCGGAAGAGGTCCTTGACCGCGCAGCCGAAGGTTGCCGCCAGCCGGAGCGCCAGCGTCGTGGACGGCACCTGGCGGCCGGACTCGATCGCCATGATGGCGTGTCGGCTCACCCCCACCTGGTCGCCGAGGGCCTCCTGCGACAGGCGCAGATCCCGGCGGTGGCGCCGGACGCTGTTGTGGAGTCGCGTTTCGGTCATGCGCATCTCCCGATCGGGCAGCAGGCTCGTCCTCGTCGTCATCGACCACGGCGACGGCCGATGGATCCCGCAGAAGAGCACGATACATCCATCAGGATGTAATGCGCAAGCTACATCGTAGTAATGTATACCTTACATGTCGAAGGTCGCGACAAGCCCTGCCAGCGTGGTGCCGTAGCTACCAGGATTGGCCAGCCCACCTTGTCCCAGCACGGGCATCTAGCCGGGCCGGTTGCCGGTCGCTGGTGCTCCACGATCATGACGCCAGCACAGTCCTGACAACCGTGCGTCCCACTTACAGCGCGCAGGTCCGATCGACGCGGTACCGGTGCAGGTAGGGCTGGTCCAACTCGCCGCGCGTTGCTCCCCAAACCTCGTCACGGCTCGCGACGAGGATTGCCAGGCGAGGATACCAGGGTTTGGTCGACGCGCGACCCTGTCCGATCTCGATACTGCCCTCCAGCATTCCTTCCGAGTCGTAGATCTCCCACACATCGACGCGGTCCTCACGCAGCTCTCGCAGCAACCAGATCGTTCCGTCCGTTCCAGCCACCACCTTTCTGACCGGAGGATGGTTCTCCGGAACCCAGAATACGCGGCGGTAGGCACTGCGCTGGCGCTCGAGAGTCGTCTCAAGCAGCTGCATCCGGCGGGAGGTATAGTCTCCGACCGCCCAGCCGGCGTATTCGTCCGCCAGGCGTCGTTCCATCGCGCGGGTGACCTCGCGCGGTTCGTAGTCGATCGCGCGATGCAGGAGCGTGTCTCCACGGATTGAGACCACCAGAAGGTCGAAGGTGGGCGGCGTGGCATCTTCATGCACTTGCCCGATCTGTACGACCGCGGATCCGTCGGGCTTGAGCGCCGTCAGGTATTCCTGGAGTCCCGGAAGGGCCGCTTCCCTGAGCGGGTGGACGCGTGGCCACCCAGCGGGGTTCCTCTCGTTTGCCACGGCGTTGTCCGGCCAATCGATGATGGCAATCGTGTCCAGGATTTCCCCCGATCGTGAGATCCGGCGCAGTGCGAGCCCGGGGTCGTCCCCGCGGGACGACCAGGCCCTCATGTCGCTGAGTTGGCGCGCACCGACGAACGTTCCATCCGCCAGCATTCGGCCCGGGGTCAGCTGCGTTCCTTCCTCGGGGATGCTCAGGTAGAACTGGATGACTGCGTCGGGCACGCGCTCATCCGTGGTGAACAGCTGGATCCGGTTCAGGTCGGCTACCCAGAGCGTGTCTCCGATCCAACCCAGACCGAAGGCCGACCACTCGATATCGCCCGGCCCCCGGCCCGCGCGCCCGATCTGGCGAAGCAACTGGCCATCGAGGGAGAACACGTTGACTGCGGGTACCTGCGCCTGAGCGACGTACAGGGCGCTGTCAGGTCCGATCGCCAGATCGCGGACGCCGGCAACGAGGTCCGTGGTCTCCGCAGAGCCGATCCGCAGGACCTCTTCCAGCGGCCATGGCGTCGGGCACACGGTCTGGGCGCGTGTCACCCCCGGAACGCAAAGCCACAAGGCGATCATGGGAATCAGCAGACGCATGCGAGCCTCCAATGATGGGCATCCGGTTTCAACAGCCCGACATCCGCACTCCTCATCGCGGACCCTCTGAGGTCGAGGTAGCGGCACCTACCCCCCAACATGTGCGGGCTCGTACTATTCCGGCGAGGACCAATCAATCCCGAACCGAACAACGTAGCGGACGTCGAACTCTTCCTCGACCACGGCCCAGACCGTGTCGCCCCTGAAGTACGGGTCCGTTTGCCCGGGGTACGGAGCTGCGGCCCAGGTTTCGGGTGTGCTCACGTGACCGATCCATCGCCCGTCCGCGTCGAAGACATCGAACCCGTCCGTCGGATTCCAGTACTCCCACGATCGCGGCTGTAGCTCACGCCCGGACACCCCCAGTTGCTGGAGCCGTTGCAGTTGCAGGCTCCTTTCCTCTTCGGTCCAGCTACGGCTTCGGCCGGGAGCTCCTCGCCAGGCCCAGACTCGTCCGTCGTCCGCCAGCCAGAGTCGAAGGAACGCGGGTCGCTCCCTCGGATTGATCGGAGGCTCAGGAATCGGCATGACCTCCGCCGCGCGTCCCAGGCTCACCAGGGCCTGGTTGAAACTGCGGCGCTCCGCCACCCCGAGACGATCCGTCGCGGACCAGAAGTCGTGCTCCTCCTCCGTCCTGACCGGTGGCTCCCATTCTCTTGAGGCCCGCATCACGCCACCATCCGGCCGAGCGACATCGATCGAGAAACTGGCCGAGCACCCGAAGACCAACACACCCATTCGAGTCCGCGACCATTGCGCGAAGGGCATGTTGCGGAGGCGGTTGTCCTCCATGAACCCTCCGGAGTATGCCGGGAGTCGGCGCTCGCAGCCCTCCCAGGCTCGAGTTGGGAGGAACACTGTGTCCGCGACTTCCTCGTGGTCGATCAGGCGACCGAACAGCGGTCTCTGTTGCCTCGCACGCAGTGTATCCGACCCCCTTCGGGGCGGATTGAGCGCGAGCCAGAGATCACCTCGGTCGTCCCATCGCAGGGCATCCCGTCCGTATGGGGCTACTCCCGCCGACTGGCTTGTCCCCAGTCTGATCTCGCGGACGAGGGCGCCATCGGACGAAAAGACGTTGACGCGGCGATTACCCCTGTCCAGGGCGGCCACCAGCCCGTCAGCAGAAACGTCGATGCCGCCCACGGACGTCATCTCGCCTGGCCCTTCGCCCCGGCGCGCGATCGTCCGGACGTATGTGCCGTCCGCGTCGTAGTGTCGAAGCGTACCTCGGTCGGCGATGAAGAGGCTCCCGTCCGGGCCGACCGTGAACGTCGGCGACGCGCCCAGCAGGTACTCCGGTGGACCCTCGATCATGCCGATCCGCGATACTTCGCGGAGGGTGGCCGTGCCCCGAAGCGGCACCGATGAGAACACGAACGTCGTGTCACCCAGCTGCTGCGTTGAACTCAGCGGTACCGAGCCGGACGTTCCCTCGTCGCATCCGCCGATCGCAAGTGCCAGGAGGAACACTACCAACGCCCGACCCATGTTCCCCCTCCTCCAAGTGCGTTCTCGGAGCACCGCGGTTGTCAGCCGTGGGTGCGTCGTCGTGCGCGCCCCGACGAAGGACACCAACACCACGATGGAGAGCGAAAGCCGGCCTGTCAACTAATCCCTTAGTAATGAGACCTGGGCATGTGGAGTTCGTTCCCGCCGGTGCAGTCGGGAAGGTCCGCACCGACCCTCAGCCGCGCGCCAGCGCTGCTCGAACCCCTAGCCGACCGGCAGGGCTACGCCGGCCCGGAGACTCAGAACACGGTGTCTTGGCCCGCTCCAGTACGAGTCTCCCCCTCCGACGGGGATGAGCCCGAGCGAATAGAGCAGATCGACGCTCACATCGGTGCGGTCCGTCACCCCAACCACCACTCCTCCGCCCAGGGTGACCCCGAGGTCCATCGCCGCCTCGATTTCGTCCGGTCCCGCGTCGCAACTGCCGGCGGCGGCGAGGTGCTCGGCTCCGAGCCAGCCCGATGCGTCGAAATCGCAAGACACCCGGCTGGCCAGCGTGGGACCGACGAAGAAGCGAACCGAGGAGCGTTCCCACGACGACAAGGGCAACGTCGGCACGGCCAGCAGCGTGAACTCGAAGTAGTCGAGAGCCATGTCGACGGTGACCAGTTGGCGGTTGTCCAACGCGCTCAGCCGACCGCCCTTCTGCGCATAGGCGATGCCAGCCTGGATCCCCAGGTACTTCGAAGCCGGGACGGTCGCCGCCAACCCGATGGACATTCTTGCGAGCGACTCGGAGTGCCACACGTCCCGGGCGGAAGGAGCGTCGGCGGCGAGCGTCGACAGGTTGACACCGCCGGTCAACGACAACGTGGCCTGGGCCGAGGCGGGGGAGCTGGAGGCGAGAACGAACAGCATGACGAGGAGAACGAGCGATGGCCTCTGCATTGGAAACCTCCTCATGGGTGGATGAAGGAGACGACGGGTTCCTGCATCAGGAGCGCATGAAGGAGGACTTCGTACTACGCCCCCGGAGGCGACTTGACCTCCGTCCCGCAGGCTGGCGATTTTCAGCCGGTGAGGTCGGCTGGCAGGTGGGGACGGCCGCCTCGTCTCCCCCGGACACTCGCCGGACGGATCAGGTATGACCACACAAGGCAATCGACCGGGCGAATCTCCCTTCCGCACCGGCTACATTCTGAACCCGCGCCTCGACCTGGTGTGGTTCCTGGGACTGCCCTTCCTGGCGGTGGCGATCGCGCTGGGCTTCCAGATGTGGCTTCCCTACGTAGTGGTGGCCTCCGTCAACCTCTGGATCACGGTGCCGCACCACTACGCGGGCTGGGTGCGCAGCTACGGCATGCCGGAGGAGTGGGCGCGCTTCAAGGACCGGCTCGTCCTCGGGCCCATCGTCATCTTCGGGCTCACCGCCGCGGGACTCACCTGGGCCCCGATCACACTGCTGTTGATGGTCACGGCCTGGGACCATCAGCACAGCATCATGCAGCAGCACGGCTTCAGCCGCATCTACGACTTCAAGGCGGGCGCGGGCACGCCCTCCACGGGCCGCTGGGACCTGGCGCTGCACTGGACGTTGTACCTGAACATGTTCATCCAGGCCCCCATGTTCAGGCACCTGTGGATCCGCGAGCTGCACCGCATGCAGATTCCCGTCTCGGCGGGCTTCGTCGAGACGCTGCAGCAGATCGCCTGGCTTGCCCTGGGCATCTACCTGGCGTGCTACACCGTGCACCTGTGGCGCCTGGTACAGAACGGCGGGCGCATCAACCCCATCAAGTACGTCTTCATCGCCGCGAGCTATTTCCTGTGGTACTTCGCGGCCTGGCACACCAACTCCATCCTCATCTACAATGTGGCCCACCGCATCATGCACGGGGTCCAGTACATGGTGATGGTCTACGTATTCATGAGGCGCAAGGCCGATCTGAAGGTCTCGAGGCCGGGCTTCTGGAGCCGCCTGGCCGGCAAGGGCAAGCTGAAGTGGTTCCTGGTGGGCGGGGGCGCCTACGCGATCGTGGTGCAGCTGATGATCAACCGGCCGCTCGACGAGTTCGGGTTCGGGGTGGTCAACTTCGCGCCCTACGCTGCGATCCAGAACTTCAACATTGCCGGGCTCGACTACGCGGCGAGCTATGCACTCTTCGCCGAGACCCTGATCGCGGCGTATGCGTTAACCCACTACTACGTGGATTCCTTCATCTGGAAGGTGCGCGACAAGAGCGTGCAAAAGGGGTTGTAGGATGGAAATCGCGGGCTCCAGCCTGGAGACCCGGGGCCGTGGGATGGAGACCCGGGGCTGTGGGACGGAGACCCGGGGCTGTGGGACGGAGACGAGGGGCCGTGGTGGAGCACAGGCAGTGAGGGATCGAGCGCGGGAGGTGAGGCTGTAGCATGCCGTGGCATCAGAAATACCGTCTGCTGTTGGTGATCTACGGGCTGTGCCTGATCGTGGGCGGGCGCGAGTGGTGGCTCTCGCGCGCTTCCGAGCCTCCGGGCTGGTTCTCGGAGGAGGGGCGCGCGCTGGCGGAGGTGCTGGTGCGGGTGACTCCGGATGAAGCGGATACGGAGTTCATCCAGGGAATGCAGTCGCTGGCGTCAGGGGATGTAGTGGAGTACGAGCGCTTCCTGGAGGAGGCGCTGGCCCGCAATCCCAAGCACAACGACATGCTGCTCCGCTTCCACGCGCAGCACCTCATCGACACGGGCGCGGATTGGGTGACGATCAACCAGGCGCTCAACCGCTGGCGCATCAACCACCCCTTCGATGTGGAGACGATCAACTACTACATCGACGCGGGACCCGAGACCGACCTTCAGCTCGCGGCCCTGGAAGATGCCCTGTTGCGAGTGGGCTGGATCGAGCGGGCGTGGCTGGAACCGATCGCGGCCGAGGATGGAACCCGGCCGTGGCGCATCGTGCTCGACTTCACCGACGGGGCGGTGGTCGACATCCGGGACGTGGACCGGGCGGTGGGGTTCGTCGTGGTACGATGAGCTTTGCGATTCCCGCAGCTCGCTATGTTTGATTTTTCAACACCTGTGTGATATCGTTGCCCCGCAAGCGTCTGTAGTCGTCGGCTCCATCTACGCCAGGCCTGGTCCGGTTGTTCGCCATGTGCATCGTCACCCGTCAGGCCGGGATGGCTCGGCTGTTACTCGCGTCCGCACTGCTTCTCCTGCAGGGAGTCGGCTGTACCGGTGCGGACAGTGACTTGTTGCCAGGCGGAGTCCCCACCTTCGCGGGCATTGTCGACCTCGAGTTCGGCGAAACCGAGGGGGACGAGCCCTATCTGTTCACTCGTGTCGAGTCGATTGTTGAGGATCCGACCGGGCGGATCCTCGTCGCCGACATGCAATCGCACGAGGTGCGCGTCTTCGATTCACAGGGCCGGTTCCTTTTCCGCTTCGGGGGAGAGGGAGAGGGCCCGGGCGAACTGACCGGTCCCTGCTGCCTGGCGTTCGGGCCGGACGGCGTGCTGTGGGTGCGCGAGAGTACCCGCTACAGTGCGTTCCAAATCGATGCCGCGGGCGCCCGATACGACCGCGGGCTGAGGATTGCGCACGGCGGCGTCGGTATGGTTGCGCCGGTCACCTTCGACGCCGAGGGTCGCCTTGTCGACGTCGGGACACTGACCAGCCCGGAGGGCGAGGCCGTAACTGCGCGCTTTCACAGGGAATCCGACGGATCAGTCGACACAGTCGCCATGGCGGATCCTGACAGGCAGGCGACCGGCTCCACGGCGGTGTCACGGACGTTCCGGGACATGCAGATGAGCTTTTTCGTCCGGCAGCCTTTCGGCCCGCGGTGGGTGCACGGCCACGGCTCCGGCGGTGCCTGGGCCGAAGCCATCACCTCGGAGTACTCGGTCGATGTTCACCGGCCGGATGGGACCATGCTCCGGATCGAGCGTTCGCAGCTTCGCGGGCCGCCGCTCAGCCGGGACGAGCGCGCGCGCGCGGCGGCCCTTGTCGATCGAGACCTTCGGCGGCTGGACCTTTCGAATCATCCGTTCGGCATTCCCGAGCGTAAGCCGGCACTCGCGGACCTCTTCTTTGATCGCTCGGATCGACTGTGGGTAGAGAAAACGCCAGCGGACGGTGACGAATTGCGCGAAGCCGATGTCTATGAGGGCGCCGAGCTGGTTGCTCGCTATCGCTGGCCGGCAGGCGTTCGGGTGGGTGGCGTCCCCTGGGTCACCGAGTCGCTTCTGTATGGCACGACACGCGACTCTCTCGATGTCCAGCGCGTCGTGCGGGTGCGGTTCCACCCCGCAAGCGAAGCCGGAGCTTCGAGTCGTCACTGACCGCCATTGGCGTTGGAGGGTCCTCGCTGGCCACCGGCAACAAAGCGAGGTCAAGGCTAATCCGGTCTTCGCCCAGGCCGTTGAACTTGATGTTGCGTTTCGGATGGGCGGGTTTGTCATAGGCATGGGTCTGGTCTCCCGCCGTCCGCGACTGGTCAATAGTTGCCCGGCGTGGGTGCGCAATCCAAGATGGGACCTCGGCGAAGACGCCTGCCATCGCAGAATGGGCCGGAGACGATGATGGACCGACGAACGCTGCTGAGAATCGGCGGCATCGGGTTGCTCGGGAGCGGGCTGAGTGCGTGCGGAGTGCGCTCGACACCCATGGGCCAGCCGCCGCTGCGGCTTGCGCGAGTGCGCGTGGATCCGGACCGCATCATCCGCACCACCGTGGGCCTCCGGCCCCATCGCCCGGCGGGGTTCCTGCTGCGCGCCGAGCGGCTCGACGAGACTACGGTGATCCACAACTACGGGCACGGCGGAGCGGGGATGTCGCTCTCGTGGGGCACGGGGGCCATGGCCGCGGAGATGGCCCTGGAGCACGACAGCCGCACGGCGGCGGTGATCGGGTGTGGGGCTGCCGGGCTCACCGCCGCGCGCCAGTTGCAGCGGCGGGGGTTCGACGTCACCATCTACACGATGGACGTGCCCCCGAACACCACGTCCAACATGTCCTTTGCGGGATTCACGCCCACGTCGGGGCTCGTCGACGACGACCTGCGGACGCCTGCCTGGGACGCCCAGTTCCGGGAGGCCGCGGAGATCGGCTACCGGCAGCTGCAATTGCTGGTCGGGCGGGGATACGGCGTGTCCTGGATCCACAGCTACGCGCTCGGCGACAACGAGCCACGCCCGCGGGGAGGCGGGGGAGGGGACGCCGAGCCGCTGCTCCCCGCGCACCTGCGCACGGGGACAAGGCTCCTCGGCCCCGGCGAACATCCGTTCTCGACCCGCTACGCCAATCAGCGCACCCAGATGCGCATCGAGCCCTCCATCTATCTCGACGCCCTGGTGCGGGACTTCGTCGACTTCGGCGGGCGCATCGTCATCCGCAAGTTCACGGAGCCGCGGGAGCTGGTGGAACTGGACGAATCGATCGTGGTCAACTGCACCGGGCTGGGCGCGCGCGACCTGTTCGGCGACCGCACGATGGTGCCCCTCAAGGGACAGCTCACGGTGCTGGTGCCGCAGCCCGAAGTGAACTACGGCACCTTCGGCGGCGCCCCTGCAACCCCGCAAGGCGGCCTCGGCATCCATATGCAGCCGCGCAGCGACGGCATCGTGCTTGGCGGAACCTCCGAGCGCGGAGAGTGGTCGCTCGAACCCAACCAGGAGGCGCTGGAACGCATCGTGGCGGCGCACCGGGCGGTTTTCTCGGCGATGCGGATCTGAGGCAGGTCCGGCCGGGCCCTGGTCGTCAACACGATGCGCCCCGGGGGCCGTCATCGCCGCGTCTTCATCAGACGGAAACACATCATCAGGAGGGACCATGACGCCCTTGCCGCCGCACCGAATCCTTACCTGCGGCCTGGTCCTCGGCCTTGCCGTCTCCGCGTTCTTCCCCGCCTCCCCGCTCTCCGCCCAGGAGGAGCATCTGGCGCTCCTGCGCGGCAAGCTGCAGGCGGAACTGGAGGGCATCGTCGATGGCTACGAGGGCGTCGCGGGCGTGCATCTCATCGACCTCACCTCGGGCGACCGCTTCAGCGTGAACGACGAGCTGGTCTTCCCGCAGGCGAGCGCCATCAAGATCCCCATCCTCCTGGAGCTCTTCCGGCGGGCCGAGTCGGAATCCGGGCTGCTGCGCCGCCGCATCGACATGACCGACGAGGTGCGCACCGGCGGGAGCGGCGTGCTGCTCCACCTGACCGACGGCGGCGCGTCGCTGTCCCTCGAGGACTACGCGATCTACATGATCGTCTATTCCGACAACACCGCCACGAACGTGCTCATCGACGAGATGGGAATGGACGAGGTGAACGCGCTTTCGGCCTCGCTCGGGGCGGAGCACACCCTTCTGCAGCGCAAGATGATCCGGCCGGAGGAGTCCGCGCGCGGCAACGAGAACCTGTCCACGCCCCGGGACGCCGCGCTGATCATGGAACGGATCGCGAGCTGCGACCTGCCGATGGGGGAGGCCGGGTGCGCGCGGGTGCGCGAGATCCTGGAGATCTTCAAGGGTGGGCCCATTCGCACCCCGGTGCCCCGCGAGGTGCCGATCGCGTTCAAGCCCGGTGGAATCACCGGCGTTGCCACCGTATGGGGGCTGGTCGACGTGCCCGACCGCCCCTACGTGATCTCGGTGATGTCCAGCTACGGGGGCAACGGCGGGGCCGTGGTGGAGGCGGTGTCGGCCGTGGCCTACGACTACTTCTCGCGCCTGTCCGGCATCACCATGTACGGAACGCGGGTCGACCCGGAGATCAAGCGGCGGGTTGGAAGGCCGGGGGGGTGAGCCTCGTTTGACAAGCCAGTTCTGAACCGGTCCTCGGGAGAGACGCCGTGAGGGTCGCGGCCCACGATGTGGCGCCGTTTGCCCGCGCCGAGGGCAAGGCCGATTCTCTCGGTGCACGCGCGGATTCATTCAGGGCCTGTTAATATTGGCTTCTCCCGTGCAGGGCCCTGAACCCCAACGTTGACGGAGACCGCCATGTCGAAGCTGCTCGTCGCCGCGCTGGCCGCCGGGGTGCTCTGGGCTGCGGCCCAGGACAATCCGGCCGCCACCCACATCACCGCGGACGACATTCTCGCGACGATCGCCAACGCCCCCGAGGACCGGGTGAGCGACCAGCAGATCCGGCACATCGACGCGGGCGGCCACAACGTCGGGGTCGGGTTGGTGCACCGGCCGCCCACCACCTCGCTGGGGGCCATCCAGCACCACAACCAGACCGAGGTCTACTACGTTGTGCAGGGGCGCGGCACGCTGGTGACCGGTGGCGAGCTCACCGGCGCGAGCCCCCTCGATCCGGAGGGCAATATCGTCCGCACGCTGACCGGCCCGAGTGCGCTGGGCGGCATCGCGGGCGGACAGAGCCGAGAAATCGGGCCGGGCGACATGGTGATCATCCCGACCAACTCGCCGCACGGTTTCAGCGAGATCACCGAGGCGATCACCTACATCGTGGTCCGGGTCGACCCCGATCAGTTGGTCGAGCTCAAGTAGTGGGTGCCATGACTCGATCGCGAATTCCACGATGCCGCGCGTGCGTACACGCAAGCACACTGGTTGCCTTCGCAGCCTGCCTGGCGGCGGTCGCGTCGCCATTCCGCCTCGGTGCGCAGGTCTTCGCGCCGGACGCGGACGGGGCCGTGACCGTCATCCTGGTGCGGCATGCGGAACGGCTCGACGACAGTCCCAACTCGCCCTTGAACGACGTTGGAAGGGCGCGGGTCGAGAGGCTGCGAACCCTTCTGGCGGACGTGGATTTCACTCACGTCCACTCCACCAACCTGACCCGGACGCTCGATACCGCCCGTCCCATCGCCGCCGACGACGGCGTGGAGCTCGCCCTCTACAGCCCTGGAGAGCTGGTGGAGCTCGCGGAGACCATCCGCGCGACGCCCGGGCGTCATCTGGTCTCGGGCCACAGCAACACGACCCCGAGCCTGGTGGAGGCGCTCGGTGGCGAGCCTCACGGTCCCATCGACCACATGGAGTACGACCGGCTCTACCTCATCGTCATCCAGCCGGGCCAACCCGCGGTCACCACCTTGCTGCGCTTCTGAATCGCAGCCAGCTTGCCGCATGCTCCTCGAAACCCCCTTCCACCGGCGCACCGGCGCGCTCTGTCACCACCGCCGCTGGCGCAACTGGTCCGGGTACGCCGCCGCCCTCAGCTACGAGCCGAGCCACGAGTACGAGTACTACGCGGTGCGCAGCGCGGCGGCGCTCTTCGACATCTCGCCCCTGCGCAAATACGAGATCACCGGGCCCGACGCGGCCGCGCTGGTCGACCGCATCGTCACGCGCCACGCGGCCGACTGCCCGGAGGGGCGCGTGCTCTACAGCCCCTGGTGCGACGAGGCGGGCAAGCTGATCGACGACGGCACCGTGCAGCGCCTGGGCGCGGACGCCTTCCGCATCACGGCCGCGGATCCGAGCCTGCGCTGGTTCCAGGACTGCGCGCTGGGGATGGACGCGCGCGTGCGCGACGTCTCGCTGGAGCTGGCCGCGCTCGCCCTCCAGGGGCCCACCTCGCGCGACATTCTGGCCGGGCTGGTGACCGGCGCGGACATCGCCTCGGTCCCGTACTTCGGGTTGGCCGAGGGCAACGTGGGATCGGTTCCGGTCACGATCACGCGGACCGGCTACACCGGTGATCTCGGATACGAGATCTGGGTGCGCCCCGAGCACGCGCTCGCCCTCTGGGACGCGCTCATGGAGGCGGGCCGGGGGTACGGCATCGCCCCGGCCGGCCTCGACGCCCTCGACGTGGCCCGCATCGAGGCCGGGCTCCTGCTCAAGGAAGTGGACTACGTGTCGGCGTGGACGGCGCTCATCGAGTCGCGCAAGTCCTCGCCCTACGAGGCCGGCCTGGGGTGGGCGGTGCAGCCGCGGCCCGGGCGCGATTTCGTAGGCGGGAAGGCGCTCGAGGGGGAAGCCGCCCAGCCCTCGAAATGGGCCTTCGCGGGGCTCGAGGTCGACTGGCCGCGCATCGAGCGGCGCTTCGCCTCCGTCGGGCTGCCCCCGCTGGTGGCGGGCCGGGCCTCGCGCGAGCCGGTGCCGATCTTCGCCGCCGGAACCCAGGTCGGCTTCGTCACCAGCTCCACCTTCTCGCCCATCCTCAAGAAGTACATCGCCCTCGCGACCCTGCAGCGCGACTTCGCCCGGCCCGGCGACCGGGTGGACTTCGAACTCACCGTGGAGTTCGTGCGCCACGAAGTGCCGGCCACGGTGGTGAAGACCCCCTTCTTCGACCCGGCGCGCAAGCGCAACTGAGGCCGATGGCGCGCAGCTACGACGCGATCGTGATCGGTGGCGGGCACAACGGCCTGGTGCACGCGGCCTACCTGGCGCGCGCCGGGCTGGACGTGTGCGTGCTCGAGGCGCGGCCGATGGTGGGGGGCGCCACCGTCACCGAGGAGATCTTCCCCGGCTTCCGCTACAGCGTCTTCTCGTACGTGGTCAGCCTCATGCGCCCGGAGATCATCCGCGAGCTGGATCTGCCCCGCCACGGGCTCACCATTCTGCCGCTCGAGAGCACGCTCACCCCGCTCCCGGACGGCGACCGCCTCTACCGCGACGGCGATCACTACCGCAGCTGGCGCGAGATCGCGCGCTTCTCCGTGCGCGACGCCGAGGCCTACGACGACTACGGTCGGTCGCTCTTCTTCATGGCGCGCGCGGTAAAGTACCTGCTCGACATCGTACCGCCCGACCCCGCGCGCCTCGGCCCTCGCGACATCTCCGGCCTGATCGGGCTGGCCCGGCACTTCCTGGGGCTGGATCCCGAACAGCTGCACCTGCTGGTGAAGCTGATGACCATGAGCGCGGCGGATTTCCTCGACGAGTGGTTCGAGACCGACGTGCTCAAGGCTACCCTCTCGGCGAGCGGCATCATCGGGACCTTCCTGGGCCCCCGCTCGCCGGGCACCGCCTACGTGCTGCTCCACCACTACATGGGGGAGATCGACGGGCACTTCCGCGCGTGGGGCTTCGCCAGGGGCGGGACCGGAGCGGTGGCGGAGGCGATCGCCTCGGCCGCGCGCGAGGCCGGCGCCGAAATCCGCACCGACGCGCCGGTCGCCCGGGTGCTCGTCCGGAACGGACGCGTCACCGGCGTGGCGCTCGCCAGCGGGGACGAGGTGTACGGGAAGGTCGTCTCCTCCAGCCTCGACCCCCGCCGCACCTTCCTCGACCTGGTCGAAGAGCACGAACTCCCCGGCGAGCTCCTCCGCGCCGTGCGCGCCTTCCGCTTCCGTGGCTCGTCCGGCAAGGTCAACCTGGCGCTCGACGCCGCCCCCGACTTCTCCTGCATGCCCGGCCACGGCCCCCATCTGCGCGGCGCCGTCTCCATCAGCCCCTCCCTCGACTACCTGGAGCGCGCGTACGACGACGCGAAGTACGGGGACTTCTCGAAGGAGCCCTACATCGACGTCGTCATCCCCTCGGCGATCGATCCCGGAATGGCCCCTCCCGGCAAGCACGTCATGTCGTGCTTCGTCCAGTACGCGCCCTACGAGTTGCGCGAGGGGAACTGGGACGACAGGCGCGAGGCCTTCGGCGACACCGTGGTCGACACGCTGGCCCGCTACATCCCGAACCTGAAGGACATCATCCTGCACCGTCAGGTGCTCACGCCGCTGGACATCGAGCGCACCACGGGGCTTTCGCAGGGCAACATCTTCCAGGGTGAGCTGAGCCCGTCGCAGCTCTTCTTCCTGCGGCCGGCCGCAGGGTACGCGAAGTACCGCACGCCGGTGCGGGGCTACTACCAGTGCGGCTCGGGGACCCACCCCGGCGGCGGCATCATGGGTGCCCCGGGCAAGCTTGCGGCCGGCACCGTGCTCGCCGACCTGGGGAGGGGACGGCGGAGGAGGGGACGGTGAGCGCCTACGACGCGGTCGTTGTGGGCGCGGGGCACAACGCCCTGGTGGCCGCCGCGCTGCTCGCCCGCGAGGGGTGGGAGGTGCTGGTGCTCGAGCGCCGCGGCGTCGTCGGGGGCGCGGCGGCCACCGAGGAAGTCTTCCCGGGCTGCCGGGTCAACCTGGCCGCACAGGACGCGGGCCTCTTTCGGCGCGAGATCGTCGCCGACCTCGGTCTCGAGGCCCGCGGGCTCGAGTGGGTGCATCCCCCCGCGGTGGCGACGTCGCTCACCGGTGGCGGAGACGCGCTGACGCTCTGGCGCAATCCCGGACGCACACGCGACGAGATCGCGCACCACGGCCCGGCGGACGCGGCGCGCTTTCCCGACTGGGCCGACTACCTGCGCTCGATGGCGCGGGTGCTGCGGGTCGCGCTGGACCACGCGCCCCCGGTTCTTCAGGACGCGTCCGCCCGGGGCCGCCTGCGCCTGCTCCGTCCCCTCCTGCGCGCCGGCCGGGTCGGCAAACGCACGGTCGTGGAGCTGCTGCGCGTGCTTCCGATGTCGGCGCGCGACCTCCTCGACGACTGGTTCGCGGGCGAGGCACTCAAGGGGATGCTGGGCACGACCGGCCTGCTGGGTGCGCGCCAGGGTCCGAGCGCCATGGGCGGCGCCTTCCGCATGGTCTACCACGCAACCGGGACCGAAGCCTGCGGTTTTCGCTCCTCGGTCTTCGTCAAGGGCGGCGTGGGCGTGCTCTCCGAGGCGCTGGAGGCGGCCGCGCGCAGCCATGGAGCGGAGGTTCGCACCGACGCCGAAGTGGAGAGCATCCTCATGGAGGACGGCGTCGCTACCGGCGTGCTGCTGGCCGGCGGAGAGGAGATTCGGGCCAGCTGCGTGGTCTCGGGCGTCGATCCGCGCCGCACCTTCTTCGGGCTGGTGGGTGCGCCCCGGCTGGGCCCCGAGTTCAACCGCAAGGTGACGAACATCCGGCTGAGCGGAACCACCGCCTCGCTACACTTGCTGCTCGACGGGCTTCCGCCCCTCCCGGACGCCGCGGAACGGCTGTCCGGTCACACGCTGGTGGCCCCGGACCTCGAGTACCTGGAGCGGGCCGGCGACGACGCCAAGTACGGTCGCTGCTCCGCGCGCCCGCATCTCGACATGGTGGTTCCGACGCTGCACGATCCCACCCTTGCGCCCGAAGGCCGCCACCTGGCCTCCATCCAGATCCGCTACGCCCCCTGGCGGCTGCGCTCCGGCAGCTGGGAGGACGGCGCGATCCGCGACGCGCTGCGCTCTTCCGCGCTCGACGTGCTCGAGGAGTTCCTTCCCGGCCTGCGCGCACGGATCGTCGACCACCGCCTGCTCACCCCGGTCGACTTCGAGACCGAACTCGGCCTTACGGGCGGCGACGAATACCACGGACAGATGGGCCTCGACCAGCTTCTGTTCATGCGCCCGGTCCCCGGATGGGGCCGGTACCGGACACCGGTGGAACGCCTGTTCCTGTGCGGTTCGGGCACCCATCCGGGAGGCGGAGTCACGGGCGGCGCGGGCCGGCTTGCCGCACGCGAGATCTTGCGCGACCGGAAGCTGGGCGCGCGTTTGGGCGGGCGGGACCAGACGTGAACGGCGCAGCCCGCCCGAGTCGCCCACCCCTGAACTGAAACCTGCCCGAGGAGCCAACTTCATGTCCCCGACCTTCGACATGGCCCTGATCCAGCGCGGCGCCCGGCTGCGCAGATCGCCCTATTTCGAGTCCACCCTGCGCGCGGGGTGCCGGAGCTATACGGTCTACAACCACATGTTCCTCCCCACCCGGTACGACGACCTGCACGCGGAGTACGAGAAGCTGCTCACCGGGGTCACGGTGTGGGACGTGAGCGTGGAGCGGCAGGTCGAAATCACCGGCCCGGACGCCTTCGAGTTCACCAACCTGCTCACGCCGCGCGACCTCTCCAGGTGCGCCGTCGGCCAGGGCAAGTACGTCCTGATCACCGCGGAGGACGGCGGCATCGTGAACGACCCGGTGCTCCTGCGCCTGGGCGAGAACCACTTCTGGCTGGCGCTGGCGGACAGCGACGTCCTGCTGTGGGCGAAGGGAGTCGCCCTCAACTCCGGGCTCGATGTCGAGCTCTGCGAGCCGGATGTGTCGCCCATGCAGGTGCAGGGTCCGAAGTCGAAGGAAGTCATCCGCAGGCTCTTCGGGGACGAGGTGAGCGGGTTGCGTTACTATTGGTTCGCCGACACCGACCTGGACGGGATTCCGGTGATTGTGACGCGCACCGGGTGGAGCGGCGAGGTCGGCTATGAAATCTACCTGCGGGACGGCAGCCGGGGGATGGAACTCTGGGACCGCGTGATGGAAGCAGGACGCGATCTCGGGATTTCCCCCACCGGGCCCTCGGACATCCGCCGCATCGAGGCCGGCATCCTCAACTACGGCATCGACATGACGCTGGAGAACAACCCCTACGAGGTCGGGCTCGGATGGCAGGTGGACCACGGCCAGGAGGGCGACTTCATCGGCCGCGAGGCGCTGGCCCGCATCGCCGCGGAGGGCCCGGCGCGGCTGCTTGCCGGAGTCGAGATTTCGGGCGCCCCGCTCGACCTCAACATGACGCGCTGGCCCGTGCAGCGGGACGGACGGGAAATCGGCTTCGTGACGTCGGCGGTGCATTCGCCACGCCTTGGCCGCAACATCGGTTACGCAATGGTGCCGACGGCCTCCGGAGAGCTGGGCACGCACCTCCGCGTTTCCACCCCTGACGGTGAACGGGACGCCACGGTCGTGCGGAGGCCCTTCGTGGACCCTGGCAAGCAGATTCCAAAGTCGTAGGCGCGAACGGAGTAAGTTATCAGTAGATGACAGTATTATTGTCATGAGACATCAGTTCGTCGGCGCGGGATCCGACATCGGCATCAGCGAGGAAGAGGAGTGAGCGACAGCGAGGGAACCGGCAAGATGCGTCCGACCGTGCTCGGGCACTTCGCCAACTACCGTTTCACAGCGCGGTTCTGGGAGATGGAAGGCGCCCGCAGGCGCGCGCGAGCGCGCGCGTGGTTCGAGGATGTGCGCGCCGCTGCGGACCTGGCCCATCCCTATCTGCTGCAGGGGCTCGAGGCGGGAGCCGACGTGCTGGTGTGGAGTTCCGTGCGCGCGGAGGAGGATGAGGCGGGGGCTCGCTACTTCATGCGCCGGGCAGCGGCGGAGAGCCGGCACCGGGACATCGTCGAGCCCGTGAACACGCTCTGGGGCTACACGCGGCCCTCCGAGTACAGCAAGGCGCGCTCGGCCCAGGAGGTCGATTCCTTCGCCGAGGAGCGCAGGCAGTACCTGGTCGTCTACCCGTTCACCAAGACGGCGGACTGGTATCTCTTCGGGCGGGAGACGCGCCAGGGGATGATGAACGAGCACATCCGCATCGGGAAGCAGTTCCGGCGCATCCAGCAGCTGCTCCTGTATTCGTTCGGGCTCCAGGATCAGGAGTTCGTGGTCGTGTACGAGATGGACGATCTGCGGCTCTTCTCCCGGCTCGTGCACGAGTTGCGGGGCACCGAGGGCAGGCGCTACACCGCGAGCGACGCGCCGCTGCACACGGGGATCCTCACGAGCCCCGAAGAGTGGCTGGACACGCTGGGATAGGGTGACTCGACACCTGGGGACAGGGCGATGGGGCGCATGGGAGACTCGGTTCCGGTCGCGCCGCCGCTCGCGGGCGTGCGGGTGGTGACGACGCGCAGCGCGTCCGGAGAAGACCGGCTGCGCGCTCTGCTCGAGATGGCGGGGGCGCGCGTGCTGGCGTGGCCCACCTCCGAATACCCCCCGCCCCGCGATCCCTCCCCCCTGGAAGCCGCGCTCGCGCGCCTCGACCGGTTCGACTGGGTGGTATTTACGAGCGCGCGCGCGGTGGCGGCGGTTGGGGAGGGGCGGGCGACCATGGCGCCGGCTGCTGGTGGCCCCCCCACCCCCCGGGTCGCCGCGGTGGGTCCCGCCACCGCCCGCGCCGCCACCGAGGCGGGTTGGACGGTCGCGGTGGAGGGGCGCGGGCCGGGCGCGCGCGGCCTGGCCGCCCGGGTTGCCGCGACCTTCCCGGTTGCGGGCGCGCGCGTGCTCTTTCCGGCCGCCTCGGGGGCTGGCCCCACCCTGGAGGAGGAGTTCACCGCGCTGGGAGCCCGCGTCACCCGGGTGGAGGCCTACCGCACGGTGGTGACGCCGCCCCCCGCCGAGCGGGTGCGCGCCGACCTGGCCGCCGGGGTGGACGCGGTGACCTTCGCGAGCCCTTCGGCGGTGGAAGCGGTCGACCGCGCGCTGGGTGGGGATCCCGCGCCGCGTGGGCCAGCCCACCCCGCGCAGGCCGGTGAGCTCGCCCGGGCGCTGACCGGGATCGCCGTGGCGTGCATCGGCCCCACCACCGCCGCGGCGCTGGAGCGGCGGGGAGTGGCGGATGTCCGGGTGGCGGCTGCCGCCACGCTGGAGGGCGTGGTCGAGGCGCTGGTGGAGCTGTTCGACAGCCCCGGCCCCGGGCGCATCACCGCACGCCATTCGGGAGCTTGCCCGTGACCTCGCGCAGCGAGGAGCTGTTCGGTCGCGCGCGCCGGGTGCTGCCGGGCGGGGTCAACAGCCCCGTGCGCGCGTTCACGTCGGTCGGGGGGGTGCCGCGCTTCATCCGTTCCGCCCGGGGCGCCTGGCTCGAAGACGCCGACGGGATCCGCTACCTCGACTTCATGGGGTCGTGGGGGGTGGCCATCCTCGGGCACGACCACCCCGCGGTGCGCGAAGCTGCTGCGCGCGCCCTCACCCGCGGTACTTCCTTCGGGGCACCCTCGCCGGACGAGGTCGAGATCGCCGAACTCATCGCCGAACTCATGCCCGGCATCGAGGTGGTGCGCTTCGTCAACTCCGGCACCGAGGCCACCATGAGCGCCATCCGGCTGGCGCGCGCGGTCACCGGCCGCAGCCGGATCGTCAAGTTCAGGGGCGGCTACCACGGTCATGCGGACGCCTTCCTGGTGGCGGCGGGGTCGGGGGCGGCCACCCTGGGCGTGCCGTCCAGCCCGGGCGTGCCGGCGGCGACCGCCCGGCATACCTCGGTCGCCGAATTCAACGACCTGGCCTCGGTGGCGGACTGCTTTTCAGCTCTGGAGGAAGGCGTTGCCGCCGTCATCGTGGAACCGGTCGCGGGCAACATGGGCTGCATTCCTCCCGCGGACGGTTTTCTGCCCGGTCTGCGGGAACTGTGCACCCGTCACGGGGCCCTGCTCATCTTCGACGAAGTGATGACCGGCTTCCGAGTGGGTCTCACCGGCGCGCAGGGGCGCTACGATGTCATTCCGGACCTAACCACCCTCGGCAAGGTCATCGGCGGCGGACTTCCGGTGGGCGCCTACGGCGGCCGCGAGGAGCTGATGCGCGAGATCGCCCCCGACGGCCCGGTCTATCAGGCGGGCACGCTCTCCGGAAACCCTCTCGCGATGGCCGCGGGGCTGGCGGCACTGCGCCACCTCGCGGAGCATCCCGAAGTGTACGAGCACACCGAATACCTGGGCCGCCTCCTGGACAGCGGCTTCGCCGAGATCGCGGGGCGTTCTCCGGTGCCGGTCCGCTGGAACCGCGTGGGCGCGATGGGGTCCCTGTTCTTCTCCGAGTCACCGGTCGTCGACTGGCCATCCTCCGAAGCGTCATCGAGCGGCCGGTTCAAACAGCTCTTCCATGGCCTGCTCGATCGCGGCGTCTACCTGCCTCCGAGTTCCTACGAAGCCTGGTTCTGGTCCGCGGTCCACGAGGAGGGCGAGATCGCCCGCGCTCTGGAGACCGCCGGCGGGATCATCGAAAGCATGGACGTCCAGACGCGACGACGTGGGAGCCGTCCGCAGTCGAACCCGCCCCGCCGGGCGATGAAATGAACGCATCCGACACCTCCACCGTCTTCGAGCGCGCCGCGCGCGGTCTGCCCGTGCCGCACACGCCCGTGTGGATCATGCGCCAGGCCGGACGCTACCTCCCGGAATACCGCAAGCTGCGGCGAACGGTCGACTTCGTCACGGCTACCCGGACCCCCGAGATCGCGGCCCGCATCACGCTGCAGCCGATGCAGCGCTTCGAGATGGACGCCTCGATCCTCTTCAGCGACATCATGACCCCGCTGGACCCCATGGGCGTCAGCGTGGACTTCAAGCCCGGCCCCGTCCTCCCCGAGCCGGTGCGCACTCCGGAGAGGGCGCGCGCGGTCCGGGAGCTGGTGCCCGAGGCAGACGTGCCCTTCGTGCTGGAAGCCATTCGCGCCGTTCGGTCGGAACTCCGCCCGGAGGCTGCGCTCATCGGCTTCGCCGGCGCACCCTTCACGCTCTTCTGCTATCTGGTCGAAGGCGGTGGCTCCAAGGACTTCATGACCGCGCGCAGCTTCCTGCGCCGGGAACCGGAAGCATCGCAGGCGCTGCTCAGGACGCTGGGGCGGTCGATGGCCCGCTATCTGGTGGCCCAGGCGGGAGCCGGCGCCGACGCCGTCATGCTATTCGACTCCTGGGTCGGCATGCTCGGTCCGGAGAGCTACCGGCGTTTCGTCCATCCGGTCCTGAAGGAGGCCTTTGCCACGGTGCGCGCCGGAACCGACTGTCCGGTCATCTACTTTCCCAACCGGGGAGGGGCGCTG
This sequence comes from BD2-11 clade cluster bacterium bin43, assembly GCA_002238605.1. Taxonomy (GTDB): domain Bacteria; phylum Gemmatimonadota; class Gemmatimonadetes; order Longimicrobiales; family Gaopeijiaceae; genus BD2-11. The sequence continues at coordinate 203,792 of MPMR01000003.1, read as the reverse complement.
CTCAGCAGCATGCGGGACCTCGACATGGACGTTTTCGCCGTCGACTGGACGCTGCCGCTGCACCGTGCCGATGCGCGGCTGGGCGGCGGGCGAGCCCTGCAGGGCAACCTCGATCCGGCCGAACTCTTCGGGCCGCCGGAGGCGCTGCTGGCCGCCGCCGATGCCGTATTGGCGGACGCCGAGGGGTTGGCGGGCCACATCTTCAGTCTGGGGCATGGCATCGACCGCCGCACCGACCCCGGCCAGGTGGCGCGCCTTGTCGACCATGTGCACGAGCGCACCCGCGCGGGCCCGGGCTAGAGCCGATGGCAACCCGGCCATCCTCCGACGGCGCATCCCACTCGAGCCTCCCGGCGCCCCGCGGGGTTCGCACGGCCGCTCGGAGATGCCACAGGAGGTGATGTCGTGAGAATCGCCGTCCTCCTGATCAACTTCGGCGAACCGGCAGAGCCCGTGCTGGAGCAGGTCACGCCCTTCCTGGAGCGCATCTTCCTCCAGAACGCCGACCTTGAAGCCGACCGGGCCGCCGGGGCGCGCGCTGCCCAGCTGGCAGCCGACCGCGCGCCTCAGCTGGTGGAAGCGTACCAGGCGATCGGCGGGTCTCCCCTGGAAGAACAGGCCCGCGCCCAGGCAGAGGCGCTGGACGAGGAGTTCGTGGCTCGCGACGTGGACGCGCAGGTCCACGCCGTCTTCCAGTTCACGCCTCCCTTCATCGACGAAGGCGTGGCGCGGGCGCGTGACCAGCGCGCGGATGTTCTGGTTGGACTGCCCGTCTACCCGATGTGTGGCCAGTCGACGACGGTCGCCGCCCTGGACTCGGTTCGGGACGCCCTCGAAGAGCTGGACTGGGCGGTGCCCTTCATCGCAGTCGCCGGCTGGCATCGGCATCCGGCCTATCTGGCGATGCGCGCGGAGCACATCCGTTCGTTCGTCCGCGAGCAGGAGCTCGATCTCCGGGACCCCGGGACGATCCTCTATTTCTCCGCCCACGGCACGCCCGTGAAGTACATCACGGAGGGCAACCGCTACGACCGCTACGTGGAAGAGCACTGCCGGGACATCGCCACTGCCCTGGGGGTCGGCGACCGGTTCGCCGTCGGTTTCCAGAACCACACCAACCGGCGCATCGCCTGGACCCGACCGGACAATGAAGAGCGCATCCGGACGCTCGCGGAGCGGCGCCTGGTGGTGGATGCCGTCAGCTTCATCCACGAGCAGTCGGAGACCCTCGACGAACTTGACCGCGAGCTGCGGGCGGAGGTCGAGGAGCTGGGCAAGGAGATGTACCGGGTCCCGGTCCCGCACGGCGATCCCCGCTTCGCCGGTGTGCTGGTCGACCTGGTGGGCCAGGCTCTTGGCCAGTCCTGGGTGGAGGAGGTGCCGCTGGCGTCCTGCCGATGCCGGCCGGTTCCCGGCACCTGGTGCACCAACGGCGCGCGCGATCTCCCTCCAAGCCCGTACATCGGGCCGCACCCCGACCCCGAATCGAGCCCCGCGTCCAGGCCGGGTCCCGCCTCCAGCCCGAGCCGGTCCTCCAGCCCGAGCCCCGAACTCCCCCCTTGATCGCGATCGTCGGAGGTGGCATCACCGGTCTCGCCCTGGGCCGTGAGCTGGCGTTGCGGAACCGCGAGTTCGTGGTGCTGGAAGCCGCGGATGAGCCGGGGGGAGTGATCCGCAGCGAGCGCAAGGATGGGTTGCTGCTGGATTGGGGACCGCAGCGGGCACGCCTCAGCGACCTCTTCGGGGGCCTGACACACGATCTGGGCCTTGGTGACCAGCTTCTTCTCGCCCCGCCGGACCTCGACTTCTTCATCTGCCGGGACGCCCGCCTCCGGCGGGTGCCGCTCTCGCTCGGCGGCTTTCTCGCATCGGACGCCGTGAGCTGGCGGGGCAGGCTGAGAACGCTGCTCGAGCCGTTCACCGCCGGCCCTCGCGACGACGAGAGCGTGGCGGGGTTCTTCACCCGCAAGCTCGGCCGGGAGGTGTATGAGCATGTCGTCGGGCCCCTCTACGGCGGGCTCTACGGCTCCGATCCGAAGGACATGGTGGTGGGACTGTCTCTCGGGCGTCTGCTGCGCGCGATGGGAACCCGGCGGAGCCTCCTGCGCCCGTTCCTGTCCCGCGGCGGACGGCTGCGTCCGCCCCCGGCCTGCTCCTTTGCGGACGGGATGCAGACCTTGCCGTTCGCCCTGGCCGGAACCCTGGGCGACCGCATCCGGCTGAGCACCCCGGTGCGGGCGATCGAGCCCGGGAGAGGTGGCTGGAACGTGGTGCTGGACAGTGAATCGCTGGCTGCCGAGCACGTCGTCGTGACCGTGCCGGCCCGCGCCGCCGCCACGCTCCTCGGCCAGGTCGCCCCCGAGGCCGCGTCACGCATCGCCAGCCTGCGCTACAATCCCCTCGCGGTCGTGGGTCTGCGCTCCGAGACGTCTCTCCGGGGGTTGGGCTTCCAGATGTCGCTCGCGGAATCCCGGCCCCTGCGGGGCGTCACCTTCAACCACAGCCTGTTTGGTGCAGGCGGGACGACGCCCCGCGGGCGGGGGCGTGCCGACCGCACCGGCTTGTATGCCGCCTACCTGGGCGGCTCGACTCACGGCCGTGCCGTGGGAAGCGACGATCACTCGCTGGGCGAACTCGCTGCCGCCGAATTCCACCGATGCACCGGGTTCGAAGCCCAGCCGGTCGCAGTCGCGCGTCAGTCGATGCCGGCCTGGGACCGGTCCTGGTCGGCGCTCGAGGGGCTCCGCCTGCCGACGGGAATCCACCTGGCCGCGAACTGGGAGAGCCGCCCGGGGCTGGCGGGCCGGCTCGCGCAGGCCCGGTCGCTGGCAGCCGATCCTGACCTGCATCGGGCTGCCGGCGCCATCGCTCCGCTGGTGAGGTCCGACGCCTCCCGGCGTTCGCAGATCCCGCCATGATGGAAGTCGTGACATCATTGTGACAGAAAAGATCGCCGAATCGTTACAACAGGCGCGCTTCCCGCCATTGCTCGGGGCCAGATCCCGGGACGATCTTTTTCTTGCCCATCGGACCATCCGACCCATCGGCGACCTGAGGCCAGCGTGGTCAGGGAGGTCTAACGCCAACGGGCACTTGACGATATGCGCTTTTTGCAGAATCTCGTTCTGGAGGTGGAAGACGTTGATGCCCCTGATCGCGGTACTGGCCATCGCCTTCCAGGGCACACCCGGAAACACAGCCAACGGGGAGCCTCCGGAGGCTCCCTCCAGCGAACAGGATCCGTCGGGATGGACGCCCGCCGTGGCGTTCTCGGTGGAGCACCGAACCCGCTACGAGCACCTGAACAACCAGTTCCGGGCCGGCCGCAACGGCGACGACCGGCTGCTCGTCTTCCGCACCCTGGCGAAGGTGGAACTGGGCACCCCGCGCTTCCGACTCAACACCGAGTTCCAGGATGCGCGCACCGAGCTGGCGGACTCGGAGACGCCGCTGTCGACCAGCATCGTCAACCCGGTGGACCTGCTACAGGCCTACGTTGAGGTCCCCGTCGACAACCTCCTCGCGGAAGGGAGCAGCAGCGTACTGCGGGGCGGGCGGGTCACGATGGACATCGGCAGCCGCCGCCTGATCGCGCGCGACAACTTCACCAACGTCTCGTACGCCTTCACCGGCGTCGACTGGCAGTGGACCGGTCCGGACGACAGCAGGCTGCGCACATTCTTTACGTTCCCGGTGCAGCGCCAGGTGTCGGGAGACATTCTGGAGAATCGCCCCAAGTTCGACACGGAATCCGGCAACGTCCGTTTCTGGGGCGTGCATTATTCTCCCTCCAGCCTTCCCTGGGGCGATCAGGGGGAGTTCTACTACTTCGGCCTGGACGAGAGCGATAGCCCCGGACGAAGCACCGCCGATCGCGACTTTCATACGCTCGGCGTGCGGCTTTATCGTCCCGCGGCAGAAGCGAGCTTCGACTATCAGTTCGAGTCCATATTCCAAATGGGCCAGTCGCGCATGTCCAAGTCCGCGACCACGGACCTGGACCATCGCGCCCGGTACTACCATGTAGAAACGGGCTATACCTTCGCCGCGCCTGGTTCGCCCCGGCTGAAGTTGCAGTACGACTACGCCAGCGGCGACAAGGATCCGACGGACGGTCAGAACAATCGCTTCAACGGCATGTTCGGCTCCCGCAGCGGTGACTTCGGGCCCAGCGGCATCTACGGCCTCGTGCCCCGGACCAACATCAGCTCACCCGGCGCGCACCTGAGCATGGAGCCCGGCGCTGGCGTGAGCACGTTCGTGGCATTCCGCGCCTACTGGCTGGCCACTGTGAACGACGCCTGGCTGGTCGCAGACATCTCAAGCCCCGCGGCGCAGGCGGAGCGCCACATCGGCAACCAGGTGGAGGTCCGGGTTCGCTGGGATGTGCGGCCCGGCCGCCTCCGGCTCCAGGCGGGTGGAGCGCACCTGTTTGCGGGGGAATTGCCGGCAAGCGCGTCCAAGGCGGACCCGACCTACTTCTACGCACAGACGACTGTGTCGTTCTGACTTGGCGGGGGCTCCGGCTCGCTCCTCCAATACACTGCCGATTCGTCCCCGGCAGCCCGCTATCCGGCGTTGGTCCTCGGCGCGCGCGGGTTCAGCGAACGCCGCTTGTGGGCCACTCCCGCGCCTCCTACCTTGACCGCGTTGACAGGCTCTTGACACCACGCCCGGGAGGCACGCAATGAAGCTCACACGACGCGACGCGATCAAGGTATCGGGGACGGCCGTCGCCGGCCTTTCCATGGGGGTGGTGAAGCCCGACCGGGTACTGGCGCAGGAAGCCCAGGAGTTCCCGGACCGGCTGGTGGAGGGCGAGATCCGGACCCGCGCCGATCTGCCGCTGAACGCCGACGGCTCGGCGCCCGAGCATTCCCCGGGATCCGCCGGCTCCATCGACGGCGTCATCTACCGCTACACCGGGGGCGAGGCTCCCGACATCGACCTCGACTACCGCACCGCGAGCATCCGCATCGCCGCGAGCAGGCTGTCCCGCCTGCACGGCACCCTGCGCTACGAGGACCTGGCTGACCTGCCCAGGCACTCCATGGTGACCCTGCTCCAGTGCGGCGCGCCCCGGCCCACCGGCATCGTCAAGTGGACCGGCGTCCGCTTCAACGACGTGTTGGACATGATCGGTCTCGCGCCCACCGCGCACTACTGCCGCATCGTCTCCCACGACGGCTACTACACGGACGAGGAAGTCCCCACCATGCGTCATCAGCAGACGATGCTCGTGTGGATGCTCAACGACGAGCCGCTTCCTCCCGTGAACGGCGCCCCGTTCCGTCTCGTGATCCCCTTCCGGTACGGCGGCCGCAGCGTGAAGGCGGTGCAGGAGATCACTTTCGGTTCGCCGTCGCTTCCGTTCAGGGAGGTGCCGACGCGGGGGGCATGAGCCCCTGACGTCTGCCCGGCGGAGCAGTCGGGCGGGCGCATGGCTCGTGGTTGTCCCGTTGCGCTCGGGGCGCGATCTTGTGCCGCGCGTTGCGACTTTTCGTGTGCAACGTGCGACAGTGTGTCAGCTGAGATCATGCGAATGACGGGTTTCCCCTAAACCGGAGGGACAGGATGACAGTCGACGTGAAGTGGCGACGCGAGGGAGACATCGCGATCGCTTCGGTGCTGGGACGCATCGACAACGCGAGCGCGCCCGATTTCCAGGGCCTTGTGGAAGGCGGTTTGGGGGCGGACGACGATACCCTCATCCTGGACATGGAGAAGGTCGCGTTCATGAGCAGCGCCGGGCTACGGGTGTGTCTGATCCTGGCCAGGCGATTCGGCGCAAGGAGATTCGCCCTCTGCTCGCTTACCGAGTTGAATCGGGAGATTGTGGCTGTGAGTGGATTCGACCAGCTGATTGCCGTACACACGACCCAGGCCGCTGCCGTCGAGGCAATCGGCAGGTCCTGAGAAGGGGTCTGAAACAACCCGATGGATGTATTTCACGTTCCAGGGAGAACCAAGCAATGAGCGAGAAAAGGGCGATCAGCATCAAGCGCTCCGTCGACTTCAACATCGTGGGCGAGAACATTCTGGACATCGCGGATTTCGCCGTCGAGAAATACGAATTCCGGAACGACGCCACTCTGGCCCCCGAGGTGCGCGAGGCCGCGACTGCGGCGATCCGCGAGGCTCTTTGGGGCCGCGTCGAGGAACTGAAGCTCAAGCGCAAACAGATTCTGACCGGCATGTTCGAGTTGGCCGACGAAACCGCGAAACGGGTTGTGGAGGGCGGTTAACTAGCGCGAGCCGGGACGCGCGTCTTCGAAGTTCCGCCTCACCCGCGACACCAGGCCGTCGTCGACCAGTTGCCGGAAGTGGTCGACGATCGACTCCGCAGCCGGCCGGAAGGTCATTCCGAGAGCCTCTCTCGCGTATCGGTTGTGGAACCTGAGTGGATAGCCGATGTTGCGCCTCGCCACCGCCTGCGGGATTCGCCGCCGGGGCGCGAGCATGAGCGCAGCCACTCTGGACACGGTTTGGCGCGGGAACGGATATCCGTCGCCGAAGCGGTTCCGCAGAATCGATGCGATTTCGATCAGGCTCAGGGTCTCACTGACCAGGATGTGGCGTCCTCTGACCCTCGGAAGCAACCCCGCCCGCAGGTGACCCTCGGCGACATCGCGCACATCGACGATGGCGAATTCCAGCTCCGGGGCACCGAAACGATAGTAGCCATTCCCGAAGTCGCGCATCACCAGGACGCCCTCGGCGCTCGTGTGGCGGCTCAGACCCGGTCCGAGAACGAGGCCGGGGTTCACGGCCACGAGATCCCACCGGTCCTGTCCGGCCGCCAACTCCCAGGCCAGCCGCTCTGCCAGCGTCTTCGAGTAGGAATAGGGCTGGTGGTGCGCATGGCTGGTTGAATTCCAATGACTCTCGTCGAACCGGTCCGCCTCGATCTCCTGGAGATCCGCGGCGTCACCGTAGATGGCCACGATGCTCGAGGTGAGCACCACGCGCCGGACGGAGGGAGTCCGGTTCACGGCTTCCAGGACATGGCGCGTGCCCCGGGTAGCCGGCTGCACGAGGTCACGGACCGGATCGGCCACGTCCCGCACGATCAGCGGCGAGGCGGTGTGGAACACGATGTGACACCCCGCCATGGCGCGGTCGAATCCGGCGGCCTCCAGGAGATCCGCGTCGAACAGGGACAGACTACCGGGACCACCACGCGCGACCGCTCTCAGATGGTCGGTCCTGGTGGGATCCCTCGTGTCGCGCACCGTCGCGTGGACGTCGAAGCCGCGGTCGAGCAGTCTCTTGACCAGCCAGGACGCGATGTAGCCGTTTCCGCCAGTGACGAGTACCGGACCAGGAGGCTGAGTAGTCATGTTGGTAGACATACCGGGAAGATACGGAACCGGAGCCTGTTGGGGAGCGGTAATTGGTTGCGAGCGGGGAGCCCGCTCGCTTATCGTTCGTGGGCCAAGGGTGCGACATTATCCTGATATCTTGCGACATTCCGCACGAGTCTTGTCGATCTCGTGGCCGCCCGGGGCGGGTGATCCCCGGGAGGGCCGCCCCAGGCGAGCGGGAAGGTGAGTGTTGAGGAGGTGGAAGCCCCAATGACTACCGGAAGAGAAAGGTCGAAGGAACCCGTCGCCATCGTCGGATACGCCTACCGAATGCCGGGCGGCATCCGCACCGATGACGACTTCTGGCGCCTGCTCAGCCAGCGCGAGATCGTCCGCGAGCCGGTCACCGACCGCTACGGAAAGGGCTACCAGCCCATCGGCGGCTTCTCAGGTCCGGGCCGTTTCGGCAGCGCTTACGAAGGGCTGATTCGCGACCAGGGGGAGCAGCGGATGGATGGCAGCCTCTTCGGGGTGTCGCGCAACGAGATGGCGTACATGGATCCGCAGATCCGAATGTTGCTCGGCTGCTCATGGGAGAGTTGCGAGCATGCCGGATGGGACCTGAACGCACTGCGCAACAGCCCCACGGGAGTGTTCATCGGGGCGCAGGTCGCGTCGACGGCCAACTGGCGGGCGCTGTACGGGACCAACGAGTTCTCCATTCTGAGCATAGACGCGTCGATGCTGGCGAACCGCATCTCCTACCACCTCAACCTCATGGGGCCGTCGATCGCGTGCTCCACGGCCTGCTCGGCGTCCCTGACCGCGCTCCACACGGCGATGAACGCGCTTCGCCAGGGCGACTGTGACCGGGCTCTGGTGGGAGCCGCGACCTACCTGGGGTCGGCCCGCTGCAGCGCCTCCTTCAACGCACTTGGCGTGATCAGCCCCGACGGCAGGTGTCATTCCTTCGATGCCGATGCCAACGGCTACATGCGCGCAGAGGGAGCGTTCGTGTTCGCCATCAAGCCGTTGGAAGCGGCCGAGCGGGACGGGGACCACGTCTTCGCGGTGATTGAAGCCACCGCCGTCAACACCGCCGGGACCGCAGACGACGCGGTAGGCCTGGCCCAGGGCCGCTATATCACCGCGCCGACCCGCCACTCGCAGGTCGAGTTGATGCGCACGGCGTGTGAGCGGGCGGGGCTGGGCCCGGAGGACTTCGACTATATCGAGGCGCATGCCACCGGCACCGTGGTGGGCGACCGCATCGAAGGGAACGCCATCGCCGAGGCGTTCGGCGGTGTTGAGCGCGAGGTCCCGCTGCGTGTCGCCAGCGTGAAGAGCAACGTGGGGCACCTTGAGGCGGCGGCATTCAGCTGTGCGTTGTTGAAGGTCGTCCTGATGATGCAGCGACGCACCTTTGCGCCCATTTCGCGGAACTTCCTGGCGCCGAATCTGGAGATCGACTTCGACAGCTGCCCGATGCAGGTGCAGACGGCATGCGAGCCATTCCCGGATCGTCCGGTCGTCGTCGGGATCAATTCCTTCGGCTTCGGGGGCGCCAACGGACACTGTGTGGTGAAGGAATACCGGCGGACGCCGCTTGCTGTGTGGTCGGTACCCCTGGCTCCGGACGCGGGCTACATGATCCCCCTGTCCGCACGTACGACCCATGCCCTCGGGGAGACCGCACGTAGCTTGCGGGAGGTTCTCGACAGGCCGGGAATCGATCTCTACACGCTGGCAGGAAACCTCGCGCGACGCCGGAGCCGGTTGGCCGCGCGTACGGCGTTCTCGGTTCGCGACCTCGATCAACTGGCGGAGGCGTTGAAGGCCTTTGCAGAGGACCCGTCTCCTGGCTCCACCGTGGAAGACGGTGAACGCCGGGTGGCCATGGTCTTCTCGGGGCAGGGCACCCAGTGGGCGGGGTGCGGGCGCGGCCTCTACCACGCCGACCCCGTCTTCCGCCGCGTGGTCGACGCCATCGAAGAAGAGTGGCAGAAGCACTCCACCACTTCCCTGCGCGATGCCTGTTTCTTCGCAAGCCAGGAGGAATTGGACGAAGTCCGGCTGGCGCAGCCCGCGATCTTCATGCTCCAATGCGCCCTCGTGGAGCTACTGTCGACGTGGGGCGTACAGCCGGACTGTGTCGTCGGGCACAGCTCGGGAGAAGTGGCCGCCGCCTACGCCAGTGGGGCGCTTTCCCTTGCCGAAGCCACGCATCTGGTCTACCACCGCGCCACCCTGCAGCAGCGGGTGGCCGGCTCCGGCCGGATGCTGGCGATCGGACTCGACCGGCGGGGCGTAGAGGATCTTCTGGACGAGATCAGCGTTTCGTTTGGTTCCGGAAACCACCGACCCGCCCAGGTTGAGATCGCCTGCGAAAACTCGCCCGCCAACACCGTCATCTGCGGGAAGGAGCCCGCGCTCGAGCCCGTCATGGGCGAGCTCGACCGCCGCGGTCTGCAGAATCGGCTGATCCCCGGCAACATCGCCTTTCACTCCCCGGCGATGGATCCCCTCCACGACGATGTCATGGCGTCGCTCGCCTTCCTCAACGAGTGCGCCTTCGATTCCGACGTTCCCCTTGTGTCCTCCGTCACCGGCGGGACGCCCGAGCGCCTGGACGCAGCATACTGGTGGTCCGACATCCGGGAGCCGGTCCGCTTCGCTGCCGCGATGGAGACGATTCGCGGGGACTATCGCCCCGACGTGGTTCTGGAGATCGCGCCGCACGGCGCCCTGCAGCCGCTGATTTGGCAGTGTCTGGAAGGGGGCGCTTCGGTCCCGGCCTGCATCCCGACGCTGATGAAGGACCAGGATGTCTGCATGGGCTTCCAGGAGGCGCTCGGGGCGCTCTACAAGGCGGGCGTCTCACTCGATTTCGCGTCTCAGTATCCGCGTCCGAGACCGATCCCCCATCTTCTCCCCGGGCATCCGCAGGAACAAACGACAACGCACGACGACCTGGTCGACGACGAGATGTTCGTCCACCGCGGCGAGTACTCCCACGGCCCGCTGGTCGGTCACAGGGTCGCCTGCGACCACATACTCTTCGAGGCGCGGCTCTCCGAGCGGGATTTTCCGTGGCTGACCGACCACCGGGTGCATCGGGCGCCCATCATCCCGGCCGCCGGGTACATCGAGTTGATTCTGCAGGCGTTCTCCGGCAGTCCGGTGCATATCGAGGAAATGGAGTTCCTGCAGCACACACCCGTCGGCAAAACCCCGGTGAGGCTGCAGACGGCTCTTTTTCCGGTCCCGAACGCCCCGGACCAGTTCACCTTCACCATCTCCACCCGTTCCTTCGAGAACGACGACGAGGGCACGCTCCACTGCCGCGGCAGAGTTCGCCGGGTGGGCGAAGACCACGCCGTCGACACCCTCCGGACGCTGGAGGATGTCCTGGCCTCCGATTTCGATCCGTCGCCCCTCGCGACGGGGGAGGATTTCTACGACCAGATCGAAGCGGTCGTGGGGGACGCCTTCGAGTTCGGGCCGCATTTCCGCAGCATCCGCCAGATCGAGATGGACACGGCTTCCACGGATTTGCTGCTGGAGATCGAGGTCGACGAGGAGCTGTGGGCGTCCGGTCGGGAAGAGGGCTATGTCCTGTACCCTCCGCTGACCGACGGCGGGCTTCAGATCTTTCTGCGCTACCTGATGCGCCTGCCGGACTTCTTTTCCATGCCGCAACGGGCGTGCGACATCACCTTCCTGCGCCCACCGACGGGGCCGCGCATCAGCTGCTTCCTGGTCGACACCGGCGACTGGTTCGACGTGGATGAGCGCGGCCAGTACAACAAGCCGCTCGGCGAACTCTACATCGGCCGCCTCAGCTTCTACGATCATGCCACCGGGCAACTGATCGCTCACATCGGCGAATACCACTCCTTCAACAGCAACCCCCGATGGAGCGACGTTCCGGACAGCAAGCACCTCATCCGCTGGCAGCCCAAGTTCCTTCCGGCGCGGCCTCCCATCGGAGACGCACTCCGGGGCGGAGAGGTCGCTCCCGCCGCCTTGATCGCGGCCCTCGAGGAAGGGGCCTTCGGACACCGGTACGCCTGCCACGTGATCGAGATCGCAGGCCTGCATGAGCCCGCCGAGGCGATCCTGAGCCGGTGTCTGGAACGCCTGTCAGACCAGGACGCTCAGACCGAGTACTGGCTCCTCGGCGCGGACGAGGAGCACACGCGCGCGCTCTACGACGCGTTCAACCACCACGACGCCGCGATTCGGTTCGACTCGCTCGATCCGTGCTCGGAGGAGGTCCGCGAACTCGAAATGGATTCGGGTCTGTTGCGGCCCGCCGCCGCGGAGCTTGCGCTTCTACACCGGGAAGCCTGCGGATATGGGCCCGAGCAATGGACGCGCGTTCGTCAGTTTCTGGTTGCCGGCGGTCTTGCGCTCGTCTTCCATGGCGAGGGGGATGTAATCGAGGCTGGCGCCGACTGGTCAACGATTCACGCGGGGTCGCGCACTACGTTGCTGCAGGCCCCCCGCGACCTTGTCGACCTGACGGAACGGACCGGTGTCGGCGGCGGGAGTGAGACTGCGGACGGGCCCGAGGCCAGGTGGGCGGCCGCCAATCCGGGCTCCCATTGGGTGACCGGTGAACCGGGCAGCCTGGCGGCGGATTGGGTCGACCTCCTCGACTCACCGGGCGTGCACCACCTCCCGTGGTCGACTTTCGAGGCGGAACACTCCAACTGGCTGGACGAAGCGCCGGGAGCCGCCGATCTGGAGGCGATCGACCTCTTTGTCGGCACGGATCCGGAAGATCCCACGGGCGAGCGGGCCGTGTGGCGCATCGTGGCGTTTCTTCAGGCCCTGGCACCGTTCCGGCTCGAGAGCGCAACCCGAGACTGCCGTTTGACGGTGGTGACGCGCGGCGCGGTTTGCGGCGTCGACGATCCCCGCGGCAGCGCGCTCTGGGGAGCGGTGCGCAGTATCGCCCTGGAACTCCTCGCCGAGGACACGCGGATCGACTTTCGGCTTGTGGACATCGGCTCGGAGGGCGACCTGGAGGTTCTGGCCCGTCTCACCCGGTTCGATCTGCGCGAGCGCGAACTGGCGATAAGAGAGCGACGGCCCTGGGTCCCGCGCATCGTCAGCGTGCGGCAGCGCGCGCCGCTCGTGGCCGATGGCGACGAGCCGCCGTACCGGCTTCGCCTCGACAATCCCGGCCAGGTGAGCGGGCTGCGGATGACCACGTACGAGCTTCCGCATCTGGGCTCGTCGGATGTGGAGGTCGAGGTCGGCGCCGCCGCTCTCAACTTTCGCGACGTAATGGTCACGCTCGGCCTCCTGCCGGCAATGGCCTACGAGCGCTCGGCGCTGGGGCGGGAGGTCGGCATCGAGGCCAGCGGGGTGGTTCGGCGCGCCGGCTCCGGGGTGAAGCGCCTGGAGGTCGGGGACGAGGTGGCGCTCACGGTGGGCGGCTGCATCGCCAATCGGGTCGTGGTGAACGAGCACCTTGCATTCCTCAAGCCACCCGGGTTGGGCATGGAGGAGGCCGCGTCGGCGCTCTCCGTCTACGTGACTGCGTACTACTCGCTGATCCATCTCGCCCGTTTGAGGAAGGGCCAGCGCGTCCTCATCCATTCGGCGATGGGGGGCGTCGGACAGGCCGCCATCGCCCTGGCCGGACACGTCGGTGCGGAGATCTACGCCACCGCTGGAAACGAGAGCAAACGTGCCCGGTTGCTCGAGATGGGCGTGCGCGGGGCGTTCGATTCGCATAGTCACCAGTGGTATGACGATCTCATGGAGGCCACGGGCGGTGAGGGCGTAGATGTCGTTCTGAATTCGCTCGCCGGCCACCACATCGCGCTCTGCCTCGAATCGCTGCGTCCTTCCGGCTGGCACTGCGAGATCGGGAAGGTCGACATCTACACCGACAACTCGCTCAGCATGCGGGTCTTCCGCAAGAATCTGCGCTTCGCCGCGATCGATGTGGACCGCCTGATGCTCGACGACCCGGTATTGTCGCACACGCTCTCCCAGGCCTGCATGGATCTCATGGACGAGGGGGCGGTCTCGCCTCCCGCATTGACTTCCTTCCCCTATCGGGACTATGCCAGGGCGCTTCGCCTGATGACGACCGGGCAGCACCAGGGCAAGCTGGTTCTCCAGGCTCCGGCCGATCCCACGGACCGGGGATTCGGCATCGCGGACACCCGTGCCTTCCTGGATCCGGACGCCACCTATCTGGTCACCGGCGGCCTGGGTGGGTTCGGCCTCCGCTTCGTGCCGTACCTGATCGCGGCCGGTGCCCGCCATCTGACCCTGATGGACCGTGATCCCGCGCGGGGTCGCGACGTCGAGTGGATCCGCCAGATCACCACGCTCTCCAAGATGACGCGCGACTACGAAATCGACATCGTATCAGGAGACGTGAGGAACGAGGCCGATGTTCGCGGCTGTATCGCGGGCCTGGAGCGGCCACTCAAGGGCGTGTTCCACCTCGCCGGGACGCTGGAAGACCGGTCCTTCCTGGACACGTCACCCGATTCACTGGCAAGGGTGTTCGGGCCCAAGGCCCAGGGCGCGCTCAACCTCCACCACGCCACAATCGACTGCGATCTGGACTACTTCGTGCTGTTCTCCTCGATCGCCTCCACTTTCGGCAACCTGGGACAGATCAACTACAGCGCCGCCAGCAGCTTTCTGGACGGACTGGCCGCATGGCGACGCCAGCGCGGTCTCCCGGGTTTCTCTTACAACCTGGGCCCTGTCACAGAGGTCGGGATGGCGGCCCGGAGCCTCCACGTCATGCGCATGATGCGAGCGGCCGGAATGACCACCGTCAGCGCCAACTTCGCGATCGCCAACCTCGACTACGCCATGCGCACCATGGCGGACCACGACCATCTCGTCACCGCGCTGTTCGCGTCCCCTCCGTGGACCGTCGATTCCCCCGACTACATGCGCAACGGGCGCCTGCTGAACAATCAGACGGCGTTCGAGGTGGATGCGGGCGGCGAGCTGACCGTGGAAAGTGTCGTCGCCCAGATCTCCGCCAAGGTCGCCGAATTGTGCGGACACGACGAGGGCGATGTTTCGGAGCCGCTCTCAAGCTTCGGACTCACGTCGATCTCGGTCGCAGAACTGGGCGCCTTCGTCCAGACGCAGTTCCACCACCAGGTCAGTGCGCTCGAGCTGATGACCACGGCCTCCGCCCTTTCGCTGGCGCAGGCCATCGTGCACGGAACCGACTCCGACGCCGAGGAGGAGATCGCTGGCGAGACGGATGGAAGGGCGGGCGTCGGCGAAGAGTTCCAGCAGCGGGTGCGCAGGCGCCGATCACCCTTCGCGAACGCGCCCGAGGATCATTTCCGCAACGGGGACCGCGCAACGACCTGCGGCGGCGAGATGGCCGGTCCCGAAGTGCCGTCAGCCGGCGGGCAAGGAGGTTCACATGGGGCCGGCGCGGCAGGAGTCTCGTCCGCGAAGATCCATTGAACCAGGCCGGCCTTCTCTCATCGGCAACCCGCCGGCGCGTTCCGCCGTTGACGGGTAGCCTGCCTCCCCACTGCCAGCGTGATCTCAACACGTTGCGCGGCTTCGTCCGCGACGTTCTGACCCGGGCAACGCCCGCCGAGGCCGTCTCCCCCACCGCCTTCCGCCACGTCCTCGTCACCGGCGCCACGGGCTTCCTCGGCCGTTTCCTGATGCGTGATCTGCTCACCCGGGAATCCCGCCTGACGGTGCACTGCATCGTACGGGCCGACACCCCCGAGCACGGCTTCGAGCGGCTGAAGGCGAACATGGAACACGCGGAAGTCTGGGACGATGCCTTCGCACCCCGTATTCGCGTGTACGCCGGAGACATTGCCGAACCGCGCTTCGGGCTGTCGGATTCCCGTTTTGGCGTTCTCTGCGAAGAGATCGATGCCGTCTACCATCTCGCAGCCACCCTGAGCCTTTCGTCGTCCTACCGTGCCATTCGCCGCGTCAACTCGTTCAGCATCCGCAACGTGCTGGATCTGTGTCTGCATACACGCTACAAGCATCTTTTCTATGCTTCGACGATGGGGATCTTCCCCGAGTACTTCTGCTCCTTTGCGCGCGAGTACCGGGAGAGCCGCATCGACGACCAGATTCAGCCGGACCTGCCCAGCATGAAGCGGACATTCCCACTTGGGCTTCTCGGGTATCCGTGGAGCAAAGTCGTAGCTGAACAGGCGATCCTTTTTGCCAATGTCGTCGGGCTGCCCGCAGCGATCTTTCGCCTGAGCCAGACCAGCATGGCCTCCACCGGGTACACGCAGCCGGCCAACATCACCCAGCGCCTCTTCTCGGCGGTGGTGGATGCGGGGATGATTCCACGGGGATTCACGTTGCAGTCCAACAACGACCCCGTCGACACGCTCAGCCGTATCTGCACCGAGATCTCGTTCAACCCCGAACGTCGTTTCACGATCTACAACTGCTGCAACCCAACGCCGTCGTACACGACGGTTCGCGTTGAAGAACTCGGTCTGGACTATCCGGAGGTTTCCTACCAGGCCTTCAAGCGGGCTTGCCAAGCCCGGGGTGACGCCTCGCCCCTCGCCCGGTACTGGGCGCTGCTGGATCACGTCGCCCCCTACTGGCTGCGGGGCAACGACTCGGCGACCTCTCTCCCCGTCAGCGACCGCGCGATTCGTGAGGACTGTCCGGTCAAGATCGAGTGGCCCGGTCCCCTTACGAGGTACGTGCGTTACAACCGATGGATCCGGGAACATCGAGACGAATGGCCGCACCCGGTTCCCCGCCGGCGCCTGAAGCTCGAGCACTTGCTCAGGCAGGCGAGGCGCTACGCGGACGATCACGGCCTGTGCTTCGATTCGACCTACCCGGAGTGGATGCTCGACGGACTGCGGCGGCTGGTCGAGGCGATCACGTCGCCGGAAGCGGGGATGCTCGATACCCGGATCGGTCACGTCTCGTTCGATTTCTGCCGTATGCTGCGCAACAACGCCGAACTGGCCGCCGAACGCCGGCGATACCCGGAGATCGACCGACAGAAAGTCGCTCAACCTGTTTTCATTGTGGGAATCAACCGCACCGGGACAACGTACCTCCACCGCCTCATGACCCGGGACAGCCGGTTCTGGGTGCTACGGGCGTTTGAGTACGTGGAACCGGTGATCCCGGGCGGCGACTACGCGGGCATAGCGGGCACTCCGGCGGATCCGCGCCGTCCGTTGGCGGCCGACGTGTTCGAGGCCTCGGGCATCATCGACTCCTTCGCCGGAGTCCACCAGATCGACATCGACGAGCCGGAGGAGGACATCCCGATCCTTCGGCTGTCGTTCAAGGCCGGGGTGTTCGGCGCCCGATATCACATCCCGCAGTACGAAAGCTGGCTGGAGGAGAGCCGCTCGCGGGAGGCCTACCGGCACCACCGCCGTGTCATGCAGCACTACAATTACCAGCGGACGCAAAGTCATCCCGGCGTGCAAGGTCAGTGGCTCTTCAAGATGCCGACCCATCTCAGGGAACTCGAAGCTCTGTTCGACACGTATCCCGACGCGCTCTTCATCCAGACGCACCGCGAACCCGTTCAGTTCATGGGGTCATGGTGCAGCCTGGTCGAGCAGATCCGAGCGAAGATCGCCGAGCCCCGCCCATCGGAGGTGCTGGGCGCCGAACAACTGCGGGGGATGAGCCGCCTTCTTCATCGGGCCGTGGACTTCCGGAACGCACACCCCGAGCTGGAACATCGCTGGATCGACGTCAGCTACTACGATCTGGTCCAGGACCCGTTGGCGGTCGTGGGCCGCATCTACGACCACTTCGGCTGGTCTCTGGAGTCCGCAGCCGTCACCGCGATGGACGCCTGGCTGGCGGAGCAGGCGGAGCGGCGCCGTAGCGAGAAGCGCCATCGGTACGACATCGCGGACTATGGCTTGACGCGCGAGATGGTCGACGCCGCATTCGCCCGGTATCGTGCGTTCGTCTCTGAGAGAGGGCTCCGGGAGTCGGGGCTTTAGCCATGCGTAATGCTCTGCTGGTCTACCCGGACTATCCGCCCTCCTACTGGGGTATCAACCACGCTCTGGAGATGCTGGGCGTGAAGGCGGCTTTTCCGCCGCTCGGGCTCCTCACGGTCGCGTCGATGTTCCCTCCGGAATACGATCTTCGGGTTGTGGACATGAACGTCTCGCGCCTGGATGACTCCGATCTGGATTGGGCCGACATGGTGTTTACGTCAACCATGATCGTGCAGAGGGAGTCGTTGCGGAAGGTGATCGAGCGTTGCAATCACGCCGGCATTCCCGTGGTCGCGGGAGGGCCCTATCCGACATCGTTCCATCAGGACATCGCGGGCGTCGACTACTTCGTTCTGGACGAAGCGGAGGACACCTTCCCCCGGTTCCTGCGGGATCTCGAAGAAGGCAGGGCCAGAACCATCTATCGCGAGCCGCGGAAACCCGATGTCACACGTACGCCCGTCCCGCGTTTCGACCTCATCGACTTGCGGGACTATCACGCCATGTGCGTGCAGTTTTCGCGCGGCTGCCCGTTCGACTGTGAGTTCTGTGACATAACCAAGCTCTATGGCCGCGTGCCCCGCACCAAGTCGCCCGAACAGATGGTCGAGGAATTCGAAGCTCTCTATCGGCTGGGCTGGCGAGGTTATCTGTTCCTGGTCGACGACAACTTCATCGGCAACAAGCGCGACGCCCTGAATATGCTGCCGGCAATCGCCGAGTGGCAGCGGGCGCACGGGTATCCCTTTCAGCTGTTCACCGAGGCGAGCGTTAACCTGGCCCGAATGGACTCGGTGATGGACGCAATGATCGAAGCCGGCTTCAACGGCGTCTTCCTGGGAATCGAGACTCCAAACCCGAAAGCGCTCGCCATCACCAAGAAACCACAGAACATCAGCAGGCGTGAACCGGACTATCTGCTGAACGCCATACGAAAGATCCAGCGCAAGGGAATGCAGGTGATGGGCGGGTTCATCCTGGGGCTGGACGGAGATGACGAACAGGTCTTCGATGCCCAGATCCGGTTCATTCAGGACGCCGGCATTCCCATGGCGCTGGTCGGGTTGCTCACCGCCCTGAAGGGAACGGATCTCTACACTCGGCTGCAATCGGAGAACCGCCTCCTGGACATCCCCGTCGGTACCAGTGCGACGGCCCTGAACTTCGTGCCGCAGATGGATCCCGGGATACTGCTCGAGGGGTATCTGCGCGTGATCTCCACGATCTACGACCCCTCCCTGGAGAACTACTTCGAGCGTTGCCTGACGTTGCTGAAGGAACTGAAACCGTTGCCCCACGTGATCCCGACCGTGACCAGGAGTGCGCTCTATCTGGGGCTGATGACTGTGCGCCGGCGCCTTTCCCCCAGCCAGATCCCGGCCTACAGCAGGTATATCGCGAAGGTGTCAAAGGACCATCCTTCCATGCTGCCGGAGGCCATCCGTCTGGCGGCGCTGGGTCATCACTTCGAGAAGTTCACCCGTCAGCAGGCTGTGCTCCAGGGATTCAAGGACTCCCTGGAAGCCGAGTTGACGGCGTTCCGCGAGGCCGTTTCGCGTCCGGGGGCGAATGAGGACATCGTCGACCGCCGGGGGAAGGCGCTAATGGCCCGCGTGGACTCACGCTATCGGTCGATACCAGCCGACTTTCGCTTCGATGCCGATGGTATCGACGATGCCGTGGCGTCCTTCCGGTCCGCCGTCAAGGCTGCCGATTCGACGACGCCTGCCGACACCGCTCGCGGTACACCATCCGGTCCGCTGCCCGTGGTCAAGCCGCTCCCTCGCCCACGGTAGTTGGCCTGCGGGAAGCGCTCAGCCGGTCTGGCAGGCCATGTCCTGGCCGCAGCACATCGGCGACTTCACCTTGCCGTGTCCGCCGGGACACCTGGAGACGTGCACCGAACGGCCGTCGTCGAGGGTGATATCACCGTGCTCGAGCTCCTCGCCGCACTGGCCGCAGGTCATGGTGCCGATGCTCATGCCGCATGCTTCGCAAGTGTACGCCGCCATGTGTCGTCTACCTCAGTTGGGGTGGGGTTCTCGCCTTCGTGGCCTGCTCCAGATCGTACGCGTACGCCAGCAGCTCCGCCTCGGTCCATAGATCTCCAATGAAGGCGAGCACGAAGGGCGTCCCGTCGGGATAGTAGCCGAACGGCACGGTCACGACGGGAAGTCCAATATCGTTGATGACATTGCTGGGAAGTTCGGGATGATTGTTGGGGTTGAAGTCGGGGCGCTCCGGGTCTTCGACGAGATCGCCGATGGGCGCGCCGGCCTGGGGGAAGAACAGGCCGTCGAGGTCATTCTCCTCCAGCACGCCTCGGAAGAGGGCGCGGATGTCCGCCCGCCAGCCCTGGAAGGCGTCACCCTCCTCGGTGGCGCTGGGGCGTGCCGGCGGGGGACGTTCGTCGTCCTCGCGGTCGCGGAATGACTTGCCGGACAGGGCCTCCCACTCCTCCACGCTGTGGAAGGCGGCCCCGGGACCGAGCCCCAGGAAGTAGTTGAGCATGTCGTAGGCGGCCGCCGAGGGGACGCGCGGGCGTTCACCGTACAGCTCGACGAA
The DNA here is from genome assembly GCA_002238605.1 of BD2-11 clade cluster bacterium bin43. Taxonomy (GTDB): domain Bacteria; phylum Gemmatimonadota; class Gemmatimonadetes; order Longimicrobiales; family Gaopeijiaceae; genus BD2-11. Next base: position 183,937 of record MPMR01000003.1, on the reverse strand, counting down.
GCCGGTGCCCGCGAAGGGGTCCTCGACCGTCTCCGCCCCGCGCTCGTGTAGCGCCGCGATCGCCCCCCGGTAGATCGCCTCGGTTTCCTCGGCGAGCGGGAGCCAGGTGTCGCGCCAGCCGACCCCCACCAGCCCGAAGCGCTTGCCGGACAGGGCGTTCGGATCGAGCGCGCCCGCATACCCGTCTTCGGGCATGTGGTCCGCGGCAGCGTAGGTGGCCAGGTCCTCCGGGGTGGGCCCCGCGAGCGCGTCCAGGGCGACGGCCGCGTCCACCACGGTCTTCGCCATCGGCCCGACCACGTCGGCGTAGCTGCCGTTCAGCGGCACCACCCCCTCCAGCGGCACCAGTCCGTAGGTGGGCTTCACCCCCACCAGCGCCTGCGCGGCCGCCGGGTTCTGGATCGATCCACCCGTCTCGGTGCCGAGCCCCAGCACGGCGAAGCTCGCATTGACCGCCGTGGCGGTGCCGCCGCTGGATCCCCCCGGAATGCGGGTTACGTCGTAAGGGTTCAGGGTGACCCCCGCCACCGAGCTCTCGGTGCGGGTGCCGTGACCCGCGAAGTCGGGCAGGTTGGTCTTGCCCAGGATGATGGCGCCCGCCTCCCGCAGGCGGGTCACGACTGCGGCGTCGTCGTCGGGGATCATGTCCACGCCGCCGCCGGCCGCGCTGAAACCGTCGTAGCCGGCGGTGGTGACCTGGCCCCCGTAGTCGATGTTGTCCTTGATGACCACCGGCACCCCGTGCAGTGGGCCGCGCGGACCCGTGGAGGCGTACTCGCGGTCCAGGTCGGCGGCGGTGGCGAGGGCATCCGGGTTCATGGAGATGAACGCGTTGTAGAGGTCCTCGTAGCGTTCGATTCGCGCGAGGAAGGCCTGCGTCAGCTGGACGGCGGTGTAGCGGCCCTCGGCGTAGTCGGCCCGGATCTGCGCGGCGGTGAGCTCGACGACGTCGATGTCGGGGGCGTCCTCCAGCATCGGCTCGGGCGCCGGTGCCTCGCAGCCGGCGGAGAATATCATGAGCCCGATCCACGTCAGTCGGATGGCCATTGTGACATGCCGGCGCCCGCGCCCGACGCAGTCAACGAACGCTTCGCCCCCTCTGTCCCCGGCACCCCCGGGCATCCCTCCGCCCGCGGTCCCGCGTGTCCAGGGCGCCACGAACCCCGCCCCCACCACCCTACCGAACCCGCGCATCAAGCACCTCGATGGCCACGCCTTCGCCGCACAGCGGATCCTCCGGGAGGGTGGCGCGCAGCACCACGCGCGAGCCCGCAGCCAACCCGACGGTTTCGCCTTCCAGCGTGTAGAGCCGATCGTCGCTATTGCGCAGCGTGAGGCACGCCAGCCCCTCGTCGGTGATCTCGCCCTCGACCCGGAACACCCCTTCCTCGTCGGCGACGTGGAATTCGTGAGAAGTCACGAACGGCCGCTGGTCGAAGCCGGCCAGGAAGAAGAAGTGCTTCAGGTCGGCGGTGGCCCACGCCGGCAGGCTCACGGTTGCCGAGAGCATTCCGTCCGCGTCCGTCTCGGCCTGCGTAAGCAGCTGGTGGTTGCCGCCCAGCGCGCCGAAGCCGATGTAGACGGCGGCGTAGGGAAGCCGGTCCATCGACACCGTTACCTCCTCGCCCGCGCGCGCCGCGGGTGGGGTGACGGTGGGGCGCCGTTCCTGGCGGTGGCCGGCGATGACTGACAGGCGCGATGCCATCTCCCCGCGCGAATGCACGGCCTCACCCAAAGACGAGTGCATGCGCGTTCCGTCGGGCTGGCGCCCGAGTGTCGTCTTGCTGCTGTCCATCTTCTATCCTCCCGAGTCGGCGACTCGCTGGAATCGCATGTCGTAGACGCGTCCCTGGCGCATTCCGAACGCGGTCGCGCGTCCGTCCGCGCCCAAATCGAAGCGGAGCCGCCCGAGGCCGCCCGCGTTGAAGGCGTGCTCGTAGACGGGCTCCAGTTCGAAGACTGCGTCGGGCCTCCGCTTCGCCACCAGGCGACCCTCCTCCACCGCCACCACCAGGGTGGTCTCGGCATCGTCGCTGTGGAATGTACCCGTATACGCATCGAGCTGCCCGGGGGCCGGTGCGAACTGCTCAACCGGCTCGTAGGTGTTGTCGTAGTACTCCCCGGTGTACTCGTCGATGGTCGGGCGCCCACCGTCCGTTGCGGCACCGAAGACGAGACGGCGCTCGCTCGCCCCCACCTGGAACTCGCTCGCCGAGTGGGCGACCAGCGGCTGGCTCCCGACCCGCAGCGCGCCGTCCTCCAGCGCAATGCGCAGCGGATCGCCGGTGTCCACTTCGCGGTAGAGCCCGGCCTTCGCCTCCAGCTCCGCGGCCGAAAGCGACATCCCATCGCCCGGTTCCGGGTCGGGAGAGGCCGCATCACCCAGGAACACGCGCGCCACCTGTCCGCCCAGCGCCCCGGGGTTGGCATTGCCCACGTTGCACAAGATCGCGATCGAGAGCTGCTGGTCGGGATACCGGCCGATGAAGCCCCTGTAGCCGGCGGTCGATCCGGTGTGGGTGATCGAGGGGACGCCCGCGAAGTCGCGCAGCTGGAGGCCGCCGGCGTACGAGATCCGACGCCCGTCGTTGAGGGTGGCCCGGTCATGCATCATGCGCACGAACTCCCCGCCGCCCAGGCGACCGTCGGTGAGCGCGGCGTTCCAGATCTGCAGGTCGCCCACCGTGCTCAGGATGCCCCCGTTCCCATGCACGTACTCGATGGGCCGGTTGATGAGGAAGCCGTCGTCGGACGCGGAGTAGGCCGTGCTGCGCCGCGGAACCAGGCGCCTGTAGTCGTCGCGCCACTGCGTATCGCTCATCCCCAGGGGCTCGAAGATGCGCTCGCGGGAAAACTGCGCGAAGGGCATCCCGCTCACCCGGTCCACGACCACCGCGAGCAGGTTGTAGCCGGTGTTGCTGTACGAGTACTCATGGCCGGGCTCGAAGTTGAGCGCGCTCTGGCGGCTCACGATGTCGAGCACGTGCGCGTGCCGATGCGAGCGTGCACCGCGTCCCCAGCCGGAGATCGACGCGACGGAGCCCCAGTCGCGCATGCCGCTCGTGTGGGTCATGAGGCGGCGCAGGGTGACCGGTTTGCCGTAGTCGCGCACCTCCGGGATGTACGTGCGCACGTCGTCGTCGAGGGACAGCTTGCCGTCGAGCGCCAGCAGGATCACCGCCGCCGAGGTGAACTGCTTCGCCAGCGATCCCCCCTCGAAGATGGTCGACGGAGTGTTGGGGATGCCGTGCTCGAGGTCCGCCATGCCCCATGCCCGCGAGAGCAGTGGGTTGCCCGCCCGGGACACGGACAGGGCGCATCCCGGGCTCCCGGATGAGTCCCACTGGGCGAAGATCTCGTCCACGCGCGCGTCCGCTTCCGAAGGCGGCTGCGAACATGCGCACGCGACGCCGACGAGGAGCAGCAGCGATGCAAGGGAGGGAAGGGGAGACTGGATTGTCATGACGGACTCCTTCCGGCTGGACGCGCAATCGGACCCGGAATAGTGCTTCCGACGCATCCGCTTCGTCAAAGTCCGTCGCTCGCGGCCGGTACGCCGAATCCCTGCCCTGCGGCCCGCCGAGCCTGTCTCTGCCGGGTACTCTCCGTATGTTCCGAGGGAACGGTTGGGTGTAATCCACCCCTATGTCGACGAAACCGGCGGAGGAGCACCAGAGATGCGCGCAACGAGAGAAGGGTTCGGGAAGATGCTGGCGGTGTCACTCGCAGCGGCCCTGGGGGCGGGCGCATGCGCGGATGCCACGCCCTCCTACGACGTCGTGCTCGCCGGCGGCCGGGTCATGGATCCGGAATCGGGCACCGACGCGACGCTCCACGTGGGAATCACGGGCGACCGCATCGAGGCGATATCGGAGGAGCCGCTCACCGGCACCCGCGTCATCGACGCCTCGGGCCTGGTGGTCGCGCCCGGCTTCGTCGACCTGCACCAGCACGGCCAGACCGACGAGACCTACCGCTTCATGGCCCACGACGGGGTGACCACCGGTCTGGAGCTGGAGGTCGGCACCGGGGACGTCGCGGCGTTCTACGCCGAACGCGAGGGCGGCCAGCCCGTCAACTACGGCGCGAGCATCGGCCACATTCCCGTGCGCATGCGCGTGATGGGCGACACGGGCGACTTCCTGCCCGCGGATGCCGGCAAGGACGATCCGGCCACGCCCGGGCAGGTCGAGGAGATCGCGCGCCGCATCCGCGAGGGGCTGGACCAGGGGGCGCCCGCGGTGGGGTTCGGCTTCCCCTACACGCCGGCCGCCACCGACGAGGAACTCCTCGCCGCGATGTCCGTCGCGGGCGAGGCGGGCGCGTCGGCGCACGTGCACACCCACGGAGGCCCCGACGGCGCCCACTACGCCATCGACCTGGCGGCACAGGCCAGCGCGCCGCTCCACCTGGTGCACGCCAACTCGACCGGCGGCGCCCGCACCGCCGAGTTCCTCGCGGTGGTGCAGGAGGCCGTCGACGCCGGGCGGGACGTGACCACCGAGGCCTATCCCTACGGCGCCAGCCAGAGCCGCATCGAGTCCGCGCTCTACGACGACTGGGAGGAATGGGAGGACGAGCGCTTCGGCGTGTTCCAGTGGGGCGCCACCGGCGAGCGGCTGACGCGGGAGAGCTTCGGCCGCTACCGGGAGCAGGGGGGCAGCGTGATCAGCCACGTGCGAACGGAGGAGATGACGCTCACCGCGGTGGCGAGTCCGCTGACCATGGTGGCGAGCGACGGCGGCGCGCAGGTGAGCCATCCGCGCTCGACCGGATCGTTCTCGAAGGTCCTCGGCAAGTACGTGCGCGAGGACGGCGTCCTGACCCTGATGGAGACGCTCCGCAAGATGACCATCGAGCCGGCGCGGCGCCTCGAGAGCTACGTGCCCATGATGGCGAACAAGGGACGCATCCGGGTGGGAGCCGACGCCGACATCACCGTGTTCGATCCCGGGACGGTCATCGACCGCGGGGACTACACCAACGCGGCGGTTCCCTCCGGCGGAATCGAGTACGTGTTCGTCAACGGCGTGCTCACCATCGAGGGCGGCGAGTACCTGGGAGTGCGGGCGGGGAGGCCGGTGCTGCGGTAGCCGGGCGCTGCGGTAGCGCGGTCGCGCCTAGTTGAAGAATCTGCGTCCCCGGTTCGATCCCATCCGCGGGTTGACCACGTTGTTGAAGACCGAACCGAACGTGAAGCTGAACCCAAGTTCCAGCTCGTACTCGAAACTGGTTCCCAGCTGGCGGCGCTCAAGCAGGATTTCCTCATCGGGAGTGTCCTCGCGGCTCACGTAGATCTGGTCCTTGACCCGGGCCACGCTCCCCTCCAGGTCGAGGTTCAGACCTCTAATGATCCGATACTCCACCCGCGCGGACAGGTCGATCCGGTGGAGGGACGGGTCCCGCACGAACATGGAGGCCTCGAGCCCGCTGTTGATCTCTCCCCACGGCTGCTGAAACTCGGCCGCAACCTCCATGCGCTGCTCCGCGTGGGTCTCCTCCAACTTGTCGAAGAGCGTCACCTCCTCGTAGTCGAAGGACGCGAGCCCGAGCGAGTACAGGAACGTGATCTGTCTTCTCGTCGACTCCGCGTAGGGGAAAACGCTGTACTGCAGCGCCGGGGCCGCCCGGATGGTCAGGTCCTGGTTGACCCTCGTAGACGTGAGGGCGGAGGCGCGCACGCCGGCGGACCAGTGCGGCCCGAGGCTCCACACGATGAGCCCCTCGTGGTTGATGTTGCGCGACGTGCTCACCAGCACCTCGCCGTCGCTCAGCTCGAACTCCTCCTCCTCGAACTGGCCGAACGAGCTGATGTCGATCTTCAGGTCTTCGGTCGTGCGGCTCGCCGAGAACGACCCGTCGAAAGCCTGTGAACTCTGGCGGCTCTCTCCGTCGAGTTCGGCGCCGGCTCGAACGCTGAACACCCACAGGTTCCATGGATCGGTCTCGGTGCTGGCCTGCTGCTGCGCCTGAGTGGGCGCGGAATAGCGGATGTCGAGCAGGGGACCGGCGGAGGTGGGCGCCGCGTACCGGACGAGCCCCAGCTTGAAGATCTGGGTCAGACCCGCCCGCTCCTCCTCGTCCGAATCACTCTCCTGCGAGACGAAGCGGAGCGTGTCCTGCTGCGCGGCCCGTTCCTCGAGCCCCATGAAGAACATCTCGTACGCTTCACCCCCGGCCGCGGTCTCCTGCGACGTCACCAGCACGTGGAGTTCCGCGTCCGTCCGGTCCCGGACGTAGTTCACGAACGAGACCTCCCGGCGAAAGTGATCGAAGTCGCACGTCCGGCGATCGCAGTCCAGGAAGACGCGCAGGAGAGGATCCCCCGGACCCGCGTCGAGCATCTCCTCCTGTGCGCTCCCCGGTGAGGAGACCAGGGACGCCATTACGGCCAGCAACAGCCCCGCCACATGGAGCCCTGCCGTGCCGGTTCGCCCCATGCCGGCTCGCCTCGTGCCGAGCCCTGATTGCATCATCTCAGACTCGCCTGGCTCCCCGGCGACCGTCCGTGCCGCCGTCGGGCCGCCCGGCCTCCGCATCGGTGAGATCGAGGCCCAGGTCGAAGGTCGCCGCGTATCCGGCACCGGTCTCGCTCACCCGGGCCATCAGGCTTTCGCCACCCCTGCGGAAGGTGCGGTCGGCGGCGTTGGTCGTTTGGCGCCGTCCCCGCGCCGCGTAGGGTGCCTGACCGTGCACCTGATCGATGAGGGCTTCGTCGAAGTAGAGCTGCGAGGTGAACTCGTAGGGCTGCGCGGCCACGTCGGTGCGCACCTTGAAGTGCACATGAACCGCCCGGCCGCGGTACCAGCCCGGGAAGATCGTGGTGAAGCGGGCCACGCCGTGCTCGTCCGTGCGCTGACAACCCCGAAGGAACTTCCGGTCCCTCGCTCCGGCGGGGGCTCCGTCGTCGTCGACGCCCCAGTACACGCCCGCGGCGTCGCACTGCCACACGTCGACCAGCGCGCCGGCCAGTACCGTGCAGGCCCCGCCGGAGATCTGCGACACGTTGAACCTGAGCGTCAGCGGCGCGCCCTCGCTTACCGCCCCGGTCTCCGGATCGGACCGGATGTCGGAGCGTTCCAGTTGTGCGTCGACGAAGAAGGGTCCTTCGGTTTGCTCGGGCCGCACCACACACGCCGGCAGCGTTCGAGCGAATTCGCCGCCCGGCGCCACCCCCGACCCCATCCCGAAGGCCCACCGGCCGGTGGCCAGCGCTCCACCGCCCACACCAAGGGCGGCGAGGGCCTCGCGCCGCGTCAGTACCCGTCCTTTTCCAGCGTCGTCGTGCTTCATGCTGTACCTCCAGATGTTGGGGTCCCGGTGCCAGGGGCCGGCCCGACGTCAGTTCAGGTCGGTCAACTACCGGGCCGCTCCCGTCAATGAGGATCGTCTTGATGATGGCTGCGAACGGCTGGACGACTCAGCCTGTATCCGGATCGATGGACGGTCAGGATATGACGGGGCGCGCCCGGATCTTCCTCGAGCTTGCGGCGAAGCTCCGCGACGTGCGTGTCGACGGTCCGGCTGAGGATGGCGGCCCGATGCCCCCAGACCTCCTTCATGAGCGCAACCCGGGTCGCCACCGCGCCGCGCCGCCGCACGAGCGCAACCAGGAGATCGAATTCCTTGGGTGTGAGCCGCACCTCCCGGCCGTCACGCAGGACCGAACGGTGCTCGAGGCGAATCTCGACGTTGCCGAAGGTCTCCACCGCCTTCGGCTGCCCGTCCTGTCCCGCTCTTCGCAGGATCGCGGATACGCGGGCAAGGAGCTCCAGCACCCCGAAGGGCTTGGTGACGTAGTCGTCCGCTCCCAGGCGAAACCCCATCACCTTGTCCGCCTCTTCGCCCCTGGCGGTCAGGATCAGCACGGGGACTCCGATGCCCTTGTCGCGGAGGGACCGGAGCACCTGGTAGCCGTTCATTCCGGGCAGCATGAGGTCCAGGATGACGAGGTCGGGCTCCCCTGAAACCACGGCCTCCAGGCCCTGCGCGCCGTCCTCCGCCACATCGACCACGTGACCGTCGATCTCGAGGTTGTTGCGAAGACCGTAGGCCAGCCGGGCGTTGTCCTCCACGATCAGGATCCGGGCCATTTCACGCCTCCCGGAGCGCGCGCGCCAGCGGCAACTCGATGATGAACCGGGCGCCGGGACCGGGGCCTCTGTCGCCCGCCTCGACGCGCACCCTTCCACCCTGGGCCTCGATCACCCTGCGCACCACGGCAAGGCCGATTCCCGAGCCGGCGGTCGCGGACGCGCGGTCACGGTCGAGCCGAACATAGGCGTCCCAGACCCGATCCTGCTGACCCGGGGGCACGCCCGGTCCCTCGTCTTCCACCCACATCGTCGCGAAGCCCTTCGGCTCGCCGGGCGTACCCCGCACGCCGATCTCGATCACTTGTCCGGCCGGCCCGTATTTGACGGCGTTGTCGAGCAGGTTGAGCACCGCCTGGCGTGTCGCTTCGACGTCCATCGTGCACTCGATGCCGGTCTCGATGCGTCGCTCGAGGGCAGCCTGCGCAGCCCGCGCCAGCGGCTCGAAGCTCTCGGTCACACTCTCCACGACCGCGCCCAGGTCCGCCTCGACGAGGTTCAGGTTCAGCGCGTCGCGCTCGCCGCGGGAGAAGAGGAGCACGTTCTCGACCTGATGCGTCAGCCGGTTCGCTTCGTCAACGATGATTTCCGTCGCCCGTTCCCGCTCCGCCTCGTTGCGGACGCGGCCCAGCATCAGCGTCTCCCCGAACATCCTGATCTGGGTCAGCGGCGTGCGCAGCTGATGGGATACGCTGGACACGAAGTCTTCCCGCAGATCGGCCAGTTCCGCCTCCCTTCGCAGTTGCCACACCGCCGTCATCAACAGGCCGGCCGTCAGGAGGAAGAGCGCGACGATGTAAGGCATGCGCGACTGCGGAACCCCGCCGCTCACCAGCTGATCGACCGCCTCCTCGCGCACCCCGAGTTCCAGCACCATTCCGCCGAGCCTCTCGTCCAGCTCGTGCTGTACCGGGGTTCCCGAGTACGGTTCGGCGGACGATTCGTAGACGACGTTTCCGTAGGGATCCCGGACCCGCGCCACGAAGATGTCCCCGTTGGGACGCCCTCCGGAGAAGGCCTCCGGCAGGAGGGGCTCGTCGAGAAACGCGCGTTCGAACGCGGGACCGAACGCCTTGGGCGACAGGATCATTCCCAGGAGCGCGTAGTCCCCCCGACCTTCGTACGAGAGCTGGTGCACGAGCACGCTGCTTCCTCCCGGAGCGAAGAGCGTGCGCAGGTCGTCATCATCCGGGTTGCGGCGGCTGTATTCCCGCGCCTCTCGCACCGCCCACCCCGCCTGCGCGGAATCCGCCTCTCCCGCAACCGAGACTTCGCCTTCGCCGGGGGCCAGCCTGAAGAACAGCGACGCCTGATCCATCCCGTCCCATCCCTCCGCTCGCGCCGCTTCGCGCAGGCCACCCGGAGTGAGCGGACGATCGCCTCGGCGCCCCACGCTTCTGTCGATCACCTCCATACCTTCCTCCAACAGATCGAACGCGACCTCGCCGCGGGCCTCGGCGGCGAAGTTGGAGGCGGCATACAGGGCTTGATCGCGAACGATCTCTTCGGCCAGTTGCACGCTCGAGCGGCTGCCGTCCCAGGCTTCGTAGCCGAGAACGGCGGTGAGGACCCCCGTGAGACCGAGAAGCGCGAGCGTGACCAGCCGGCGGGGGCGGGTTGTCGTGCGATTTCTTGCCATACCATTGAAGGTATCGGCCGGTCGGCCCGGCTCAACGATCCGGGTGCAAGGGAATTGTCAGGATCGTCGTTGCCCGCGCGGTCCTCTGTGGCCCGCTCAGTCCACCCAGGTGGTCAGGTCGCGGGCGGGGATGCGGGACTTGGGGTCCGGCACGGCCGCGGGCTCGCCCAGGTTGACGATGGCCACGATCCGCTCCCCGTCGGGGACGCCGACCGCCGCCCGGGAGCGGGGGTCGTCCATGACCGCGCCGGTCTTGATGTGCGTGCCCAGCCCGGCCGCTTCGGCGGCCAGCGCCAGGTTCTGGATGCCCATCCAGGTCGCGGCGTAATCTTCTTCCCGAATCTCCGGGTTCTCGTGCACCACCACCGCCACCGCGATCATCGCGGGAAGCGCCTCGTGGCGGGCGGCCACGCTTTCGACGACTTCCCGGGCCGCGTCCGGGTCGGAAACCCGCTTCGCTTTGCGCGCCCCCAGCGCCGCCCCGTAGCCGCGCCGGGCGGCCGGGCCCAGCACGTAGAAGCGCCACGGCTGGGTCATGCGATGGTTGGGCGCCTGCGCGACCAGCCCGAGGAGTCGTTCGATTTCCCCGCGGGTGGGTTCGCGGACGGTGAACTGCTTTATGGAGCGGCGCCGGGCAATCAGCTCCGCAAGGGAGGTCGGGTCGGGCATGCGCTACATCTCCGGGAGGCGGTACCGCTCGATGTATACCAGGTCGACTTCGTCCCTGAAGGTCGCGTAGACGACACCGTCGCCGAACCCCATGACGGTATGCCCTTCGGCGATCTCCACCATGGCGGCGTGCTCGGCGTCGGGCGTGAAGATGTCGTACAGGAACGGCGCGCCGACGGGCTGGTGGCGACGCAGCCAGGCGCGGCCCTCCGGGTCGATGAGAATGCTGCCCGTGAAGGGGGGCAGCGTCTCGGGCCATTCGTAGTCGTCCACGTCGTCGCTCCCGCCCCCGAAGGACATGCTGCGGGCAGCGGCGCCTCCGATCCCGGAACCCGGAGAGGCTCCGCCCCCGCCGCCCGTCATGAAGGTCGCCGTCTGGACGGACCGGCTACTTTGCTCCCGGACCCAGGCTTCCTTTTCCGCCTGGCCCACCGGGACCGCGTCCCATGCGACGGGCGCTCCGCTGCGAACGGATCCGTCGGAGGAGATCCATTCCAGGTGATAGTCCGCCGCCCGCGCGACGGCCACGCTTCCGCCCGGCGCGACGCCCCAGCTGTCGGAGGCCGAATAGGGAGTTCGCTGCATCGTGACCATCCGGTCGCCCTGGTTGCTTCTCATCTCGACCCGCGAGGTGGATCTGGACGCGAGTCTTGCCACGGTGTCGGCGGCAAGGTCATCGAGCGTAGCCCGCACGACAGGGACGGAATCGGAACCTGATCCATCCCGCGAACCCGCACCCGCGAGGTTCATCGAGAACCCGTTTGTGCTGTACATGCGCCCGGAGCCATCGATCACCTGGGGGTTCAGCAGCAGGATGCCGCCTTCGGGGTCCATCTCGAACATCGGCCGGGTCGCGCCGAAGGAGAGATCGGGCGCCAGCACGGTGAGGCGATTGTTGCTCACGTCCAGCAGCAGCGTCGAATCGCCGGGAAGAGGCCAGACACGGCTCGGCGCCTGATACTCGCCCGGACCCTCGCCCCGGCCTCCCACCACGGTACGTGTTCCCAGGTCCAGGTCCAGGAGCACCAGCTCCCTGCCCGTCCCGTCGGCCACCAGCAGACTGCCGTCGGGGCGTACGCGGATACCGTTCACGGACGCGAAGTCCCCGGAAACCGCCTCGGGCTCGCCGAGTTGGTGCCTGGGGACGGCGCCGGCGGGAGCCGCGGTGTCATCCTGCGCGCACCCGGACAACCCGAGGGTCATGATGAAGGCGAAGGGCGTGAAGCGGTGACTGCGGGCGGTTCGGTTTCTCATCGCGCGTTCCGTTCTTCGTTGGAGACGGGGCTCGGGCTGGTCATCGTGCCACGAAAGATGTCGTAGCTTACGAGTAGTAGTGATTCGCGCTGGTGTCAAACGATCTGCTGGCGGGTGGGACGATACCGGAGCGGCACGCGGCCCTTTGACCGAACGACCCTGCGTCAGGGTTGCCCCGTCACGAAGACAGACGGCGAATGGTGCCGGTCTTCTCGACCACCACCCGGTAACCCTCGCAGCTGCCGGGGATACGGGTTCTTTCCCTGCCCCCGCCGCCTGCGAGATACACCTTGAGGCAGGGCTTCCCGGCGACCACCCCGATCGCGGTACCCACCACGCCGGGTTGTCCCATGACCTTTCTCGAGAGGTGCCGGTGCGCGTCCTCTATGCTCGCCGCCATGTCGTCCTACCCTGCGTCGACGGTTACGCCGAAGCGGTCGAGAACGAGGTCGATGGGGTTGGCGATGGTGGTGTTCGGGCTGCCTGCGAAGAGCAGCGCGACGGGCCGCCGGTCCTTGCGCCCCCGCCCGTCGGTCACGATCAGGGAGCCCGAGTCGCCACCGGCGCTGAATCCCTGGCCGGTAATCACGATCTGGTCGACGAAGCGAGCCCTGCCGGTGCGGTAGTTGACGTCGAGGATGGCGTTGATGCCGGTCACCTTGCCGCGGGTGAGCCCGGTGGTGCGGCCGTACTTCTGCACCGCGAGCATGAGCGACGCTTCCACGATCCCGCTTCGGGGCGCGCCGTAGCCGTTGGAGGGGGTGGCCGCCGCCAGCTGGTCGGGCGACGTCTCGGCGATGGCGCCGTCGACCTCGTTCTCCGGGCAGGCCAGGGCCCGGCAGAAGCCGATCTCCTGAAAGTCGGCCAGCGTGCCGAAGGCGTGCTCCGGGTCGCTGCCGCCGTCGGCCACGCCCGGCTGGATCACGTTGTCGCCCAGGTTGGCCTGGTTGCGGTTGGCGAAGACGTGGTTGTTGGACAGGGCGTACGTCCGGCGCCCGTCCGTGACGCGCGCCCCGATGGTGCCCGCGGTGACCCCCGTCCGCCCCGTGGACACACCGATCGGCACCGGGCGCGGGAACGGGCCCCTGGGATCGATGGGGCCGTCGGCCGCGGCCGGGAGGGGCAGATCGCCGAGCGCGGTGATGCGCCCGGTCACCTCGCGCACCAATGGGTGGCCCGCGAAGCTGGCGGGTAGTCCGTCCACGGCGGCGTATTCCAGGTAGACCATCACCACCGGCCGGTCGCCGGCGCCCAGCCCGACGGCAGTCCCCACCACGCCCGGAATGGCCAGCAGGTCCGGGCTGATCTCCTCCTGCGCCGCGAAGGCCGCCGCCAGCGCCTCCTGCGACAACGCGTCCCCTCCGAAGCCGGGGAAGGGGAGGCGCGGACCGCCCGCGGGCGTGAGCCACACCGCCTCCACCACCAGCAGGAGCAGCAGCCGCCCCAGCGACGGGAGGAGCTTTGCTCGTGGCCGCGTTCCCCGCGCGCCGAACCCTGTACTTGCCGGAACCTGTACCATACTTATTCGAACCCGTCCCGGCGCGAAACGGATCCCTCGCTCGCGCGTAAGGCGCAGAGCCATGAGGGGGCCGGGATGCCTGTCACAGGAGTGTCATGATGTTTGAGCTGATCGGATTGGGGATCGCGGCTGCGGTCGGAATCTACGCACACATGAAGTCGAGGAGTTTCGTCCGGCGCCGCCTGCGCTACACCTCGTGGGTCGAGAAACGCGGACTGGGCATCGTCGCAGGCGCGGTGACGGCCATCGTCCTGTCCTGGCTGCCCGTGGTGGGCCTCGGAGCCGGACTGCTTGTGGGAGCCGGAGTCGGCTCCGGGATCTCGATGGGCGCCAGCGATGTCCGCAACCGCCGCCTGCTCGACGAGTAGGCCCCCAGGCGCTTCTCCCCCGGGTTGCTCCCGGATTCCGCGCGCGCGGAAGAACCCGAGGCCGCATCCGGAGGCCCGGCTTCCGCTCACTCCCCCGGCGCGAATCGCGCCATCACCGGAAGATGGTCGCTGGTGGTGTCCAGATAGTCGGGGATGATGTCGTCCACCTCGTACACCATCGCCGATCCCTCCTCATACCACGCCATCGCTTCGTCCGACGCGAGGATGTGGTCGATCACCTCGGTGTAGCGCGGCATCGACCGCTCTCGCGCGGCGCTCAGGCTGGCGGTGGGAAACACCCACTCCGGGGCAGCATCCACGAAGACACGATAGGGCGTGTCCCGCCCCGGCGTGATCGACTCGTCCACGTCGTCGTTCCAGTCCCCGGGTACCAGCACGGCACGGTCCGGCCAGGTGGCGTCGAGATACTCCCGCAGGCCTTCGCCCGCCGCCAAGCGCCGCTCCCATGACGTCTCGTCGGCGATGGCCTTGGCGTGCAGGACGATCATGACGACATCGCGGCTCGCGCCACCCAGCGTCACGCGCAGCTGCACCTCCAGCGGCGGCCGGCCCGCGAACTCGTAGTCCAGTTCGCTCAGGATGATGCGCGCCCCCGTCACCTGCGCGAGCGCCGTCTTGTAGATGAGCCCGACCTTCAGCTCTCCGCGGCCGTAGCTGGCGGAGCCCCCGGCGACGGAGCCATCGCTGGCAAGGAACCCCTGGTATCCCGGCAGACGATCCAGCAGCGTCCCGAAGGCGTCCGCGTCGGTCACCTCCTGCACGCCCCAGACGTCGAAGTCGGTTCCCAGAATGACATCCCGCACGCGCGCCATCTGCAGGGGCTCGTCCGCGGGCCCCTGGTTCGCGGCCCCGAAGTAGAGGAGGTTCCAGGTGGCGACGTCGAGCGTCGCGGATGTGCCCAGGGCGGGAATCTGGATCGCCGCCGGCTCCGGCACGGGCTGCGGCGCGACGGGATCGGGCTCGACCGGCGGCGGAGGTGGTTCGACCGCGTCGGCGCCGCAGGCGATCAGGACCGGGATCAGCGCGGGCAGGAAGAAGAATCCGGGAGCGGCGAAAGCGGCGGCGTACCGGCGCGGCGCAGAGACCAGGCTGCTGTCTGGGAAGAACATGACGTGTCTGTGTCGAAAGTCCCTGAACGCCGTGAGCGTCCGGCGAAGCGGGCTGGCGCGCCCGGCCGGGTGTATCGCATCAGGATACCACGTTTCCGCCGGGCTCGCTTGCCGGGGCTCGTCCGCCCGTCCGTCGAGCGTGTTCCATCCGCCGGCACGGCGTCGTCCGCCGGTCCGCTCCCCTCACGTGGTCGCTGGCCGCACGCTCCACCGCCCCGTAGAATGCGCCGCGGAGGTAAGGGAACTCAGGCCCGCGAGCGAATCCCGGGGAGGGCAGGTTCACCATGTGTCGTCGATCCTCAACCGTCCTGCCCGCGGCCGTCGCGGCTGCCGCGTTCTTCCTTGCGCCCGCGCCCTCATCGGCCCAGTTGGAGCTCAACTACCAGTATGGCAGCATCCTGAACCCGTTCTCCGCCGCCAGCGAGCCGACCCACATCTTCACGCTGCAACACGCCGGAGGATGGCGCGCGGGAGGCTCCTTCTTCTTCCTCGACTACCTGAGCGACGGGGTGGAGGACGGCTTCAACGACCGGGAGCTCTACGGGGAGTGGTACCCGACGCTGAGCCTGGGTTCACTGGCGGGAGGAGGCGTCGGCTTCGGGCCTGTGAACGATGTGCGCCTGGTCGCTGGCGTAAACCTGGGCATCCAGTCGAAGGTCGTGAAGTACGTGCCGGGCGTGGAACTCGGCTGGAACGTCCCCGGATTCATCTTCGTGAACACGATTCTCGGGGCCTTCATCGACGCCAGCAGCGGTCTGGCCGCGGGCGGCGCGCCGAGCACCGGCGACAGCTTCAACTTCGACGTAAGCTGGCTCTCCGTCTTCCAGCTGGGCACTCAGTCGTTCTCGTTCACCGGGCACGCGGAATACATGGGGGCGATCACGGATGAGGAGGGCAACGATTACCCGGGCAGCGTGCTCGCCCAGCCCCAGCTCAGATGGGACGTGGGGCAGGCCTTGACCGGGGCGTCCAACGTCCTCCACGTGGGCGTGGAGTACCAGCTCTGGACCAACAAGCTGGGAACGACCCGCGACGAGAGCGTTCTGCAGCTGCTTGTCGTCTGGCAGATGGACTGACGGGGGCGGCCGCCCGCCGTCCGGCGAAATGGCCTGGTGCGAGATGCCCCGAACCGGAAACGCGGCCGGGCCGGTGCGCGCGAGACGCGCGTCGGAAGACTACTGGTCGTCGACGACCCGAACGCCCACCAGCCGGCATCCCAGCCTGCAACCCGGGCGCAGCGCGAATGACGCGAGCAGGGACGCGACCGCGAGGCCGATCATGGGCCCGGTCATCGGCTGGATGACCGTCTTGAGCACGCCCCACACGGCCACGAACAGGACCAGCCCGAGAAATACGCCCAGAAGCTGGCGCGCGTTGTCGGGGCCTTCGAAGCGGATGGGGGCGCCGCCGTAGTAGAGGGCGGCCAGGCTGGGATAGAGAGCGAACGGAATGATCCATTCGATCATGGAGGAATCTCCGGCTGGATGAAGACCCGAGGGGGTTCTGACGTCGGCCCAAAGCTAGCCAAAGCGGAGCGGACGGGACAAGGCCGAAGAGGGCGTGGGCCTTGAGTTGCCGCCAGCACGGCGCAGGTTAGTGAACATGCTCTCCTGCAACGACATCATCGCGGCCCGCGGGCGCATCCGGGGCGGAATCGTGGAGACCGGTTGCCCGCGCTCCCTGGGGCTCGACCGGTCCGGGTTCGCGCGCGTCCATTTCAAGACCGAGTTCCGGCAGAAGACGGGTTCGTTCAAGGACCGCGGCTCGCTGAACCGCCTGCTCCTGCTGGAGCCGGCGCAGCGGGAGGCCGGGGTGGTCGCGGCCAGCGCGGGCAACCACGCCCAGGCGCTCGCGTACCATTCGGCGCGGCTGGGGATTCCGTGCACCATCGTGATGCCCGACGCGGCGCCGCTGATCAAGGTGACGAAGACGCGCGGCTACGGGGCCCGCGTCATCCAGACCGGCGCGACCATCACCGACGGGATGGCGCGCGTCGACAGGCTGGTCGAGGAGGAGGGGCTCACCGTGGTCCACGCCTTCGACGACCCCGCGGTGATGGCGGGGCAGGGGACCATGGCGCTGGAGATCCTGGAGCAGGTGCCCGACGTCACCACGCTGGTGGTGCCCATCGGGGGCGGCGGGATGATCGCGGGGGTCGCCACCGTGGTGAAGGCGCGCCGCCCGGGCGCCCGCGTGATCGGCGTGGAGGCGTCGGCCTCGCCGGGCGCGGTCGCATCGCTGGAGGCGGGGCGGCCGGTCCACCTGGAGCGCTCGGACACCCTTGCCGACGGGATCGCGGTGAAACGCATCGGCGACCGCACCTTCCCGCACATCCAGGCCCTCGTGGACGACGTGGTCGTGGTCGACGAGGAGGAGATCGTGCGCGCGATCTTCTTTCTCATGGAGTCGGAGAAGGTGGTCGTCGAGGGCGGCGGGGCGGTGGGGGTGGCGGCGATTCTGGGCGACAGGATCCGTCCGGGCTCCGCCGACGTCACCGTGTGCATCCTCTCCGGGGGCAACATCGACATGAACGTGGCCTCGAAGATCATCGACCGCGGGCGGGGGGCGGGCCGCTGGGTGGTGGTGCGCGACCGGCCGGGCTACCTGAACGAGGTCACGGCCGTGGTCGCCATCGCCGGGGCCAACGTGCTTCACATCGAACACACGAGGGCTTTCGGGGACATCTCCGTGGGCCACGTCAGCATCGAGATGGAGATCGAGACCCGCGGCCGCGGGCACGTCGCGGAGATCGTCGCGGAACTGAGAGAGCTGGGACACCAGGTGGGCGAGGTGGCGTGACCCGCTTGCCTGCCACCTGTCGCGTCTCGCGCGCCGAGACGTATCATATCCCATCGACCGGTCACCGATCTCTCGCCCCTCAACGAGGTGATTCCCATGAAGTCAGCACAGCGGCCCCGTCCGGCCACCTCGATCCTCCTCTCCGCCTTGCTGTTCGCCGCTTTCCTCCCCTGGGCAGCGGGCCTGCAGGCGCAGGACGCCTACTTCCCTCCGGCGGGTGACTGGGAGCGCAGGACTCCGGAGTCGATGGGGATGAACCCCGAGCTCCTGCAGCAGGCGGTCGACTTCGCCGTCGCAAGCGAGAGCACGGCGCCGCGCGACCTGGAGGTGGCGCATGCGCTCAGCTGGAACACCGAGCCCTTCGACGAGGCCATCGGCCCGCTCAAGGTGCGGGGCCCGCAGAGCGGCATCATCGTGAAGGATGGCTACATCGTCGCCGAGTGGGGTGAGACGAAGCGCGTCGATCCGACCTTCAGCGTGGCCAAGAGCTTCCTTTCCTCCACGGTGGGGCTGGCGTGGGACCGCCGCCTCATCCGCGACGTCCACGATCCTGTGCACGAGTACATGCCCCCGCTGATTCTGCCGGTGGGCGACGGCGAGCCCGGCAAGGAGGCCGACGGGCGCGGCGTGGCGACCCCGGTGTCGCTTTTCGACTCCGAACACAACCAGAGGATCACGTGGGATCATCTGCTGAGGCAGACCAGCGACTGGGAAGGCACCCTTTGGGGCAAGCCCGACTGGGGCGACCGGCCGGGGCGCGATGTCGCGGCCAACCGCAACCGCCCGCGCAACGAGCCCGGCACGGCCTACAAGTACAACGACGTGCGCGTGAACCTGCTCGCCCTGGCGGCGCTCCAGGTCTGGCGCCGGCCCCTGCCGCAGGTGCTGCGCGAGCACATCATGGACCCCATCGGCGCATCCAACACCTGGCGCTGGTACGGCTACGAGAACTCGTGGGTGAACGTCGACGGCGAGATGATGCAGTCTGTGAGCGGCGGGACCCACTGGGGCGGTGGGATGAACCTGAGCGCCGAGGATCAGGCCCGGTTCGGCTACTTCACGCTGCACAAGGGCAACTGGGACGGCGAGCAGCTCTTGTCCGAGGAATGGCTGGACATGGCCGAGACGCCCGGCACGGTCAACGAGATGTACGGCTTCATGAACTTCTTCCTGAACACCGGCCAGCGCTCGTACGCGAGCACGCCGGAGTCGTCGTTCAGCCACCGTGGGGCGGGTACAAACCTGGTCTACGTCGATCGCGAGAACGACCTGGTGGTGGTGGCGCGCTGGATCCAGGGAGGCGCCATCGACGAGTTCCTGGGGATGGTGATCGCGTCGTCGGTCGTCGCAGAGGAGCGTCGCTGAGAAGAGTGCCTGCGACGGAAGGGGACGGCGCTGACCCGCGGAGCGGGCGGCGATCCGGGAGCGGTGTCCTGCCCCGGGGACAAGTGCGCCCCGGCTGACTTCTGGCTAACTTGCGCGTGCCACGGCGGCGAGAGACCGCCCGAAGCGCACAACGGAAACACGCAGAACCCACAAAGGATCGGGTACCCATGGACAACGACTCCCGGAGCGGGACGGTCGAGGGCGGCCGGCCGGGCACAGAGGTCGCGGCGGCGGATCACGAGGGCGGCAACCTGACGGAAGCGGCGCCGACCCTGGAGAGAAGGGCGTTCCTCGGCAAGGCGGCGGTCGGAGCCGCGGCGGCCGGGGTGCTGGCCGCGTCGTGCGGCGGCGACGAGCAGGCGGGAGCCGGGGCAGGTGGCGCTCCCGCGGTGATCACCAACCCGAACGTGCGCTGGCGCCTGGCGTCCAGCTATCCGCGCACCGTCGACGCCATCTTCGACACCTCCACCCGCGCCGCCGAGTCGCTCGCCGCGATGACCGACGGGCGCTTCCAACTTCGCGCCTACGAGGCGAACGAGCTGGTGCCGGCGTTCGAAGTGATGGACGCGGTGCAGCAGGGCACGGTTCAGGTGGGCCACAGCCCGAGCTACTACTACACGGGCAAGGCGGCGGTGCTCGCCTTCGACACCTGCGTTCCGTTCGGGCTCAACGCGCGCCAGCAGCACGCGTGGCTGTACGATGCCGGCGGGCTCGAGCTGATCCGCGAGATCTTCTCGGACTTCAACATCCTGCCCTTCCCGGCGGGCAACACCGGCGCCCAGATGGGCGGGTGGTTCCGCCGCGAGATCCAGACCCCGGAGGATCTGAACGGGCTCAAGATGCGCATCCCCGGGCTCGGCGCGGAGGTGATGGACCGCTTGGGCGTGACCGTCCAGAACCTCGCCGCGCAGGAAATCTACCCGGCCCTCGAGCGGGGCGCGATCGACGCCGTCGAGTGGGTGGGCCCGTACGACGACGAGAAGCTGGGCTTCCAGAACGCCGCCCGCTTCTACTACTACCCGGGCTGGTGGGAGCCGGGACCCTCGACCACCTTCCAGGTCAACCGCGACGCGTGGGACGAACTGCCCTCCACCTATCAGGAGGCCTTCCGCGTGGCGGTGCGCTCAGCCGCGCACGGCGTCGAGACCACCTACGACGCGAGGAATCCGGCCGCCCTCAGGCGCCTCGTCGAGGGCGGAGTTCAGTTGCGCGCCTTCTCGCCGGAGATCATGGAAGTGTCGCGCGTGGCTTCGCAGGAGATCCTGGAGGAGCGCGCAGCCGCGGACGCCACCTACCGGCGCGTGTACGACCACTGGCTGGCGTTCCGGACGGAGGTGTTCGACTGGTTCAGCCGCGCGGAGTGGGCCTACGCGAACGCGGCCTTCGGGCAGAACGCCTGACCCTGGGGGGGGCCGCGCGTCGGTCACCGCTCGGCATCCCTGGCGGCCCTCTCGGTTGCGCAGAGCTTCGCGGTAACGGTGCCGAATCGGGCGCATCTTGCCGGATCGCTCGGTTTGTGCTGCCGCAGCACTTCGATTCGAGAAGGCAATACTACTTGTAAGGCAGGCAGGCGCCGCCGCCACCCGAGGGACAGCCATGAGCAACGCTGCTCCGGTCGCAAGCGTCGATCACGGTGCCTGGCTACAGGTCCTCCGAGGAATCACCACGGCGACTAACGAGCGCACTTTGATTACGACAGGGCTTTCATCTGGTGGCGTGGGGAAAAGCGCGCCCGTCGTCGATTACGACACAGTGCCAGCGGTCGCCGCCGCCCTCGTGGTCGCCAACATGAACGCCATCCCCCTCGACTGGGCCGCGCGGTTCTCGGTGGGAGGCGTCAACATGAACTTCTTCATAGTCAAGCAGCTTCCGGTCTTGCTGCCGGAAGCGTACTTGGAAGAAGCGCGATGCGGCGGTAGCTGGGTGGAACTCGTGATTCCGCGAGTGCTGGAACTGGCGTACACGGGCCACGAGCTTGGAGGTTTTGCCTCAGATCTCGGCTATCCAGAGGACCGACCGTTCCGTTGGAACGATTCGCGGCGGCACCGGCTCCAGAGTGAATTGGACGCCATCTTCTCGCACTTGTATCAGCTGGATCGGACCGATGTCGAGTGGATCCTGGACGCCCCAACTCCGAGTTCCTCGTTTCCGTCACTCAAGCAACATGAGATTAAGGAGTTCGACGAATACCGGACTCAGCGGTACGTATTGGAAGCGTTCGATCAGTTGTCGAAGGGAAGAGACCCGTCAACCATGTCCTTGGAGCTCAAATGAACAAGCAATCGCTAACGCCCGAAGACCGTATGCTGCTCCTCTACAAGAAGGTTGACCGGAGGCTATACGGGCATGTTGCATTCTATAAACGGGGACAACTCGACCAAGAGTACGAGAGTAAGCCATATCGAGCAAGCAGTCCTTTCGTCATCGGTCGGTACTCAGTGAACGGCGATGACCGATTAGAAGTATTTGGAAGCGTCGTCTTCCTGCTGAAGGAGATTCGTCGCTCTATCAAGGGGTTCGTTGACGATAACAACGCTTGGAACGACAACCGTAGCCGATTGAAGGGCGAGGCCGATATCGCGGGAGTCGACTTGGAGTACGATCAGAAGACAAGGGATTTCGTGATACTCATCGCCACCCATGCAAGGAATCTCTGCGATCTGATAGCGCGCTTCAATGACAGGTCGATCCCAAGACTAAACTACGAAGGCGTGCCGGACGGCGCCGTGACATTGCGCGAACTTTTCGACACGCTGATCCACAACAGGTACTACTACTTCGATGGCGGCTGCGTCAGGGACCTGTTCTCCGATCACTTCAAGAAGAAAAGCTCGGCCCTCGCAGGGCGCTTCATGGGCTATGGGTTCGACATCGTTGACTTTGTCAAAGGCATCTCCGAATTGATCGATGAGGTGACCGTAAGGGACCTTGCACAGCTTCTGAGGTGGAAGTTCAAGCAATTCACTGCTGATTCGAAACCCCAGGACGTTATCTGGTTGATTCAAAACGTCCATGCGTTTTCGGAACTCCTCAAAGCGAAGGTTCAAGCGAAGGGGTATCAGTTCATGATGAGCCTCATGTTCGATGACTTGGCCGGGTCAGTGGAAAGAGTGGGTTCCGTGCGGACGGCGCCGGGTAGGACCGTTGAGACTCAGCAAGTTATCTTCGAGTCCCCAAGCATCGGGATCGCTCCCAACCTCAACAGTAGGGCATTCGAGATTCGCGTCCGATGCGCAATAGGCGTACAGGACCAAGAACTCGGCAGGGAAAATCTGAAGGATCACACCGTGAGCGTAGGATTCGAGGCATTCCTCGGCAAGGTGAATGGAGCTTTCGGTAATGACCGTGTGCTAACGGGCCAGTCAGGGCGATTCGTGTCGGCTGCTGCGAGTTGAAACGCACGCGCGGCGACTCTTGTGGGGAACACACGGCCTTCGGGTCGACGCTTTCATGCGCTCGTGATCGGCTGGAGGTTTTCGAGGAAAGCCCACGCGATAAACTGCTCAACTTCCCCGAGCCATTCGATAGCTTCGCCGTCGACGCCGATCATGTGCGCGGGATGGCCAGCCAGGTGGCCGGGCCTGAGACTCGGCGGCTTCAGTTTCTATTCGGACACGGTGCCAACGTTCGGTAACTCAATCCCTAGCTCTTTGGCGAGCAGCTCGGCATGCGGCCAGATTCGGACCACGTACTCTGCCAGCTGTCTCCCCCGCCGCTCGATTTCAGCCTCGTTCCACACCTCCGCTTGCATGTCGCGGCAGAGCCGACGGTTCATCTCCAGGTTGTCGTCGTTTTCGAGCAGATCGGCCTTGAACGACCAAGGGTTATCCCCCAGCAAGTTGTTCATTGGTTGCGTCACCAACGTCAGGTTGCCGATCCGGTGAACGATCTGCCGCAGCCGCCAGCGGTCCTCTTCGCTGTTGCCCGCGCCCAGGTCGACCTGCCAGTGCCGTTCCCAATTCTGCGGGGCCACATGCTCGATGTTGACGGAGGCGTCCAGGCCGAACGGATTTGCCAGCTTGGGACGCTTCTCATCGTGCATTTCCTTGGCAATCCTGCGGAGCAGGAGCTTCAGGCGTGCCTTCGAAATCCCATCGTACATGTTGCCGTTGACGAAGTGACGGAGAATCTCTTCGTCGTTGGGCCAGCGGTCCGGCCACCGCGATTTCAGGAATCGACCGAGGAGAACGTGGGGAATCTCGTCAGGGTCCGCGTCCCGAATTGCTTGCACATGGCCGAACGCAATGTCGTCGAATCCCGAATACTTGGCCTTGAGGGCCAAGCGCCTCATCAGATAGCTGTCGACGATCCGGAGAACGCGGTCCAGTTTATCCCGACGCCCGAGCTTCGCCACCAGCTCCATGAAGACGGGGACGAGCGAACTGAGATTGAGCAGGTGTCTGCGGCGCATTACCGAAAGGGAGTCGGGGCGGTATCCTTCCTGCCGGTCGATGCTCTTGTAGATGTCGGCGTATTTGCCGAGGCGGCCCAGCATCGCGTTCAGCCTGTCGCCGTGACGATAGTAGTGCTCGCCAACGTACCGGAAGTCCCTGTACAAGCTGTCTCGGCGCAATAGGCGGAACGTCGTTTCGCCGGTAATCTTGCGACGGCGCGACGGGAGCTCGATCTGGGAGAAGTAGAAGAGAAAGAGGTCGATGCGCTTGCCGGTGAATCGCGGGACGTGGACGTTCTCACTCCAGTATGCGTCGATATCGTAGCGCCGGAGATACCTACGGTAGGTGATATCGCCGTCCGGATCTCCCGGACTACCGGCCGCAATGGACAGGATGTAGTTCTTCGTCTTCTCCCATTCGGTCAGGGGCTCGCCACGGGCGTTCAGCGCCTCGAATATCGCATGCGGGTTCTCGCTCCCGCCGAGGCGGATGTCGACCACGCGGAGCTTTTGGCGCACGACCTTGGTGAGGGCGTCGGCGTGGGAAACGACATCGCTCCCGGCGCCCGAAGGCAGCCAGCTGTCTACGGCATGGCTGTAGTAAGAGTAGCACGCGCTCATCGGCGAAACGTCCGCCGGTGGTTCGGTCGAGGACAGCGCCGCGTCGACGATGGAGGTGAACCTGCGGTAGTCGCTCTGTTGGTCACCGTGTGGCTCCTCGTCATCCCCTCCCTTGTGGTCGATCTTGTACCTGTCCTTGGCACGAACGACCAGGTTCTGATCGTTGACGAGGCATCCCGAAAGCACTCCGGCGAGTTGGTCCAGACCTCGCTCGATGAATGCCGCGCGTGCCGCAGCGAGCAGGACCTGAAGGGTGGTCAGGCGCTGCTGGCCGTCAACAACCCATGAGCGGCTGACGTGGCCGTCGTCCATGTCGATCACCTTGGTGATGATGGTGCCGAGGAAGTGCGGCTCAACCTCCATGCCATCCTTAATGTGCCGGGTCGCTAGCGCTCTTACGTCCTCCCATAGCGGCTCCCACTGGCCTTCCCGCGTCCAGACGTAGTTCCGCTGGTAGCTCGGAACGACGTACTGCTTCGAGTTCTGAAAGGCTTGGATGACGTTGGTGATCTGGGTTTCCATAGAGCCATTCGGCGCGATTAGAGTGCGAGTGTTCTTCGGGGCGGGACGGGCCGTGCGTGGGTGAGCGAAGGTACACTTCCGGTGTCCGACCGGCAATTCACGGTCGGCGAGGCAGAGTGGCCAGACTCACTCACTCCTCCTCGAACGAGCGCCACATGCCGTAGCCACGTGCCGCGACAGCCTTGGGTGCGGGGAGGATACCGAGATCGCTGGACTCACAGCCGAGATGATGGCCTTCAGCATGTTCAGCCGCCTCCGTCCCCGCGTCGACGAAACCGAGTACGAGGAGTTCGTGCGACGGTGGGTTGCCCGTGCTGCTGTCGCACGGCGGCACCCGCGCCCTCGCCCTGCTGTGCGATCTCCTTGAGGAGCCGCTTATAGTGCCCCCGATTTCTCTGGACAGTAGTTTAGCCATCCATCCGGGGTCCAAGAGAGAAGGAGGCAGGGATGTCTCGGAGTACGGACGGGCAGGACGACGCGGGCCGCTTGGGGAGGCCGGCCGGCCTCCCCAAGCGGTGGAGCGCGCGGCGGAAGGCCGAGGTGGTGTTGCGGCTGCTGCGCGGGGAGGACGTCGGCGAGGTGAGCCGGGAGATTCGGGTTGCGCCGCCGGAGCTGGAGCGGTGGCGGCGGGAGTTCCTGGAGGGCGGCCAGCAGGGTCTCAAGAAGAAGAACCGGCCGGGAGGCGAGCTGATGCGGACCCGGGCGAAGCTGGGGGAGCTGACGATGCGGGTCGAATTGCAGGCGGAGCTTCTCGAAAAGAGGGGGTACGGGGACGAGCTGAGGAAGCTCTTGAGGCGCTTGGACGGGTGAGTCCGGCGACGAACCGGCCGTACCCGCTGACGATGGTATGCGAGACGTGGCGTGTGGCACGATCGAGCGTGTATGCGCTACGGGCCCGACGGGGAGACCATCCGGAGTCCGATCGCCGACAGCCTGGGAAGCGGGGCCCGAAGACGGCACTGAGCGACGAGGAACTCGTGCAGGAGATCCGGGCGGTGCTGAAGACGAGTCCGTTCCTCGGCGAGGGCCACCGGAAGGTGAAGGCGCGGCTTGCGGCCCGGGGGATCCGGGCCGGCAAGAACCGGGTGCTGAGGCTGATGCGGGAGCACGGGTTGCTGGCGCCGGTGCGGCGGGGGCGTCCCCGCGGAGACCGGAGCCACAGCGGCCGGATCCGGACGGAGCGGCCGGACGAACTCTGGGGCACGGACGCGGCGCGGTTCTGGACGAAGGCGGAAGGCTGGTGCTGGTTCTTCGCGGCCGTCGACCACTGGGCCTCGGAGGTCGTCGGCTGGCACGTCGCCAAGAAGGGCGACCGCTGGGCGGCGCTGGAACCGGTCCGCCAGGGGGTGAGGGCCCACATGGGTGGCTTCGCCAAGGCCATCGCCCTGGGCCTCGGTCTGCGGCACGACTGGCGCTCGCAGTACCGGGCCAGGCAGTTCCAGGCCGAGATCAAGTGGCTCGGCATCCGCTCCACGCCCGCCTATGTGGGCGAGCCGGAGTGCAACGGCGTCGCGGAGCGCTTCATCCGCACGCCCAAGGAGGAGTGCATCTATCTGCACCACTTCGAAACCCTCGAGGAGGCCAGAGCGGTGATCGGGGCCTTCGTCGAGCGTTACAACAACGGCTGGCTCCTCCAGCGGCACGGGTACATGACCCCGGCCCGCGCTCGCGAAAAGCTCAGCCGAAAGGCCGCCTGATGTTTAAGCCGTCCACTTGTCCAGAAAACCCGGACCGGTACAGGCGAAACTGCGCTTGGCGTTGCGCGGGATCCACGCTGACCGCACGGTGTTTCCCCGCTAGATTTCCACAGGGCTCATGTACGAACGGCCGGGCCACTGACACTGGGCTTCGCGCTTGGCGGCTTGGTGGTCGTGACGGCCCGATCCGTCTCGGGAAGCCGACAGTGTCGCAGAGAATCCAGAGGATGCTAAGTGGCGAATCTTTCTTGGAAGGTGGCGATCTTGCGAGTGTTGGCGGAAGCCGGTGAACCTCTGCACTACGGAGAGATCACCACGCGGATCTTCCAACAAGGTCTCAAGAGCACGTCTGGTGCCACGCCCAAGGCGACGGTGAACCAGACCATCACAAGTTCCATCGCCAACGAGGGCTCGGAATCGCCATTCAAACGAACCGCCCGTGGGATGTACGCGTTGCGAGAGGTGGAAGTTGGAGCTCCTGCATCTGGAACGGATGAGGTTTCGGACGACGGAACCAACCCCATAGAAGCGTTCGGATACTATTGGGGCCGCGACTGGGTACGCTGGCAGACAAGTCCCAGGCTCTACGGCCGCCAAGATCCGCGTGCCAATCGAGTCGATCTCGCCGATCAGCAGGGTGTCTACTTGCTCCACGACGCGCGGGGAACAATCTACGTCGGCCAGACGGCAAGCCTAGGTCTGGGTCGCCGAATCGCGCGGCACCACTTCGGCAGACTAGCAAGCAGATGGAAGTGGTTCTCGTGGTTTGGACTCCGGCCGGTTGACAACCGAGGGAACCTCGGCGATCCAGCAGCGACGACGACCACAGCGCAACTCATCGACCTGATGGAAGCTCTGCTGATCGAAACCATCGAGCCTCGCCAGAACCGGCAGGCTGGGCAGGGGATGGGCGACGAGTACCTCCAAGCGGACGACCCGAAATACGATAGGCGGCGATGACGGGGGCATGTACCTGCCGGGACACGGGCGGAGCGTTGCCGGAGCGGATACGGGGAGGGCGGGTGGTGAAACCGGAGCGAACCCTGGTGCGCACTCGAAGCGATGGTCGCTAGGCGCCCAAGCGCGGGGGGTGCGGCGGCGGGAGGCGGCGTCGAATACCAGGCGCGAGTAAGTGCTTGGGCCGCCGTTCACGTGCTTGCCGAACAAGACGCAGAAGCGCCATTCGGGCTGCGGGGGTCTGTGGCTGGAATCGCCTGTGAGACCTCCGCGCCCGTCGATGATCTAATCCTTGTAACGGACGCCGGGTGCAAGGCGTTCGTGCAAGTGAAAACGACCGTTTCCCTAACGCACGGTCGTAGCAGCGCACTTGCTTCGGCGTTGGACCAGTTCGTTCGACAGTTGCTGGAGGGTAGTACCACAGCGGGAGACCGCGAGGACCCTTCAAGCGCCGCACATGACCGCTTCGTGCTGGCGGTGGGTGCCGCCGCTCCCGCAACAATCCGAGTTCATCTCCGCGCGGCAATCGAGCGCGTACGGAGCCATCCGGGTACCGAGATGCCCAGCGAGGGGCTCGACAAGAACCGCAGGGAGGCGTTGGAGGTTGTCGTCCAGCACGCTCGGGCATCCTGGGAAACGGTAACTGGATCGAAGCCTTGCGATGACGACATCCGCAAGCTCCTTAGCCGTCTTCACGTCGAGACGATCGAGGTAGGCGCGGGAGAGAAGGACGAGCTAGCGGCAAAGGGCATACTGCGGGCGAGCGTACTCGACACTCCCGACCAAGCTGCGGTCGCATGGTCAGTGTTGGTCACCGAGAGCTTGCGGCTTATCGCAGCGCGGGGTCACGCCGATCGGACCACTCTGCTTGGACTGTTACACTCGGCCGAAGTAAGTGTGCGCGCCCCAAGAAGTTATCGGAGAGACATCCAGCGACTGAAGGATCACAGTTCGCGGGTCGTTAGTCGTTTGGCGAGACACGCGTCCATTAGATTGGGGCGGACCGTTTTGCGGATCCAGCGTCCCTATCTCCCTTACCTGAAAGAGGCTGCCGAAACTGGTCCCCTTCTTGTGGTCGGCGAGCCCGGGGCGGGGAAATCGGGTGTGCTGTACTCCTTGGCGGAGACGCTGCGCAAGGAGAACCGTGAGGTAGTCTTGCTGGCGGCGGAACAGCCGCCGTTCTCGAGCCCAGGAGGCCTGCGAGACGAGCTACGACTCAGCCACGATGTAGTGGATGTTCTCAGAAACTGGCCAGGAGCGCGACCCGCATTCCTGCTTGTCGACGCATTGGACGCAGCCCGGGGGGACAGATCTGCTGCGGCTCTCAGGACTTTGATCCGAGAAGTGGGTGAACGCGCGAATCATTGGAACGTCCTCGCGTCGATGCGTGAGTACGATGCCCGTTACAGCCCGGCTCTGGCTGAAATCTTCAAGGGCACGCCGCCCGATGGTCCTGTGCCTGCGCTGGGTGGCGAATCACTCGCCGAAGTGCGCCATGTCGTGGTCGGACAGCTGAGTGACGAAGAACTGCAACAGATTGGCGAACGTGGCGCTCCGGAGCTCGCACGTCTTCTCAAATCGGCTTCAGGAGCGATCGCCGAACTCCTTCGCAACCCATTCAATCTTCGGCTTGCAGCCGAGTTGTTGGATGGTGGAACGGATCCGCAGGCGATTCGGGATGTGGGGAGCCAACTGGACCTGCTCGACCTCTATTGGCGGGAACGTGTGGTGCGGGATGGCGGCGAGCATGAGGCTTTATCGCGGGAGGTTGTTCTGCGTAGGGCAGTGAAGGCAATGGTCCAGGAGCGAGTTCTGCATGTGGACCAGGACCTGGTCGTGACCGAGGCCGCGGCAGCTCCAGCGATCCGCGACCTCCTCTCAGCGCAAGTGATCGTTGACGCTCCGCAGTGGTCTACGCTGGCGTTCGCGCACCATGTCCTCTTTGACTACGCCGTTGCGCGGCTGATGCTTCGGCGTAGTGCCAGCCACATGGCCGGCGTTCTCGCATCGGACCGCGCGTTCGTCTTGCTCGGGAGGCCAAGTGTGGTAATGCACTTCCATCATCTCTGGGGCCGCGACTCAGGTGGGCAGGCACGTGAGGACTTCTGGGAGTCCACTTTGGCCGTTTGCCGTTCCGCCAGGATTCCGGAGATCGGAAAGCTGATCGGACCCGCCGTGGCCGCTGAGACTGGGGTGACGATTCAGGACTTCGTGCCCCTCCTGAAGGCTCTTGAGGAGATCGATGACGCGGTTCGAGCGTCAGCTGAGAATGCGCTGGTGCACGTCGTTCACGCGCTTCTCGCGGACCGTGGTTCTCCGGCTGAGGTCGCCGACTTGTGTTGTGATCTAGCGCAGCGACTCAGCGACAGATTCACTACCGGGACCGCATACCCAGCGTCTTGGATCTTGTGGGATCTAGTACCGCGACTCGATCAACTCTCTGGCAAGCAGGCTGACCAGTTGGGTACGGCTAGTCGACGGCTGCTTGCATTTGCGTGGACTCAAGAGCAGAGGGATCCCCGGCTTGTAGCGCAGGCCATACGAGTCGTTTGCCGAACCTTTGGGACCGACGTAAGAGCATCTGCCGAACTCGTGCGGCGAGCCATCCAACCCGACCACCTTGCGCAGCACGGTAGCGAGGAGTTGAGCGTGCTCGCCGACGCGGTAACCTCGCTAACGGCCCACGATCCAGGCTTGGTCAGGGATACCTATCGAGCCGCTTTCGGATACAGCGAAACGTCCGAGTCGCCGACGGCCATGCGACGCGGAGTCCTGTCGTTGACGTCAAATCGCCGCCAGGACTACCAGAGTGCGCTCTACCAACTGGTCCAATCATTCCCGGCGTTCCTGCGTGCGGCGCCAGCGGAAGCCGTGGAGGCGATGAATGTCGCCATGGAGTTCTACGTCACCCGCGAACGCTCGCTTCCCGAAGAGGATGCTGCCGAATTCGATCTTGATGGGAAACGCGCTCGTCTATTGCTCGATTTCAGTCATGTTTGGGACCGGGGACAAGGATACCCCGACCAGGATGCAATCCAGTTGTTGGGTTGCGTGCAGCAGCGGTTGGAGGAGGTCGCCGACCAGCGGGGGGGCGCAGCGAAGCTACATCACCTGCTGGACACTCTTGTTCAGACATGCCGGCTGGCGGTCGTGTGGCGGCGGCTTCTCGGATTGGGAGCTCGCTATCCAGACCAGATTGGGTTGAAGCTCCGTGCCGCCGCGTGGTCACTCCCCGTACTCAGGTGTCCAGATACGACCGGGAAGGTCGGAGGGATGATCGCCGCCCTCTTTCTCGATCTGTGCGAAGCTGACCGGGAGCGGATCGAACGCGCCATTCTTTCCATTCCAGAAGTAGCGACGCCTGATCGGCGCCGTTCGGCCGAGCACGCACGCGATCGCTTGCTTGGTTGTCTACCAGAGGGCGGAGTCGCGACCGAGGAAGCCCGGACGCGTCTATCTGTGTTGCGTGCTGCGGACGCGGTGCCAGAAAACGAAGACGGCATCAAGTTCCAATTCGGCAGCCGTGTTTTCGGGGAGGTGGAGTACCTGGCCGAAGCGGGAGTGCCGGTAGAGGAGGAAGCGAACAGGCGTCTTCGGGAGCTGGAGGGGCCGATAAATGAGTTTGCGCAAGCTCACGCCAACACGGCTCCTGAACCCCAGGAAGCGGCGAACGCGCTCCCACACCTACGACGGCTGTACGCGGCTCTTCAATCGTCTGATGCGGACGGTGTTCACGAGAAGCAGTCAGACTACGCTTGGGGGGAACTGGCGGGGGCGTGCGGTGCCATTGCGAAGATGGAGGGCCTTCGTTGCGACGAAGGGGTGGGCGCACTCGTGCGGGCCGTGCTACTGGAGGCAAGCGAGAACCGGGTCCCGACCGTCGAGAGTGACGCGGACGAGCGCTTCGTAGATCCCATGTGGGGTAGCCCGGCTGCCCGTGTCGAAGCGGCTGCGGGTCTGATGACAATCCTCCGGCATTCTTCCTGCGACGATTCGGATATTCTTGCCGCCGTGGAGCGATTGATTGCCGATCCCGCGCCGTGCGTTCGATACCAGATCGCCTGCCGGTTGATGTTTCGGTATGCCCGTGACCCGGAGTGGATGTGGAGGATGATTGAGCAGATGGCCCGCGACCGCAGTATCGGGGTCATGCGAGGGTTGGTCGATCCGCTCAGCTTTCTGAGGTTCAGAGAGCCGGAGCGGGTCGGCAGCATTACGATCGGCATAATGCAGGCTGTGGCGGATGCACCCAACCGAAAGGAGCTGAGCAATTCATGTGTGCAGGTCCTCGCAGGCCTTTTCGTCTGGGGCAGGGATGCTGCCGCGTCTGCCGTTATCGACGGGATTGCTGCTGATCCTGTCGCTCACTTGGACGAGGTGAGCCAATTGGTTTCCGAATTCCGCGGGATCCTCGTGACTGGCGCGGTTGATCCTCCAGATCCCGATTCAGATGCGGCCCGACGACGGAGTTGGAGCTTCCTCCTCCGGGTCACGAAGGGAGCGGCTGCAGAATTCCGCCGTGGGGTGATCCCTGAAGGAAATACTGTTGACGTCACACAAGAACCGCCCACCGAAGAACAGATGAAGAGCCTTGCGCACCTGCTCGACTCGGTTGGCTGGAACATCTACTTCGCCTCGGGCGCTAAGGGAGGCGATGAGCCTCCCAACGAGACGGTGCTCCGACGCTTCTACTGCGAATCGGGTGAGGTTGTCGACGAGTTGGCCGACGTGGGTCTCCCGCAGTTAAGCCACCACCTGCTGGAAGCGCTCGAGGTTCTTGTCCCGGTGAATCCACGTGGGGTGTTTTTTCGAATCGCACGTGTTATCCGGGGGGGACGGAAAGGAGGCTATGAGTACGACACGCTGGCGGAGAAAGTGATCGTTCGAATCGTTGATCGGTACCTGGCCGACCACCGTGATCTCTTCAGGCGCGACGAGACGGCTCGGCGACACCTGATTGGTATTCTCGACGCGTTTGTGCGTGCGGGGAGCGAGAGCGCACGGAGGCTGAGCTATGGGTTGGGAGAGATTTTTCGATAGCTCGGCGGTATCGACATTGGGTCCCGCGTCGCCGCACGAATCGGTCACGTAGACGTGTCGGCTGAGGAGTCATCCAGTAGTCGGAACGACTTCTAGGTAGGTCCGCAGCCAGGCAAACCCGCTGACCTCGGTGGCGCCAGAAACCTTCCTACGATTGCCGCAATGGAGAAGGACACCTGAACGAGCTGGTCGGTCGGCCACCTCTTGATCAGATCGCTCTGATCCGAAACCTGATACGGCCCGGATGCCCGCCATTTGTTGCCGCTTTCCGGCTATTCCCATACCGTGGAACCAGATGGCGTCACGAGGCGAGAACGGCAGATCGTGCAGTCCAAGTTGAACTTGGTCGAGTTCTCGCCGTGAAAGTCGGTCCTTCCGTGATTCTTACAAGCAGGAGGTCGGCGGTTCGAATCCGTCAGTGCCCATTGAACTTACGGGATGTTGGCGGTGCGATTCCCGCTAAATGGATCTCAGAAATGACCTTACGGTGGTTTTCGAGGGCCTTCCTGAGCCCGGGGTGATACTACCGGCTGCTCCGGAATGATACTACGGGGTCGGTCCCGCCACTCGCGCGCACGATGTCCAAACCGTCGTCTATATTACCAGTATTTACCAGTAGACGCCAGTAATTACCGGTTCACCAGCCAGGTGACCATCTCCGGGAAGGTCATGATCAGCACCAGCCCGATGAGCTGGATCACGATGAAAGGGATGACCGCGCGGTACATCTCCGATGTTCGCACTTCGGGTGGAGCCACGCCCCGCAGGTAGAAGAGGGCGAAACCGAAGGGCGGGGTCAGGAACGAGGTCTGGATGTTCATCCCGATCATGACCCCGAACCAGACGAGGTCGATGCCCAGCAGGGCGGCCGCCGGGGCGAGCAGCGGGATGATGATGAAGGCGATCTCGAAGAAGTCGAGGAAGAACCCGAGCACGAAGATCGCCAGGTTGGCCACGATCAGCAGGCCGATGCGCCCGCCCGGCAGCGTGGTGAGCAGGTGCTCGATCCAGAGGTCGCCGTTCAGCCCGCGGAAGACCAGCGCAAATGCCGTCGAGCCCACCAGGATGAACATCACCATCGCGGTGAGCGAGGTGGTGTACTCGCTGGCTTCCCTGAGCACCTTCCAGGACAGGCGCCTGTTGGCGGCCGCGAGCCCGATGGCGCCCACGGCGCCCACCGCTCCCGCCTCCGTCGGCGTGGCGATCCCGGCGAAGATGCTGCCCAGAACGAGCAGGATCAGCACCAGGGGCGGCATCAGCACGGTGAGCACCTGGCGCGCCAGCTTCCACCCCGCCGCGTCGCGCACCTCGGCCGGCAGCGCAGGCGCCGAGTCGGGGCTCACCTTGGCGACCAGCCCCACATAGATCGCGTACATCCCGGCCAGCGACACTCCGGGAATCAGGGCGCCCAGGAAGAGGTCGCCCACCGAGATGCCCAGCTGGTCGGCCAGCACGATCAGCACGACGCTCGGCGGGATGATCTGACCCAGGGTGCCCGAGGCCAGGATCACGCCGGTGGAGAGCGTCTTCGAGTAGCCGTAGCGCAGCATGATGGGGAGCGAGATGAGCCCCATCGCGACCACCGACGCCCCCACCACGCCCGTCGCCGCCGCCAGCATCGCGCCGACGAAGACCACCGCCAGCGCCAGCCCGCCGCGCAGCGTGCCGAAGAGCTTTCCGATGGTGGTGAGCAGGTCTTCGGCCAGGCGCGACTTCTCCAGCACGACCCCCATGAAGATGAAGAAGGGGATCGCCACCAGCACCAGGTTGGACATCACCCCGAAGATGCGCTGGGGCAGGGCGAACATCAGCCCCCACTCGAAGAGCCCCATGGAGATGCCGATGATGGCGAAGATCAGGGAGGTGCCGCCCAGGGCGAAGGCCACCGGATAGCCCAGGAAGATCATCCCGAAGACGCCGATGAACATCAGCGGCGCGAGCAGGTTCTCCATTACGCGATGCCTCCGGGCATCCGGCTGCCGGGGTCGTCTTCGTCCTTCTCAGGCGACCCGTCGCCCGCCATCTTCAGACCGCGCAGCACCCGGGTCTTCTTGATGATTTCCGAGATGCCCTGGGCGATGAGGAGCAGGAAGCAGATGAGGATGAAGGTTCTCAGCGGATAGCGGGGCAGGCCCCCGGGATCGGAGGAGATCTCCCGCACCGCCCAGGAGTTGCGGACGGAGGGCCAGGAGAGCCACAGCGTCACCGCGGAGAAGGGCAGCATCAGCAGGATGGTGCCGAGGAGATCGATCCAGGCGCGGGCCTTCGCCGACAGTCGGCTGTAGAGGATGTCGACGCGCACGTGCTCGCCCTTGCAGAGCGCCGAGGCGGCGGCGAGCAGGAAGAGGAGGCTGAACAGGTACCACTGGAGTTCCAGATAGAGGTTGGAGCTCAGCCTGAAGCCGAAGTAACCGCCGAGGTAGCGGACGGCGGTGTTGTAGGCCGTCACGAGCACCATCAGCAGACAGAGCCAGGAGGTCCAACGTCCGATTCGGTTGGTGACCCGGTCGATCGCCCGGGAGAGTCTTAGCCAGCGGATCATGCCGGAGGGGTTTCCAGAAGCCGGGGGGTGTGGAGGCGGGCGCGCGCGGGTCTGCCGCGCTTCAAATACGCTTCCGGGCGCGCCGTTGGCAATAGCTGGCCCCTCGTGGCGCGTGGCTCCATGTTGTGGGCGTGCTGATCCGGCTTCCGCGGGCCACGATTCCGGCGCACCTGGCGGACTCTGGTTCCGCACGCGAGAGACGGCCTTCTGCCCTGGTCGCGCCGGCCCCATTCATCCAACGCCAACTCCCCGGAGCGCTTATGGGCGCCAACAAGATCCACGACGGATACGAGTCCTTCTCCTACCTCGAGCCGGGCCTCGACTACGGGAGCCGGGGGACGGCGGGCTGACCATGTTCGGGCGGCGCGCGGTCGGGCGCATGAACAAGCTGGGCATGCTGATCGACTGCTCGCACTGCGGCGACCGGACGACCCTGGACACCATCGAGTGGAGCGAACATCCCATCGTGCTCTCGCACATCGGCGCGCGCGCCCTCTGGGAGTCGAACCGGCTGGCGCCCGACGACGTGCTCGAGGCGTGCGCCGCGAAGGGAGGCGTGATCGGGATCGAAGCGGCCCCCCACACGACCCTGACCCGCAACAATACGGTGCACGGGATCGAGGCCTTCATGGAGCACTTCGAGTACGTGAAGGCGCTGGTGGGCATCGACCATGTGAGTTTCGGCCCCGATTCCGTCTACGGGGACCACGTGGGGCTGCACCACACGTACGCGGCCAACCTGTCGATCAAGGAGTCGCGGTCGGCGGCGGCCGAGGAGGGCCCCAAAGCGAATCCGCCGTTCGACGAGGTCGAGTACGTGAAGGGGGTGGAGAACCCCACGGAGGCGTCGCACAACATCCTGCGCTGGCTGGTGCGGGAGGGATACTCGGACGAGGACATCGGCAAGGTGATGGGGGGGAATACGCTGCGGGTGCTGAGGGAGGTGTGGCCCTGAGGGCGCATGTGGCGGTTGTAGCGGCGCTGGCCGTGGCGGGCAGCGTCCCGGGTCCGGGGACCCTGCTCGGCCGGGGCGGTCCGATGGCCGGATGGGACGGCCGCGGGGGCGTCCAGGAGGCTGGAGGGGACGCCGCGGGCGGGCAGGTGGTCCGGGTGGCGG
Source organism: BD2-11 clade cluster bacterium bin43 (assembly GCA_002238605.1). Taxonomy (GTDB): domain Bacteria; phylum Gemmatimonadota; class Gemmatimonadetes; order Longimicrobiales; family Gaopeijiaceae; genus BD2-11. Next base: position 148,191 of record MPMR01000003.1, on the reverse strand, counting down.
TGTCGGCGGATGCGCGTGAGACCGGAGCAGCTGACGTCTCGATGAGCTACCGGCTGGAGGTGGAGCCGGGGATGCGCGTCGTGCCGTTCACGCTGCTGCTGTTCGCGCCCGCGAGCGTGGCGGAGGTTTCCGCGCAGGTGGGCGGCGAAGCGCTCGCGGTGCGCATGCCGGGCGCCGGCGGGCCCCGGCTGGAAGGCGGGATCGAGCTGCCGACCGCGCTCGCGGCGTCGGGGCAGCTCTCGCTGGATGTGGGCTACCGGGTGGAAGGCGCCGTGCGCGAGGATGGCGGGGGCGTACGGATCGTGCTTCCCATGCTCGCGGTCGACTGGGCGCCGGCGGAGGCGCGCCCGGGGATGTTCCAGGCGGAGGTGACCCTCCCCGAGGGGATGGAGGCGCGCGAGATTTTCCCGGTGACGGTGTCCGGGGGCGCGACCCCCGGGATGGCGCGGGCGAGCCTCCAGGTGCTCCCGGCGGTGGTGCAGGTGCGCGCGCGGCCTGAGGGGAACCTCGGGCTGTCGCTGCCGGGGGTGCTCGAGCTGTTGGTGCTGATCGCCGTGATCGCCTGCGGGATGGCCGGGCTGCGCCTGGTGAGGAGAGCCGGGTGAGCGCGGCGCTGGACGCGGGCTTCGTCTTCTGGGGGCTCTTCCTGGTCTCCGCGCTGATCGTGGTGGCGTACCTGGTTTGGATGTATCGCGAGGATCGGCGGGAGGACGACGGGTGAACGTGCTGCACGCCACCTTCCGCGACCTCGCGTGTCCGAGGGCCCTCCGCCCGAGCAGGGAGGACGACCGGTGAACGTCCAGCTCTCCACCTTCCTGCTCTACTTCGTGGCGGTGTTCGCGATCGGGTGGTACGCGCTGCGGGCGACGAAGAGCGAAGCCGACTACTGGATCGCGGGAGGGAAGCTGGGCTGGCTGGTGGGCGGGGCGACCATGGCCGCGACACACACCAGCGCCGGCACCTTCGTGGGCACCATCGGGGTGATGTACGTGGCGGGGTGGTCGTTCGGATGGCTCGTCCTGGCCCTGCCGCTGGCCTACTGGTTCATGGCGGCGGTGCTCGCGCCGCGCTTCACGCGCGTAAAGCAGCTCACCCTGCCCGCATTCATCGAGACGCGCTATTACTCGAAGGGGGTGCGCGCGCTCGCGGCGGTCATCATCCTCATCGCGACGGTGGTGTACGTCCAGGCCCAGATCGTGGCGGGCGGACTGATCGCCAACATCGTCTTCGGCGTGCCGGTGAGCTGGGGGATGGTGGGCTTCACCGCGATCCTGCTGGCCTACACGGTGATCGGCGGCATGATCGCGGTGGTGTACACGGACCTGCTGCAGCTGATCATCATGGTGCTGGGCGCGATCTGCGCGGTGCCGCTGGCAATCCGCCAGGTGGGCGGGGTCGAGCCGCTGTTCACCTATGTCGAGGCGGTCAACCCGCTGACCTTCAGCTGGGAGGCGATGCCCGCCCTGCTGCTCTTCACCATGGGGCTCTCGTTCCTGCTGGGCGGGGTGGCGACCCCCGAGAAGCTTATCCGGCTCTACGCCATGCGCGACATGCGCACGATCCGCCGCGGCATTCTGCTCACCATCATCGCGGTGACCACCCTGAACCTGCTGGTGTTCGTGCTCTCGCTGGCGGCGGTGGTGCTCTTCCCCAACCTGCCGACCGGCGACCTGGCCATGCCGATGCTCGCCACCGCCGTGCTCCCGGCAACGCTGGGGGCGATCCTGCTGGCGGCGATCACGGCGGCCATGATGTCCACCGTGGACTCGCTCCTGCTGGTCGCGGGGTCCGCGCTGTCGGTGGATATTTACCAGTTGTTCCGTCCGGACGCCCCGCCGGGTCGGCGGCTGTGGGTCGACCGGGCGGGCATTCTGGTGGTGGGGACCATTCCGGTGGTGCTGCTCCTCAGCGGGGTGGGGGAGGGCGAGCTGGTCCAGTTCATCGTGCTGCTCTTCACCGCCCTCATGGCGTCGAGCTTCTTCATTCCGGTCGTGGTCGGGGTTTACTGGCGGCGGGCGACCCGGGAAGGGGCGGCCGCCGCCCTGGTCGGGGGGGGGGGCAACCCGCTCGCCTGGGGGGGGGGGTTCGCGGGGCGGCGGGCGCCCGGGGAGGGGGCGCCCGCCGCCATGGTCGGGGGGGTGACCACCGCGCTCGCCTGGGAGGGGTGGGGGCCGGCCGACGCGATCGACCCGGTGCTGCCGGGCTTCCTCGTCTCGGCGTTCCTGATGGTGGTGGTGAGCCTGCTCACGCCTCCCCCTCCGGAAAGCGCGACCCAACCTTACATGTCTTCGCCCGAGAAGCCCTAACCACGTTCCAGGAATCTACGCCTCAGCAACAGCCGGCAGAGGGGCCTGGGATGGGAGCCTGCAGGGCGCCGCGCACGCCATCGCCCCGCGAATCCCCGATCTTCCAACCCCCATTCACGGAATAGAACATGCGCGTATCGAAGATGGTCACGGCGGTCGACGCCCACGCCGGCGGTGAGCCCGGACGGGTCATCGTCGGCGGCGTGATGGATGTCCCCGGCACGTCGATGTTCGAGAAGGCGAAGTGGCTGGCCCGTCACGGCGACGGTCTGCGGCGGCGCATGCTGCGCGAGCCCCGCGGCTATCCGGCGCTCTGCTGCAATGTGATCCTGCCTCCGACGCATCCGGAGGCGGACGCCGGCTTCGTCATCATGGAGCACACCGAGTACCCGCCCATGTCCGGGAGCAACACCATCTGCGTGGCCACGGTCCTGATCGAGACCGGGATGGTACCCTCCCGGGAACCGGTGACGGAGCTGCTGCTGGAGGCTCCCGCAGGGCTCATCCGGGTCCGCGCCGAGGTCAGCGGCGGCAAGGTCACCAGGGTCACCTTCCGCAACGTGCCCGCATTCGCGCTTCATCTGGACGCGGTGGTGGACGTGCCCGGGCTCGGCGAAGTGACGGTGGACGTGGGGTTCGGGGGGATGTTCTACGTCATCGCTGATGCAGAGCAGTTCGGCATCGAGCTCCTGCCCGAGAACGGAGGGCAGATCACGCGGGTGGGCGAGATGTTGCGCGTGGCCGCCGCCGAGCAGCTCTCTGTCGCGCATCCCCTGACTCCGGAAATCGGAGGCGTATCGATTTCACAGCTCTCAGGGCCGCCTCTGGGCGATGCACACCGGCGCAACGCGGTCACGGTCTCCACAGGCAGGCCGAGCTGGGACCGGCCCGAGAGCTGGAAGGGCTGCCTGGACCGCTCCCCGTGCGGCACCGGCACCTGCGCGAAGATGGCCGTGCTGCACGCCAGGGGAGAACTGGACCTGGGCGAGGAGTTCCGCCACGAGAGCATCATCGGCACCGTGTGGACGGGCGAGCTCGTCGAGGAAACCGAAGTTGGCGGCATTGCCGCGGTGGTGCCCACGCTGAGCGGCGCCGCCTGGATCACCGGCATCGCCCAATACGTGGTCGACGACACGGATCCCTTCCCGGAGGGATTCACGGTGGGAGACATCTGGGCGGAATGACCCCCCCCCCAGTATCCCTGATCCGGCCGGAGGATACTTCATGAACGACCCGCTGCGAATCCCCGTACTCGTCGGCTCCGTGCGCAGGGGCCGCCAATCGATCAAGGTGGCCCGATTCGCCAGCGACCGGCTGCGGCGCGCCGGCGCCGAGGCCCCGCTTCTCGACCTTGCCGACTTCGACTTCCCGATCATGGAGGAGCGGCTCTACCGTCGAGACGATCCACCGCCCCGACTGGTCCGGTTCTCGGAAGCGATTCGCGAGTCCGACGCCGTGGTGATCGTCAGTCCCGAGTACAATGGCTCGATGCCCGGCGTTCTCAAGAACGCGCTCGACTACATCTATGGCGAGTGGGAGCGGAAGCCGGTGGGGGTCGTCACGCTTTCGGCCGGCGCCTTCGGCGGTGTCCAGGTCCACAACCACCTGCAGCTTCTCTTCCTCCGCCTCAAGGCCCTCCCGGTGGCGCACATGGCCGTCACGACCGTGGGCCGAAGCTTCGACGACGACGGGGAGCCGCGGGAGGAGAGGTACGAGAAGGCGTTCGCGCGTTTCATCGAGACCCTCGAATGGTACACGAGGGCGCTCGGGGCAGCGATGGACCGGGATAAGAGCTGAGCGACTTCGAATCCTGATGCCTCGGCAGCCGGTCCACTACGTCCGGTCAAGGGGGGATCCGGGCGCGTGTCGTTGACAAAGACCAGCATCGAACCAGCCGCTGCCGGCCCGTGAAGCCTGAGCCGGCTCCCGAGCTGTCAGCCCCCGTGTCCGCAGAAGCGGAGCGCCGTCAGCGCGAGGGTCCGCGTCACCGTCTCCAGTTCAGCGATCGGCACCCATTCGTCGGGACGATGGGCGTTGCGCACGTCTCCGGGGCCGAACATCACCGTGGGGGTGCCTCCTACGTTCACCAGCAGTTGCATGTCCGCCCCGTAGGGCATCCCCTCGATGCGCGGCTCGCGCCCCTCGATGTCCCGGAAGGCACCCGCGACCGTGCGCACGATGGGGTCCGACGGATCCGTGGCCGCCGGATGGAACTGTCCGCCCCACCACTCCACTTTCGGCGGGTAGCGCTCCAGCCAGGGGTCCGAGCGAGCCGCTTCGGCCACGGCCTGCTCGAACATCGCCTGCGCCTCGGCGGGTTCCTCTCCCACGGCCACGCCGTAACGCCCCTCGAAGCAGAGGCTCTCCGGCACGTTCGAGGCCCACTCCCCCGCGCGCACGGTGCCGACGCTCAGGGGGAAGGGCACGTCGTAGTGCGCGAAGAGCGGGTCCCGGACGCCGGAGTTGCGCCGCGCCTCGAGCGCCTGCAGCGCCCGGTAGATGGGGATGAAGCCGTCGATGGCGCTGACGCCCTCGGTGCGGAGGGCGCCGTGGGCGGAGCGTCCCCTCACGTGGATGCGGAAGTTCAGGGCGCCTGCATGCGCGGGCGCGAGGGACAGGCAGGTGGGTTCGATGACCACCGCGCCGTCGGCGGCGTAGCCACGCTGGATGGCGGCCAGGGTGCCCGCGCCTCCGTCTTCCTCGGCGATCACGCTCTGGAGCAGAAGCTGTCCGTCCAGTTCCACCCCGGCATCCACGATCGCGCGGACCGCGTACAGCCCGCAGCAGAGCGCCCCCTTCATGTCGAGCGCGCCACGGCCCACCAGGTTGCCGTCGCGGATGGTGCCCTGCCAGGGAGGGACCGTCCACCTGGACACGTCGCCCGCGGGAACGACGTCGATGTGCCCGTTGAGGATGAGGGAGCGGCCGGGGCTTCGGCCGCCCCGCGGGCCGGTGCCGCCGAGCGAGCCGTCTGCGCGCCCGAGCGAGCCGACCACCCCCAGCGATCGTCCGCGCTCGATCTCGATGCTGAAGCGGGGGTGGGCGGCCAGCTCTTCGAAGTCGATCTCCCAGACGTCAACGTTCATGCCTGCGCGGGCCATCCACTCCGCCATCTGCTCCTGGGCGGGAGTCTCCCGGCCCCGGTCGGTGGGGATCGCCACCAGCCGCGAGATGGTGTCGAGCAGGCCGTCGACGTCTATGGCGGCGAGCACGCGGGCTTCGGTGGAGGTGAGGTCGTGGGTGGGTGGGGTCATGGGGTTCCGGTCCGGAGATCGAAAGGATCAGGATGTGAGGCAGACATTCCCCGACACGACGTTGGCGTCCAATCATTCTATCCGGTGTCCAGTCGTTGGTCGCAAGGCGTCTGATCGTCGCGTGAGCGTGGCATTGCGGCCAGGACCGCGTCCTCCAGCCGGCTGCGGCATGGCCGGCGCTGCCCACCTGTGAACGCTGGCGGAAGCGGCCAGGCGTGCGTAGGGTTGCGCGGAGAGGGGGTACGTCGGCCGCGCTGGGGGAGTCCGCGGCGGGTTGCCCGGAGCCAGGGACGCGGACGGCGCGCTGCCGGAGGTACGGAATGACCAGGTGCTTGTGCCTGATGCTGGTGCTGGCCGGCTGCGCGCCGTCAACGACGCCTCGCGGCGAAGGGCCGGGGCGCATCGTCCCGGTCGCGGCGGCGCATCGCGTCGAGGTCACGCCCGGCGAGGCGGCGGCGATCCGGGGGCGCACCACATATGCCGGCGCGTTCATGCGCTACCATGCCTTCGTCACCGATACCGATACCGTCGAGTTCTGGCACGACGGCAAGCTCCTGGCGACGATCAACGATCAGGGCGTCATCCGGTACATGCCCGTTGTTCTGTCGATGGCGCCGGGCGCGGCGGCGGAGGGCAACGCGAAATCGGCCATCGCTTCTTTCGACGACCGGCCCCCGCGCGCTATTCTGGAAGCCGAGCTTGGTCGTGCCCGCTGCAAGGAGGTCCCATGCGTTTATTCCGGCTCATTCTCCCGGTAGCCGTCGTCCTGACGGCGCCCGCGCTCACCTCGGCGGCGAAGTTGGCCGCCCAGACCCCCGAACCCGACCCCACCGTCGTCACCCGGCTGGAGGCCGAGCCCGCTGAACTGTCTCTGCGGGTGGGGGATGTCGTGCCCCTCCGGGTGACCGCCTATGACGCCGCGGGCGCGGCGGTGGACATTCCCATCCGGGTGAGCGCGCCGCGAAGGGCCCTGCGCATCCGCGACGGCAACATCGAGGCCTTCGAGGCCGGCCAGTACGACGTGCGCGCCATGGTGGTGATGCCCGCCAGCGGCGCGCCGGTGGCCCAGCTCACCATTCCGGTGGTGGTGGACTGGCCGGAGGTGGCGACCGTCGAGGTGGATGCGGGCGACCACATGCTGTACGCCGGCACGACGGTCCGTTATACGGCGACCGCCCTGCACGCGGACGGGTCGGCGCGCCCGACCGCCGAGGTGGCCTGGTCGGTCTCCGACACCGAGGTGGCCTCGGTCGACGCGTTCGGCAACGTAACCGCCCACCGCCCGGGCCCGGTCACCGTGACGGCCACGGTGGAGGGGACGAGGGGGGAGGTGGAGCCCACCATCGAGGCCTTCCCGGCCACCTCCCTCCAGCTTACCGGCGGTGGCGCCGACCTCCTCACCGGCGACGTGGTGGAGTTTGCCGCCAACGTACTGGACGACGCCGGCAACGAGGTCCCGCGCGCGCCGGTCACCTGGTCGCTCGCCTACATGCCCGATGACAGCATCGTGGCGCCCGCCGGCCCGGGGCAGGTCGACGACGGCCGCTTCGTGGCCGACTGGCCGGGCCTCTACACGGTGGTCGCGACCGCCGGCCACCTGTCGGCGCGCGAGTCGGTGCGGGTCAGCCGCCGGGGCGCGGTGCAGGAGCTCGAGATCGTGGGGCAGGGACGCGAATCGCGCGTCTTCACCACCGACCTGTGGATCTGGGAAGGGGTCGACGGGCGCGACTACGCGCTCACGGGCTCCAAGATGGGCAACGGGGTGACCTTCGTGTGGGACATCACCGACCCCGCCAACATCGTCAAGACCGACTCCATCATGGTCGACGCGCGCACCACCAACGACGTCAAGGCGTCTCCCGACGGCCGCTACGGCGTCATCTCGCGCGAGGGCGCCTCCAACCGCCGCAACGGGGTGGTGATCCTCGACCTGGCCAATCCGGCGCATCCCACCATCGCCTCCACCTGGGACGAGGGCGTGACCGGCGGCGTGCACAACATGTTCGCCACCAACGAGCACCTCTTCGTCCTGTCCGCGGGCGACAAGTACGTCATCCTGGACATGGCCGACATCTACAACCCGCGTTACGCGGGCGAGTACGACCATCCGGACAGCCGCGTGCACGACGTCTGGGTGCACGACGGCATCGCCTACTCGGCGGAGTGGGAGAACGGCATCGTCGTCGTCGACGTGGGCAACGGCCGCTGGGGCGGCTCACCCGAGAACCCGGTCTTCGTGACCAACATCCCGCTTCCCTCCGGCCAGACGCACGCCGTGTTCCCCTACCTGCAGGAGTCCACCGGCAAGTTCTACCTCATCGCCGGCGACGAGATCGTCAGCCGCGAGGGGCTCGCCTGGGAGGGCACCGGTCCGGACCACAGGATCCAGTACGACCCGGAGACGGGCAGGGGCGGGTATCCGCGGGCGACCTCGGGCTACATCCAGATCGTGGACTTCACCGATCCCGAGTCGCCCGAGATGGTGGCGCGCTACGAGGTGTCCGAGTACGGCACCCACAACATGTGGGTCGAGGACGACATCCTCTACGAGGCCTACTACGAGGGGGGCCTCCGGATGGTGGACATCTCCGGCGACCTGATGGGGAACCTGTATACCCAGGGACGCGAGATCTCGGTCTTCAAGGCGCACGATCCGCTCGGGTACATCCCCAACGCTCCGGCCGCATGGGGCGTGATGCCGTGGAAGGGCAACGTCTTCTTCGCGGACATCAACTCGGGGCTGTGGTCGGTCAAGATCCTGCCGAAGGATCGCCCGGTCAGCTGAATCGGCCCGGGTCCCTGCGGCCCGAAGCCACATCGGCCAGCCCCGGGAGGGACGAACCCCTTCCGGGGCTGTTTTCCCAGGTGCATATGCGAACCCGCTCCTGCATTCGCACGCGCGTTCCTGCCGTTCGCACGCGCGTTGCTACGTTCGCACGCGAAACATCAGAAACGCGCCCATCGCCAGGAACACGGCGTTGGGGGTCCACGCCGCGAGGGTGGGTGAGAAGACCCCTGCGCCCGCCGCCGCCCCCAGAACCCGGAAGAGGATCAGGTACAGGGTGATGGAGGCGATCGACACGCCGGCGCCGTAGGCCGCGCTCCCGCGCTGGGAGGAGGTCCCGAGGGGCAGGCCGAAGAGGACCATGACGAACGTGGCGAGGGCGAGCGCGCTGCGCTGTTCGCGCTCGACGAGGTACTCGGAGGCGCTTCCCCCGCTGCGCTCGATGATCCCCACCTGCCGGTCGATGTCCGCGCGCGTCATCTGGGCCAGGCGGTCGTTCTGGGCGTCGGACATGCGGTTGCCGGAGCGGGATGCCTCGAGCAGCTCGTCCGGACGTTCCGAGAACCCGCGCGTCTTCATGCTGCCGAACCGATAGGTCTGTTCGCGGGCATCCGGGAGCAGGCGTCGCACGTAGCCGTCGCTGAAGGTCCAGCCCGACTCGTCATTGAAATAGGCACGGTCCGCGACCGCGTGCAGGGAGGGTCCCGAGCCGGGCTCCGCGGTAACCGGGCGGTGCTCCAGCACCACTTCCTGCAGCTCGCCGGCCATCACGGTCAGGCGCCGCACGGAAAGGCTGTGCCCCTCCTCGGTCTGGTACACGAAGTTGATGCGCCAGTCCCGGCTGAAGTTGCGTTCCTCGAGGATGTCGAAGGCGGCGCGATTGGCGCGGGGCACGATGTCGCTGATGTAGAACGACACCCCGGCGAGCGCGACGCCCAGGGCCAGCACCGGCACCGCCAGCCGATGGAAGGAGATGCCGCCCGCCTTGGCGGCCACGATCTCCCGGTGCACGGTCATGGCGTGAATGGTGAAGACGGCCCCGATCAGGGTCGCCATCGGAAAGGACCAGAACACGAACTGGAGCATCTGGAATCCGTAGGCCCGCAGGACCTCCGCCATCGGGAGCCCTCGGTCGAGGTACTCGTCGATGTTCTCGGTGAGGTCGCCGATCACGAACAGGAGGGGCACGGCGGCCACGAAGGCCACGAAGATGCGGAGGAAACTGGTCGCGACGAGGCGGTCGAGGAGCCTCATGCGTCCGCGCTCCCGCCGAACCGGTTGACCAGCAGTCGCCGGATGCCGCCCTGGCCCGAATCTCGAGGCGCGGAGACGGCGCGTCCCATGCGCGAGGCCAGCCGGATGCCGGCGACCAGGAAGATGACGTTCGAGATCCACATGGCTACGTTCGGCTCCAGATGGCCCCGGTCGGCGAGCGACTCGCCCCCGATCAGCGTCGTCCAGTAGATGGCGAAGATGCCGCCGGAGAGCACGATCACGGTGCCGAGCCCGCCCCGGGGAAAGCGGATCGCCAGAGGGGCCCCCACGAGCACGAAGATGAAGCACGCGGTGGCGATCGCCCACTTCTTGTGGAACTCCACGCGATACCGGTTCTCGGCGAGCAGGAGCCCTTCCTCGCGCACGGCGTTGGTGCGCAGGTTGGCGGCGATCGCCTCCGTAAGCTGGTCCGGCGGGGTCAGCCCCAGGTCGCCGATGATGCGGCGCTGGCTTTCGAGCGCTCCGGGGGGCAGCAGATCGTCGATCTCCGCTCCCTCGACCGCCTCGAGTCCCAGGGCTTCGCGCATCGCGCCCCGTGAGCGCGCGAGGCTGGCGCTCCGCACCTCAGCCAGCTCTTCGCGGGCCTTGCGCACCTCCTCCGCGAGCATGGCCGTGGACATCTCCCGGTCCCCGCGCTGTTCGCTGTCGCTGCGCTCCAGCACGTCCGCGATTCCGCGCATGGGGATGATCTGTCTGGCGAAGGCCAGCTGCCGGAAGCCGGACGGCCGCATGTCGCTCACCTCGTAGGCGTGGCCGTCGAAGAGCGTCAGAAAGAGATCGGTGCCGCTCTCGTCGAACGCCATCGTGCCCCGGTTGGCATAGATGGTGCGATATTGGTCGTATTCGCTAACGTCGAAGATGGTGACATCCTCGAGTTCATTGGTCAGCGGATCGATGCTGTGTGCCTGCAGGAAGTAGCGGGTGGCGCCGTTGACGGCCTGGATCTCGTTGATCACCTGCTCGCGCAGGCGGAACGTGGGGCTCTTTCCCTGGACGTCGACCATGAGGTTCTTGAGGCGATGATTGGATTCGGGGAGCACGCGGTCGTGCAGCACGAAGACCAGGGCGGCCGTGATTGTGCCCGCGGTGAGCAGGGGAACCAGAATCCGCGCGGGGCGCACGCCGCCGGCGGACATCGCGGTGATCTCGTTGGCCTCCGTGAGTTCCGAGAAGGCGTAGAGCACGGCCACGAGCACCGACATCGGAATGGTGAGCGCGAGCGTGTGAGGGAGCGAGAGAAGCATGAACTCCGCATAGACCTGCCACGGCAGTCCCTTGCCCATCAGCGCGCCCATCCGCAGGGCGACCAGATTGAGGAAGAAGAGGCCGGTGAGCACAGTGAGCGAGAAGAAGAACGGCGCCACGTGCGCCCGGATCAGATAGCGCGTGAGAATGTTCATCCGTAGCCGGTTGCGGGTTGGGCGTTGAGCGAGCCTCCCTCAACTCGCACCGTACACCGGCCGCGGGCCCGTGGTCCCGGCCGGCTGACGCGGCGGGCTGCCGCGGCGCTGCTGGCGTGCGGGCTGCTCACGCCGGCGGCGGCCGCCGCCCAGGCTGCGGGGCCGGACGCGGTGGAATGGCGGGGGCTTTTCCCGCCTCCGCGCCCGCTGGCCTCCGCGCCCCTCCCCCCGCCCGTGCTGGTCCCCCTCGGGCTGGCGCGCGTCTCCCTCCTCTTCCCGGTCGCGTTCGAGCCCGTGCCGGGCGCCGACTCGCCGTGGTTGCGGCCCGCAGTGCTCGGGCCGCCGGGCCCCGGCGCCGCGTCGCTCCTTCGGCCGGGCGCGTCCCTGGCGGGAAGAATCACGCGTCCTTCCCGGGAAGAGGACGAGCCGGACGCCGGGCCGGTGGGCTTCCTCCCCGAACTCCCTCCCGAGCCGGAGGCGGCCGTCATCCCCGGGGCCGGGCCGATCGAGCTCCAGGACCTGGACGTGCGCATCCGGGGCAGGGGTGAGTTCGGGGGCGACTGGACCCGCTTTCGTCCCTGTGACGCCGGCATCCAGCTGGGGTGCCAGCCGGGGCTCCTGCCCCGCCTCGTGCCCGAACTCCAGTTCGGCGTCCAGATGGGCGGCACGATCTCGGAACGGATCGTGGTGAACGTCGACTACGACCAGACCCGCGAGTTCTCCGCCACCAACAACATCAACGTCTTCTATCAGGGAGTGGAGGACGAGATTCTCCAGGGCGTCGAGGTCGGGGACGTGACCTTCGGGCTGCCGGAGTCGCGCTTCCTGACGGAGGGCATTCCGGCCGGCAACTTCGGGCTGCGGGCCACCGGCCAGCTGGGCCCGCTGGACTTCGAGACCGTGTTCGCGCAACAGCGGGGCGACCTGTCCTCGCGGGAATTCCGCCTGGCGGGCGCGGGCACCGACCGCGCCTTCGTCCAGGAGGACACCATCGTGGTCGATAACGCCGACTACGTGCGTGGCCAGTTCTTCTTCCTCGCCGACCCGCGCAACCTCTTCGACTACCCGCACATCGACGTCCTTGGGGCGGATCCCGGCACGGTGCCCTCCTCCGCGATCCCCGGGGCGGAACCGATCCAGCTCTACCGCTTCGAGAACGACCCCGTCACCCGCCAGCAGGTGGAGGGCTACATCCAGGCCGATGCCTCGGCCACGCTCGGAGAGGACACGGTGACGGAGTCCGGTTGGTTCCGTTACCTGCAGGCGGGCGTCGACTACTTCGTCCACCCGAGCGGCCTGTGGATCGCACTGCGGAGCCCGCTGCGCCGCGACGAGATGCTGGCGGTGACCTACGTCACCGCGGCCGGCGACACCATCGGCGACTACAACCCGGAGCGCATTCACAACGAGGGAGGGCGTCCCCGTCTTTCGCTGCTGCGCGCCTCTGAACCCAACCACCAGCCGGGCCGGCCCACCTGGGACCTGGAGATGCACCAGGTCTACCGGGTGTCGGGCTCCAACGACGTCGAGATCCCGTCGGTCTCGCTCGACATCTCCGTCGGCGAGCTGAGCGCGGGAAGGACCTTCACCCGGGGCCTCGGCGGGGAGGACATCACCTATCTGAAGCTCCTGGGGCTGGACGAGGAGTCCCCCGTGGACGTCGTCGACCGCGCCTACGTCTACAAGCCCGCCGCCGACGACTTCGAGGAGCAGCCCGCGGTCTCGGGCACCTTCATCGTCTTCCCGACCCTCCGGCCCTTCGCCGAGCCTCCCCCGGTGTATTCCCTGGGGCTTTCGGCCGAAGAGACCTCCGAGATCCTGGCGGGGGACGCCAACCCCGAGATCTACGACGCGGTCGATCCCTACGAGCGTGAGAACGCCGGGCTCTACTGGCTCACCATTCCCTTCCGCGTGCGCAGCGAAGGGCTCATCTCCTCCTTCTCGCTGGGCGCGCTCGGCATCCGTGACGGCAGCGAGCGCCTCTTCTTCGGCGATCGCGCGCTCGAAGCGCGCACCGACTACGTCATCGACTACGACATGGGACAGGTGCAGCTGCTCGACGCGGAGACCCTCTTCGCCACCGACCCGCAGGGAGACCTGCGGGCCACCTGGGAGCAGCAGGCGCTTTTTCAGATCGCCCCGACCTCGGTCTTCGGAATGAACGCCGGCTACGCGCTCGGGGAAGTCGGTGAACTCAACTTCCTGGGGCTGTACCAGCGCGAGAAGGGGCTCCTGCGGCGGCCTCAGCTCGGCGTCGAGCCGGCTTCGATCCTCCTGGGCGGCCTGAACGGGCGCATGGACATGGAACTGCCGGCGCTGGACCGGGCGCTGGACCGGATCCCGGGGCTGACGCACTCGGGCATATCGCGGCTGCGCCTGAACGGCGAGATGGCCCTCTCCCTCCCCAGCCCGAACATCGAGGGAGACGTCTACCTGCACGACTTCGATTCCACGAGCGACCTGCCGCTCTCCAACCTGAGCACGGGCTGGCGCCTGGGTAGCGCTCCGCTGTTCCGGGACGGGGCGCTCGAGGCGCTTCCGCCGGAGCTCGGGCCGGGCGACATCGCCTCCCTTCAGTGGCAGCACACCTGGATCACGGAGGGGGAGAGCGGGGACAGCACGGGCGTCTTCGAAGGCTTTCTCCCCCGCAACGACATCGACCGGCAGATCAACGTCGCCGGCAACGAGTTCCGCGAGCCGGGGCTGCTGCTCACGTTCGGGGTCGGCGACGGCGCCGCCGGGGGCAACTTCGACCGCAGGCGCTGGCGCTCGATCACTGCCAATCTCGCGAGCACCGGCCTCGACCTGACGCGCACCGAGTTTCTCGACCTCTACATCGCGGGGGGCGAGGCGCTCACCCTCGTCTTCGATCTGGGGACGGTGAGCGAGGACGCGCTGTTCGTGGACGGGAACGGGCTTACCGGCGGCACCCGCGAGGGCGGGGACGCGTGGGGGCTGGGCGCCCTGGACCAGGAAGCCGACCCCCGCAGGGGCGAGATCTGGAGCGACGAGCTCGACCAGCGCGGGCTGTGGGACGAGGCGTGCCTGGCGACCCGGGCGGTGGTCTACCGCATCGGCGACCCCCGGGTAAACTGCACCCGCGGCAACGGACGTCCGGACTCGGAAGACCTGGACGGGGACGGCAATCTGGACATCGACGAGCGCTACATGCGCTACCTGGTGGAACTCGACGGATCCTCCCCCTACCTGGTGCGCGACACCACCGGCACCGGAACCCTCTTCCGTCTCTACCGGATTCCCCTGCGCGGGCCACGGGCGATCAATCCGGGAGGGATGTTCAACGACGGGGATTTCCGCGCCGTCAAGCACCTGCGCCTCACGGTCACCGGGAACGCCGAAGGCGCGGCGGTGCTGGCGCGCATGCGCCTGGTGGGCTCGCGCTGGGTGAAGCGTGCGGGCGAGGGGGTGCTCACGGGCATGGCGGGAGACGATCCGGGGACCGGCGGCACCATCGAGGTGAGCCCGGTGGGCGCGGTCGAGGTGGGCGCCGCCTACCACCCGCCTCCCGGCGTGGTGGAACAGCTCGACGATCCCACGATCGCTCTGGGTGCACAGGGCGTGGAGTTCAGCGAGAAGGCGCTTGGCCTCACCTACAGGGGGCTTCCCCCCGGGGAGAGGACGGAGGTGTATCACCGCTTTCCGCAGCGCCCCAGGAACTTCCTCACCTACAGGCAGGCGCGCATCTGGGCGCTGGCGCGCAGCGGCGACTGGGGGATGGACCGTCCCACGTTTTTCTTCCTGAAGGTGGGGAGCGACGAGGACAACTTCTATCTGTACCGGACGCGGCTGGAGCCGGCGGTGGATCCCGACGGCATTCGGGGTGAGGACTGGCTCCCGGAGATTCTGGTGGACTTCAATCGCTGGCTTGAGCTGCGCAGCGAGGCCGAGCGGCGGCTGATCGAGGACCCCCCGCCCGCGGGCGCGCCGGCGCTGGTGGTATGGAGCGCCGACTCGACCTATGCAGTGGTGCTTCAGGACCGGGCGCGCGCCCCCAACCTTTCGCAGGTCCGCGAGCTCTCGCTGGGGGTATGGAACGAGGGCCATTTCCCCGACGACGGCGAGGTGTGGGTCAACGATTTCCGTCTTTCCAACGCCGTGACCGACCGCGGACTCGCCAGCCACCTGAACCTGGACCTGAACGCGTCCGACTTCATGACCACGCGCGTTTCGGTTTCCGACCGGGGCGCCCTCTTCCGCCAGCTCGAGGGCGATCCCAGCTACCAGCGCGACCAGCAGTGGACGGCGAACTCGACGCTGCAGCTGAGCCGCTTCACCCCCGCCTCCTGGGGAATCGAGCTGCCGCTGAACGTGTCGCATACCAGTTCCGGGCAGGATCCCACCTTCCTGCTGAGGAGCGATATCCGCGCGGACCGGCTCGAAGGGCTCCGCAAGGTCGCCTTCGACCGGACCCGCGTGGGCGTGTCGTTCCGCAAGCGGACGCCCTCCGCCAACCCGTGGGCCGCGATCTTCCTGGACGGCCTGAGCGCGCGCGCCGGGTACTCGTCGTCGCAGTCGGCGACGGCGACCTCGGAGTCGGACTCGCGCGTGGTGGATGCGCGGGTAGGCTACGACCGGGCGCTGGAGCCGCGCACGCTGCCGGTCGTTCCGGGTTTCCTCGGGGATGTGGTGCGCGCTCTGCTTCCGGAATCGCTGGAGGAGCGGGTGCTGGCGAGCCGGCTGCGCTGGAGCCCGGAGCGCATCGGGTTCGGGGCCTCCTACGCCAACCAGCGCAACCAGACCCTGCGCTACGAGCAGATTCTGCGCCTGCCCGCCGATTCGAGCGCGACCCGCACGCGCTCTCCCCGGCGAGGCCTGGACACCGATGCGCGCGTCATCTTCCGTCCCTTCGAGTCCGTGACCGCCACCACCGATTTCACTTCCACCCGCGACCTGCTGGCTCCGGACCTCGCGGTCAGGGATCCGGCGGTGCGGCCGCTGCTGGCGCGGGAGCGGTGGTCACCGGGAGGCGTCGATCTGGGCTGGGAAACGAATCGGCGGCTGCGCACCAACATGCGCTGGGGCCCCCGGCCCGCCGACTGGCTGCAGTGGACGCTCACCTGGACGACCACCTACAACTCCGACCGCAACGCCACCCTGGTGCGGCGCCAGATAGTGGAGGCCGACACCCTGCGGGACCTGCAGCGCAACGTGGGCGGCCAGCGGAGCGCAAGCGCTTCCGTCATCTTCGACCCGGGGACGCTCGCCCGGGGCGGGCCCGCGAGACCGGGCGCGACCGACGCTCCCCCCCAGGGGACGATGCGCCGGATCGCCGGTGCGTTCTCGCCCTTTACGGTCAACTGGCAGGACGGCATCACCTCGCGCTTCAACCGCGAGGTGCTGGACCCGGACGTCCGCTATCAGTTCGGGCTGAACGACCTGGAGGGGTTCCGGGTGGTCGACGGGACCACCGCGGCCACCCTCGTCGACCGGAACGGCTGGGCCATGGGTTCGGGGCTCACGCTCCTTCCCGGGATCACCGCGAACGTGGACTACTCGGTCACCGACATCGCAACGTTCGACACGCGCAGCGACCGCGCGTCGAATACCCGCAGCTGGCCCAACCTGGTCCTGAGGGCGTCGTCGATCCCCTTGCCGCCCTTCGTGCAACCGGTGGTCGAGCGCCTCACCGTGAACTCGGGATACCGCGTCGACACCCGCCGGCTCTCGTTCGGAACCGGTGCTCAGCAGCAGCGGCTGCAGGAGGACGCGACCATCCCGCTCGACGTGTCGGTTCGCTGGGGAGGCGGCTTTTCGTCCAGCTACCGCACCACCATGACCCGGGGCGAGGGCACCGATCCCACCGGCGACACGCGCCGACGCCGCAACACCCACGTCTTCACCATGAGCGGCAGCTTCACGCCTCCGGGCGAGTTGGGGGCACGCCTGGAACGCCCGATCCAGGCGTCGCTGCGGTACAATCAGGCGGGGCAGAGCGACTGTCGCATCACCTCCGGCAACGACGAGTGCGTGCCCTTCGTGGACCAGAGCAACGCAACCTTCAACCTCACGCTGGACACCGTCGTCTCCGAGCTTCAGATCGGCTTTCAGGCCAGCTACACCAACCGTCAGTCGAACATCGGCCAGCGGCTGGGCTCGACCCAGTTTCAGATCGGCTTCTGGGGCCAGTTCGTCTACAACGCGGGAGGCTTTGCCGGACTTCCCTGAGGATGGCCGGACCGGCGCGGGCCGGGGCGCCTCCATGGCTCGACCCCGCAACGCGTGACGCGGGGGTCCACGGCCGGACGTCCCGAACTGCCATTCCTTCGCCCCGGCTCTCGGATGATCGTCCATGCATGACACGCGACGAGTCACGCACCCTGGCGATCACAGCCGCCGTCCTCTTTCTGGCGGGGGCCGCGCGGGCGGGGCTGGAAGCCGCCCGGCCTCCGCTCGCCCTCGAGGCCGACACCGTCTCGGCGCAGGAGCTGGCGGCCGATTCGCAGGAGATGGTCGAAGAGGAGGAGCGGCGGTCGGCCCCGCTGGCCCCGGGTGAGCGCCTGGACCCGAACGTTGCGAGCGAGGAGGAGCTCGACCGGCTGCCCGGCATCGGGCCGGCGGCGGCCCGGGCGATCGTCGAGTCACGGAGCGCGGACGGTCCTTTCGCGGATGTCGGGGCGCTCACTCGGGTGCGCGGGATCGGGCCGGCGACGGTGGAGAGGCTCGCGCCGCTTCTGACGCTCGAGCGCGGTGGCGGAGGAGGCCGGGCCCGGCGCGCAGCCGCCACGACACCTCGGACGGCCGGCGCCGCTTCATCCGCGAACCAGCGGGCGGCGGGTCCCATCGACCTCAACGGAGCCACCGCCGGCGAGCTCGAGCAGGTACGTGGCATCGGTCCTGCGCTCGCGGCCCGGATCATCGCGCGCCGTGACGAAGTGGGTGGCTTTGCGCGGGTCGAAGACCTGATCGAGGTGCGCGGGATCGGGCCGGCCACGCTCGAGTCCATGCGCGGCCGCTTCTTCGTGCGACAGTGACCGACACGGCTGCGGCGTTTCCGGAACGCGCATCGGATCCGATCGCCGGCGGGCCCGGATTCCCTCCATCAACGCTGCGCGCGCTGCTGGAGGAGATGGTGGAGAGGGACGCGTCCGACCTGCACGTCGCGGCCGGGATGCCCCCCAGGCTTCGCATCGACGGCGCGCTCGCCGACGCACGCCACGGCAGTGCGCTTGCTCCGCGTGAGGCGGCGGAACTGGTTGACTCGATGCTTACGCAGGCCCGCAGGGAGCGGCTTGCGTCGGGGCGCGAGGTAGATTTTGCATTCGATCTGGGAGACCTCGCGCGCTTTCGCTGCAGCTGCTATCGACGGCGCGGGCGGCCCGCCATGGCGCTGCGCAGAATTCCCCACGAGATCCCCCGGCTCGAGGACCTGCGCCTGCCGGGCGTGGTGAGGCGCCTGGTGGAGCGGCCCCATGGCCTGGTGCTGGTTACCGGGCCCACAGGTTCCGGGAAATCGACGACGCTGGCCGCCATGCTCAACCGGATCAACGAGACCCGAAAGGGCCACATCATCACCATCGAAGACCCGGTGGAGTTCGTTCACCGGTCCCGAGGCTGCGTCGTAAGTCAGCGCGAGGTGGGCTCGGACACGATGAGCTTCGCAGCCGCCCTCAGGTCGGCGACCCGGCAGGACCCGGATGTCATCCTCATCGGCGAGATGCGGGATCCCGAGACCATCTCGGCGGCGCTGACGATTGCGGAGACCGGGCATCTGGTGCTGGCCACCCTCCACACCAATTCAGCTGCGGCCTCCGTCCACCGCATCATCGACGTCTTTGCGTCCGGCCGGCAGGCGCAGGTTCGCGCCCAGCTGGCCCTGGTGCTGGAAGGCGTGATGACCCAGAGCCTGCTGCCGCGTGAGCGCGGGCGGGGGAGGGTTGCGGCGTGCGAGGTCCTGATCTGCACGCCGGCGGTGCGCGCCGCCATCCGCGACTGCAAGGTCCACCAGATTCCCTCGATGATGCAGGCGGGAAGAAAGCATGGAATGCAGACCATGAACGACGCTCTGCGGCGGTTGCGCATGCGCGGCGAGGTCTCCACGGATGCCGCGATCAGGTGCTCCCCCGACCCGGCGGAGCTGCTGCAGTCGCTCGGCGACTCGCGGTCCCCCTGGCAGCCCTAGGTCGCCGGGTGTATCGAACGCACCGGCGCCGGGCCGCCCGGGCCGGGTGGCGGCGGATCCCGTCACGGCTCAGGGAGCGGGTGCCCCTGCGGGACATCGCGGTGTTCGCGCGCCAGTTCGCCACCATGATCCAGTCCGGCCTGCCCCTGGCGCCGAGTCTTGGCGTGCTCGCGGAACAGGCCGGCAACCGGAGGCTGGCGGCAGTGGTGGGTGACGTGCGCAGCGATCTGGAGGCAGGCCGAACGCTGGCCGGCGCGCTGGGTGAGCATCCCGCAGTGTTCAATCACCTGTTCGTCAGCATGGTAGCCGCCGGGGAGGCGGGGGGCGTGCTGGATACGGTGCTGGCGCGCCTCGCGGACGCGCTCGAAAGGACCGACCGCCTCTCGCGCAAGATGCGCGGCGCCCTGATCTACCCGGCGGTGGTGGTGGCGGTGGCCGCGTGCTCCCTGCTGGTCCTCCTCGAGTTCGTGATCCCGACCTTTCAGGAGATGTTCGCCGCGTCGGAGCTTCCCTTGCCGCTGCCCACCCGGCTGGTGATCGGTCTCTCCGAGAGCCTGCGGGCATACTGGTGGCTTCCACCCCTCTTCGCCGGCGGTGCGTGGATCGGACTGGTGCGCGTCCGCGCCACCCCGCGCGGCCGCCTGGCGCTGGACCGCCTGCTCCTGGCTTTTCCGGTCGTCGGTCGGCTGTGTCTGAAGATGGAGATGGCCCGCTTCACCCGGACGCTGGGCACTCTGGCGGCCTCCGGCGTGGCGATTCTGGAGGCGCTGGAGATCACCGCCGCAGGCTCGGGGAACCGGGTGGTGCACGACGCCGTCATGAACGCCCGGAGATCGATCGCGGGGGGGAACACCATCGCCGAGCCCCTCCGGGCATCCGGGGTCTTCCCGCCCATGGTTCTGCAGATGATCCACGTCGGCGAGCAGACCGGCGGTCTGGACCGGATGCTGGCGAAGGTCGCCGACTTCTACGACGACGAGGTCGGCCGCGCGGCAGAGGCGCTGCTGGCGGCGTTCGAGCCGGCGATGGTTACCCTTCTGGGCATCGTGGTGGGGGGAATGATCGTCTCGATGTACCTTCCGATCTTCGACATGATCAACGTCGTACGGTGACGGGGGCGAGTGGAAAGCTCAAGACAGGAAAGACCATCGCGCGGCTCGTTGGGCGGCCGTCTCCTGCTCGCCCTTCTGTCCCGGATCCCGCGCGCCGTCGCCAGCCGCGCGTTCGGGCGCCTCGCGGACGCGGAGATTCCCCGCCGGTTGCGGGCACCTCTTGTCGGAGGCTTCGCGCGCATGGTGGGTGCGCGGATGGACGAAGCCGGGCAGCCGCCCGCCGAGTACGCCAGCCTGAACGCCTTCTTCGTGCGGCGGCTCGCGCCCGGCGCCCGGCAGTGGCCGTCGGACGCTCGCGCGGTGACCTCGCCGGTCGACGGCGTACTCACCCGGTTCGGCAAGGTGGAGGACGGTCGGCTGGTGCAGGCGAAGGGATGGCGCTACACCGCGGCCGCCCTGCTGGCCGGCGAGGCGGCCGCGAACTGCTTCCACGGCGGGCTCTACGCGACCATCTACCTGGCGCCGAGACACTACCACCGCATTCACGCCCCGGTGGCGGGTCGGCTCCGCTCGGCGTCGTATGTCCCCGGGGGACTCTTCCCGGTGAACGCCGCCGCCGTCGCCGAGATACCGGACCTGCTCGCCACCAACGAACGCGTCGTCTGCTCGTTCGCGGGCGCCGCCGGGCAGGTCGCGCTGGTGGCGGTCGGGGCGTACAACGTCGGTCGCATCTCCACCGCGTTCGATCCGGAGTGGGGAGGGGGGGAGGGGGGCTGGGTGACCAACCGCCGTCCTCCGTCCGAGCGCCGCCGCGTTTACCAGCCCCCGCTCGCGGTCTCTCGCGGGGAGGAGGTCATGGCCTTCCACCTGGGGTCATGCGTGGTCGTGCTCCTCGAGCGCGGAAGCCACGAATGGGTGCCCGGGCTGACGGCGGGGAGGGAAATCCGCCTCGGGGACGCGCTCGCGCGGCCGACGCGCTGAAAGCAGCGCCTGCCGGACCGGCCGAGCCGCTGCCACCAGTGTCTGCGCGCCGATCTCGCAGGATTCGACGCTCCGCTCTCCGTCCCTGCCGGGCCGGCCAATGTTGACCACGGTCCGCTCGCGGGGCATCCTTCCCGATTCCGACACCCGATCCGTCCCGCAGCCGAGGAGCCTCCGTGGAACTCTTTCAGACACTGTCCGACCTGGGGAACCGCTATATCGTGGAGCTCGGCATCTCGGTCGGCGACGAGACGGTCCCCTTCATGGTGATCCTGCTTCTGGGCGCGGGCGTTTTCCTCACCCTGCGGCTCGGATTCGTGCAGGTGCGCAGGCTGGGTCACGGATTCGCAGTCACGTCCGGCAAGTACGACGACCCCGACGAGCCGGGCGACGTAACGCACTTCCAGGCGCTGACCACGGCGCTGTCCGCGACGGTCGGCATCGGCAACATCGCCGGCGTGGCGATCGCCATCCACTGGGGAGGTCCGGGCGCGCTCTTCTGGATGTGGGTCACCGCCGCGCTCGGCATGGCCACCAAGTTCACCGAGGTGACGCTCGCCCAGAAATACCGGGAGGTGGAAGCGCCCGATCACGATGCCCACAAGTGGGAAGGGACGGTGAGCGGCGGCCCCATGTACTACATAGAGCGCGGGCTGGGCGCGCGCTGGAAGTGGATGGCCGTCTTCTTCGCCATCATGCTCGGGCTGACCGCCTTTCTCACCGGAAACGCGATTCAGGCCAACACGGTCTCCGATTCGATGCGCACCATCTTCGGCATCCCGACGACGGTGAGCGGTCTGGTCACCGCCGGCGTCGTCGCCCTCGTCATCCTCGGCGGGATCACCCGGATCGGACGGGTGACCGGCATCCTCGCGCCGGTGATGGCCGCCGTCTACTGCCTCGGGGCGATGGTCATCCTGCTGTTCAACGCGGGCGACATCATGCCCGCGCTCGGTCTCATCTTCCGCGAGGCCTTCAACCCGACGGCCGGCGTGGCCGGGACCGGCGTGGGCGCCTTCCTCGTGACCCTCATGTGGGGCGTCCGCCGCGGCCTCTTCTCGAACGAGGCCGGACAGGGCTCCGCGCCCATCGCGCACGCGGCGGCCAAGACCGACGAGCCGGTGTCGGAGGGCGTAGTTGCTCTGCTCGAGCCCTTCATCGACACGATCGTGATCTGCTCGATGACCGGACTGGTGATCATCACGACAGGAGTCTGGAACGCGCGCATCCCGACGGAGATCACCCTGGGAGGCGGCGACCTCGGCTATGTGACCGTGGATGCCACGGGCAACAACCAGGCCGCGGCCGCCCCGGCCGAAATCCGTTTCGAAGACGGAGCCCCCGAGGACCCGGGCGGGGTGCACGTCGCCTGGCACGACGCCTTTGTCGACATGCTGTACGTGGACGAGGCGCAAACGACGCCGTTCACCGGCACCGTTGTCCCGGCCGAGGGCGTCGCCAGGGGAGACGACGGCCAGACTCATGCCTCCCTCTACGGCGGAGCTTTCGAGAGCGGTGCGCCGCTCACCATGGAGGGCTTTCGCCGAGGACTGGCAGGCCTGGGTGACTGGGGGCACATGATCGTCGTCTTCTCGGTGCTCCTGTTCGCGATATCCACGGCCATCTCCTGGAGCTACTATGGCGACCGCTGTGCGCACTATCTGCTGGGGGCGAACGCGGTGCTGCCGTACAAGCTCGCCTTCGTCATCATGCACTTCATCGGCGCGGTGCTGCCGCTGACGGTGATCTGGAACCTGGGCGACATCTTTCTGGCGATCGTCATCGTTCCCAACCTGATCGCGCTCATCATGCTTGCCCCCAAGGTGGCCGCAGAGGCCAACAGCTACTTCGCGCGCAAGCCGTACGAGCGTTAGTCGGGAGCCTCGCACGAGCAGAGGAGACCAGTTCCCCGGAGGCGGGCTACTGCGTGTTCCGGGGATTGAGGCTGCGTCCCGGACCCAGAGCGCCATCACCGAACCGGGTCCGGGCGAGGTCCATTATCCGGGAGATGCGTCGGGCGCGGTCCGGATCCGGATCGTCGGCTTCCGGAAAGAAGGCGAGTTGCGCCCCTTGCGCTTCGCTTGAGAGTCCGCTGGCGCCAACCCCCAGGAGGCGCGCGGGAGTCCGGCGCCGGGATCGGAGTTCGGCCAGGAGGTCGCGCGCGACACGAAGGATGGCCTGATCCGATTCGACGGGCCGGGGCAGCGTGCGGCTGCACTGACGGGTCGCGAAGTCGCGGTCCCGGATCTTGACGGTGATCGTGCGCGCCCCCCCACCGAGTCGGCGAACGCGCCGTGCGACGGAGTTGACCTGCCGCGACAGCACCCCGTCCAGCTCATCGTCGTCCGAGACATCGGTGGCGAACGTGCGCTCCACACTTACCGACTTCCGCTTCCGCAACGGAAGCGTCCCCTCGCCGTCTAGTCCCTGCACCCGTTCGTGCAGCCAGCGGGCGCGCCGGGCCCCGAACCAGCGTTCGAGCCACTCCGGCTGGACCCGCAGCACGTCGGTGACGGACCGGAGCGACCGGCGCTCGAGTTCCGCGAGAAACGCGGGGCCAATCCCCGGAATGTGCTCGAGGTCGAAGCGGCCCATGAACTCCGATTCCTGTCCCGCGGGCACGATGCAGACGCCCGCCGGCTTGGCGAGCCCGGTGGCAAGCTTGGCGATGAGGCGCCGTGTGCCGCCTCCCGCGGAAACAGAGATGCCGGTGCCCGCCAGCACCGTATCGCGGATGCGCCGAGCGGTGTCCTCGAAGGACTCGCCGGCCAGCATCCGCTCCGTGCCCGAGAGATCCAGGTAGAACTCGTCGATCGAAGCGGGGCGCACAACGGGCGACAGCGCCTCCAGCGCACGACGGACTTCCCGGCTTCGCCGCACGCACGCGGCCCTCGGCACCGGAACTACCGCGGCTCCGGGACACAGGCGGAGCGCCTGCGCCGTGGGCATCGCCGAACGGACCCCGTGCTCGCGGGCCTCATAGGAGGCCGACGCGACCACGCCCCGGCCCTCCGGCGTTCCTCCCACGATGAGCAGCCGGCGGCGTCCCGCGCCCTCGGGATCCTCGAGGCGCGCCACCTGCACGAAGAAGCTGTCGCAGTCGACCAGAAGAATGCGCGGCGGGTTCGGTTCCAGCGTCCAGATCCTCCCGTGCTGATGGTGGAACTCCGGGGCTCTTGCCTGTAAGATACGATGCCGATTCCCCGACGTGCCAAGCCAGGCATCGGCGAGGTGCCCGGGGGAACGTCCCCCTCAACAGCGGAGCCCCCGACCATGGCCTATCCCCACGCCCTTCCGGACCTCGGTTACGACTACGGCGCGCTCGAGCCGCACATCGACGCGCGCACGATGGAGATACACCAATCGAAGCACCACGCGGCCTACACCGCCAACCTCAACGCCGCGCTCAAGTCGCATCCCGGCCTGCAGGAACGCAGCGTGGAGGATCTGCTCGGCAACATGGGCGACGTCCCCGAGGCGATCCGCGGCGCAGTGCGAAACAACGGCGGCGGATACGTCAATCACGCGCTGTTCTGGCGGCTGATGACCCCCGGCGGCGCCGATGCCCCCAGTGGTGACCTGGCCTCCGCGATCGAAGCCGCCTTTGGCTCCGTCGACGAGCTGAAGAGCCGGGTCAACACCGCGGCCATCACCCGCTTCGGCTCCGGGTGGGGATGGGTGGTCGCCACCGATGCCGGCCTGGCGGTCCGCTCGACGGCCAACCAGGACAGCCCGCTCATGGATGGGCAGACTCCGATCCTGGGCGTGGACGTTTGGGAGCACGCCTACTATCTGCGATACCAGAATCGCCGCCCCGACTACCTCACGGCCTGGTGGAACACGGTCAACTGGGACGTCGTGGCCGCCAACTTCGCCGCCGCCGGATAGCGCCGCCCGGGTGACGTCGGGATCCCCCGTGCCGAACGAATGCAAGGTGCCGGCTTCACGCCCTGATGAGACCGCGGTGCCGTCCAGGCGGGCGCTTGAGAGGGGCCGGATCCGGGTGCGCCGTTTCGTTCCAAACCCTTGCGGACGACGAAAACTCGACGTATAGAATACACTGTTGTGCGTTGGAAACAGATGAAGTATGGAGATGGTCGGAGCAGGCGCCCGACCACCCGCCCGGTACAGCCTGGATTCGGATGGGAGACGATGGGACGATACCGCACTCGGGCAGGAGCTTTCGTCTTCGGTACAGTTCTGACTGCGGTTCTCACGGGCCTTTGGTCTTCCGCATCCGCCGCACAGAGCCTCCGCGGGTCGTCCCGCTCGCTGACGGTGCAGAATGTCCAGGCGCAGGCCCACGACTTCACCTACCTGCGGACCCCCGCGCACGTCCAGCGTTTTGTCGACCTGGGTTACCTTGTGCCTCTGCGCGGGAACCGGGACTATGACATCGACGACGAGGTCAGCTTCCCGTACGCCCGTCCCCAGGTCCGCACCTTCCTCGAACGGCTTGCGGGTCAGTACCGCAGGGCCTGCGGGGAGGTCATGGTTGTCACCAGCCTGACGCGCCCGCTCAACCGACAGCCCCGCAACGCCTCCAGCCGCTCGGTTCATCCCACCGGCATGGCCGTCGACCTGCGCCGGTCGAACCATCGTCCCTGCCGCGCATGGCTGGAGGATGTCCTGCTCTCCCTGGAAGCCAACGGCGTCCTCGAGGCCACGCGCGAGTCCCGCCCGCCCCACTACCACATCGCCCTGTTTCCCGAGCCGTACACCCGCTACGTGGACGACCTGGCGACCTCAGCCGTCCAGGCGACGGAGACCCGGGTGGCGGCGGCCACGGATGCCGGGGCGGCAACCGCGGCCGAGGATGCCGGAGTCGGGGCCGCCGGCAGCGGACCGTATCGCGTGCGACGCGGGGACGCTCTCTGGGACATTGCGCGGGCGCACGGGACGACGATCGCGGCGATCCAGCGGTCGAACAACCTGGGAAACAGCAGGATCCATCCCGGCCAACTCCTCACCATCCCCGCAGACGGCGTGCCGTCGCTGCGCGATGCCGCCCCCGGGAGCTATCGCGTGCGACGCGGAGACGCTCTCTGGGATATTGCGCGGGCGCACGGGACGACGATCGCCGCGATCCAGCAGTCGAACAACCTGCTGGGCAGCCGGATCTACCCGGGTCAGCTTCTGACCATCCCGGCGGGTGGCGAGGTCGGCGTGCAGCAGGCCATCAACCTGAGTTACCGGGTGCAGCGGGGAGATTCTCTCTGGGACATCGCGCGGGCGCACGGAACGACGATCGCGGCGCTGCGGCGATCGAACAACCTGCTGGGCAGCCGGATCTACCCGGGTCAGGTGCTGACCATCCCCACGCAGTTTCGGTAACGGCCGGAGCCTTCCCCGTTCCGGGTAGTCCCGGATTCAACATTCCGTAGTCCCGGAACGCCATCCCCGGCAGGATTCCCCGACGCCATCTTTCATGGCATGAACGGGGGATTCACACTTTTCGAATGCCTGGTGGTGCTGGCGATTGTCGGCATCGGGATCGCGCTCGGGCTACCCGCCCTGCAGCTGCACCGTGATCGCTGGGCCGTGACTCAGGCGCGCGAAGCCAGCGCGGCACTCCTTGCGCGCGCTCGGGTGGACGCGCTGGGATCGGGTGTCTCGACGGTCACGATCCAGTCCGGCGGCGGGCAAATCGAGCGCCGGCTCGGGAGCACCTTTCGGGAGCGGGTCGACCTGGGAGACCGCTACGGAGTGTCGCTCGACATTTCGGGGCGCGACACCCTGGCAACCGTCGAATTCAATGCGCTGGGGCTGGGCCGGATGGCCGCACGCACGCTTCGCTTCGGGCGCGGCGCGGCATCTGCGTCGCTGGTGATTTCCGCCTATGGGCGGGTATCGCGGCGATGAGTGCGTCGACCTGGCCGCCTCCCGACACGGCCGGATCCGCGGGGTTCACGCTCGTGGAGGCCATTCTGGCCATCGTGCTCCTGTGCACGGGTCTGTTGGCCACGGCCGCGCTGGGTACCGGATCGCTTCATTCCTGGCGGCGCGCCGGGGAACTGGCCGCGGCGGTGGTGGCGGCGGGGGAGATCGCGGACTCGCTCGGACTGTTCGGAGCATCGGGCGGCGGGACGCGCGAGTATTCGTGGGGGGCGGTGACCTGGGACGATCCGGTACCGCTGGGTGGGCGGTTACTGCAGGTAGTCATCCGGGCCGGCGCGCACGACACCACGAGAGTGGAGTTGCTGCGCGTGACGGCCACGGTGCCGGTACCCTGAGGTGAGCGTGTCACGTCCGCCGGTACTCGCTTCCCGTCGGGGCTCCTCGATCGTGGAAGCCCTTACCGCCATGCTGCTTATGATCGCGGTCACGGGGGCGGCCCTGCGGACACTGGTAACTCTTCGACATGCCCTGACGAGCGTAACAACGGACGCGGAGATCCGCGAGACCGGAAGAATCGCGCGGTACGCGCTCGCGCAGGAACTGAGGACGGGGCTGGCCGGGATCGACTGGGTGGCGGGCACCGGGGATTCCGTTGTCGTGAGGGCGTTCCGGGGAACGGGGGTACGGTGCGCGAGCGTACCCCAGTCCCAGTGGGTGGTGCGCTACGCCGGGCTGCGCCAACCCAACCCCGCCAAGGACTCCGTGCTCGTCCTTGCCGCCGATGGGGTGTGGCGTGTCGCTGACCTCGTCCGCG
Source organism: BD2-11 clade cluster bacterium bin43 (assembly GCA_002238605.1). GTDB lineage: Bacteria > Gemmatimonadota > Gemmatimonadetes > Longimicrobiales > Gaopeijiaceae > BD2-11. The sequence continues at coordinate 120,346 of MPMR01000003.1, read as the reverse complement.
TCCGAGCTCGCCCCGGCGCATGCGGAGATGGCGCAGCCGGCGAGGTGTGGGAGTTGAATCCGGCCGTACCCGAGGCGGTCGTGGGGCGAATTTTCGAGCGCGGCAGCTACCACGTCGCCACGGGAGCCTTCCGTTACCGACCGGGGCGCGGGGGCCGCCAGCCACTCACCGCGCAGGTGTTGCGAACCGGTGCCGGTGCCGCCTCGGGGGTGTCCGGCCATGGGACCGGACTCGACCTGCGGCTGGCCGTCGAAAAGGCCGACGGTGCGACCACCACCGACTCGGTGCGCGTGTGGCCGCGGGAGGCATGGCCGTGAGGCGCGTTGCCGGCCCGGGAGACACGGGCGATGCGGGATTCGCGATCCCGTTGATCCTCATGGTGCTGCTTGCCGCCACCGCCTTCGGGCATCTCCTCCATTACCTTGCGCGCCAGGAACTGACGGTGGCCGGAGCGGAACGCGACCTGCTGATCGCGCGGCTCGCGGCCGAGGGCGGCGTGCGCGCCGTGACCGGCTCGGCAGCCGCAGTGCTCGCGGCCACCCCCGTCGGGGACAGTGCGGTGGTGGAGGGAGCGCACGGGGAGCGAGGTGGCTACCGCGTTGCGGCGCATCGTCTGACGCGCGAACTCTACCTGCTCGCGGGGGAGGGAAGGGTAGACGGAGCGGCGCGCACGAAGGCGGGGCGCTTGACCTGGGCGCTCGATCCAGGTGCCCGGCTCGCTGCATTCCCGGGGGCGGTCGCGTTCCGGGCCCATGCCGCCATCACGGATTCGGCGCGGATTGCGGGCGACCGCGTCACGGCTGCTCCTTTGGTCTGGAGCGCTGCGGAGTGTGCAGCACACCTGCCCCTGGCGGATTCGCTCTTTCCGTATGGCCGGGTGGCGGAGAGTGCGTCCTGGGCGCCCGCGGTTTCGACGCTGGAACCGGCCCGGCGGCAGCGCCTGGCGGTCGATCGGAATCCGCCGTCCCTGAACCTCGGGGCTCTTTCCCTCCAGGATCTGGAGGAACTGGCGGACATCACCCTCGGCGTCCCTGGCGGCACTACGCGGGTCCATCCGGGCAGCGGCTGCCCGGCCACTGTGGCGGGCAACTGGGGCACGCCCCTGAATCCCACCGGGAGCTGCGGAGCCTACCTTCCGGTCGTCGTTGTCCGTGGGTCGCTGGAGGTGACCGGCGGCGAGGGGCAGGGGGTGCTCGTGGTCGACGGCGGAGCCAGTTTCTCGGCGAACGCTACCTTCGCGGGACTGGTGCTGGCGGCAGGGTCCGTCCGCCTTGCCGACGACGCTCACGTCGCGGGGTGGATCCGCTCCGGCGACCAGGTGCTTCTGGAAGACCGGGCTCGAGTAGAGGGGTCCGCCTGCGCCGGGCTGCGCGCGCTCAGCCATGTCGGACTACGGACGATGCGGGCCCTGCCGGCGGGCTCCTGGATCGAGCCCCTCTAGCGGTCGCGATCGATGGGCTGGTTCACGCGCGGACGGGTCTCCATCGGTCTGGATGTCGGGAGCCGATACCTGAAGGTCGTACAGGTGAGCCATGCCGGGAGTGCTCCCGAGGTCTCTCGAATCGCCGTGCGCGCGTTGACGGAGGCGGGCGGCGGTGCGCACGCCGGAGCGGCCGTCGTGGAAGGGATCGTCAAGCTGTTCCGGGATTCCGGACTCAGGGGCCGCCAGGTGGTGACCGGTGTCGGCGGTCACGATGTGATCGTCAAGCGAGTCGAACTGGAGCGCATGAAGCCGTCCGAACTGCGGGAGGTGATCCGCTGGGAGGCGGAACAGCATCTTCCCTTCGATACTGCCAGCGTTGAGCTGGACTTCCAGATCCTCTCCTCCGGGGATCCGATGGACGTCCTCCTGGTGGCGGCCAAACGAAACCTCGTGCACGGCGCCACCGACATCGTGTCCGCCGCCGGGCTCGGGCTCGAAGTGCTGGATGTGGATGGCTTTGCGCTTGGCAACGCTCTCATCCACAACCATCCCGAAGCGGCCGACGGGATCGTCATGGTCGCGGACATGGGCTGGGAGACGACCACCGTGGTCGTTGTGGAGGAAGGAATCCCCGCAGTCACGCGCGATCTCCATTTTGGCGTGCGCGCCCTGTGCAAGACCGTTCAGCGGGAGACGGGCCTCGAGACGCGGGCCCTGGAAGCCATGATTCGCGGCCAGCGGGTATCTCCCGATCTGCAGTCGGTCATCGAAGTCGCCGTGGACGAAATGGCCGTGGAGCTGGAGCGGGCTTCGGCTTTCCTCAAGACGAGGCCAGCCGACCTGGGTCTGGGGCGCGTCTACCTGAGCGGCGGGGGCGCGCGAATTCCGGGTCTGGCCGATGCTCTGGGCCGCATCCTCTCCGTCGAGACGCATGTCGCCAACCCCTTCGAGCAGATCCCCGTCCGTCCCGATGCCTGCGTCGGCGTCGAGCTGGAGGAGATCGCGCCCATGCTGCTGCTGCCGGTAGGATTGGCGCTGCGTTCCTGCTCACGGAGCCGCGACCGGTGATCGAAATCAACCTGATGCCGCGGGACGCGCGGCGAGCCACGCGCACACCGAGCTCGTCGGCGGAAGCGTCGGCTCCGGGGGAGGCGTCGCGCTGGCACCTGCTGGCGAGCGTTCCGGGGCTGGTCACCCTCCTCGTGCTGGCGCTGCTCTACCCGGGGGCGCGCGACCGGCACCGGGCTCTGGAGGATCGAGTCGCCCAGGCCGTGCGCGACTCGACCGATCTGGCCGGGCTGATCTCCGCCGCAGAGCAATTGCGTGCCGGACGCGATTCGACGGCCGCGCGGATGCAGGTCATCCTGGAGCTCGACGATGGGCGGTATGTCTGGTCCCACATCCTCGATGAGGTGGCGACTGCCGTGCCGGACTTCACCTGGCTGACGCGCGTCGCGGAAGTGGGCACCGGCGACCAACTCCAGGTGGAGATCGAGGGGCGAACCGCCAACACCTTCGCCCTGACGCGCTTCATGAACCGGCTGGAGGCCTCTCCCTTCCTGGCCGACGTCAGCCTGGCGGGTACCGAACAAGTCGCGGAACGACTGCCGGGCGGCGGTGAGTGGATCCTCAGTTCGTTTGTGCTGTGGGTGGCCTACCGGCCCCGGCGCGCAATGGAGGACCCGCCATGAGGATCCGCCTCCCGGGTCCGCGTCCCGCGTTGCTCGGCGCGGTCCTGGTAACGCTGGCCGCCGCCCTGGTCTACCATGAGCACCGCGGCCGGGACGGCGAGGTCCAGCGGCTTGAGCGCCGGCTGGAGCGGCTGGAGGCCGGAAACGACGATGCGCGGGGCCTGGTGCCCGAGGGGACGACGCAACTCGAGCGCCGGCTGAAACGCTCCGCGGATCGCATCGCGCGGCTGGAGCAGCTGATTCCCCGCAGCGAGGAGCTCCCTGCGCTCCTTGAATCGCTTGCGGCCGAAGCCCGGCGCTCGGGGCTGGGCGATCTGGCCTTCATTCGCCCCGGTGAAGGGGGGACCGGTCCGTTCTACGCGAAGCGGAGCTATGACCTGTCGGTAGTGGGGGGCTACCACGAAGTCGCCCGCTTTCTTACGGCGGTCGCGTCGCTGCCCCGCATCGTTGCCCCGATGGAGCTGGAGATGACTTCGGTTGCCGACCCGTCCATCCAGGACGATTCGACGGTGCGGGCCCACTTCCGGATCGAGACGTATGTGCGTCCGCCGGCAGGGATTGCTGCCGCCGGGTCGAACGGGCTGCCGATCGAGTTCGCCCGATGAACGCGGTACTGATCCTCGTGCCTGTTCTCGCGGCCGCAGCGCTGGCACCTCGGGCGGTCATCGGACAGACTCGACCTCCGACGTTGCCCGATTCGGAAGGCGTCCCCGCGGCGTCTGGAACCGATGTTGGCGAACCGAGTCTCGTCCGGGAGGTCTTCGTCTACCCGGGAGGCGCCCGGCGCGACCCGTTTGAGCGGCTTCTGCCCGGTGACTCGGCGGGAATCCGGTTCGAGGAGCTACGGCTTGTCGGCGTCATCCATTCCCCCGACCCACGCGAGAGCGTCGCTCTGGTCAGTTCGAGGACAGCGACCCCGGCGGCCTCGGCCGGCACCGGTGAACGCACGTTTCGTCTCCGACAGGATGTGGTTTTCGGCGACATGAAAGTCCTCCGGGTCGAGCAGGAGCGCGTGATCGTCGAGATCATGCGATTCGGGGTTGGTGAGCGACGCGGGTTGCGCCTGAATCGACAGCAAGGGAGAGAGGGGCGATGAGACGGATGCTGGTTGCATGGATGTGTCTGGGGTTCCACTGGGTGGATGTACCTCCCCTTCACGGCGCGGCGTACGCCGCTGCGCCCAGTTCGTGGGAGGGTGTCCATTCCGCGGACGTGGCCGCCCCCGCCATGCTCGCAGCGCAGGTTGCCCAGCCGCCTCCCGCGGAACCGCGCATCACCGCCACCTTCGTCGCGGCTCCGCTCCGGGATGTGCTCTTCACATTCTCGGAGTTCGCGGACATCTCCATCGTTCCCGGAGCCGACGTAACCGGCATCGTGTCGGCCGACATACGGGACCAGCCCTGGGACGAAGCCCTCCGCGTCATCCTCGATTCGCACGGGCTGGCCGCGCGCGAACTGGAGAGCGGCATTCTCCGGGTGGACGACATCGAGAACCTGAGTCGGCGCGAAGGCGTGGAGCCCCTGGAGACCCGGGTTTTTCACATGAGCTACGCTACCGCCGCCGACGTGCTGCCCTCCGTGCAGTCGCTCCTGAGCGACCGGGGCAGCGCGTCTCTCTCGCTGGCCACCAACAGCGTCATCGTGATGGATGTCTCGAGAGTGCTGACTCAGGTCGACGCGCTCGTCCGGGAACTCGACATCCGCGCTCCGCAGATCACCATTTCCGCCCGGATTGTCTTCGTGAACCGGACCGGGTTGGAGGAACTCGGGGTCGGCTATGATCTGCGCGACTCCCGCGGCCAGCAGCTTTTTCTCCCACCCGGCGCACCCGATCCCGGCGAAGACGCACAGGGGACGGGTGGAGAGGCCTCCGGGAGTAGCGCATCCGGGGAATCGGTCAACGAGGACGTGGTGTTGCTGGACGGGAACTCCATCTCCGCCCTCGGCAATGCGGGGAGCCGCATCTCGGGCTCCGCGCTCTCGGTGCTGACCTCGCTGCTCCTGGGACGACACACGCTGCTGGCCTTCCTGGACGCGCTGGAGACGCTCAACCTGTCGCGCATGGAGGCGGCCCCCTACATCTCCGTGCTGGACAACCAGACAGCCCGCATCCTGGTGGGGGAGCGCACGCCCATCAGGGTACTGGATGCGGGTGCCGCCGCCGCCGGCGGGCTCCAGTCGCCTGTGGTGCCCACGGCCGCCGTGGAGATTCAGGAGACGGGCATCGTCTTCGAGGTGACCCCGCACGTTACCGAGGGGGGCAACGTCCTGCTCGACCTCCACGCGGAACGCTCCTTTGCGGAATTCACCCCGGCCGCAGCCGATGCCGGTGTCGTCTTCCATACCCAGGAAGCGGCTTCCCGGGTGCTGGTCCGGGACGGCGAGACGGTGGTCATCGGCGGGCTGACGGTGACAGAGGAGATCGAGAGCCGCTCGGGGATCCCCCTGTTGATGAGGATCCCTGTGCTGGGCGCGTTCTTCCGGGTCGACCGCAGGCAGAGGATCCAGCGCGATCTGGTCATCCTGGTGACGCCGTACATCGAACCCTAGCCGTCCGGGATCGGGATGACGGGCGGCTTGCCCTGCTGCTCCTGGCCGGCTTGCCCTCCTCCTCCTGGCCGGCTGAAGGGGTCTCGCGCCGGCCGTCGATGAATCCGCGCGAGCGCACCCCGACCGGACCTGGCGGTCGCCGCCGTTCGCGCGGGCGCCGAAGGTCCGGGTACGCAGGATCGCCGGGGCCCGCGGGCGCGGGTTCCTCCGAATTCCGGCAGGCGCCGCGGGTTGACGCCCGAGGGACGGTTGGCTATGACTCCGCCAACCCTCTCTCCGGGAGATTCAACCACATGAGGCGAATCAGTTTTCGGACGGCAGGCGAGTCCCATGGGCGGGGCCTGCTGGCGATTCTGGAAGGATTGCCGGCCGGACTGCCACTCTCGACGGAGCGCGATGTCGATCCGGATATGAAGCGCCGGATGGCTGGATACGGCCGTGGCCGCCGCATGCAGATCGAGGCCGACCGCATCGAGCTGATCTCGGGCGTGCGTCTCGGGGAGACGCTGGGCTCGCCCATCGGAATGCTGCTCTGGAACCGCGACTGGAAGAACTGGACGACGGCGATGAGCCATGCTCCCCCGGATCCGGAAGGCAACCCCAAGGCGCTGCGTCGCATGCATCTGCCGCGGCCGGGACACGCCGATCTGGTCGGCGTGCTCAAGTATGACCGGCAGGACACCCGCGACATTCTCGAGCGCGCCAGCGCCCGCGAGACTGCCGCCCGGGTGGCGTGCGGCGCCGTCGCCAAGACCCTGCTGCGGGAGTTCGGGATCACGGTGGGATCGCACGTGATCTCGATCGGGGATATCGAGGCCACTCTTCCGCACGAGCTTCCGGACGACCTCAACGCCGCGGCGGACGCCTCGCCGGTACGCACGCTGGATCCGGATGCGGCGGTCCGCATCATGGCGTCCATAGACCGGGCGAAGGAGGAGGGAGATACGCTCGGAGGCATATTCGATGTGGTGGTCCGGCACGTACCGGTGGGGCTGGGGAGCTACATTTCCTGGGACACCAAGCTGGACGGCCGCTTCGCCGGCGCGATGATGTCGATTCACGCCATCAAGGGGGTCGAACTGGGCCTCGGGTTCGAGGGTGCCCGACGGCCGGGGTCGCGCGTCCACGATCCCATCCACCCCGCCCCGGGCGACCGGCCCCCGAGCGGATACGCACGCCCCTCCAACCGTGCCGGTGGCCTCGAGGGCGGCGTCACCACCGGGGAGCCGCTGGTCATCCGCGCGGCCATGAAGCCGATCTCGACACTGCGCAAGCGGCTGCCCAGCGTGGACCTGCGGGACGGTTCGACGGCCGATGCCGCCGTGGAGCGGAGCGACGTCTGCTCCGTGCCCGCCGCCGCCGTGGTGGGAGAGGCGATGGCCGCGCTCGTGGTGGCCGACGCCCTCATCGAGAAGTTCGGGGGTGACAGCCTCTCCGAGATGCGCCGGAACTACGATAGCTACACCGCCTACCTGCGCGAGCGCCGCCGACATCATGATTGACCCGGCCGGCGGCGAAGGTGCCCCGCCCCCGCCTTCACGGATCCTCCTGGTCGGCTTCATGGCCAGCGGGAAGTCGGCCGTCGGTCGCGAGGTGGCGCAGCTGCTCGGCTGGCGCTTCGTCGATCTGGACGACGAAATCCGCCGCGAGACCGGACAGGAGATCCCGGCCATCTTCAAACGGTCCGGCGAAGCAGGGTTCAGGGAGATCGAGGCGCGGGCGGCGCGCCGCTTCCTCCTCCGCGACCGGACCGTCCTCGCGCCGGGGGGCGGCTGGGCGGCCCAGCCCGGCCACATGGAGGAACTGGCCGCCGACACCCTCTCCGTCTGGCTCAAAGTCACCGCGGAGACGGCGGTGGCGCGGGACCGGGCGCAGGAGGGCGAACGACCTCTCCTGAACGTCGCCCGACCGGTCGAGCGCGCCCGGCGCTTGCTTGCCCGACGCGAGTCGTACTACCGTCTCGCCCGGTTGACACTGGACGCCGAGGAGTATTCCGTATCCGCACTAGCGAGTCGGATCGCTCGCCTCGCGCGCCAAGCCGTCGAACCGCCCACTTCCAGCCCAGCGACAGCTCACTCGCCATGAAACTCGTCATCGTCGAGTCTCCCGCCAAGGCCGACACCATCAAACGCTTTCTGGGCCGGGACTACGAGGTCGCGGCCAGTGTCGGGCATATCCGCGACCTGCCTCGCTCGGCCAAGGAAGTCCCGGCGCACCTGCGCTCGAAGCCATGGGCGCGGCTGGGCGTCGATATCGAAGGCAACTTCGAACCGGTCTACGTCGTCCCCTCCGAGTCGAGAAAGCACATCGCCGCACTGCGGAAGAAGGTCAGGGACGCGGAAGAACTCATCCTCGCCACCGACGAGGACCGCGAGGGAGAGTCCATCAGCTGGCACCTGCTCGAGGAGCTCAAGCCGCGGGTGCCGGTTCAACGCATCGCATTTCACGAGATCACGTCGAGCGCCATCAAGGCCGCTCTTGCGGAGCCGAGGCAGGTGGACGGACAGCTGGTCCGCGCACAGGAGACCCGCCGCGTCCTCGATCGCCTGTTCGGCTACTCGCTCTCGCCGGTGCTCTGGAGGAAGGTGCGCGCCGGTCTGAGCGCCGGCCGCGTTCAGAGCGCCGCTTTGCGGCTCATGGTGGAGAGGGAGGAGGAGCGTCAGGCGTTCAACTCCTCCGAATACTGGGCCGTGCGGGCGACGCTCGCAGAGGACTCGCCCGGCGCCCGGAGCGGGGACACCGCCGGTTTCACCGCCGACCTGATCCGGACCGGCGGCAAGGCCGTGGCCACCGCAAAGAGCTTCGACGCCAGGACCGGGGCGCTGCGACGCTCCGGAAACGTGGTGGTGCTGGACGGCGATGCCGCCGGCCGCGTCGCCCGGGAGGCGATGGAGACCCGTCCCTGGCGCGTCGCCCGGGTTGAGGAAAAGGAGAAAAAGCGGCGGCCGGCCCCACCCTTCACCACCTCCACCCTGCAGCAGGCGGCAAGTTCGACCCCCAAGCGCACGATGCAATTGGCCCAGCAGTTGTACGAGGGGATCGATCTGGGCGGCGGCGACCGCCAGGGGCTGATCACCTACATGCGCACCGACTCCGTGAGCCTCAGCCGGAAGGCGCTCGCGGACGCGGCCCGCTTCATCCGGGGGCGCTACGGGGACGAGTATCACCAGGGCGCGCGTACCTACGCGACCCGGTCCCGCAACGCGCAGGAGGCCCACGAGGCCATTCGCCCGACGGTGATCGGCCGGACTCCCGAATCGCTCCGCGGTGTTCTGAACGCAAACCAGCTCAAGCTGTATGCGCTCATCTGGCGCCGCGCCGTAGCCTCGCAAATGGCCGATGCCCGCATCGCCGGCACCACCGTCGAGTTCGAGGTGGATGTCGGCGAGCACGAACACATCTTCCGGTCGACCGGCTCGGTAGTGCGTTTCGACGGGTTCCTGCGGGTATGGGGAGCGAGTCGCAAGGACGTCATCCTCCCGCGCCTGGTGGAAGGCCAGATGGTCGGCGGCGGCGAGGGCGCCCTGCAGTCGAACCCCACCGGAGACGGCGCTCACCGGAGGGTCGACATCACCGAAGTCGAACCTCTCGGCAAGCAGACCCAGCCGCGCTCGCGCTTCTCCGAGTCCGGGCTGGTGCGCAAGCTCGAGGAGGAGGGCATCGGACGGCCGTCCACCTATGAGCCCACCCTCGCCAAGCTCCTCGCGCGCGGATACGCGATCCGCAAGAAGGGCGTCCTGGTGCCCACCTTTGTGGGTCTCTGCGTCACGCAACTGCTGCGCGATCACTTCCCGCACTACGTCGACCTCAAGTTCACGGCGGGGATGGAGGATGCGCTCGACCGCATCGCCCGCGGGTCGGTGAATCACGTTCGTTTTCTCTCCGACTTCTTCCGCGGCGACGGCAGCGACGCGCCCGGGCTGGAGAGGCGCATCGAGGAAGAGCTGCCGCGCATCGAGTATCCGGCACTTCCGCTGGGCGATGATCCGGCCACCGGCGATCCCCTCTTCGTGCGCATCGGCAAGCAGCACATCTTCATTCAGCGCGGCGTGGAAAAGGGCAGTCCGAAGGCTGCGCTCCCGGTCGACCTCCTGATCGACGAGTTGACCCCCGAAACGGCATCGAAGCTGATCGAATCGGGACTGCGCGGAAGAGCACCTCTCGGCCGCGACCCGGAGACGGGTCTCAACGTCTACGTCCGCACCGGCCCATTCGGCCCCTACGTTCAGCTGGGCGAAGACGATGCCAAGCCCAAGCCCAAGCGGGTCAGCCTTCCGAAGGGCAGGTCACCGGACCAGGTCGCTCTGGCTTTCGCCCTCCGACTGCTGTCGCTGCCGCGCGCACTGGGCAAGGACCCCGGCACGGGGCAGCCCGTGGAGGCCGGATTGGGCAAGTACGGGCCATACGTCAGGCGCGCAAAGACCTATCGCAACCTCGAGTCGGTCGAGCGGGCGTTCGACATCACGCTGGAGGAGGCGCTCCCACTCATGAGCACCAGGCCCGGCAAGACCGTGCTCGCCGTCGCAGGCCGGCACCCCGAGACGGGCGAACCCCTGAACGTCTACAAGGGGCGCTACGGGCCCTATGTCACCGATGGCAAGGTGAACGCCGGCATCCCCAGGGGCAGGGATCCCGAGTCCCTCGGAGCGGACGAGGCGCTCGAGCTGCTGGCCCGGGCCGCCGCGCGCAAGGCCGCGCGCAAGGGGGTCCGCAGCACCCGCGCCCCCCGGACCCGCAAGCGGCGATGACGGACCGCAGGGCCGCGTGAGCGTCAGTCCCGAAGCCGGCGAGTTCCTGCGTTCGCTCGCCGACGAACGGCAGCTCTCCCCGAACACGGTCTCTGGATACCGGCGCGACATTCGCGACTTCGAGCGCTTCTTCGCGGACTACACCGAGCATGGCGGCTGGAGCTGGGCCGACGTCGACCGGCTCGCCCTTCGGGGCTTTCTGGGACACTGCCGCCGGCGCAGGCTCTCCCGGCGCACCTCGGCGCGGAAGCTCTCGGCCCTCCGCTCCCTGTTTCGCTTCCTGCACCTGGAAGGGCACATCGAGAGCAACCCCGCGCGCGCGCTCCGCACGCCCCGCGCCGACAAGCCACTTCCCGGACATCTGTCGCACGCGGACGCACGGGCCGTCTTCCGCGTCGCGGAGGCGCGCGCCGCCGAGAACACCTTTCTCGGCACCCGGAACCTGGCGATTCTCGAGATCCTCTACGGCAGCGGGGTGCGCCTGGCCGAACTCCACGGGCTCGACCGCGACCGCATCGACCTGATTTCGGACCGCGTGCGCGTGATGGGGAAGGGGCGAAAGGAACGCATCGTGCCGCTGACAGGGGCTGCGGTGCGGGCGCTCAGGCGCTACGAGCCGCATCGGGAACGCGTGGTGTCGCTGAACGAGGGCGACCGCCGCGCCGCCATCGTGAGCCGCCACGGCCGCCGCCTCTCGCGCCGCTCCATCCAGTACGTCGTACGCAATGCGCTGGAACGGGGAGCGGAAGCGGAGGGGCTTTCGGTTCACTCGCTGCGGCACAGCTTCGCGACCCACCTCATCGACTCCGGCGCCGATCTGGTGTCGGTCAAGGAGCTGCTGGGCCACATCTCGCTTTCCACGACGCAGATCTACACGCACACATCCAAGGAACGACTCAAGCGCATCTACGGCGGCGCGCACCCGCGCGCCTGACCCGTCGGGACCGGGACGGCCGAGGCCGCAGACTCGACCGAAGCCCCGCCGCGAGGATCCCGGCACGCCATCGACCGCACGGCGCCCGCCCTCCGGGTGTACTCTTTGCATCACTGGATGCATCTTTCCCTCGCCCGTCATGCGCATGCGAGGCCACGCGCGATGGCCCGCCTTCACCCGGATCGAGAACACATGCCCACGCAGAGTTTCCACGCCACCACCGTGCTCGCGGTCCGCAAGGAGGGTCAGGTCGCCATGGGGGCCGATGGCCAGGTAACGATGGGGGACACCATCGTAAAGACCGCGGCCCGGAAGGTTCGCACGCTCAAGGACGGCCGCTTCCTCGCGGGGTTCGCGGGGGCGGTGGCGGACGCCTTCACGCTCTTCGAGACGCTGGAGGCCAAGCTGGAGCAATTCCCCTCCAACCTGACGCGCGCGTGCGTCGAGATGGCGAAGGACTGGCGGACGGATCGCGCGTTGCGCCGTCTGGATGCCCTGCTCGTGGTGGCCGACGCCGAACACCTGTTCCTGATCGGAGGGGACGGCAACGTCATCGAACCCGACGACGAGGTTGTGGCGATCGGTTCGGGAGGCGCCTATGCCCTCGCCGCGGCTCGCGCACTCCGGGCCCATTCCTCGCTCTCCGCTTCCGAGGTCGTGCGCGCCAGCCTGGCGATCGCCGGCGAAATCTGCGTCTACAGCAACGAAGAGATTACGGTTCTGGACCTGGGGTCCTAGTCCGAGAGGTTATTGATGGCTGTTTCAACGACGGAAACCGCGGCGCCTTCCGCAGCCGCGCCCCAGACGGATACGGGGCCCGAATGGCTCGAGCAGCTCACGCCCGCCCAGATCGTGAACGAGCTGGACAAGTACATCGTGGGCCAGGAGGAGGCCAAGCGCGCCGTCGCCATCGCGATGCGAAACCGCTGGCGCCGGCAGCGCGTCGAGGACGAGCTGAGGGACGAGATCCTGCCCAACAATCTGATCCTCATGGGCACCACCGGCGTTGGCAAGACCGAGATCGCGCGCCGGCTGGCCCGGCTCACGGGCGCGCCCTTCGTCAAGGTGGAGGCGTCCAAGTTCACCGAAGTGGGATACGTCGGGCGGGATGTCGAGTCGATGATCCGCGACCTGGTCGACACGTCGGTGAACATGGTGCGCGCCGAGCGGGAGGACGGCGTCCAGGAAGAGGCGGAGCGCCGGGTCGAGGAACAGCTCCTGGATCTTCTGCTTCCGCCGATGGATGGGCGCACCCCGCCGGCGGGACCCGTGGTGGTCTCCGACGGGGTTCCCAAGGTCTTCGTGGCCGGTCCCAAGGGCGTACAGGAGCACGCCACCGGCGAGCCGCTGAGCGAGGAGGACGAGCGCCTGATCATGCGACGGCAACGCACCCGTGAGAAGCTCCGCAGCTTGCTGCGGGACGGCGAACTCGAGGAGCGCGAAGTCGAGGTGGAGGTGAGCCAGGCTCCGGCCATCGACGGCATGATGGTGCCCATGGGCGGCATGGAGGGGATGGAGTACAACTTCTCCGAGATGCTCCAGGAGATGCTGCCCAAGCGCACCAAGCGCCGCAGCGTCACCGTCGCGGAAGCGCGCCGCATTCTCATCCAGGACGAACTGGACCGGCTCCTGGACACGGGCGAGGGCGTGAACGAGGCGCCGATCCGGGCGGAAGACATGGGGATGATCTTCCTCGACGAGATCGACAAGATCGCGGGCGACCGCGGGGGGTACGGCCCCGATGTCAGCCGGGGAGGGGTCCAGCGCGACCTGCTGCCGGTGGTGGAGGGGTGTAACGTCCAGACCAAGTACGGGCTGGTGCGCACCGACCACGTTCTCTTCATTGCCGCCGGCGCCTTCCACGTCTCCAAGCCCAGCGACCTGATTCCCGAGCTCCAGGGCCGCTTTCCCATCCGCGTGGAGCTGCACAGCCTCGACGAAGGGCACTTCAAGCGCATCCTGCAGGAGCCGAGAAACGCCCTGCTGGTGCAGTACCAGGCGCTCATCGAAACCGAGGGCGCGCGGGCCGAGTTCACCCCCGGCGGCGTCGAGGAGATCGCGCGCATCGCGGCGCGCCTGAACGAGCGGATGGAGAATATCGGCGCCCGGCGCCTGCAGACCGTGATGACGACGCTGCTGGAGGAGGTGCTCTTCGAGCTGCCCAGCGAGAAGATGGAGCGCCCGCTCATCGTCGACCGCGAGTTCGTGCGCACGCACCTGGAGGAGATCGCCGAGGACGAGGACCTGCGCCGCTATATTCTGTAGGCCATGCGCTCGGTGATACTATGACGCCCTGCGCGATGATACTATGGTCAACGACCCCGGCGAGGTCGTCGCCCAGACTCGGGCAGCCACCCTTCACCCCGCCGCCGACCGGGAGATCGCTTTCCCAGAACCCATGATCCGAGCCCGCAAGAAGGACTTTCTTTCGCTCAACGATCTCTCCCGCGACGAGTTGATGTCGTTGCTCGAGCACGCCCGGCGCCTGAAGGCGGGAGGGGGCGCGGGCGCGCCGCTGCGGGGCAAGTCTCTGGCGATGGTCTTCCGAAAGAACTCGACGCGCACCCGGGTGGCGTTCGAGGTGGGCATGGTCCAGCTGGGCGGGCAGGCGCTCTTCCTCTCCGCCGTGGACACGCAGATCGGACGCGACGAGCCGCTCGCCGACACCGCACGCGTCCTGGGGCGCTACGTGGACGGCATCATGATCCGCACGTTCGATCAGGAGGAGGTCGAGCAGCTTGCGCGCTGGGCGCCGATTCCGGTCATCAACGGCCTCACCGACCTCCTGCACCCGTGTCAGTTGCTCGCCGATCTGATGACCATGCAGGAGGAGTTCGGGCCGGAATTCGACGGGATTCGGGTCGCCTGGATCGGCGACGGCAACAACATGGCCAACTCCTGGCTGAACGCTGCGTCCATTCTCGGCTTCGAGCTGGCGCTGGCCTGTCCCCCGGGCTTCGATCCGGATCCCGAGATTGTGGCGCGCGCCCGCGGGGCCGCATCCGTGCGCCTCACCCGGTCGCCGCATGAGGCCGCGGAGGGCGCCGATGTGGTCAGCACCGACGTGTGGGCTTCGATGGGGCAGGAGGGCGAGGCGGATGCCCGCCGCGACGCCTTTTCAGGCTATTCCGTGGACGACGCGCTTATGGCGCGGGCCTCCGGACGGGCGATCTTCCTGCATTGCCTTCCCGCGCACCGCGGTGAGGAAGTCACGGAGGCCGTCCTCGAAGGCCCCCGTTCGCGCGTTTTCCGGGAGGCCGAGAACCGGCTGCACACCCAGAAGGCGCTTCTGATCGCGCTCCTTGGAGAAGATGATGATGAATGACCGGAGCAGGGAAGCCAATGACCGGAGCTGGAAGCCAATGACCGGGGCGGGAGTCATCGACGAGGGACGGGGGACCATCACCGGCGGAGGAACCCCATGAGCGCCGGGCTCGCGCGCACGCCGCTCCATGAGGAGCACCTGCGGGCCGGCGGCAGGATGGTTCCGTTCGCGGGATACGAGATGCCGGTGCAGTACAGCCGGGGCATCCGCGCGGAACACAACGCCGTGCGCGAGCGCGCGGGTCTCTTCGATGTTTCGCACATGGGCGAATTCGAGGTGAGCGGCGCCGGGGCCCTCGAGCTGGTGCAGTGGCTGACCACCAACGACGCCGGCCGCATGGAGGTGGGACAGGCGCAGTACTCCGCCCTCTGCGACGAAAACGGGTGCGTGTTGGACGACCTGCTGGTCTATCGCTTCGACGACCGCTATCTGCTGGTGGTCAACGCGGCCAACCGCGACAAGGACTGGGCGTGGGTGTCACGCCATGCGTCCCGCTTCGACTGCGCGATAGACGACGTTTCCGACCGCACGGCGCTGCTGGCGCTACAGGGGCCTTCGGCCGCAGGCATCCTCGCCGGTCTCACCGGCGAGGACCTGGAGGCGGTGGGCTACTACCGCTTCACCACCGGCGATGTCGCCGGCGTGCCGGCGATCGTGGCGCGCACGGGCTATACCGGCGAGGACGGCTTCGAACTGTATCTGCACGCCGGCGACGCGGCGGGCGTCTGGCGCGCGCTGCTCGAGGCCGGGGCCGCCGATGGCCTGGAGCCCGCGGGGTTGGGCGCCCGGGATTCCCTGCGGCTCGAGATGGGCTACGCCCTCTACGGGAACGATCTGGACGAGGAGCACAGCGCGCTCGAGTCCGGGCTTGGCTGGGTGTTGAAGCCGGGGAAGGGGGACTTCTCGGGCCGCGACGCACTGGTGCGCCAGAAGGCCGAGGGAATCCCGCGCCGCCTCGTCGGGCTGCGTCTGGTGGAACGCGGCTTCCCGCGGCCCGGGTACGAGATCGTGGCGCAAGGCGAGGTCGCGGGAATCCTCACCAGCGGCACGGTGAGCCCGTCGCTGGGGGAGGGGATCGCGATGGGCTACCTCCCCACCCCCCTCACCGCCCCGGGCACGCAGGTGGCCGTGCGCATCCGCCGGATGGACATCCCCGCCGTGGTGGCCCGCCCCCCCTTCTACCGGCACGGCTCGATCCGACGCTGACGACACGGAGGCCCGAGAGGTGACCCGCGACCCGACAACCCCCCGCCCCGTGACCGTGGCCATCCTGACCGCCAGCGACCTCTCCTCCCGGGGCAAGCGCGCGGACACCAGCGGGGACGCCATCGAGTCGTGGTGCCGGGCGCGCGGGTACGACGTGGTCGCGCGTACGGTCGTCCCGGACGAGACCGCGGCCATCGTGCCGGTTCTCCTCGACTGGTCCGACCGCCTGGACGCGGACGTGATCCTCACCACCGGGGGCACCGGCTTCACCGCCCGCGACGTAACCCCGGAGGCCACCTGCGCGGTGCTCGACGGGGAGGCTCCGGGCCTCGCCGAGGCGCTCCGGGCGCGAGGCGCGCTCAAGACTCCCTACTCCAACCTGTCGCGGGGCGTGGCCGGCTTCCGGGGGGGTACGGTGATCGTCAACTTCCCCGGCAGCACCGGGGGCGTGCGCGACGGGCTCGAAGTCCTCGATCCCGTCCTCGACCATGCCGTCGAGCTCTCGCGCGGCACCTCCAGATCACACGCCCTCCGCACCCCCGCCGCCCCGTGAAGGACACCGTTCTGATCAGCACCCACCACCTGCCCACCGCGGGTGCGCTCCGGGGTGCGTTCAAGTCGTCCGGCTACCGGGTGGAACTGGTCACCCCGCGGGAGGAACTGGACCCGGGCACCGGCGTGTTGCTGGTCCTCACCGACGCCCTCGCCGAAACGGCGGGCGGGCTGGCGGCGCAGGCCCGCGACCGGCTGCATATCCCCGTGTTCGGGATGGCGACGCCCGGCCGCGAGCGCGAACTCGGCGCCCTCGGCCTGGCGGAAACCTTCGCCCCTTCCGTCGACCCGGACGAGGTTCTCCTCATCGCCCACACCCTCCTGGAACGCCGCCGCCTCCAGCGGCTGACCGGGATCGTGGGGGAAACCGACGCCATCCGGGAGGCGCTCGAACGGGTCGTGCAGATCGCCCCCGTCGACTCTACGGTGCTCATCACCGGCGAGTCGGGCACCGGCAAGGAGCTCTTCGCGCGGGGGGTGCACGGGCTCTCGCCCCGCCGGCACAAGGCCTTCATCGCGGTCAACGTGGCGGCGCTCTCCCCGACCGTGCTCGAGAGCGAGCTCTTCGGCCACGAGAAGGGGGCCTTCACCGGCGCCATCGACTCGCGCCGGGGGCTCTTCGAACTGGCCCACCGGGGCACCATCTTCCTCGACGAGATCGGCGAGATTCCGCCCGCCATCCAGACCAAGCTGCTGCGCGTGCTGGAGCAGAAGGAGTTCCTGCGCGTGGGAGGCGAGGCGCCCATTCGGGTCGACGCGCGCGTGATCGCCGCCACCAACCAGGATCTGCGCCACGAGGTGGCCGCGGGACGATTCCGCCGCGATCTCTACTACCGCATCAACGTCCTGCACATCGAGCTGCCACCGCTGCGCCGCCGCCAGGCCGACGTTCCCCGGCTGGTGGAGGCCTTCGTCGCGGAGGTGAGCGCCCGCAACGACCGCCGCTTCGCGGGCATCAGCGCCGACGCCATGCGCATCCTGCGCGAGTATGCCTGGCCCGGGAACGTCCGCGAGCTGCGCAACCTGGTCGAGAGCATGGTCGTGCTCTCGCCGGGCCGGGAGATCGGCCCCGCCGACATTCCGGAGCAGGTGCGCTCCCCCGGCTCCTCGCCCCTGCTTCCGGTCCCGTCTCCGGGCCACGAGGCCGAACGCGGAGAAGCCGGCCAGCTTCGTCCGCAGCTCGAGTTCGTCTTCCGCACCCTGGTCGAACTGCGGGTCGACATGGACGACCTGCGCCGGCAATTCGAGGCCTACCGGCAGGAGCACCGCTACGACGAGGCGCTGCTTCCCGAGGAGACCGGCCGCGTGGAGATCGTCTCGCCCCGCGCCGGCGGCACCGGCACCGGGCTCGAGCAACCTGCCCCGGCGGCGCGCGGCCAGCCCGCCGAACCCCCACCGGTCCCGTCCCCCGACGATGCCCCGCGCCAGCCCGCCGAACCCCCACCGGTCCCGTCTCCGGACCCCGCGGCCGTCCCGCGTGAGGCTGTTTCCCCCCAGTCCCGGGTGGGCGCCCCCGCGGCCGAGGAGCGCCCGGCCGCTCCGCCCGCCACGGCGGAGGACGGGTCCGAAGCCGCCGAACCACCGCCCCAACCGGAACCCCCGGCCCAGCCGGGTGGCATCCTCCTCCAGCCGGGCATGACTCTGGAGGACATCGAGCGGGAGGCCATCCTGGCCGCCCTCGCGGAGGTCGACGGAAGCCGCCGGCACGCGGCGCGCCTGCTCGGCATCGCCGAACGAACCCTGTACAGGAAGATCCGCCGCTACGGGCTCGAATGACGCCCGGTCCGTCCGGGTCCTGATCCCGGGGGCGGGTTCTGCCTCTCGTCCGTCCGTGAGCGACTACCCCCCCGCTCGCGCCCGCACCTTCGCGCGCTCGGCTTCCAGCACCGTCAGAATCCGCTGCCAGCCGGCGTTGCGCGCGTCCCTGTACTCGATCTCCAGGTCGAGGTCGAGGTTGATGAAAGGGCTGAAGGCGTAGATCGCCATCTGGGTTTCCTGCTGGTTCAGCCGCTGCACGCCCCATCCCGGGGTGATCGCCTGAATGGCCAGCGGCCGCTCGCGGATTCCCTGGTTGACGATGTTGATGTCCTCGGGCTGGTAGGTGACGTCGGGCTGGTAGCTGAACACCGAGACCAGGAAGAGCACGGGGTCGGTCGACCGGGTCTGGAATTCGAGCGTCTCGCGATGAACCCCGGCCAACGCCGAAAGGCGGGCGTAGGTGTCGGGGGCGGTCAGGCGCGTCACCTCCTCGGCGAGCGGAGTAGCCTTGATCAGCAGGTCCTCGGAGCGGAGCGAAAGCGAGACTTCGTCCTGCAGGAGGGTCCCGAACCCGGCCGGAACCAGATCCTCATCCTCGACCTCCTGCGCGACGGCCGGCGCCGCGAACACGGCAAGGCACGCCAGCGCGGGTATCCGCCGCAAGACACGGGTTGCCAACGTCTGGTCGCGCATGGATTGTCCTCCTGGCCTGAGCCTCAATGGCCGTCCGAGCCTCCCGTGCCCTCACCCTCGGCTGCCAGCAGATCCGCGATCGCTCCGAGGAGCTCCTCCCGGCCCTCGCCGGTGCGCGCCGAAGACACCAGCACCTGGTCCCCCGACACCGCGAGCCGTTCGCGCAACCGCGCGATCCGATTCTCCCGCGCGCCCTTTCCCGTCTTGTCGATCTTGGTGACTACGATCAGGGCGGGCAAGCCGACCTCAGCCAGGAGCTCGACGGCGGCCAGATCGCCGGGCGAGGGATCGCGGCGGGCATCGACCAGGAGCACCACCCCGGCAAGCTCGCGGCTCCGCCTCAAGTACCGGCGCACCAGCCGGTGCCAGCTCTCGCGCAGGGTGCGCGGGACCTTGGCGTAGCCGAATCCCGGCAGGTCCACCAGCACGAAGCGGCGGTTGACGATGTAGAAGTTGAGGGTCTGGGTCTTTCCCGGGCGCGCCGACACGCGCGCCACCTTCTTGCGGGTGCGCCGCAGCAGGACGTTGATGAGCGATGACTTGCCCACGTTGGAACGGCCCCAGAAGGCGACGTGGGGCAGTTCGGGCGCGACCGACACGCCGGGATCGACGTGGCTGCCCGCAAACTCGACGCTGCGAATGATCATGGGTTCTCGCGGCCTGGACCGCCCGCCGCCCCCGCGCCCGGACGCGAAGACGCGGGACGCGCGGCCCGCCGGCGCCCGTCCCGCGCGCTCAGGCCTCCTTCTTCTGCCGCTCGCCCTCGAGCACCAGCAGAGGAGGGGTTCGCGACGTCACCGACTCGACCGTGATCACCACCTCCCGCACGTCGTGCCGCGACGGCACCTCGAACATCACGTCCTGCATCACTTCCTCGAGCACCGCCCTCAGCCCGCGCGCTCCCGTGCCCCGGTCCGCGGCCTTCTTCGCCACCTCGCGCAGCGCCTGGCGATCGAAAGTGATCCCGACCCCCTCCAGCTCGAACATCTTCCTGTACTGCTTGACCAGCGCGTTCCTGGGCTCCTCGAGGATGCGCACCAGGTCGTCCTCGTCGAGTTCCGACAGGCCGACGGAGACCGGCAGCCGTCCCACGAGTTCGGGGATGAGCCCGTAGCGCTGCAGATCCTCGGGCTCGACCAGCTTGACCATGTCGTCGCGGCTCCAGTGGTCGCGGGTGCCTTCCGGGGAGCTCTTGCCGAAACCGATGCGCCGCTGGCCGATCCGTTCCTCGACGATGTCCTCCAGCCCGTCGAAGGCGCCGCCGCAGATGAAGAGGATGTTGCGGGTGTCGACCTGCAGGTACTCCTGCTGCGGGTGCTTGCGTCCGCCCTGCGGAGGCACGCTGGCAACGGTTCCCTCCAGGATCTTGAGCAGCGCCTGCTGCACGCCCTCGCCCGAAACGTCGCGGGTGATCGACGGGTTCTCGGACTTGCGCGCGATCTTGTCCAGCTCGTCGACGTAGACGATCCCGCGCTCGCAGGCGGTGATGTTGAAGTCGCTGGCCTGCAGGAGGCGCACCAGGATGTTCTCGACGTCCTCGCCCACGTAGCCCGCCTCGGTCAGCGTGGTCGCGTCGGCGATGGTGAAGGGCACCTTGAGGATGCGCGCCAGCGTCTGCGCCAGCAGCGTCTTGCCGACGCCGGTGGGCCCGACCAGGAGAATGTTCGCCTTGTCGATCTCGACGTCGTCGATCTGCCCCTGGTGGTTGACCCTCTTGTAGTGGTTGTAGACCGCTACCGCGAGCGCCCGCTTGGCCTTCTCCTGCCCGATGACGTACTGGTCGAGGGTCGCCTTGATCTCCACGGGTGCCATGGTGGGCACCACCACGGACACCGCCTCGCGCTCCTCCTCTTCCGCAAGGATCTCGTTGCAGAGCGAGATGCACTCGTTGCAGATGTAGACGGAGGGCCCGGAGATGAACTTCTTGACGGAGTCCTTGGTCTTTCCGCAGAAGCTGCAGCGGGGAAACTTGTCGCTGGTCGTGGGCACGGGTCTGCTCCGCGATGCGGGTGTTCAGGATCCGGCTGTCTCTCTATTCCTCAAGGCGCACGCCCCTCGCGGCTTCCTCTTCACGTCCCACCAGCACCCGGTCGATCAGGCCGTAGTCGCGCGCCTCGTCGGGGCTCATGAAGCGGTCGCGGTCCACGTCCTGCGCGATCTTGTCGACCGACTGCCCGGTGCAGTCCGCAAGGATCCCGTTGAGCCGCTCGCGGATGTCCAGCACCTCGCGGGCGGCGATCTCGATGTCGGCCGCCGTGCCCTGCGCCCCCGTGGACGGCTGGTGGATCATGATGCGCGAGTTGGGCAGGGCGCTCCGCTTGCCCGGTGCTCCCGAGGCCACCAGGATCGCGGCCATCGAAGCCGCCATGCCCACGCAGTAGGTGGAGACCGGCGCCCTCAGGTGCTGCATGGTGTCGAAGATGGCCAGCCCGGCATAGACGCTTCCGCCCGGCGAGTTGATATACAGATAAATGTCCCGCTCGGGATCCTCCGCGTCCAGAAAGAGAAGCTGAGCGAGGATGACATTGGCCACGTTGTCGTCGATGTGCGAGCCCAGGAAGACGATGCGGTCCATCAGCAGGCGGCTGAAGATGTCGTAGCTTCGTTCTCCGCGGCTCGTCCGTTCGATGACGTACGGGGGAAAAATAGGCATCGGGTTCTCGTTCTCCGTTGGTCCGGCTCAGCCGGCCTGGATGATCTCGGACTGCTGCTTCAGGAATTCGAACACCTTCGCTTCGGTCATCTCGCGCTCAAGCGAGTCCATGCGCCCGTTTCTGCGCAGCTGGGCCTCCACGGTTTCCGGCTTCACACCGTTCCTGCGCGCGATCTCGTCGATGCGCTCCGACACCTCCAGCGGCGTGGCGACCAGGTCGTTCGCCCGGGCCAGGCTTTCCACCGCCAGCATGGTGCGAACCGCTCTCTCCGCCTGCGGACGGACGGCGGCCTTCATCTCCTCCACCTTTTCGGGAGGCGCGTCCTCCGGCCCGTCTCGCGCCACCGCCTCCAGGTACCGGTCGACCATCGAGCCGGGCGCGTCGAAGGCGTTCGCCTCCAGCACGAACTCCATCAGGCGCGCGCGCACCACCTGTTCGGCCTGGCCCGAGGCGTTCTGCTCCAGGTCCGCCCGTACCTTGTCCTCGAGATCACCAAGGCTGTCGAAGTCCAGGCTGCTGGCGAAGTCGTCGTCCAGTTCCGGGAGATCGAGAATCTTGCGGCTGACGAGCCGGATGCGCAGGTGCTCCTCTTCGCCCCTCCGCTCCTCGTTGGGGAAGTCGTCGGGGAACTGGATCACGAAGTCGCCCTCCGTTCCCACTTCCAGCTGCTCGATGGCGCGTTCCACATCCGGAATCGCGTCTCCCTCGCCCAGTATGAACTCGTAGTCCCTGGCCTCGGCGTCCTCCTGTTCGAGCTGCAGGATGCTCACCGAGACCGCGTTGCCCGCTTCCGGGAATCCATCCTCCAGCGGCCGCCAGGCGCCATTCTGCTGGCGCAGGCGGAGCAGGACCGCGTCGATGTCCGCGTCGCCGACGGCGACCGCCGGCATCTCCACCACGAACCCGCCGCTGCGCTCGATCTCGATCCGGGGCTCGACATCGAACGAGATCTCGAAGAAGAGATCCGCGCCCGGTTCGCTCCGCACCGCGCCCACTTCGGGATCGCTGATGGGCCGCAGCTGCTCGCTCCGGATGGCCGCCCGGGTTGCTTCGTTCAGGAGCTTCTCCAGCGTCTCCTGCTCGACGGCCGCCCCGTAGCGCTGCTCGAGCACCCTCGCCGGGATCCTGCCCTTGCGGAAGCCCGCAATGCGCACGCGCCCGGAAAGGCCGCCCATGATGCGCGCGCGTTCGCGGCCGACGATGTCGGCGGGAACGGTGATGGCGAGCTCGCGGCGCCAGCGTTCGCCCTCGGTCACGGATACGCGCAGCTGCTTCGGGTCGATGGTCAACGGTCGAGGCTCGTCATGGCTGGTTCAGGGGGGTCCGCTTCGCTGAGCGGCATGTGACTCCGGTCGGGAGGAGATGCGAAAGGGGGGACTCGAACCCCCACGGCCCGGGGCCACGGGATCCTAAATCCCGCGCGTCTACCAATTCCGCCACTTTCGCGCGGCACCCGGGTCCGGGCGGAGCTCCCCTCCGCAACATCCCCGGAGCATGGCACAAACTCAAAAAGATAAGCGAGCGGCCGGTGGGACTACAACAGAGACGGGAGGAAGCCAGGTGCCGGACGGGCGGGAAAGCGGTTCCCGACCGCTTCCGCCGCCCGTCCCCGCAGCCCCCTCTCCGCCGGAAGAGTCACTCCGGCATGCGGATGTTGGTGAAGCGCTGCCTGCCGGTGACCGGGTTGGCCAGGACCAGCGTGACGATTTCCCCGGGCTCCACTTCGGCCAGGAGTTCCGTGACTTCATCCGCGGATTCCACCTGCCGCCGGTCGATGCCTACAAGCAGGTCGCCGGCCCGGACGCCTCGCTGCTCAGCGGGACCCATGCGGGTGACGCCGCTGATGAGCACGCCCTCGTCGATGCGGAACTGATAGCGCCGGGCCAGCTCCGGGCTGTTGTCCACGACCTCGATGCCCAGCCTCTCCTCGGCTCGCGTCGTGCGCTCGGGCGCCGCGGCGGTGGTGGTCTCGTTCAGCGGAGACTCACCCAGCCGGACCTCGGTTTCCTGCCGCTCGCCGTCGCGGTAGTACGCGATGCGCACCCGGTCTCCCGGCCGCTTGCGCGCCACCAGCTGCTGCAGCTGGTTCGAGTAGTCGACGGGGTCGCCGTCGATTGCGACGATCACGTCCTGCGGCTGCAGCCCCGCGTCCTCGGCCGCCGTGCCCTCCGTGATGTCCTGAACCAGCGCGCCGCTCACCTCGGGCAGCCGGTAGACTTCGGCG
The DNA here is from genome assembly GCA_002238605.1 of BD2-11 clade cluster bacterium bin43. Taxonomy (GTDB): domain Bacteria; phylum Gemmatimonadota; class Gemmatimonadetes; order Longimicrobiales; family Gaopeijiaceae; genus BD2-11. Next base: position 96,588 of record MPMR01000003.1, on the reverse strand, counting down.
TCCTCGGGCCCCACCGGCCCGATCTGCACGCCCAGGAAGGCGCGCCGCACCGCGCGGTACTCGATCAGATCCTCCATCACCCTGCGGGCAAGGCTGATCGGAATCGCGAAGCCGTATCCCTGGAAATAGCCGGACTGGCTGGCGATCGCGGAATTGATGCCGATCACCTGCCCATCGAGGTTGACCATGGGCCCCCCGGAGTTTCCGGGATTGATGACCGCGTCGGTCTGGATGAAGTCCTCGATCGCGTACTGGGCGGCCGCCTCGGACTCGGGGTCGCTGCGCAGCTCGTTGCCGATGATGCCCAGCGGCCGACCCTTGAAGCTGACGATACCCGCCGTCACCGTGTGGTTGAAGGAAGTCGCCCCGCCCGGTCCTCCGCCCGACCGAAAGCCGGGGTTGCCCACCGCCAGCACCCACTCGCCCACGCGCACTCCGTCGGAGTCGCCCAGGCTGACGGTGGGCAGGTCGCTACCCTCCACCTTGATCACCGCGACGTCGGTGGTGGGATCACCCCCGACTACGGTCGCCTCGTAGGTGCGCCGATCCTCCAGCTGGACCGTGATGGCGTCGGCGTCCTCGACCACGTGGTTGTTGGTCAGGATGTAGCCGTCGCTGGAGACCAGGAACCCGCTGCCGCTTCCGCCACGAGGCTCCGGGTCCGGCGTGCCGAACCAGTTGCGGAACGGGTCGTTGGCTGTGGCTCGCGCCATGCGGCGGGTGGTAATGCTCACCACCGCGGGGGTGACCACCTCGGCTACCCGAACGAACGACTCGCTCAGGTCGCGCGCCGGCTGAACCGCCTCGGCGGGGACCTGGGGAGCTGCCGAGATCGCGGGGGTCGCGACCGCGTCCTCGGTCCATCCCAGCCCCGAGGCGACGCCCACGCCGACCAGGAACGCGAGGGCGACGTAGAAGAGAACCTTCATTTTGGTTTTCAGGGGATCGAACATGCCTGGCCTCCTTGGTACTCTTGCAGCCGGGGCGAGGGATGCTGACTGCTGCTACCCATCCCCGCGCCACCGGTTTCTCCTTGTCTGTGCGCGCCCTTTCGATGCGCCGCGCCGCGCCAGAGTTGTCCCGGCGGGGACATGGCCCGGCGCGACGCGCCCCGGACGCCCGCGAGGGATTACTTCTCCTCGTCGACGATCTCGTAGTCGGCCTCCATGACGTCGTCGTCATCGGCCGCCCCGTTTCCGGTTGTGTCCCCCGCCTCTTCCTCGGTCGCATCCTCGGCCGCGCCGGCCTCCGCGGCCTGCGCCTGGTACATCTCCTGGCCGGCCGCGCTGAAGGCCTGCATCAGCTCGTCGCGGGCCGAGTTGAGGGTCGCGAGGTCGTCGCCCTTGAGCGCGTCCTTCGCCTTCGACAGCGCCTCGTCGAGCCGCTCGCGCGTGCCCTCGCCGACCTTGTCGCCCCACTCGCCGGTGTCCTTCTCGACCTGGTAGACCAGGGAATCGAGGTGGTTGCGCGCCTCGATCTTCTCCTTCTGTTCCTCGTCCTCCCGGGCGTGCTTCTCGGCGTCGCGCACCATGCGGTCGATCTCGGCGTCCGAGAGCCCGCTCGAGGCCTCGATGCGGATCTTCTGCTCCTTGCCGGTGGCGCGGTCCTTCGCCGAGACGTTCAGGATTCCGTTGGCGTCGATGTCGAAGGTCACCTCCACCTGCGGCATGCCGCGCGGCGCCGGGGGGATGCCGGTGAGCTGGAACTTGCCGATGGTCTTGTTGTCGAGAGCCATCTTGCGCTCGCCCTGCAGCACGTGGATCTCCACCGTGGTCTGGTTGTCCTGCGCGGTCGAGAACACCTCCGACTTGCGCGTCGGGATGGTAGTGTTGCGCTCGATCAGCGGCGTCATGATCCCGCCCAGGGTCTCGATCCCGAGCGACAGGGGAATGACGTCCAGCAGGAGCACGTCCTTGACCTCGCCGGCCAGAACGCCGCCCTGGATGGACGCGCCGATGCCCACGACCTCGTCCGGGTTCACGCCCTTGTGCGGATCCTTGCCGAAGAACTTGCGCACGATCTGCTGGATCTTCGGGATGCGCGTCGAGCCACCCACGAGGATGACCTCGTCGATGTCGTCGGGCGTGAGCCCCGCGTCCTTGAGCGCGGCCTTCATCGGCGGGATGGTCCGCTGCAGCAAGCCGTCGGCCAACTGCTCGAAGCGGGCGCGCGACAGCGAGTAGTTGAGGTGCTTGGGGCCCTCCTGGGTCGCCGTGATGAAGGGCAGGTTGATGTCGGACTGCATCGTCGACGAGAGCTCCATCTTGGCCTTCTCGGCGGCCTCCTTGAGCCGCTGCAGCGCCATGGAATCCCTGGACAGGTCGATGCCCTGCTCCTTCTTGAACTCCGTCACCAGCCAGTCGATGATCACCTGGTCGATGTCGTCTCCGCCGAGGTGGGTGTCGCCGTTGGTGGCCTTCACCTCGAAGACGCCATCGCCCAGCTCCAGGATCGAGATGTCGTAGGTCCCGCCGCCCAGGTCGAAGACCGCGATCTTCTCGTCCTTCTTCTTGTCCAGCCCGTACGCGAGCGCCGCCGCGGTGGGCTCGTTGATGATCCGGCGCACCTCCAGACCCGCGATCTTGCCGGCATCCTTGGTGGCCTGACGCTGCGAGTCGTTGAAGTACGCGGGCACCGTGATGACGGCCTGGGTCACCTTCTGGCCGAGATAGTCCTCCGCGGTCTGCTTCATCTTCTGCAGGATGAGCGCAGAGATCTCCGGCGGGTTGAAGGTCTTGCCGGCGTTGGGGATCCGGACCTGCACCCGCCCGCCCGCGTCGCTGGTGACCTCGTACGGGACCAGCTTGCGCTCCTCGCTGACCTCGGAGGACTTGCGCCCCACGAAGCGCTTGATGGAGAAGATGGTGTTCTTCGGGTTGGTGATGGCCTGCCGCCGGGCCACCTGGCCGACCAGACGCTCGCCGTCCTTGGTGAACGCCACCACCGACGGCGTCGTGCGCCCGCCCTCCGCGCTGGGGATGACGACCGGTTCGCCGCCCTCCATGACCGCGACCACCGAGTTGGTCGTCCCCAGGTCGATGCCGATGACCTTGCTCATCTGTTCTCCTTGCATGGTGTGAGTTGCCGACTACGGGGTGTCGCCGGGTGTGGAGCAACGTTCGTGCCCCGTTTTGGGCGGCAGACCTGACAAAATGGCAGACTTTGCTGCCGAGGCCTGACAAAATGGCAGACTTCTCGGAATGGTCGGGCGATTTCCAGGCGGTCGGGCGATTCCCCGGCGGTCGGGTTATCATGGTGCCCGGAGCTCCCGCGCGTGGTGCCGCGCCCGCCTACCCTGAACGGGACCAGAAATGCCTGCCTCTTTCCTCGATCGCGCACGTGCCCGGCCCGGGTTGGTTCTTCTGTGGGTGGTCTGCGGGCTCCTCGTGGCAGCGGGCGTGGCTGCCCCTTCGCTCGGGGCGGCCTCGGAGGATGTTCCGGGCGTGGAGGCGGCCCCGGCGCCGGAGGAGGAGGCTTCCGCCCGGCAGGGGCCGGGACTCGGGATCTCGATCGCCTCCGAGGGTCTGGACACCTCCTTCCCGGAGCGGCTGCGGTCGCTTCTCGGCATGCTCGCGCTGGGCGCGCTCGCCTGGGCCTTCAGCGTCAACCGGGCCGCCATCCCCTGGCGGGTGGTCGCCTGGGGCGTTTCGCTGCAGCTGGTCTTCGCCTTCTTCATCCTGAAGACGGCCGCCGGACTGGCACTCTTCCAGGGCGCCAATACCGTGGTCGTGGGGCTGCTGGGATACACGCTCGAGGGAGCGCGCTTCATCTTCGGCAACCTGGTGGACAACAACATCCCCATCGGCACGGGCGAACCCGGCAACGGCGACTTCAACCCGATCCCCGGACAGGTCGCCAATCCGGCGGCCTACGTCGCCTTCACCGTGCTGCCCACGATCATCTTCCTGGCCTCCCTCATGACGGTGCTGTATCACCTGGGCGTGATGCAGTTCGTGGTGCGCGGGATGGCCTGGGTGATGCAGCGCACCATGCGTACCTCGGGGGCGGAGACCCTCTCCGCGGCGGGCAACATCTTCGTGGGCCAGACCGAGGCGCCCCTCCTCATCAAGCCCTTCGTCGAGAAGATGACCATGTCGGAGCTGAACGCGGTGATGACCGCGGGCTTCGCGACGGTGGCGGGCGGTGTCATGGCGGCATACGTCGGCTTCCTCATCTCGTACTTCCCGGACATCGCCGGGCACCTGATGGCGGCGTCGGTCATGTCCGCGCCGGCCGCGCTGATGATGGCCAAGCTCATGTACCCGGAGGACGGCGAGCCCGAGACCGCGGGCCAACTGGTCACGAGCGTCGAGAAGCCGGACGTGAACGTCATCGACGCGGCCGCGCGCGGGGCGGGCGACGGACTCCGCCTCGCACTCAACGTGGGCGCCATGCTGCTTGCCTTCGTGGCGCTGGTCTATCTGATCAACGGGCTGATGGGTTGGGCCGGGGGGCTGGTCGGCCTGCCCGACCTCACCCTGCAGTCCGTTCTGGGGCTGGCCCTGGCTCCGCTGGCCTGGCTCATGGGGGTGCCCTGGGCCGACGCGGCCGAGGTGGGTTCGCTGATGGGGATCAAGACGGCGCTCAACGAGTTCGTGGCCTACGTCGAGCTGGCGGGCCTGCTCGGGGAGGGCTCCACCCTGCATCCCCGCTCGGTTGTGATCGCCACCTACGCCCTGTGCGGTTTCGCCAACTTCTCCTCCATCGCCATCCAGCTCGGCGGCATCGGCGGACTGGCGCCTTCACGCCGGCACGACCTTTCGCGCATCGGGCTGCGGGCGATGGTCGGGGGGGCGCTCGCGGCCTTCATGACCGCGACCGTGGCGGGGATGATCCTGTGAAGCCGAGGGTGAACCTGTACAGACGGGCCTGGGCCCGGTGATGCCGGGGACGGGCTGCATGGGACCGGAGATGACCCCTTGAAGCCGGGCGTGGGACCGGGAGACGACTTCGAAGCGGTGGTGGGGTCGCTGCGGGCACGAGTCCGCACGGCTCCGCAGGTGCATCTGCTGCTCGGTTCTGGACTTGGCGGGCTCGAGCGGGTGGTCGAGGTGGAGGAGGACGTGCCGTTCGGGGAGGTGCCCGGCATGCCATCGGCGGGGGTTCCGGGACACGCGGGCCATTTCATCTTCGGGCGCTGCGAGGGGGTGCCGGTGCTGGTGCAGTGCGGGCGGCTGCACTTCTACGAGGGCCATCCGCCGTGGGTGATCTCGGCGCCGTCCCGCATCGCGGCGGCGCTGGGGGTGAAGAGCTCCGTCATCACGGCAGCGGTTGGTGGCGTCGACCGGCACCTGCGTCCGGGCGACCTGATGGTGATCGACGACCACATCAACCTGCTCGCCCGCACGCCGTTGCCGCCGCCCGCCCAGGCAGCGGACGCGAACCCGTTTCCGGACATGAGCGCTCCCTACGACGCGGGGTTGCAGAAGGCCGCGGTGGAGCAGGCGGCCCGGCTGGGCGTCCGCCTGGTGCGAGGAACGTACACGGCCCTGCTCGGCCCCAGCTTCGAGACCCCGGCCGAGATACGCATGGTCGAGCGGATGGGTGGCGACGTGGTCGGGATGTCGGTCGTGCCCGAGGTGCTCACGCTGCGCGCACGCGGCGTGCGGGTGCTGGGTTTCGCCATGGTCACCAACATGGCGTGCGGGGTCGGCATGGCGCCGGGGGCGGAAGGCGCGGACGCCATCTCGCATGACGAGGTTCTGGAGGTGGGGAACCGGGCGGGTGCGGTGCTGGAGCGGGTGATCCGCGGGATGCTGGCGGGGGGTGCGCTGTCGGGTTGACGCGCACCCCGCGATCCTCCTGTTGAGCACCGGCTCGGCTTGCTTGCAACCTTCCTCAACCGGGCCGACCACCTCCAGGCCGGACAGAATCGGGGACAGGAGGCTCGCCCCTTACGATGCCAGGTTGCAGAAGGCGGCGGTCGAGCAGGCGGAGGGTGTGACGCGTCCCTGCACCGTTGCTGTTCGGCCCTCAGTCGCCGTCCGTCCGAGGCCCGGCGAAGTGGTTGATCGGACCGCCCCCCGACCCCAGCCCCGGTGCCGACGCGATCGCGCGCGAGACGAAGTCCACGGCGGCGTCCACGGCTGCCGGGAGCGGCGTGCCGCGCGCGAGTTCGGCGGCCGCCGCGGCCGAGAGCGTGCAACCTGTGCCGTGCACGTGACGGGTCGCGATGCGCGGGCGGCGCCAGACGCACTCCTCGTTCCCGTCCCAGAACACATCCGCCGCCTCCCCGGAGGGAAGGTGGCCGCCCTTCACCAGCGCCGCCCCCGCCCCCTTCTTGACCAGGTGACGGGCCGCCGCACGCATGGTTGCGAGCGAGTCGACGTCGGTGCCGGTGAGCAGCGCGGCCTCGTGCAGGTTGGGCGTCACCAGCGCGGTCAGCGGGAGCAGCCGGCGCGCCAGCGTCGCCTCGGCGTCGGGCTCGAGCAGGCGGTGGCCGCTGGCGGCGACCATGACGGGGTCCATCACGCAGGCGCGTAGCCCGTGGGCGACGATTGCGTCCGCAACGGTTTCGACCAGCTCGGCGGTCGCCAGCATTCCGGTTTTGAGGGCACGTGGCTGGAGATCCACGACGACCGCGTCGACCTGTGCGCGCACGACCTCGGGCGGGACGGGATGGACCGCGCTCACCCCCAGGGTGTTCTGGGCGGTGATGGCAGTCACCGCCGAGGTGCCGAACACGCCGAACGCGTGGAAGGTCTTCAGGTCCGCCTGGATGCCCGCGCCGCCGCCGGAATCGCTCCCGGCTATGGTGAGCGCCACCGGCAGCGAGCCGGGGCTGGTTTGTGGTGGAGCTGGCATGGACGGTGGGGGAGGTCGATAGAGGCCGTGGCGCGCTTGCCGGCGCCGCCGAGAAGATACTTCGCTTTCGAGGAATGAGCAGGGTGCGGAGAATGACGAGCAATCCGGAGCCGGTGAGGTGGTGAAGTGACCGGCCCCGGCCAGGGGGTGCTGAGCAAGCGCAGGACGCGGCTGCTGGCGCGGCTCGCGAGCGGCCGGGGCCGTGTCCGCGAGGGCCGCGTGCTGGTAGAGGGCGTCCGCGCATCCGGTGAAGCGCTCGCGGCCGACGCGGCCGTGCGCTTCGCGGTCTGCTCGCCCGCGTTGATGCGCTCCCCCGCCGGGTCCGCGTTGCTCACGCAATTGGAGGAAAGGAGGGTGATGCCCGACTGGGTGGGGGAGCGCGAAATGGCGGCCGCGTCCGCGACGGCCAGCCCCCAGGGGATCCTGCTGGTGTGTGAGGAGCCGTCAATCGGGCTGGAGGCGATGCCCCTGGCCGAGGACGGGCGCTTCCTCGTGCTGGACGGCATCCAGGATCCGGGCAACATGGGTACCCTGATCCGCACTGCGAGAGCCTTTGGCCTCACCGCCGTGCTCGCCCTCGACGGGGCCGTTGATCCCTGGAATGCCCGGGTGGTGCGCGCGTCCGCGGGAAGCGCGTTCCGCATCCCGGTGCTGCGCGCACCGTGGAGCGAGGTGCGCGAATGGGCTGCCGGGGTGCAGGTGGTCGTGGCCGACGCCGGCGGGCAGGACGCTGCCGCCCTCTCCGTCACGCCTCCGTGGATGCTGGTGGTCGGCAACGAGGGCGCCGGTGTGCGCGCGGAGATCCGCGAGGCGGCAGGCGCGCGCGCGGCCGTGCCGATGGCGGGAGCGGCCGATTCGCTCAACGCCGCGGTCGCGGGCGCGGTCGTGCTCTACGCGCTCACGCGCGCATGATCGGTACAGCCTGGATCGCTCCTCCGTTCGCGCGGCCTCGCCGTGTGTTCCGCATGGTCGCGTCCCGCATGATCGCGCGCGCATGACGGATTCGGTGGTGCTCGCCCTCGATCCGGTGGTGCTCTCCCTCGCCGGGCTGGTCGGCCTGGCGCTCGGGTCGTTCCTCAACGTGTGCGTGGCGCGCTGGCCGCGGCGTCGGTCGGTGGTGCGGCCGCGCTCCGCGTGCCCGGCCTGCACGACGACCATCGGCTGGTACGACCAGATCCCGGTGGCGAGCTGGTTCCTGCTGCGGGGCCGCTGCCGGTCGTGTCGTGCGGGCGTCTCCCTGTGCTATCCGCTGGTGGAGGCAGCCGGGGCCGCGATCTGTGTGCTCGTGGTCCTGACCCGCGGCCTGGGCCTCGAGGCGGCCGGCGCCGGCTTCTTCCTGCTCGTCCTGCTGGGCATCGCCCTCACCGACGCGCGCCAGTACCTGATCCCCGACCAGTTCTCGCTCGGCGGCGCGGCGGTGGGCCTGGCGCTGTCGCTCGCGCCGGGGGGAATCACGCCGGGGAGCGCGGCCGCGGGGGCGGCGGCGGGGTTCGGGGGGATGTGGGTGGCGGGGGCGGTGGGCACCTGGCTGCTTGCGCGCACGCGGCCGGGCAGGCTGGAGGCGGCCGCCCGGGAACACGACCGGGGACGCCTGCGGGCTCGCGACGCACGGGGGGTGCGCTTCCTGACCCGGCCGCCCGGTCAGTTGGCGGCGGTGTTGCCGGTCCTGCCGGTGATGGTCCTGGTGGGATGGTGGTTCGGGCCGGTCGGCGTGGCTGCGGCGGTGGCGGCCAGCGCGGCCGGGATGGCCGTCCTGGTTGCCTGGGTGGACGGGTTGGGGATGGACGCGGACGCCCCCGCGCGGGCTTTCCCCGCGGGCCCGGCCCCCGCCGAGCCGGGGCACCTGGAGGCCTCGGCTCCCACGGACAACCCGGCCCACTTGGAGGCCCCGACGCCCGCGGAGGCCCCGGGCCGCCTGGAGGATCCGACCCCCGCGGAGGACCCGGCCCACGCGCCCGTGGCTCCGGAGACCGTTCTGGGAGGCGGAGATGTCAAGATGATGGCGCTGGTGGGTGCGTTCACCGGCCCGTGGGGTGCGGTCCTGACGGTATTCCTGGGAGCCTTCGCGGGCCTCCTGGCCTACCTCAAGCTCCGCCTCCTGCTTGGAACCCGGCAGTTGGTGCCCCTCGGCGTGTTCCTGGCGGTCGGCGCCGCCATCACCCTCTGGTGGGGGGACGCCCTGCTCGACTGGTATCTGCGGTTGTCCGGGCTGGCTTCGCTCTGAGCTCCTCCATGTACCGCCGCGACAGCCGCACATAGTGGCTCCCACCTCCCTCCACCCAGCGCGCCGACGCCCCCTCGAGGGTCTTCCTGATCCGCCCGGGAACGCCCGCGACCAGGCTGTTCGCGGGGATATCGGCGCCCTCGAGCACGACCGTGCCCGCCGCCAGCACGCAGCCGGTGCCCACGCGCGCGCCCTGCAGGATGACGGCGTTCATCCCGACGACCGTGTTGTCGCCGATCACGCAGCTCTCGAACTTGGCCCCGTGCCCGACCGTCACGTCCTCTCCGACCACCGTCGGTCCCCAGTGGCCCACATGCACTACGCAGTTCTCCTGGATGTTGCTGCGCGCCCCGATGACCACTCCGTGCTCCGGGTTGTCCCCCCGCAGCACCGCCCCGAACCATACGCTGGCGTTCTCGCCCACCGTCACGTCGCCGATGAGAACCGCCGTGGGCGCCAGGAAGGCGCTCTCGGCCACCTTGGGAGTGTGCCCGCTGAAGGGCAGAATCAACGCCATTCCCGCTACTCGCCTTCGCCCCCTGCAGCCGGCATCCTCCGCAGCCTGGCGTGCAGGATCTGGGTCTCGGAGGCCTCCACGATCTCGATCTCGACACCCGAGACCGTCACCTCCTCCCCCGGAGCGGGCACCTGGCCCAGCCTTTCCAGCAGAAACCCGTTGAGCGAGCGGTGCTCCAGATGGGGCAGGGAGACGTTCATCGCGTAGTTGATCTCCCGAAGTTCCGTTGAGCCCTCGACGATCGCTTCCGTGCGGGATACGCGCACGATGGGCTCGGAGGCGGGATCGGTTTCGTCCACGATCTCGCCGACCAGCTCCTCCAGTATGTCCTCCAGGGTGACGAGACCGTCGGTGCCCCCGAATTCGTCGGCCACGATGCCCATGTGAATGCGCCGGCTCTGGAAATCACGCAACAGGCGCGTAAGCGGCAGGGAACCGGGAACGAAGAACGGCTCCCGCGAGAGCTCCGACAGCCGCGCGTTGCCCTGTCCGCCGGAGTGGGCCGCATAGGCTTCGCGCACATACAGGATGCCGGTGACGTCGTCGATCGATTCGCCGAACACCGGCACCCGCGAATACGGCACCTCGGGCAGCTGCTCGATGATGTCGTCGAGCTTCAGCGCGTCGCGCCAGGCGAAGATGGACACGCGCGGCGTCATCACGTCCCAGGCGGTGGTCTCGTCCAGGCGAAAGGCCCGTTCCGCCAGTTCGTGTTCCTCGGGCATCACGACGCCTTCCTCCTGACCCAGTTCGGCCAGTTCGCTCACCTCGCGCTCCTCGGCCGAGCGGCCTTCATCGCCGGGCCGGTGGGTCCAGTAGCGCGCGAATCGCCGTACGGGGTACAGGAGCGGGCGCGAGAGCCGTTCGAGCAGCAGCAGCGCGGGCGCGCTGACGAGCGCCAGCCGAACCGGCCTGGCCCGGGCCACCGCCCGCGGCACCAGCTCGCCGGCGACCAGCACGGTCCCGACGGCCACGACCGCGGCGACCACCACGGAGCCGGTCCCCGCGCTTGCCGACGCCCCGACCCACAGCCCGGCGGCGCCCGCGTTGAACACCGTGTCGAAGAGCACGTAGGAGTCGAGGAACCTGACGGGCTCCTCCCGAAGGCGCGACAGCTTGTCGGCCTCCTGGAAGCCTTCGTCCACGAGCGTGCGGAGCCGCGAGTCGCCCACCGTGACGCAGGCGGTCTGGGCCGCGGTCAACAGCGCCGACCCGACGAGCAGCAGAAGCCCGAGGCCCAACAGGATGGTAGTCAGGTGAGGCCTCCCGTCCACGGGCAACCCGCGGCCGATCCGATTCCCGCGGGTCGGCCCCGCCAGCCTGACGGAGGCTCGGAAGCGCTGGTACTGCTGGGATCTACCTCCACTGGCGGCTCTCCTCAAGCAGCTCGCGAATGATGTCGTGGGTGCCCCGGCTGTCGGCCTCCGCCTCGAAGTTCAGCACCAGGCGATGCGCCAGGACATCGGCAGCGACCGCGCTCACGTCGTCGATCGAGGGCATGGCTTCGCCGTTCATCGCGGCGCGCGCCTTGGCACCGAGCACGAGGAACTGGGAGGCGCGCGGCCCGGCTCCCCAGCTCACGTACTTCCTCGTGACCGTGGGCGCGCCGGGAGAAGGGCGAGTCGCGCGTGCGAGGCGGACGGCGAAGGAGATCAACGCCGGCGACGCGGGCACGCGCCGCACCAGATTCTGCAGCTCGATCAGTTCTCCCGCGGCGACGACGGGCGAGACGAGGCCGTCGTCGGCGCCGGTGGTTCTCATGGCGATCTCTTCCTCCTCCCGCTGATCGGGATAGCCGATGCGCAGTTCGAGCATGAAGCGGTCCAACTGCGCCTCCGGAAGAGGGTACGTGCCCTCCTGCTCGATGGGATTCTGAGTCGCCAGCACGAAGAAGGGAGGAGCAAGGGCCATGGTTTCGCCCGACGCCGTGACCGCCCGTTCCTGCATCGCCTGCAGGAGCGCGGCCTGGGTCTTGGGCGGCGCCCGGTTGATCTCGTCCGCCAGCACGACGTTGGCGAAGATGGGTCCGCGTACGAAGCGGAACACCCGTCGCCCGGAAGTCCGGTCCTCCTCGATGACCTCGGTCCCGGTGATGTCGGTGGGCATCAGATCGGGCGTGAACTGTACGCGGCCGAACTCCAGGTCGAGGGCGTCGGCGAGCGTCGAGACCAGCAGCGTCTTCGCGAGTCCCGGCACGCCCACCAGGAGAACGTGCCCGTTCGCAAGCAGAGCCGTGAGAAGCCCGCCAACGATCGCTTCCTGACCCACGATCCGCTTCGCGACTTCGCTGCGCAGCGCCTGCGTGACCGTGCCGACCCGATCGAGGAGCAGCAGATCCCGGTCGTCCACCATCGTGTTGTCGAGCGCTCTCATGTCAGGTTGCAGCTCCGGGGTCGAATCGAGGAATGGGCCGCGGATGCCCGTCGCATCCGCACGATCGCAGATTCGGCAAGCCTAGCGAGAATAAACCGATTTCCGGGACAGGATCCCGGCGTGCCGAAGGTAGGGGAACGGGACCCCGCTACGCCAGCCGCGCGCGGCGCAAATCCGTTCGTGCAAGCCCATGCGCGGGGACACCGGAGAGGGCTTCTTCGAAGGTTGCGTCCGATGCCCCAACCTTCTAGCTTCTGTCGGCTGTTTTCCGGGGTAGGATCGCACCCGTGGAGGTTGATCAGGTGGGCGACGACAAGCCCCCGCGAGCTCCGGCAGGAGATCCGTGGAATCCTCGGGCAGATGCAGCCCGCGTTGCGGGGCAGGGACTCACCCTGGCGTTCGCGACCGGGCTCTTCCTGTGGGTGGGCTGGTTGTTGGACAACCGGCTGGGGACGGTCCCGGTGTTCACCGTCCTCGGCGCCTTCGTCGGAGCGGCCGCGGGCTTGTACAGCCTCTACTACCACGTCGTCCTGGAACCACGCCGGCAGAGAGAACGGGAAGAACACGAGCGATGACGCTCAAGTACGCGGGGGCGGCCCTCGCCATCCTGGCCGCAGCAAACGGCGCGATGTTCCCCTGGCTCGACGGTCCCGGCAGGGCCGGTCTCCTGGTCGCGGCCGCCATCACGTTTCCGGTTCAGGTCGCGGCCTTCGCTCTGCTCTGCAAGCACGCGATACGGCCCGCCGAGGGCCTGATGGTGTGGATCGGCGCCGCGGTCGTTCGCGTGGCCGTCGTGATCGCCGTGGGGCTGTCGGTGACGCTGCTTCCGGCTCTCTCCCCCGCCACCACGCTGCTGGGCTGCGCGGGGTTCTTCTTCGTGCTCCTGATGCTCGAGCCGGTCTTCCTCGCCGCCCGCATGCGGGCCGCGGCGGAAGCGGCCTGATGGAGAAGACTCCATGATCGCGACCGCACTGCTGCAGGAAGGGCACGGTGCGCCCGCGCACGGCGCCGAGGGCGGGGCGCCGGATCTCGGCGGCACCCTGATGCACCACATCGTCGATGCCCACGAAATCGAGGGTCCGCTCGGCGCCGTGTGGCATCTGCCCGAGTGGGAGCCCCTCCATCTGGGGCCCCTCGCGGTCAACCTGTCGCCCACCAAGCACGTCGTATTCCTTCTGCTGGCCGCGGTCATCTGCGCGCTGGTGTTCACGCTGGTCGGGCGCACGGCCAGGCGGCGGGGCCTGCAGGAGGCGCCCTCGGGGTTCGCCAACGCGATCGAAGCGCTGGTGCTCTACTTCCGGGACGAGGTGGTGCGCAAGAACATCGGCAAGGGTGCCGACAGCTACACGTCCTACATCCTCACGCTCTTCTTCTTCATTCTCACCATGAACCTTCTGGGGCTGGTGCCCTGGGGGGCGTCGGCGACCGGTAACATCTCCGTCACCGCGGCGCTGGCAATCATCTCGTTCGTGGTGGTCGAGGTGTCGGGATTCCGCGCGCTCGGCCCGGCCGGCTACGCGCGCACCATCTTCTTCGTGCCCCAGGGCATCCCGGGCTGGATGAAGCCCGTCATGCTCCTGGTCATGATCCCGGTCGAGGTGGTCAGCAAGCTGACCAAGCCTTTCGCCCTGGCCGTCCGGCTCTTCGCCAACATGACGGCGGGACACACGCTCATCTTCTCCCTCCTGGGCCTCATCTTCATCTTCGCGCAGCTCACCTTCGGGAAATGGGCGGTCGCAGGCGCCTCCGTGACGGCGACCACGCTGATGATGGTTCTGGAGTTGTTCGTAGCCTTCCTGCAGGCCTACATCTTCGCCATGCTCACCGCCGTATTCATCGGCATGATCCGCCACGCCCACTGACGGCCTGACGCTCTCCGCCTGACGACGAGTTTCCACACCAACCACGGACGAGAAGACCAACCATGCTGCACGCGACGCTGACTGCGGTCCAGGAGGCCGCGATGGACCTCGAGACAGCCAAGAACTACCTGAGCCTGCTGGGCGCCGGCATCGGGTTCGGGTTTTCGGTACTCGGCGCCGGCATCGGCATCGGGCTCATCGGCAAGGGCGCGGCCGAAGGGATCGCGCGCCAGCCGGAAGCCGCGGGCCGGATTTTCAACACCAGCATCATCCTGGCGGCGATGATCGAAGGGGCTGCCCTTTTCGGCCTGGTGCTCGCATTCCTGTACAAGCAACTCTAGCCCGGAACCGTTTCCCGCGGCGTGCCCGTCACCCGCGCCGGACCTGTCGTCCGGCCGGCTTCGGGCGCCTGTCCGGGAACCTTGGTGGCGCGATTATGAGAGCATTACCGGTGGCTGCCGCGATGGCGGCATTCCAGGCCGTTCCGACACCCCTCGCGGCGCAGGAAGGCGGGGGCCTGTTCGACATCAACACCGGCCTGAGCCTGTGGGCGCTGATCGTCTTTCTGATTCTGCTCGTGCTGCTCGGCAAGTTCGCCTGGGGTCCGATTCTGAAGGCGCTCGAGGCCCGGGAGCAGAACATCCAGAGCTCCATCGACGATGCCGCGCGGCTGCGAAGGGACGCGTCCGACGCGCTCGACCAGCACAGGCTGCAACTGCATGAGGCCCGCCACGAGGCACGGCACATCATCGCCGAGGCCAAGGAGGCCGCGGCCCGCCTCGGGCGTGAGATGGAGGCGAAGGCGCGGGAGGAGAGTGCCGCCATCGTGCAACGCGCGCGGCGCGAGATCGAGGTGGAACGGGACGCCGTGCTCGAGGCGATCCGCAGGGAGACCGTGGGCCTTGCCCTCGCGGCCGCCTCCAGGCTGGTCCGGCAGCGTCTGGACGCGCCGGAAGACCGCGAGCTGGTGAACGACTACCTGTCGTCGCTCTCCGATACCGCTAGGGGGCGCGACGCGTGAGGGAAGAGACCGTCGCCAGGAACTACGCGGAAACCCTCTTCGCTCTGGCGGAGCGTCACGAAGGGGTGGAAGCCTACCAGGACGCGCTCGCCGCCCTGGTCGGAATCCTCAGCGAGAGCCCGGGCCTGCGCACCTTCCTGGCTACGCCGCGCATCGCCGCCGCCGACAAGAAGGTGGTGCTGCGCACCGCTCTCGCGGATCGCGTCCCGGGGCACTTTCTCAGCTTCGTGCTGGTCACGGTCGACAAGCGCCGGCAGGCGCTGCTCGAGCAGATCGCGCTCTGCTACAACGAGCTTCTGGACGAACACCGCAAGCGGGTCCACGTCGAGGTCACGGTGGCGCGCGCGCTCGACGATACGGCGCAGGCAAGTGTCGCCGGCCGGCTCTCGCAGCTGCTGGGCCGGGCCGCGATTCCCCACTTCCGGGTTCACCCGGAAATCCTGGGTGGGGTGGTCGTGCGTGCGGGCGACACCGTATACGACGGCTCCCTGAGACGCCGCCTGGAAGGGATGCGCCACTCGCTGCTGGCGGCATCCCTGGGCGGCACTGGAACAACCAACGGCGGAGGCTGACGCCTTCGAGTCACCAGAGGACAGGCATGGCTCATACTGATTCCCAACTTCGGGCCAGCGAGATCAAGGACGTTCTGCTTTCCGAGATCGAGCGCTACGAGGACCAGCTGCACGCCGAGGAGGTCGGCGAGGTTCTCGAGGTCAAGGACGGCATCGCGCGCATCTACGGGCTGACCAACGCCATGGCCAGCGAGATGCTGGACATCACCTCCAGCGAGACCGGAGAGACCGTCACCGGGCTGGCGCTGAACCTCGAGGAAGACAACATCGGCGCCGTGATCATGGGCGACTGGACGCAGCTCCACGAGGGCGACGAGGTGCGCCGTACCGGCCGCGTGCTGGATGTCCAGGTCGGGTCGGGCTACATCGGCCGGATCGTGGACTCGCTCGGGAACCCGCTGGACGGCAAGGGTCCGATCGCCCCCATCGAGGGCAGCCGCCAGATCGACGTGGTCGCCCCCGGCATCGTCCTGCGCCAGCCGGTCAAGGAACCGCTCCAGACCGGACTCAAGGCCATCGACTCGATGATCCCGATCGGGCGCGGGCAGCGCGAGCTGATCATCGGCGACCGCGGCACCGGCAAGACCGCCATCGCCGTGGACACCATCATCAACCAGGCCGACACCAACGTCATCTGCATCTACTGCGCAGTTGGACAGCGGGCCGGAAAGGTCGCCGCCGTGGTCGAGACCTTCCGCGAGCACGGGGCGATGGACTACACCATCGTCGTGGCGGCCAACGCTTCCGACCCCGCGCCCATGCAGTACATCGCGCCCTACGCCGCCTGCGCGCTGGCGGAGCACTTCATGTGGCAGGGGATGGCGACCCTGGTGATCTACGACGACCTGTCCAAGCAGGCCCAGGCATACCGCCAGCTCTCGCTGGTACTTCGGCGCCCGCCCGGCCGCGAAGCGTATCCGGGGGACGTCTTCTACCTCCACTCGCGGCTGCTCGAGCGGGCCGCAAAGCTCTCCGACGAGCATGGCGGCGGGTCGCTGACGGCGCTGCCCATCATCGAGACCCAGGGCGGAGATGTTTCCGCGTACATCCCCACCAACGTGATCTCGATCACCGACGGCCAGATCTTCCTTGAGCCGGATCTGTTCTACTCGGGGGTGCGTCCCGCCGTGAACGTGGGCATCTCGGTGTCGCGCGTGGGCGGAAACGCGCAGATCAAGGCCATGAAGAAGGTCGCGGGCCGCCTGCGCCTGGACCTGGCGCAGTACCGGGAACTGGAGGCCTTCGCCCAGTTCGGCTCGGATCTGGACGCGGCCACGCAAAAGCAGCTGGCCCTGGGGGAGCGCACGGTGGAGGTGCTCAAGCAGCCGCAGTACCAGCCGATGCCGGTCGAGAACCAGATCGCCACCATCTACGCCGTCACCAACGGTTATCTTGATGCGATTCCGGTGGCCCAGGTGCGCAAGTGGGAGCGCGGCTTCCACGAATTCCTCGCGACTTCCGGGAAGGATGTGCTGATCGAGCTGCGCTCCGAGGGGATGCTCACCGAGGACATCGAGGCTCGCCTGGTGGACGCGATCCAGGCCTGGTCCGGGATGTACCTGGCCGACTCCGACTCCGACGCCGCCGGCAACGGCGGGGCGAGCTGAAATGCCCGGAGCCCGCGATGTCAAGCGCCGCATTCGCTCGGTAGAGAATACGCGCCAGATCACGCGGACCATGGAGTTGGTGGCCACCTCCAAGCTGAAGCGGGCCACCGACCGCGTAAACGCGGCGCGGCCATACAGCGAGGCACTGAGCGACATCGTATCCAGCCTCCATGCGCCGGAATACGCGGAGTACCTGCCGGTGCTTCGCAGGCCGGAGCGGGTCCGCCGCGCGGCCATCCTCCTGACGACCGCCAACCGGGGGCTCGCGGGAGCTTTCAACGCCAACCTCATTCGCGAGGGGCGTCAGCTGCTCGAGAAGCTTCGGGACGACGGAGTGGAGGTCGATCTGCATCTGGCGGGCCGCAAAGGGCTTGCCTACTTCCGGTTCCGGGGCGAGCCCATCGCTTCCAGCCGAACCGACATCAGCGACGACCCGACCGTCGCCGATGCCGAATCGCTCTCCGGATCGCTGCGCGAAGCCTTCGAGGCCGGTGAGATCGACGCGGTGTACCTGATTTCGTCGGAGTTCCGCTCCGCCATGTCGACGCCTCCCCGGACCCGTCAGCTGCTGCCGCTGCAACCGTCGGAGGGTGCCCTTTCGCCCGAGGCGTTCATCCTGTCGCCCACCGCGGTCGGGGTGTTGCGCGACCTCATTCCCCTGTATCTCCGCAACATGGTCTACAGGGCGCTGGTGGAGAACGCGGCCGCCGAGCAGGGCGCGCGCCGCACCGCCATGAAGAACGCGACCGACAACGCGGGAGAGATGATCGAACACCTCACCCGCACCTACAACCGGGCCCGCCAGGCGCAGATCACGCAGGAGATCGCGGAGATCGTCGGAGGGGCGGAGGGCGTCGGTTAAACCCTAACGTTACGTCAGGCTCTACCGCCCCCCACGGCGGACCGGAGTCCACATCCAGAGAACAGCAAAGACGATCCGGAACATGTCCCAGACAGATATCGGCAGAGTGGTGCAGGTGATCGGTCCCGTGCTCGACGTGGAGTTCGAGGCCGGGCATCTTCCCGAGATCTACAGCGCCCTGCGCCTCGAGGCGGCCACCGGCGACGACCGCGAGATCTCGCTGGTCGCCGAAGTTCAGCAGCACATCGGCCGGGGGCAGGTGCGCGCGGTCTCCATGTCCTCCACCGATGGCGTTACCCGCGGGATGGAGGTCGTCGACACCGGGCAGCCCATTACCGTGCCCGTCGGCGAAGCCGCGCTGGGGCGCATCCTGAACGTGATCGGCGAGCCCGTCGATGAAATGGGCCCCGTGCAAGGAGAGGACGGGGCGCCGCCCGAGCGCTGGCCGATCCACCGGGAAGCGCCGCGATTCTACGCGCTCGAGCCCAAGACGGAGATCTTCGAGACCGGCATCAAGGTGGTCGACCTGCTCGCGCCCTACGTGAAGGGGGGCAAGACCGGCCTGTTCGGCGGTGCCGGGGTGGGGAAGACCGTCATCATCATGGAGCTCATCAACAACATCGCCATGGAGCACGGCGGCCGCTCGGTCTTCTCCGGCGTGGGCGAGCGCACGCGCGAAGGGAACGACCTCTGGCTGGAGATGAAGGAGTCCGGCGTCCTGGACTCGACCGCGCTCTGCTACGGGCAGATGAACGAGCCCCCGGGCGCACGCCTGCGGGTGGGTCTCTCCGGACTCACCATCGCGGAGTACTTTCGCGACGTCGAGAAGCAGGACGTACTCCTGTTCATCGACAACATCTTCCGCTTCACCCAGGCGGGCTCGGAGGTCTCCGCGCTGCTGGGACGCATGCCCTCGGCGGTGGGGTATCAGCCTACCCTGGGAACCGAGATGGGGGAGCTGCAGGAGCGCATCACCTCGACCCGGGACGGTTCCATCACCTCCGTGCAGGCCATCTACGTCCCCGCGGACGACCTCACCGACCCCGCGCCGGCCGCCGCCTTCGCGCATCTGGACGCCACCACGGTGCTCTCCCGCTCGATCGCCGAGCTGGGCATCTATCCCGCGGTGGATCCCCTCGATTCCAACTCGCGCATCCTGGATCCCCAGTTCCTGGGCAGGAGGCACTACGAAGTCGCGACCGGCGTCCAGCAGATCCTCCAGCGCTACAAGGATCTCCAGGACATCATCGCGATCCTGGGCATGGACGAGCTGACCGAGGAGGACAAGATCATCGTCAACCGGGCGCGCCGGCTGCAGCGTTTCCTCTCCCAGCCCTTCTTCGTGGCCGAGCAGTTCACGGGGATCCCCGGGAGGTACGTCAAGCTGGGCGACACCATCGACTCGTTCGAGCGGGTGGTGGCCGGCGAGTTCGACCATCTCCCCGAGCAGGCCTTCTACATGAAGGGCGGGATCGAGGAAGTGGTCGCCGCCGGCGAGGAGCTGGGAGGCTAGCGTGGGTGCCCTCAACGTCAAGGTGGTAAGCCCGGAGCGGGTCCTTTTCGAGGGCGAGGCCGCTTCGCTGGTCGCGCCCGCGTGGGACGGCAAGGTGGGCGTTCTTCCCAGCCACGCTCCCTTCCTGACCCTGCTCGGAACCGGAGACGTGAATGTGGACCTCGTCGGCGGAGGCAGCGCCCGGTATCCGGTCGCGGGCGGCGTACTCAAGGTCCTCGCCGATGAAGTGATCGTCCTTACGGAGTCGGGGCGCACCATCTCTCCCGGCTGATCCGGTGCGCCTGGACCTCCACCTGCACTCCCAGGCCTCGGACGGCTCCGAGCCGCCGTCGGGCGTGGTGCAGGCCGCCGCCGCCGGGCGGCTGGACGTGATCGCGCTCACCGATCACGACACCACCCAGGGCCTCGAGGACGCCCGAAGGGCGGCTGCGCGGGTCCCGATCGAGATCATTCCGGGCATCGAAATCAGCTCCGTTCACGCGGGTCAGGGGCTCCACATCCTGGGCTACTTCGTGGATCCCTCGGCGCCGCGGCTGCGCGCGTACGAGGGCCGGGCGGGCCACCGGCGCGAAGAGCGGATGCAGGAGATGATCCAGCGTCTGGCCGTCCGCGGCGTTCACGTCCGGTATGAGTCGGTGGTCGAAATCGCCGGGCCCTCGCGCCGCAGCCTGGGCCGGCCCCATCTCGCGCGCGCCCTGGTCGGTGCGGGGCATGCGGACAGCGTCCCCGACGCGTTCGACCGGCTCATCGGAAACCGGCACCCCGCGTACGTCCCCACGGCCCTCGTTTCGGCCGAGGACGCCATCCGGATCATCGTCGAGGCGGGCGGGATTCCGGTTTGGGCCCATCCTCCCTTCGAGCTCCTGGAAGGGCTTCTTCCCGGGCTCAAGCTGGCGGGATTGAGAGGGATCGAGGTCTACCGGCCCCGCACTTCACCCAAGCGCATTCTCTCGCTGGAACGGATCGCGCGGGCGTGGAACCTGCTCCCGACCGGTGGCTCGGACTGGCACGGTCCCGACTCGGGGACGCTGGGCGAGTTCTGCGTGTTCGGGGATGAAGTGGCGGGCTTCCTGGAAGCGGGCGGGATGTAGCGGCGGGACGGCGGCGCCTCGTCAGCCCCACCCCTCCACCGCCTCCCGCAGCCGGCGTGTCGCGTTCGCCGGCCGGTCCGCCGCCATCACCGCCGAAATGACGGCCACCCCGCCCGCCCCGCTCCCGTCCAGAAGCGGGGTGCGGTCGGCGGTCACGCCGCCGATGGCGAGCACGGGGATGTGCACCGAGCGCGCCACGGCGGCGAGCCCGCCGACCCCGATGACCGCCCCGGCGTCCTCCTTGCTGGCGGTGGGGAAGACGGTCCCGCACCCGAGGTAGTCGGCGCCATCGGCCTCCGCCCGGCGGGCCACGCGGGGATCGTCGGTCGAGTGCCCCAGCAGGAAGCCGCCCGGCACCACCCGGCGGGCCGCCGCCACGGGTACGTCATCGGGGCCCAGGTGGACGCCGTCCGCGCCTGCCGCCAGCGCGACGTCGAGGCGGTCGTTGACGATGAGCAGGGCCCCGTGGCGGGCGGTGACGGCACGCAGTCGGCGGGCCAGACCAAGGAGTTTGCGGGGCGGCGCTTCCTTGTCGCGCAGCTGGATGGCGCCGGCGCCGGCCGCCACCACTGCCTCGACCACCTCCGCCAGCGGCCGCCGGCAGCCTGGGTGAGGGTGGGTGATCACCATCAGGCGGAGCGCGCCCCGGAGCTGGTCCGGAACGCCGGTCATGCGCCGCCCGGACCCGCCCCGGCGGCCCCTCGCCGCGACCGCGCGACCGCGCGGTTGTGCTCGGTCAGGGTGCGCGAGAAGGTGTGCGAGCCGTCGGCGTTGGCGACGAAGTACAGGTAGTCCGCCTCGGCCGGGTGGAGCGCGGCGTCCAGCGCGGCGGCTCCGGGCGCCCCGATGGGGCCGGGGGGCAGTCCCCCCTGGGTATAGGTGTTGTAGGGGTTGTCGGCCACCGAGTCGATGGCGGCGAAGAGCAGGCGGGGGCGGTGGCCGCCCAGCGCGTACAGCACGGTGGGGTCGGCCTGGAGGAGCATGCCGATGCGCAGGCGGTTGTGGTAGACCGCCGAGATCGCGGGCATTTCGTCGGATACGCGAGCCTCCGACTGGATGATCGACGCCAGCGTCACCACCTCCCGCTCCGACAGTTCGAGTTCCGCGGCCCGGGCCTTCCGCTCGGGCGTCCAGTAGCCTTGGTAGCGCTCGGTCATCGCGTCGACGACGGCGTCGAGCGGGACACCTCCCGCGAAGAGGTAGGTATCCGGAAACAGGTAGCCCTCCAGCCCCGGTCCGGGCAGACTCCAGCGGTTGTGGGCGTCTTCGCCTCCCAGCCTGACGCGAACGGTGTCGGTGGGGAGTTCGGTGATGCCGGCGATGCGGGTGGCGATCTGGGGAAGCGTGAAGCCTTCCGGAATGGTGACCGCCACCATCCTGACCCGGCCCTCGACCAGGGCGTCGAGCAGGCTCGGCCACCCGGTTCCGGCGTCGAGCGCGTATGTGCCTGCGCGTACATTGCGCTCGTCCCGCCGCAGCCGCCCGTAGACGCGGAAGAGCAAGGGTCTCCGAATCAGTCCGCGCGCCACCAGCGTGTCGGTGATCTGCCCGAAGGTCGCTCCCGGCGCGACCGTGAACACCACGGTCTCGCCGTCCGCGGGCGCGTTGCCGGGGATCTCGACCGGCGCCGCCAGCCAGAGCAGCACCGACACGCCGCCGAGCAGGATCAGGCCGGTGGCCGCCCCCAGCACGATCTTCGGCCAGGCCAGGCCCGTTCCCCACCTGGTTGCCGCACGGGTGGCCGAAGCGGTTCCGGCCACGGCCCTCCGGAGCATCGAAGCCGCGGCGCCTCGAGCGGCCCTCGCCCGATCCGAGACAGCGCCCGGATGGCCGGCCTTCCGCACCAGCGCGGCAACCCGCCGGATCGCCGCACGGGTCGCGGACGCGGCGACGGCGGCAGCCCTCTCGAGCATGGAAGCGGTAGTGCCCGCGGCGACCCTCGCCCTCCGACCGGCCTTCGTGAGCCCGGAAGCCACGACCGCCAGGACGGCCCGCGCCCGTTCCCACCCGGGATCGGGATGGCGGGCTCTCCGCAGCAGCCCGGCGACGGCCTTCAGCGCGGCCTTCACCGCTCTAGTCACTTGAGGCGATCCTTCCTCCCGTGTCCAGCCATCTCTGCAGAATCAGCGCGGCCGCCGCCGCGTCCACGCGTTCCTTTTGCTCCCGTTTGCGCCGGGGCAATGCCAGCGAGCGCACGGCCCTCTCCGCGCGGGCGGATGTCATGCGCTCGTCGACATAGTACACGTCGAGCGCCAGTCCGCTACCAAGGCGGTCTCCGAACCGGCGCACCTCCGCGCACCACTCTGTCTCGGTCCCATCGGCGGCGAGCGGGAGCCCCACAACCAGCGCAATTGCGTCGTGGTCACGCGCGAGCGTCCGGAGGGCGCCCATGGGCGGCCGCTTCCCGCGACGCCGGGTCAGCGTGGGCAGGGGCGTGGCGAAGGTGCCGGTCGGGTCGCTGACAGCGACCCCGATTCGCCGTTCGCCATAGTCGATCCCGAGCACCCGCATGCGCAGTTTTTCTCCCGTTTGTGTAGGATGTTTTCGCGGGTCCACCCAACGTAACACGCTGCCACAACCCGAAATGACCCCAACAACATCGCACTCCGCTCCGGTCGCCGTCGACCACGCGCCGCCCATGAGCGCGATTCGCATCATCGAGCGCAAGAGCGCCGGCCAGGCACTTGAAGCGGGAGAGCTGCAGACCTTCCTTCGCGCGTATCTCGAGGGGGATGTCCCCGACTACCAGATGGCGGCCTTCCTCATGGCCGTCTGGTTCCGGGGGCTTTCGGGCGCCGAGCTGGACGCCGTCCTGCACACCATGATCGCCTCGGGAGCCTCTCTCGATCTCTCCCATCTCGACGGCCCACGGGTCGACAAGCACTCTACGGGCGGCGTCGGAGACAAGGTTTCGCTGGTTCTGGCTCCCCTCGCCGCGGAGCTGGGGCTCTACGTGCCCATGATGTCGGGCCGGGGTCTCGGCCACACGGGCGGCACCCTCGACAAGCTCGAATCGATCCCGGGCTTCCGCACCGATATCGCGCTCGACGATTTCGTGTCGATCGTGGAGCGGGAGCGGTTCGCGATGATCGGGCAAACCCCGGAGATCGCGCCCCTCGACCGCCGGCTCTACGATCTTCGTTCGGTGACCGGCACGGTGTCGTCGATTCCCCTCATCGCGACCAGCATCATGAGCAAGAAGCTCGCGGAGGGGCTGACCGGGCTGGTGCTCGACGTGAAGGCGGGCTCCGGCGCCTTCATTCCCGGGATCGACCGCGCGCTGGAGCTGGCGCGGACCATGGTGACCCTCGGCAAGCGCGCCGGCGTCGAGACCGTTGCCCTTGTGACCGCGATGGATCGTCCCCTTGGGCGGGCCGTCGGCAACGCGCTGGAGGTGGCCGAGGCACTGGACTGCCTGGCGGGCGGCGGTCCCACGGACCTGAGGGAAGTCACGCTCGCCCTCGTGGCGCAGATGATGGTCGTCGGAGGTCTGGCGCCCGATGCCGGGAGCGCCCGCGCGCAGGCGGCGGCCACGCTGGACTCGGGCGGTCCGCTGGAACGGTTCGCGCGCGTGGTCGCCCTTCAGGGCGGCGACACCCGGGCGATCCATCGTCCCGAGAGGCTGCCTTCCGCTCGCGTCCGCCGCTACGTCCGCGCGCCATCGACCGGATTCGCGGCCGCCATCGATCCTCGGGCGCTGGGCCGCGGAGTGGTCGAGCTGGGCGGCGGCCGGACGCGGCTCGGGGCGACCATCAACCGTGGAGTGGGGTTCAGGCTGGAGGTCGGCGTCGGCGACGAGATAGCCGCCGGCAGCACCCTGGGGGTCGTTTACGCGGCCACGCCCTCGGACGCCGACAGGGCTTCGAGGATTCTCGAGCGGGCGATCGCGATCCTTCCGGAGCCACCCCGGCCGCAGACGCCTCTGATGTCCCACCGCGTAACCGCCACCGGGGTCGAGCAGCTCTAGCGCGGCACGCCGCCGAAGATGCGCGAGGCGTCGCAGGGCTCGGTCGGCTCCGTCCCCGGAATGAAGATCTCCTGGTAGCGCTGAACCTCCGGACACCACTCGGAAGCCAGAAGTCCGGTCTTGTTGTCCACCTCCAGCCGGAGGAGGGTCTCCGGCAGCGGCCAGCGTGAAGGAATCTCCCGCAGCGGGGGTATGTCGGGATAGATCTCGTCGCCCTCCCACCCGTAGTACACGCTGCGCATGAAGGTGCCCCAGACGGGGGCCGCGTCGCCGCCGCCGGTAGAGTTGGGGCGGATCTCCTGCGGCTGGTCCATTCCGTACCAGACGATTGCGTGCAGGTCGGGGGTGAACCCGTTGAACCACGCATCGGTCGAGTTGTTGGTCGTGCCGGTCTTGCCGGCCGCGGGGACTTCGTGCGGGAGGCCGGCGATGATGCGGACGGCCGTGTACCCGGTTCCAGCCGCGACCACGTCCTCCAGCATGTGTACGATGACCCGCGCTTCCAGGCTGTCCATCACCGGCGTCTTCTCCGGCTGCGGCTCCCAGAGCAGCTGACCCTCGGCGTTCTCCACCCGCAGGATGCCGTGGGGCTCCACGCGCGTGCCCAGGGTCGCGAAGGACGCGTACGCCTTGGCCATGTCGATGGGAAGAACCTCCGCCGAGCCGATGGTGGTGGAGGGAAAGCGCGGGATATCGCTGCTCAGGCCGAGACGGGTGGCCATCTGGGCGACGGTCTCGATGCCTACGTCGTCCCATCCGAGCCGGATGGCGATCATGTTGCGCGATTCGCGCAGGCCCTGGCGGATGGTCATGCGGCCCTTGAAGATCTCGTCGAAGTTCTGGGGCAGCCAGGGCTCGCCGCTTACCTGCATGTAGGCGAAGGGCGCGTCGACCACGACGTGCGACGGCGGGATGCCGCTCTCGACCGCGGCCGCGTAGACGAAGGGCTTGAAGGACGAGCCCGGCTGGCGCATGGCCTGCGTCGCGCGATTGAACTTGGAGTGGACGAAATCCCTGCCGCCGACCATCGCGAGCACCTCCCCGGTCGAGGGCTCCAGGACAATCATCGCCCCCTGGACGTACGGGGTTTCGAAGGCTTCGGTGGCCTCGGCGAACTCCTCGTACAGCGGATGATCGAACCCGGGCCGGTCCTCGATGCGGCCGAATCCCCACTCCATGGCCCGTTCAGCCAGGAACTGCAGGTCCAGGTCGAGCGTGGTCTGGATTTCGAGGCCCGCCGTGTAGAGCTGGCTGCCGTAGCGGTCGTCAAGGATCTGCCTTATCCATTCCTCGAAGTAGGGCGCAACCGGGCCCCCGCCGCGGGTGCCGGGCGTCGGGAGCGGCACCGCGGACCACCGTTCCAGCTCAGCCTGGCTGATGATCCCCTGCTCGGCCATGCGGCGCAGAACCAGATCGCGTCGCGACCCGGCCTCTTCCGGGTTGAGGAAGGGGTTGTAGCGGCGCGGACGGTTCGGGATCGCGGCAAGGAGCGCGGCTTCCGCAGGGTTTATCTGCGTGGCCGGTTTGCCGAAGTACTTGCGGGCGGCCGCCTCGATGCCGTACACCCCGTCGTAATTCACCTGGTTCATGTAGGCTTCGAGGATCTGGTCCTTCGTGTAGGCGCGCTCGAGCTCCAGCGCTACCTGCGCCTCCTTGAGCTTGCGCACGAGACGCTTTTCGAAGCCGATGTCCTCATCCCAGATGTTGCGCGCCAACTGCTGCGTCAGCGTACTTCCGCCACCGTGCTCCAGGGATCGGGTGAGGACGAGGTCGCGCGCCGCGCGCGTTATGCCTATCGGGTCCACGCCGCCGTGGCTGTAGAAGCGCTTGTCCTCCACCGCGACGAAGGCTCCCGGGACATAGGCGGGCAGGGAACCGATGGCCACCGGGGTACGGCGCTGGATGCCGAACTCCGAGATGATGCGTCCGTCGCGGGCGAGCAGTTTCGAAGTCTGCCGGGGCTCCCAGTTGTGGATCTGGGCGATGGAGGGGCAGTCGCCGCACAGGTTCTGCCAGGACCCCCACATGAGGCCGCAGGCAAGCGCGGCCGAAGCCAGAAGGCTCCACGATACCGCAGGCACCGCGAGCAGTGCTCGAATCGCCGAAGCAAGGGCTTTCATGTTCGTCCGTGGGCTGGCGTGGCGGAGGGTAGACGTCACGGTCTGGTCCGGGCTCACGTAACGAAACCGTAACAGCGATTCGTCGCATTCCGCCGGTCCCGACTGCAGATACCCCGCGTCGCACGTCCCGGATCCCGGACCGGAACACCCCCTTTGCAACCCGTAAAGGCGGTGTTAGAATGCTGCAATCCGGGCTGACGTATCCAAGGTCAGCGACTTGGTGGGGGGAGTATCGAAAAAGGGATTGGGAGCGCGGGTCGCCGGCCGCCCCCGGGTAATGGTTTCGGAAGCACTTTCCGAGTGTACTGTTAGCCATGGAGGTTGCCTGTGACGCGATCCATCGTTCGGACGACACCCACCAACAATTCCACAACGATTTCAAAACGCCCTGACACGAATGCCAATCGTTCGTGTCGGCGCTTCGGGAGCGGGCGCGCCTGTCAGGCGTCGCCCGCTTTTCGCTGGTTCAAGGAGGCGATCATGACGCGTATTCTCTCCCCGATCCCGGCGCTGCTCGGGGTCGCCGTGGCGGCGATTCTGCTCTCCGCCGCCCCCGCAGCCGCCCAGACCGGAAAAATGACCGGCGTGGTCACGGATCAGGCCACCGGCGAGCCCCTCGCAAACGTCTCGGTCTTCATCGACGGGACCGGACGCGGGTCGCTGACGCAGGACAACGGGCGCTTTTTCATCATCAACGTTCCCCCCGGCACCTACACGCTGGTCGCTGAGCTCATCGGCTACGCCAGCGAGCGGCGGGAGAACGTCTCCGTCTCGATCGACGTCACGGTGCAGCAGAACTTCCAGCTGGCCACCGAGGCCATCGCGCTGGGTGAAGTCATCGTGTCCACCAGCCGCACCCCGCTGGTGGTGGAGGGCCAGACCGGTTCGCTCGAGATGATCTCAAGGGACGAGATCGACGCGCTTCCGGTCACCGACATCATGGGCGTGCTCGAGCTGGAGCAGGGCTTCCTGCAGGTTCCGGAGGACAACACCACGGTGGTCTCCTTCGCGCAGCAGAGGCAGGGGGTTACGGCCCTGCGCATCCGCGGCGGCCGCGGAGCCGAGACGACGGTCATGATCGATGGCATCCCGATCAACAATTTCGCGCTCGGCGGGCCCGCCTTCGACATCACCAACAAGGCCATCGAGCAGGTGGCGATCTTCACCGGGCAGCTGGACGTGCAGTACGGCAACGCCCTCTCCGGCGTCGTCAACTACGCCACGCCCGAGGGCTCCGACGAGCTGCAGGGCGAGCTGGAGTTCCGCTCCTCCACCGTCGGCGGCTGGCTGGGCAACCAGTACGACCAGACCCGCGGGTTCGACATGTTCGAGGGCGTCATCTCGGGGCCCATCCCCATGACCGGCGACAACCTGCGCTTCCTCATCGCGGGCCGGCAGCGGTACGGGGCCGCCCGTGCGTACGAATTCGACTATGACGTCTTCGACCCGTCGAACCCGTCCACCGATTTCAACACTCCCGACGCCAACGACGTCATTCCCGGCTGGCGGGCGACCGGATTCGACGAAGTCCGGGACGGCTACGCCAAGCTGACCTACTATGCGACCCCGGCGGCCAAGCTGAACCTCTCCTGGGCGGGGTACGAGCGCGAGTTCAAGCCTTACGACTTCGACTGGACCCTCGCCGTCAACCCGCTCGAGTACATGACCACGGCCACCGACAGCGCGTACTACCTCGCGCGGCCGAGGACGCTGGACTACCAGAACCTGGTTCAGAACTCGCTGCGCCTGGACCGCAACCTGTTGATCGCGCGCTGGGATCACACCTTCGGGCGCTCCGCCTACAAGATCACGGTGGGGCGCTTCGACCAGAGCCGCGAGACCTGCAACGTCATGAGCGGCGTCTGCCTGCAGAACCACTATGAGGACCCCAACTTCAATGGGGGCTTCGTCGCTCCGGGCCCCGCGGTGTACAACAACACGCCCACCGCCGGGACTGACCGCTTCTGGGGCGGGGAGAGCGTTCTGACCACAACCGGGCGCTTCGACTTCCAGTCGCAGGTCTCCGACAACCACAACATCTCAGGCGGCGTGTTCTACCAGGGTCACGACCTTACGTACGACGAATGGGACGACGTGGGCGTCAACGACGTGGTCAAGCTGCACCAGCTCTTCGAGGCGCAGCCCTGGGACGGCGCCGTCTATATCCAGGATCAGATCGAATACGATTTCCTGACCCTCAAGCTGGGCGCGCGCTTCGACTACGGGAGGGCGAGCGGGCTCTTCTTCGCCAACCCCGTCGATCCGACCAACGGCACCACCGCGCTCGACGTGTGCAGCAATCCGTCGCAGTGGCAGAACGTCGCCGTGCGCGAATACGACCCGGCGACCGAAACCGTCAGCACGTCTACGGTTTCGGCCGATCCGAGCTGGACGCTGGCCGGCTGCACCTTCGAGGTTCGCGACGAAGCCACGCGCATCGCGTCTTCCGACGACTTCTCGGAGGCCGACACCCGTTCACAGTTCTCTCCCCGGATCGGCGTGAGCTTCCCGGTCACGGAGAGCTCGAGCCTGTTCCTGAACTTCCAGCGTCTCTCGCAGAACCCGATTCTCATCAACAACTACCGCAACTCGGGCATCGGCACGGCACGCGAGGGGACGATCGCCGGCCCGGCGATCTTCGTGAACGCGTCCGCGGGCACAACGCCCTTCCTGGGCAACCCGCACCTGGTTACCGAGCAGGCGACGACCTACGAGATCGGCTACTCGCAGGAGATCGACGGCCAGTATGCGCTCTCAGCCGTCATCTTCTCGAAGGACCAGAGCGGCCTCACAGGGGTGGCCCGCGTCGGCAGCCCGCCCTACACGGTCATCGATCCGGGCGCGACCTACGGTTTCTCGGCGCCCGATTACGCCATCCTGACCAACCAGGACTTCGCGACCACGCGGGGCATCGAGATCGCGCTGCGCCGGCGTGTGGAGAACTACTGGGGCTTCGACGTGAACTACGGGCTCTCGGCCTGCCGCACCAACGCCGCGGACCCGGAGCGGGAGTTCGAGGCCCAGACGGATGAGGGCGATCCCTTCATCAGGGACGAGATCCCCTGCGAGATCGACCAGCCCCACAAGTTCACCGGCGTCTTCCGCCTCGCGGTGCGCGACGACGTGCCCGACGTCCCGTTCGGCGACCTGCTCGCCAACACCAATCTTTCGGTGATCTTCTCCGCGTCGAGCGGGTTGCCCTACACGCCGACACTGACGTTCGAGGGCTTCGGCGAACTCGAACAATTCGACCGCTACAGCGGGCGCGCGCCCATGCTCATGACCCTCAACATGCAGGCACGCAAGGACTGGACCATCAACAACGTCCGCTACGGCTTCTTCGTGAACGTCAACAACCTCACCGACCGCCTGAACTGTATTCAGGTATACGAGTCGACCGGGAAGTGCACCGACGGCACCGAGGACCAGAGCCGGCGCCGCGCTGGCAACACGGTGGGAACCAGCACGGATTCCACCTTCTTCGACCGCCCGCACTTCATCGGGCAGCGCAGGACGATCACGGCCGGCATGAGGGTCACCTTCTAGCGGGCCATGGGCCGCCGGTATGCAAAGAGACGCCAAACTTGTCCAATCGGAGTTCTCATGAAGAAACTTCTTACGCGTAGGGGAGCCCTCCTCATCGCGAGCCTGTTAGTGATTCCGCCGGGTACGCCCGGCGAGGCGCGCGCCCAGGAAGAGGTGACGGTCATCGACGCGGGAGGCGCGGGTAACGATCTCGTGGTCCCGACCCGGCCGAACCTGTTCCAGCTGCGGGCGTTCGGCGACGAGGGCGCGGCCGGGGTTCGTTCGAACGGATCCAACGTCTGGTGCCTTCAGAACATTCAGGGCTTCTCCAGCCGCTTCAACTTCGGCTGCCGCACCGGATGGTATGTTCGACAGATCAATGGCGCGTACACCTCCGCCATCTTCGACATGGGCATGAAGTGGGGCGCGCCCGCCAGCGACCTGCCCGAGGTCATCGATCCGGCCACCAGTGGCCTCGGCGGCGGGGGCTTCACCGTCAACATGACCACCCTCATCATCGGGGGAGCCGTACAGGGCGGGGGCGACAAGCTGTGGGCCTCGGACCGGAGCCCGGTCGATCTGCTGAACCTGGCGGCCAAGACAACCGAGGACGCCACCTGCACGAATCACTCGTCCCAGCGTGACGGCTGGATGTTCTCGGGCTTTCAGCTCACCCCGACATCGGACTGCGATTCCACCCACCCCGCCGCCGGATGGAAGGGCAGCCACCCGATCCCGGCCGAATCGTATCTGGAGCTCCAGGCTTCCGCGCCGGAGTTCGGGGCCATGTACGATTCCATGGATCCGTACGGGTACGATCCGTTCGCCTTCTGGCGCGTCCCGGAGGAGATGCAGGCCACCGAGAAGTTCCTGGGCGACTGGCAGACCTACGGCGAGTTGAGCGACTGGTACCGCAACGCCCTCGAGCGCTACGGCACGGTCGTCCCGGGGGGCGCCGGATCGCCCAGCTACGCGGGCTGGCCCCTGGGACTCACCCAGTTCTACGACGGGTTCTATTTCGGGCTGCCGACGGTCGGCAACGTGATGTACTTCCAGTCCGTCATCGTCAACGAGTCCGAGAAGGTCTACGGCGTGGGGATGACCTACGATTCGGTCTACATCGGCATCAACGTCGACCCGCTGCTGCAGGGGCAGGGAGACGCCCACTACTTCGATCCCGTGCGTAGCGCGATGCTGTGGAAGGAGACCGGAAGCCGATGCGCGGACGCGATCGACCCGCCTGGTTCGGGTTGCAACCGGACCGGCGACGACGACTGGGACAACGGCGCCGCGGGCGCGGGCATCGTGTTCCTCAAGACCCCTATCGGCGACGCGCGCTACAAGCTGTTCAGCGACCCTTCGAGCGACTTCTACAACCCCGCGCACCCGCGCGCCGGCGACACCATCATGTTCCAGCACCAGCGCCAGTGCGGATTCGGAGGATGTATCCCGCGCACCTGGAGCCGGAGCCAGCGCGCCCACTTCGGGCATTTCGCCTCGGTCGGCGAGTACACGCTGGACGGCGAGACGCCGGGAGACCTCGATGATCGCACCTACCACCGCATCTTCCGGCCCGAAGCGTGGCCGGAGCGCACGGGCGTCTATAACAAGTACGTCCCGGGTGAGGGTGAAGCGGGCGCGCCCACCTGGGACTGGAATCACGACGGGCAGCCGGACACCATATACGCCGACGCCTGCGGGAGCCGCGGATGCGTGGCGCTGTGGGCGGACACGCTTCCCTCCGGTTACACGAACAGCTACGGCAACATCGCCGATGTCGCGGTGGGTCCGGTGCACATGGCCCCCGGCGACACCGTCCCCTTCGTGGTCGCGCTGGTCGGTGCTGCAGACTCCACATCGATGGAATCCGCCCTGGACAATGCCATCGCCTTTTACCAGCAGATGTACCTGGGGCCGGAAACCGCTCCGCCGCCGGTGATTTCCGCGGTTGATGTCGTCGGAGGCCAGGCCGCCTCGACGGGTGAGGTCGACGGGAACGAAATCTCGCTCTTTTTCGACGATACGCCGGAGGAATGGGTCGACCCCTACCTCGCCAATCTGGATGTGAGCGCCGACATCGCGCGCAACTACTGGCTTGCCGACTCGGTCGCAGCACGCGCCGGCAACAACGTGGCGGCCATCCACATCTTCAAGTCCTGCGACGGGGGATCCACCTGGACCCGGGACGGGGACTGCGACGGCGACCCGGTCTTCGACGAGACCTCCAAGTGGTCGAACTTCGGGTGGCAGCCCTACACCACTTTCGAAGCCGATGACGACGGCACCCTGCCCAACGTATTCGAAGACGCGTTGCTGATTCCCGGCGTGACCTACACCTACTCCATCGTCACCGAGACGCGCGGAGCCACGTTCAACGTGGTGCGCGGGACGCATGCGGACTCGCTCCTGGCGGAGGAGGTGGTGTTCGCCCCAGAGCTGATCGGGGCCGTGTCCGCGTCGGGCACGAACCCCAACGTGGCGGTCGTGTACGCGCCGCTCAACCTGGCGGCAGGCGCCAGCCGGGCCGAACTGAACGAGGTCTCGCGCAGCGGAAACTCCACCGTACCGGTCGATTTCTCCGTCGTCGGCACCTCCCCCGTTTCCGGGCAGTACCGGGTCGTCTTCGGCGACAAGCTGGTGGTCAACCAGGTGGACAACCTGGACGACACCGGTTCGCCCACCTCCACTCAGACCACGGTGGCTGCCCAGACGGTGCGCACCGTCACCGGCATGGAGGGAGAGCCGAAGGAGGTCGTGATCGCCGGCGTGGACTTCAACCGGTCCGGCACCGTGACTCTGTCCGGGCTGGAGGAACTGCCGGTCGACAGCGCGATGCAGAGTTCCATGCAGCGCACCACCGTGTTCGAAGGAGGTTTCGGCATGGTGGTCGCCGCCGGATCGACGCCCCTGCTCGCCTCGACCACTCTGGATGGCGACGAGGCCACCCCCGGCGCCTTCTTCAGCCGCGAGGACTTTCCCTTCTTCACGGTGTCGGTGAACGCCGCGGACGGGGGTACGCTGGATCCGCCGTCCAGGGTCTTCACCACCGGGTCGGCCGACACCGTCGCGGCGCGCGTGCAGCCCACCGTGTGGTGGCTGACCGGTCCCTCCGGGTATGCGGGCGGCGACGAGTATGGCGAGTACGCGATCGTGTGGAACGCGGACGCCTGGGGCGCCGGCGCGCCCTTCCGCCTTCCGGATCCCGCGATCGAGGCCACCGTGGCCGCGTCCCTGTCGGGACGGCCGGCGGCCTCGACCTCGAGCACGGGCGAGGATATCCTGGCAGCCGTTCAGGAGGTCGATCCGGACGTCGAAACCCTGGAGTCGTATTCGCTTCCGTTCTCGGTGCGCAACAACACCTACGGCCGCGATGTGCAGATCGCGGTGGTCGGCCACCAGGAATCGGTGCTCGTCGGACAGGGCGTCGACACGGCCCGGGTGGAGGTTCCGGCGGGCGTGTGGGTGCCGGGCGACCAGATCTATTTCGTTGAGACCGTGACCCGGGAGGTGACCGACGACGAGGGCAATACCGTCCTCGACGCGGGCGGGCAGCCCGCAACGGAGACGGCCACGGCCGTGACCTTTGACGTGACCCTTGGCTGCGACGCCCCGCGTCCCTCCTGCGATCCGACCACCGGAGGGTCGACCGAATCCGGCTACATCCCGGTGACCGAGCAGGTCACGCTGACGGTTCCCTGGCTGGTACCGCTTCAGTCGGGCGACGAGGTGGTGGTGGACGTGCAGAGGGCGATCACGGCGGCCGAGGCGGCGGCGAGCGGCGCGGTTTCGCTCGACGACGTACACGTGGTGCCCAACCCGTACCTCTACGGGAGCGCGTTCGAGCGCGCGACCGACGCGCGGGTGCTGAAGTTCACCAACCTTCCCCAGGAAGGGACCATCCGCATCTTCGACGTGGCGGGACGGTTCATCCAGGAGCTCGTCTATGGCCCCGAGGATCTCCAGGGGATCACCGCCTACTGCGGTGCCGGAGATTGCGGAGGAGACCTGAACTGGGACATGCAGACCCGCGAGCGCACGAACCTGGGAGCGGGACTGTACATCTTCGTTCTCGAATCCGGCGGCCAGAAGAAGATGGGCAAGTTCGTCGTCATTCGCTGAGCCTAAAGGCCTAAAGGCCAAGGAGATAGATCAATGAACCGTGCACTGCTGCTAGCGCTCACGCTCGTGGCGACGGCGGAGATGCTGGAGGCTCAGGAAACGCTGACCTCAACGCCGGAACAGATCGTGACCCGGGTCGGAACCCGGGGCGCCGCCTTTCTCGCGCTGGGCGTCGGCGCGCGAGGCCAGGCGCTGGGAGGCGCCTTCGGAGCGGCGGCCGACGACGTCACTTCGCTCTACTGGAACAGCGCGGCCATGTCGCGCCTCGACGGCTTTTCGGCAGGGATGACAACGGCACGGCTGTTCGAAGAGCTCGACATCCAGCACACCTTCGTGGGCGTGGTGATGCCGTTCGGATTCACCCGCATCGGCATCAGCGTAAACACCCTCGACTCCGGGGAGATGCCCTGGCAGAGCGAGTACTGGCCCAACGCCGGCTATGGAGGCGAGCAGGATCCGACCGCCGCGTCCTTCAGCTGGACGGGAACCGCCATCGGACTGCACTTCGCGCAGCCCATCACCGACCGCC
Organism: BD2-11 clade cluster bacterium bin43; assembly: GCA_002238605.1. GTDB lineage: Bacteria > Gemmatimonadota > Gemmatimonadetes > Longimicrobiales > Gaopeijiaceae > BD2-11. The sequence continues at coordinate 61,882 of MPMR01000003.1, read as the reverse complement.
TGACGGTGGGTCTGGCGGGCAAGGTCGTCGAGGAAGGAATCACCAACGCGACCGCGAGCTACGTCGGCGTCGACATGAGCACGGTGTTCCGCACCGGGCTCTACGGGGTCACCCTCGGAGCGTCGCTCACCAACCTCGGGACTTCGGGTCGATTCGAGGGAAACCTGCTTAACAGCCGGGTGAACACGTCGTTCTCCGAGAACCAGATCGAGGATTTCATCAGGGTCATGGAATTGTCCGCGGCGACCGACCATCTCGAACTCCCGACGTCGTTCCGTTTCAGCGTGATGCTGGACCTGATCGGGGGCGCGGATGCGATCGTTTCTCCAGATGCGGACCAGTCGCTCCGCCTGATGGCCGACATCAACGACCCCGTCGACGCGCCCCAGCAAACCGCGCTCGGACTCGAGTACGGCTTCAGGGGACTGGCCTTCGTGCGCGCCGGCAAGCGCTTCGCGAACGAAGACCAGATCGATCACGGCCTCATGCACGCGGCCGCCGCGGGTGGAGGCCTGCGGCTGCCGGTCGGGGAGCTGGGCACGCTGAGCGTGGACTACGCCTACACGTCGATGGAGCAGCTGGAGAACATCCAGGTCTTCAGCTTCCAGCTGCAGTTCTGATGCGGCTCGGTGTCGGAAAGGGAGACCTGGCTGCGCGACCCCGTGGAAAAACGGGAGGAAATAGACTGATGAGAGTACTGAACCGGTTGGCGCTGGCCGGGCTGGTGATGGCGCTGCCCTCGGCCGTGCATGCCCAGTCCGAGCAGGGTGCCTGGAGCGTAGAAGTGTCCGCGGGAACTCAGATGTACGCCCCGTCGAGTTCCCTCATGAACAGCCCCATGCTTGCCCTGGAGGCGTTGTATCAGCTCACGCCGCGCATCGCGCTGGGGCCTGCGATCCAGTTTCACCGCGCCGATACCGACGGAAGCTTCTATGTGGCCGCCATCGACTTCGGCGCCGACAGCACGCGCATCTACGAGGTCGGCCAGACGCTGAGCGCGCTCCACTACGGCTTCAACGCGCACATCAGCGTCATGCCCGGAAGCTCCCTGGACCCATATGTCGTCGTCGGCGCGGGTGGAGCCACGCTGTACCTGGATACGCAGGCGAACGACGACTTCCGGCGCGTGACCCATCAGATGGTCCAGGGAGGCGCGGGCGTGCGCTACGCCGTCACCGAAGCCGCCGGTATCCAGGTCGACGTGCGCGACGTCATCTACAGGGACTTCGACCGCGACGTCCTGAACCCGGTGGACGAAAGACTGCGTAACTGCGGCAGCGACGGGACCTGTCGGTTCCCCGATGCCGAGCGAACCGACATCCCGGACAAGCAGGACATGATCCACAACATCCGCCTGTCGATCGGGTTGACATACGTCCCCGGACTCAACCGCTAGCGGGCAGGAGGCGATCCAGAATGATTCCAGTACGCAAGCGAATTCGGCTGCACGCGGTGGGTGTCGCCCTCTGCGGCGCGCTTCTCCTCGCCGCCTGCGAAACCGACAACATCACCGACCTTACCGCGGACCGGCCCATTCTCAAGATGGCGATCGCGCCGGGGGATGCGGTGTACCCCTCCGGCTCGGTAGAGCTCTCGAAGGCGGTCGTGTCCGGGTTCGATTTCTCGGTTCCGGACGGGTTTGACCGGGGGACGGGGGCGGGAGGGCTGTTCCGCGACGTGAACAATGGTCAGTTCACAGCCCCCGCCGTGGACATGGGTCCTTCGGTTCGCAACTCCTCACAGGATCCGAGGCTCCCCGCCCTGAGGGAGAGTTCGGCCGCGGTCGGCAGTCACTTCGGCATGTATGAACTCATTTCGATTTCCGCCAACCCGGCCTTTGCGCCGGGCGATTGGGACATGTGGGGCGTGGTTACCGGCCTTGAGCCTTCCACCGTCTATACGGTCGTCCTGGCGCGCATGGCGCTTCAGGTCAACGGTGAACTGGACCACAACCAGGTGCTGACGGGGGTTCCGGTGGACGCTCCCGACGAACTGTCCTTCCTCCCGGGGCGGGAACTCGTCTATTCGGACGTCACGTGCGACTACAGCTCGATCACCGGCGTAGGCGCGCCGGTCAATCCGGTAGCGCTCGGGATCATCGAGACCGACGCCGACGGCAACGGAACCGTCGACTGTATCATCAGGGCCACTCCCGGGGACCTCTGGCCGGTACCGGCGGCAGGTGCGGAGGCCACTACGGCCGCCGAGTTCACCGCGGCCAACACTCCGTTCGGCTCGAACGAGGTGGGCGCCACCCTCGCGCCCGGGCAGTACAACTATCTGCTCCTCTACGAGGGGCCGCCGGGCGAGGACGCCCTGCCCGCGGGTCCCCCGACCGTCCGCATGCAGCTGGGTCCGGACATCGATGCCAACGGAAACGTCATCAACAACACGATGGCGCCCTTCCCGACTGATGTGGTGCCGAACGCACCGGAGCTTTCCGGGGGTGCCAACTCTTTCGCCGCGCCCGGCCAGATCGACGTCACGCTGAGCGGCTTGTCGCCCCTCTCCGGTGGTTCGTACCAGCTCTGGTTGTACGACGCCGGGTCGGGATCCTACTCCGCCGCTGACGCCACGATCTATCCTGCAACGGACATGGACATGATGATGATGGGTTCGATCTTCTCGCCATCATCCTCGGAGGATGTGTACCACGCGAAGCTGGAAGTGTCGATGGACCAGGACTTCGCCGGGTTCACGCATGTTGCCGTGAGTGCGGAATCGGGGCAGGCGAGCGCTCCGACCGGGGGGCCGTTCCTCTTCCAGGAATACCTGACGTCCGACAACCTCATGCAGCAGGGGGCCATGACCTTCGGCCACCTGGGTTCGGGCGGGGAGATAGAGCCCTTCTTCGGTGGTGGCTCGGGTTCGGGGTCCTTCTACGAAGGTTCGCTGCTGGTGGAACTCAACAGGCTGCCGGCGCCACCTCCGGGCATGCACTACCAGAGCTATCTTGCCGCTGTCTCGGCTACGGGCGTCGGCACTTCGTCCCGGGGCAACACGATCACGCTGGATGCCCGCGGAAACGGGGCGGACCGGCTGGAGGCGGGGCAGGTCGGCGATTTCGCGTCGTTCACCCACTATCTGGTCGTGCTTGAGCCGGACGGGATCACGTCGATCACCGAGATGTGGGTGCAGCAGAGCGACGACTACAAGAACAAGTTCAAGGAGTTCTTCGGAGGCTGAGGTCGGCGCCGGCATGTCGCAGCAGTCCGCGCCCGCCGCCCGCAGGGGTGGCGGGCGCGTTTGTTGCATGGGCGGTTCCCGACGGGAGCCGGTGCCCTCGCACTTGCTCCGGGTGATAGATTCCCCTGCGATGAGGCAACTGGCGGAGTCCTGGAGATGAAGACACACTCCGTCCGGGTCGACAAGCCCTGGGGCTACGAGCTCATCTGGGCGCACACCGGACGCTACGCAGGCAAGATCCTTCATGTGAACGCCGGCGAGGCGCTTTCGCTGCAGTACCACCGCGAGAAGGATGAGACCCTGTACGTGCTGGCCGGGTCGATGCATCTGTGGCTCGGCTCCTCGGCGGATGAACTGGAGGAGCGGATGATGAGGGAAGGGGATGCGGTGCGCATCGTTCCGGGAACCGTGCACCGCATGGAGGCGGTGACGGACGTGGATATCCTGGAGGCGTCGACGCCCGAACTGGACGACGTGGTCCGCCTCGAGGATCGTTACGGGCGTGCAGGGAACTCCGGGCGCGCCGGGAGTTCCGGGCGGCGGGGATGAGGCCGGGCATCCACGGTCCGCGCGACGGTGCCGCGCTGCCCGCACGGTGGTGGTGGGCGCTCCTGCCGGTCGTCCTCGTGCCCAGCATCGCGTGCAGCCAGGAATCGCCCACCAGCGGTCTGGCCGTATCGTCGGACGCTGCCCTGCAGGAAATGGCCAACGGGCTGCTCCAGGACATCAGCGAGCGCTCCGGGCTCAGCTTTACGGAGCCGGTGCGCGTGGAGTGGCGAAGCGAGGAAGAGCTGGTGCGGTACCTGGCCTCCAAGCTCGACGAGGAGTTTCGGGAGGGCGAAGTGGAGCGCATCCGGGACAGTTACGCGCTGCTCGGGCTGGTTCCCTCCGACCTCGACCTGGGCGCGCTCTTCCTGGCGCTCTATACCGAGCAGGTGGCCGGCTTCTACGATCCCGACTCGGTGGCCCTCTACGTGCGGTCCGGCCAGGACGAAGAGACCGTCGAAACCGTGCTGGTCCACGAACTCGTCCACGCCGCCCAGGACCAGGCCGTCGACCTCGACGCGCTGACCGCGCGCGCGCGCGGCAACGACCGCCAGATCGCGGCTCAGGCGGCGGCCGAGGGCCACGCCACCCTCGTGATGCTCGAGTACGCGCTCGAGAAGCAGCAGGGGGCTCAGGTGGACCTGGTGGCGATTCCGAACTTCATCGACCTGATGGGGCCATCGCTGGCGGGGGCCGCGAGTGCATCGCCGGTCCTGAGCACTGCTCCCAGGCTCGTGCGCGAGTCGCTCATCTTCCCCTACGTGCAGGGCACGGAGTACGTCCGCGTGCTGTGGCAGCAGCGTCCCGGCCGGCCGCCTCCCTTCGGAGATTTGCTTCCTCACTCCACCGAGCAGGTGCTGGAACCGGATCGGGCGTTCGGGCCGGAACCGGATGCACCGGTCGACATCGACATCAACGGTGGCGGTGCCGCGGTGATCTACACGAACTCGCTCGGGCTGGCGGAGATCGGGATTCTGTTCGAGGAGGTCGCGGCGGATGGGGAGCCGATCGGCGGCTGGGAGGGCGACCAGTTCGCCCTGGTCGAAGGCGAGGACGAAAGCCGCGGGCTGGTCTGGTGGTCGATCTGGGAGGACGAGGCGGCGCGCGACGCGTTCGTGTCCCGGGGCCAGGCGGTGGCCGCGGCGCTGACCGACGCTACGCTCGAGGCGCATATGCTGGATGGTCGGTCCGCGGCGGTGCTGACCGTCGGGGTCGTGCCGTCCGCGCCGGTGGCGACCATCGTGGGGGGCGCTTGAGTTCGCGCGCGTCCGCAGCCCACGCCGTGCATGTGAACACGAGGGGGGGCGGGGCATACCCGGTGCTCGTGTCGCGCGGCCTGCGCCATGCGATGCCGGAACTGCTCGCCGAGTTTGCGCCCGCGCACCGCTATGCGGTGATCGCGGACGCGACGGTGGCCGTGCTGCACGGACGCGACCTGTTGGACGCCCTGGCCGTGCACGGTGCGAGGGCGGAGCTGTTCACCTTTCCCGCGGGGGAGGAGAACAAGATCCGGCGGAGCTGGTCGCGACTCTCGGACGAGCTGCTGGCTGCGGGATTCGGGCGCGACGGCTGCGTGGTCGCGCTCGGGGGCGGGGTGACCGGAGATCTGGCGGGCTTCGTGGCCGCGACCCTGCTGCGGGGCATTCCGGTGGTGCAGGTTCCGACCAGTCTGGTCGCCATGGTCGATGCTTCGGTGGGGGGGAAGACAGGGGTGGACACGCGCGCCGGCAAGAACCTGATCGGGGCTTTCCACCCGCCGCGGGTCGTGGTCGCCGATCCCGACTACCTCTTCACCCTGCCTGCGGCGGAGCGCGCCCAGGGGCTCGCCGAGGCGGTCAAGCACGGAGCGATCCTGGACGAGGACTACTTCGAGGAGGTCGCGCGCTCCGCCGCGGGGGTGCTGGCGGGAGACGGCGCCGCCATGGAGGCGGTGGTGCGCCGGTCGGTGGAACTCAAGGCCCGCGTGGTCAGCGAGGACGAACGGGAAGGAGGGCTCAGGAAGCTCCTCAACTTCGGGCACACGCTCGGGCACGCGCTCGAGGCGGAGTCCGGCTACACGCTCCCGCACGGGTCCGCCGTCTCCCTCGGCATGATTCTGGAAGCGCGCGCCGGCGAACGGATCGGGCGCACCGCGCCGGGCACCTCCGACCGCCTGGCCGAGGCGCTCAACGGTTGCCGCCTGCCCACAACCCCGCCCCCGGGCACCGATGCCGCCGCCGTCCTGGCGCGCACTCCCACCGACAAGAAAACGCGCGCCGGATCTCCCGCGTACGTCCTCCTGGACCGGATCGGGCGAGTGGACGGTACAGGCGGGTGGACGCACGCCCTGCCCGACGAAGTGGTGCTGGCCGTACTTGGCGAGGCGCCATGATTCCCCCAACACGCATCTTCTGAATGAACCGCGACGCCGACCGCGCCCGTTCTCCGGGTTCGTCACCCTCCACAGCCGGCGCCGTGCTGGCCGCGGCTGCGGCCTCCGATCCCGGCCGGCCGTTTCTTCTCTTCGAGGGCGGCATGATGACCTACGGCCAGGTGGAGAGCCAGGCCCGGGACCTGGCGGCGTCCCTGCACCGCCTGGGCATCGAGCGGGGCGACCGCCTCGCGATCCTGCTGCCCGGATGTCCCGAGTTCATCGTGGCGGCCTTCGCGGCGGCCAGACTCGGAATCGTCGTAGTGCCGCTCAATCCCCGTCTCCCGCCGCTCGAGCTGCGCTACCGCCTGCGTCACTCCCAGGCCGCGGTCGCGGTGACGCCCGAGACCTTCGAAGGCATCGACTACCTGCAGTTCGCCGAGGAAGTGCTGGAAGAGCTGCCGGAACTGGGCTACGTAATCACGGTTGGTGAAGACGACCTCTGGTACGACGACCAGATCTATCCATTCGAAGACCTGGTCTCGGCGGGACGGGCGAAGAAGTGTCCACAGCCGGAGCTGGCGGCTGACGACCAATTCGCGCTGCTCTACACGGCCGGGACCACCGGAAAGCCGAAGGGCGTGGAGTTGACCCACGCCAACCTGGTGCAGCCCGCGCGCCAGACCGCGGCGGAGCTGGGCGTGACCCCGGCTGACCGCGTCATAGGGGCCAGCGACATCTTCCACGCGTTTTCGCTCGGTCCCGCCATCCTCGGCACCGCGGGCGCGGGCGCGTCGATCGTGCTGCAGGAGAGCTTCGAGGGGGAGGAGGCGCTGGATCTGATCGAACGGCACCGCGCCACCGTGCACTACGGTGTGCCCACGCACTTCCTCACCGAGCTGCATGCCCAGCGGCGCATGCCGCGCGACCTCTCCAGCCTGCGAACCGGCATCGTCACGGGCGGGCCCATCGGCGATCTCCCCCTGCGCCATGTGCGCGAGGAGCTCTGTCCGAACCTGCAGGTGGCGTATTCGCTCACGGAGGCCGGGTCCACCCTCTCCATGACTCGCGCCGGGGATCCCCCCGAGAAGCAGCGCTTCACCGTGGGACGTCCGCTGGCCGACGTCTCGGTGCGGGTCTGCGACGGCGACGGATCCGTGCTGCCGGTCGAAAGCCTGGGGGAGCTCCGGGTTCGCGGCCCGGGCGTGATGCGCGGCTACTACCGGCAGCCGGACAATACCCGGCGGCACTTCGACGCTGACCGCTTCCTGCACACCGGCGACATGGGCATCGTGGACGAAGACGGCTACCTGCATTTGGTCGGTCGCCAGGGCGATGTTATCATTAAGGCTGGGTTCGATGTGTATCCCCGGGAAGTCGAGAACAGAATCGCGACACACCCGGCGGTACGGGATGTAGTGGTGGTGGGCCTGCCCGACGAACTTCTGGGCGAGGCCGTCTGCGCCTGCGTGCACACGATCGAAGGGGCCATGGTCTCGGCGGAGGAGTTGAGAGCGTGGTGCCGCCCCTCGCTGGCCACCTACAAGGTGCCTGATCGGATCCAATTTTTTGACGACTTCCCGGCGACGGCAGCCGGGAAGGTCGGACGCGGAGAACTGGCTCGCCTTTTGCGGGCTGACATCCTGCGCCGGCACGGCTAGGTCACTGGCTTCCCAGCCCCGCTCCACAACCGATCCCGGCGTGCGCCGCCGGAGAGAGGGTGGACCGGAGAGGGAGGCTCGGCGGCCGGAACTTCGGTTGCAAGAGAACATCAGATGATCAATCACTTCACGCGCGCCCCGCATGTCGAAGGGGTGGGCCCGGTCCTGTCTTCGGCGCCCAACGCGGCGCTGCTCATCGACTTCGACAACGTGACGATGGGCATCCGGAGCGATCTTTCCAAAGAGATCAAGACGCTCCTCAACTCCGACATCATCAAGGGCAAGGTCACCGTCCAGCGGGCCTACGCGGACTGGCGCCGGTATCCCCAGTACATCGTGCCGCTCTCGGAGGCGTCGGTCGACCTGATCTTCGCGCCCGCCTACGGCAGTTCGAAGAAGAACGCCACCGATATCCGCATGGCGATCGATGGCATGGAGCTGGTCTTCATTCGTCCGGAAATCGGAACCTACATTCTCCTTACGGGAGACAGTGACTTTTCCAGTCTGGTCCTGAAGCTGAAGGAGTACGGGAAGTACGTGATCGGGGTGGGGATCCAGGAATCCAGCTCCGATATCCTGGTCCAGAACTGCGACGAATACTACTCGTACTCGTCGATCACCGGACTTCAGAAGACGTCCGCGGGAGACAAGGGCAAGTCCGTGGACCCCTGGAGTCTGGTCAGTGAGGCGTCGAAGAAGATGATCGAGCGCGGAGACGTGATGCGCTCGGACCGCCTCAAGCAGGTAATGCTGGAAATGAACCCGGGTTTCGAGGAATCGAAGTACGGTTTCAGCAAGTTCAGCAAGTTTCTCGCGGAGGCGGCCTCCCGCGGGCTCGTGCGCCTGCGCAAGCTCGAGAACGGCCAGCACGAGATACTTCCGGCGGGCGCCCGCCGGCGAGACAGCTCCGCCCCACGACATCCCGGCGCGCGCACCCGGGCAGGCGGTCCCGGTGGTCCGGAGCGCAGGCGCGCGGCTGCGGCGCGCAGCGAGGCCGCGTCCCCGGAGAGCGAACCCCGCCGGGAGGGCGTTTCCGGAAACGGAGCAGAAGGCGCCGACCCCCTTGCGGACGCATACGCGCTCCTGCGCAGGGCGTTGCCGGACATCAGCCCGGACAACAACTGGACGCGGGATTCCGATGTGAAGCGCCGCATGCTGGACCTCGACCGGAGCTTTGACGAAGCGGGGCTCGGCTTCAGCAAGTTCAGCAAGTTCCTCACGCAGGCCCACGAGCACGAGGTCGTGCGCATCCGCCGCAACGAGGCGGGTAACTTCGTCGTGCGGCTTCCCCGGTCAGACCGTGCCCGGGCGGCTGAGGCTTCGCCCACCGGATCGGAGGACGGGAGCAGATCGCCCGCCGGGCCGAAGCAAGGGGCTCCCGACGGATCGGCTGCCGCTGCTTCCGCGTCGCGGGGAGCGGTCGCGGAAGCGGGAGAGGCCGATTCCACCTCCGCGCAGACGGGTAGCGCAGCTCCGGCGGAGCCGGCGGCGCCCGCGGAGGCGCCCGCTGCGAAGAAGGGCGGGCGAACGCCCCGCTCGCCGCGGCTGCGCATGTGGCGTCAAAGCCAGCGGGCCCGCGAGCACGAGAAGGAGGACGCCAGGCGTGAACAGCGCGCCGAGCCCGAACCCGCGTTCGATCCCGGCGGTCTCGGGCTGCCCACCGATGCCGCCGCGGTCCAGCGCTACCTGGCCAACCGCTACCGGGGCGTGGGCGCGAAGACCGCGGAGCGTCTCATCGAAGTTTTCGGCGACCGCGTCTTCCACGTGCTGCACGACTCCATCGAGAAGCTGGAGGGCGTCCTTCCGCCCAACCGGGTGGCCAAGGTAAAAGAGGCGTGGCTGGAGGACTTCGGCCGCCGCTCCAGGACGGAGGCGGGTTCGGAGCAGAGTGCGGTCGCGCCAGGGGCGGTGACGTCGCAGAAGGCCGCGACCGCTAAGAAGGCCACGACCTCGAAGAAGAGTGCGACCGCTAAGAAGGCCACGACCTCGAAGAAGAGTGCGACCGCTAGGAAGGCCGCGGCCCCGCAGAAGAGTGCGACCTTGAAGAAGGCCGCGACCTCGAAGAAGGACATGACCGCGAAGAAGGCCGCGACCTCGAAACAGGACACGACCCCGCCGAAGGACACGACCTCGCAGCAGGCCGCAACCCCGAAGAAGGCCACGACCTCGCAGAAGGACACGACCGCGCAGAAGGCCGCAACCCCGCAGAAGGCCACGACCTCGAAGAAGGCCGCAACCCGGAAGACGTCTTCGGACGCAGCTCGGCGGACACGGCTGGGGCGTCGCCGCGGATCCTCCTGAGCGGCGCGCGGCCGAGCGAGTGGTGGCGTTCGATACCTCCGCTTCGAACGAAACGCTCCCCGGCCTTCTGGCGAGGGGCGCCCGGGCCGTCGCTCCCGACATTCTGGGCTGGGAGGTGGAGTCGACCGTGGGCGGCGTCCGAACGGCGGGCCGCATCGTAGAGGTGGAGGCCTACACCGGACCCCACGACCCCGCGTCCCACGCCGCCGAGCGAATCGGCCGCACCAGGCGCAACGCGTCCATGTTCGGTCCTCCCGGAATCGCCTACGTCTACCTCATCTACGGCATGCACTGGTGCCTGAACGTCGTGACCGGGCAGGAGGGCTTTCCGGCCGCGGTGCTGGTGCGCGCGCTCGAGCCGGTGGCGGGTGACGCCACCATGGCGGCGCGGCGGGGCAGGACCCGCGACCTGTGCTCCGGTCCGGCGCGGCTCTGCCAGGCACTGGGCGTCACAGGGGCGCTCGACGGCCACTTCCTGGACCGGGCGCCCCTGCGTCTCATTCCTCGGAAACCGGTTCCGGCCGGGAGCGTCGCACGGTCCCCGCGCATCGGGGTAACCCGGGCGCGCGACCGCGAACTGCGCTTCTTCCTTCAGGGCAACCCTCACGTTTCCAGGCGCACAGGCGGAACCCGATGAACGAACCCGGCTGGATTTCGCTCCTTCCCACCGTCCTCGCGATCGTCTTGGCGATCTGGAGCCGGCAAGTCTACGTGTCGCTTGCGGCGGGCATCTGGATCGGCTGGACCATCCTCGAAGGCTGGAACCCGCTCGCCGGCCTCGCCACCGCGATCGAGCAGACCGTGGCGGTGCTGGGCGACCCCGGCAACGCCCGGGTGATCCTGTTCACCCTGGTCATCGGCGCGATGATCGCGACGCTGGAAGCCGCCGGCGGCGTGCGTGGATTCGTGCGCTGGATCGAGGGCAACCGCTGGGTCACCGACGGACGCCGCGCCCAGTTCCTGGCGTGGATCATCGGCATCGTGATCTTCATCGAGTCGAACATCACGGTGCTCGTGGCCGGGGCGGTGTCGCGGCCGCTCTTCGACCGTTTCCGCATCTCCCGCGAACGGCTTGCCTACATCGTCGACTCCACCTCGGCGCCCATCTGCATCCTCATTCCACTGAACGCCTGGGGAGCCCTGAACCTGGGGATCCTGAACGAGCTGGGCGTGGAGGACGCGCTCGGGGTCTTCATCGCCGCGATTCCCGTGAACTTCTACGCGCTCATCGCCTTCCTTCTCGCAGGCGCGTCGATCATGTGGAAGATCGACATCGGTCCCATGAAGAGGGCCGAGAAGCGGGCCCGGGAGGGACAGGTGCTGTGGCCCAATGCCCAGCCGATGGTGGACGAGACGGTGCTCTCGCCCACGCCGGTCGGCCGAATCGCGCCGCGCGCGCGCAACATGCTGGTGCCGATCGCGGTGATGGTGCTGACCATGCCGCTGGGCCTGTACGTGACCGGCGGCGGATCGATGCTCGAGGGGTCCGGGTCGACGAGCGTGCTATGGGCTGTGCTGGCCGGCCTGGGAGCGGCGTGGCTGCTGTTGCTGGCGCAGAGGGGCGCGACCCTTGACGAGCTCACCCGGACCGGCCTCAAGGGCGCGGGAGGGCTGATGCCGCTGGCGCTCATCCTGCTGCTGGCCCTGGCGCTGGGATCCGTGGCGCGCACCCTGGGCGCCGGCGAGTACGTGGCGCAGGTCACCGAGGGCGTGCTTCCGCCGATGCTCTTTCTGCCGCTCGTGTTCCTGGTCGCGGGCGGGATCGCGTTCTCGATCGGCTCGAGCTGGGGCACCTTCGCCATCATGTTGCCCATTGCGGTGCCCGTGGCGGAGACGTTGGGCATGCCGCTGGCCCCGTTCGTGGCGGCGGCGCTCTCCGGGGGCATCTTCGGCGACCACTCCTCGCCCATCAGCGACACCACCATCATTTCGTCCATGGCGGCGGCCACCGATCACATCGACCACGTGCGCACGCAGCTGCCCTACGCGCTGCTGGCCGGAGGGGCGGCGGCCGTCTGCTTCGCGGTGCTGGGGGCGACGCTTTGAGGCCATTCCCCCGGGCGGGATCTCGTGTACCTTCTGTGGGCTGTTTGCGCCGGCCGGTGGTTGAAATGCGCGCTTGCCGGCGGTTCTCCCGTCCTGATCCTCGAACCGGAGCGACCCCGAAGTGAACGTGAGCGTCTGCATCCGCAGGGTACCCGACACCGAGACGCGGATACGCGTCGGTGACGACGGCGTCTCTATCGATACCAGCGGAGTGAAGTACATCGTGAGCCCCTACGACGAGTTCGCCCTGGAGGCGGGTCTGCAGGTGACCGAAGGCCTGGGGGCGGGCGAGGTTACATCGGTGACCGTAGGAGACGCGGGCGCCGCGGAGAGCCTCAGGAACAGCCTGGCGATGGGCGCGCACCGGGCCGTGCTGCTGGAAGGCGAGGTCACGATGGACGGGCTTGCGACCGCCAAGGCGCTGGCCGAGGAGCTCGCCGAAGCCGACGCCCCGCTGATCCTGCTCGGGGTGAAGGCGGCGGACGACGACCAGCAGCAGGTGGGCCCGATGCTCGCCACGCTGCTCGCACGGCCCTGTGCGACCGCGGTGACGCGCTTGGAGGCGGGGGACGGCCACGTCCGCTGCCACCGCGAGGTGGAGGGGGGAACGGAGGTGGTGGATCTGCCTCTTCCGTGCGTGGTCACGATCACCAAGGGTGCCTACGAGCCCCGCTACGCCACCCTCAAGGGCATCATGGCGGCGCGCCGCAAGCCCCTGGAGCGGCGGCCGGCCAAGCTCCCGGCCGCGCGCCTGCGCGTGCTTGAGCTGGAACCGCCTGCGCCCCGGCCGCCGGGTCGGATCGTGGGGGAGGGCGTGAAGGCGGTTCCCGAGCTGGTGCGGCTGCTGCGGGAGGAGGCGGGGGCGCTGTGAGCGCCGCCGCGGTGTTGACCGAACCTTTGACGACACCGGGTACGGGTCGGAGGCGGAGATGGAGTCCGGCGCAGGTGTGGTAGCCGCGTTCGTGGAGCAACGGGACGGCAGCGTCCGCGCCACGGCCCACGAGGTCGTCGGGGCCGCGGCCGAGCTGGCGCGCCAAATCGGTGGAGAAGCCCACGGGCTGGCCGCAGGCGGACCCGGCTTCGGCGCGGCCTGCGCGTCGCTGGGCGCGCGCGGGGCGGAGGTGATCCGGGTGGCCGAGGGCGCCGAGCTGGCGCAATACCAGTCAGAGGGCTACGCGCGCATCGTCGCCGACATGATCGCCGGAGGCGGATACAGGGCCGTGCTCTTTCCCGCCAGCGCGCTGGGGGCCGACCTGGCGCCCAGGGTGGCGGCGCTCCTCGACGTGCCGCTCGCCTCGGATGCCACCGGCCTGGAGGTGGTGGACGGTGGGCTGGTCGTCACCCGGCCGGTGTACGGGGGGAAGGCGTTTGCGCGCGTCACCTTCGACGCCAGCCCGGCGGTGGTGTCGCTCCGTCCCCATGTGTTTCCACCGGGCACCCACGCGGCGGCCGGTAGGGTAGAGGCGTTCACTCCGGCGGGAGGAGCGCCGCCGGCGGGGCGGGTGGTGGAGTTCCGGGCCGCCTCGGGTGGCAGCGTCGACGTGGCGGAGGCGGAGATCGTGGTGTCCGGCGGCCGCGGCATGCGCGGTCCGGAGAACTGGGGCGTGATCGAGGATGTGCGCGATGCCCTGGGACCGACCGCGGCCCTGGGAGCCTCGCGCGCGGTGGTGGACGCCGGGTGGCGCCCGCACGCGGAGCAGGTTGGCCAGACGGGCAAGACCATCGCGCCCAAGCTCTACTTCGCGCTCGCCATCTCCGGGGCGATCCAGCATCTGGCCGGGATGCGCACGGCGCGCACCATCGTCGCGGTGAACAAGGACGCCGACGCTCCCATCTTCAACGTGGCCGACTACGGCATCGTGGGGGACGTGTTCGAGGTGGGGCCGGCGCTGGCCGAGGAGATTCGGCGGCTGAAGAGCGAGAGCGGGGGATAGAGTCCAGCGCTTGCCGGCTCGCGGCACACGGCGGTGCCCGCCAGCTCGTGGCGCGGCGCGATGCCGGGCGGGTTGCAGACTGCGGGTGGCCCCTAACGCAGCACCGGCTTGTCCAGGGAATCCCACCCGTAGGCCCGCTCGACCCGCTCCAGCACTTCGCGATAAAGGCCGCCTCCGCCGGAAGAGTTGGCCATTACCACCACGCCGTACCCCTTGGCCCTGTGCGCCGTGAGGTAGCACACGAAGCCCCAGTTGCCCCCGGAGTGGTTGAAATACCAGCCCTCGCCGCGCTGCTCGATGTGGAAGCCCACGGCGTAGGAGCCCACACCCACCGGGCTCAGCATTTCTTGCGCGCTCGCGCGCGACAGCACCCGGTCCGGGTCGCCGCGGGCCGCCTTCTGCACCTCGATCGCGAAGCCCGCCAAGTCGGTGGGCGTGGTCCACAGCCCGGCCGCGGCCAGCGCGGCGTACGCATGCCACTTCTCCAGTCCCATCGGCAGGCCGTCGCCCCGGTGGCCGCGCGCGGCGTTCACGTCGAGGGCCGGGGGGAGGGGATGCTCGAAGGTGCTGCGCGTCATCCCAACGGGCGCCAGGACGGTCCGGCGCATGAGGTCGGGGAAGGACTCGCCGCGGGCGTCGGTCAGGGCCAGCTGCATGATGGTCGTGCCGCCGCCGGAGTAGTGCATCGCGGTGAGGGGCGCGCGCACCAGCTCGACCGGTCCCACGTTCGAAGGCCCGTCTCCCTCGAAGATCTGCACCGGGGTCGGACGGGGGGCATCCGGTGCGTAGCCCGGAAAGCCGTGGCCGTCGCCCAGCCCGGAGGTGTGGCTGAAGAGGAGCCGCGGGGTGACGGGACGATCGTCCGTGAAACCGCGCCCCGGAAGCGACCAGGAGCGCAGGATCGAGTTGATGTCGTCGTCCAGCGTGAACAGGCCCTCCTGGACGGCGGTCAGTGCCGCCATGGCGGTCACCGGCTTTGAGATCGAGGCGGCCTGGAAGAGGGTCCCGGTGTCCACCGGCGCGCCGGTCACCACGTCCGCGATCCCGTACCCCCTGGCCCAGTGCACCTCGAAGTCGCGGATGACGGCAACGCTCATTCCGGGCACGCCGAAGCGCTCCATCACCTCCGGCAACGTAAGCACGTCCAGACCTTGCCGATTCGGGCTCTGGACGCCCTCGATGAGCGCGATGTAGTCGGCGGGGGAGTCCTGGGCCACAAGGGGGCCGGCGGCGCCGGACATGACTGCCGCCATCAGGAGCAGCCGCACAACAAAATGTGGTGCGTGCGCTGTTGGAGACGCAGGCAACAGCGGGCCGTTCAACCAACGCGCACCAGAATCCGGTGCGCGGCCGGAACCAGCATGGCGAAATGCGCCTTGCAGAGGAGGCAGATGTCCCGGCTCGCAACTCATCGTCGTTTCCTCCTGGATCGTGCCGCCTTTTCGGCTCGCCGGCGTTCCCGCAGGACTCTTCGACGGGCCCGATCGCCTGCCCTGGTCGGAGGCGCCAGGCGAACGACGGCGATGCCCGCCAAGATGACGCCGGCCCCGAGCAACTGCAACGCGCGCGGGGTCTCGCCGATCCAGAGCCACGCCGTGAGGATCGCAGCCACGGGCACCAGGTTGGAGTAGACGGCGGTACGGCTGCTGCCGAGTCTCCGCACCCCCCGATACCAGATGAAGTATGCGATCCCGATCGCCAGCACGCCCGCGTACACGATGCCCCCCCAGGCTCCCGCCGAGAGGGATCCGAAGTCGGTGCGAAGCAGGCCCGGAAGACCCATCAGAACAAGCGCGGGGGTCCCCAGCCAGAGGGTCCAGGCGGTCATCTCGAGCGCCCCGTTGCGCCGCACCGCCCGGCGCCCCAGCACGGTGTACAGCGCCCAGACGACCGCGGCGGCCAGCATCAACAGGTCTCCGCGCAAGGTCTCTCCGCCCAGCGTCATTCCCGCGGATCCTCCCAGGATGACGAGCACCAGTCCCGACATCGTGATGAACACACCGCCCAGAATCATCCAGCTGAAGCGTTCGTGGCCCAGCGCGGGGGAGAGGATGGCGATCCACATGGGGACCGTCGCCAGCATGAGCGAGGCGTTGCCGGCCAGGGTGAGCGCGAGCCCGAAGATGAAGAAAACCTGGTAGGCCAGGTGTCCGAACAGCGACAGCCACGCGACCCGGGCCCAATCCCTCCGGCGCGGCAGGAGGGGCCGCCCCTGGGCGCGCAGGAGGATCAACACCGTCAGCGCGGCGAAGGGGAAGCGCAGGGCGTTGAAGGCCAGCGGCTCGACCTCCTGCAACACCACCTTCACGACCGTGAAGTTGACGCCCCAGATGACCACCAGGGCCAGGAGGTCCAACTCGCCGGTGGGGGTGCGGGCCAGCCGGGGAGCGCGCGCGCGGAAGCCTCTCACGGGCTGGCGGAAGCGGTGTCCGGCCGCATCACTCCGCGCCGGGACCGGCCTCGCCGCGAAGCCGGCCCGGACTGCCGAACAACAGCACGTCGACCTCCTCTCCCTCGGCGATGCCCGCGACACCGTCGGGGATCACCGCCAGCCCGTCGGCGCGGCCCGTGGGCGCCACCAGCGCCGAACTCTGATGCCCCGCGAGCACCGTGATCCATCCGCCGCCGGCGGCGCGCCGCAGGCGTACCCGCGGGTAGACCGCCAGCCCCCTGGGGCCACCCATGGCCACGCCGGCTCGGGCCCGCACGACCGGAGGGAAGGGATGCCGATGTCCCGCCAGCGCGCTGATGAAGGGCCGCGCGAAGAGATGGAAGGTGACGAAGGCCGACGCCGGATTCCCGGGGAGCCCGAACACGGGCACGGGCTTTCGCCCCTCGACGGGCAGGTGTCCGAAGCCGAACGGGCTGCCGGGGCGGATGCGCGCGCGCCAGAAGTCGGGCATGTAACCGAGCTCGTCGAGCACCCGTTTGAAGAGGTCGCCCTCGCCCATGGACGCGCCCCCGATGGTGATCAGCAGGTCGGCCTGCGCGGCGCCCCGCAGCAGGTGCTCGCGCACGCTCTCCTCGGTGTCGCGCGCGATCCCCGGCCGCACCGCATTCCCCCCCGCCTCCTCCACCGCGGCGGCCAGCATGGGACCGTTGGTGTCGGGGATGGCGCGCCCGGCCGCGACCTCGGCGAACCGCTCCGCCGGGGCGATCTCGTCGCCGCTCGCGAGCACCGCCGCCACCGGCCGCCGGTGCACCTCCGCCGAGGTGAGCCCGCACGCGGCCAGCACGCCGACCTGGCCCGCCCCCAGCGTGGTCCCGCGGGGGACGACGGTCTCGCCCGCCCGCATGTCCTGTCCGGCCGGGCGCACGTTGCGGCCCCGGTCCCGCTCGGAGAACACCGCCACACGTCCCGGTTCGCGCTCGGCGTCGGTGTCCTCGACCCGGATCACGCAGTCGGCCCCCTCCGGGACAGGGGTGCCGGTCATGATGCGCACGGCCTCGCCCGCTCCCACCGCCACCCCGCCGACCTCGCCCGCGCGCAGGGCGCCGGTCACGCGCAGGGTGCGGGGGGCTTCGGGTGAGGCTCCGGCGATGGAGTCGCCCCGCACCGCGTAGCCGTCCATCGCCGAGTTGTCCCATGGGGGCAGGGTGACCGGGCTCTCGACCGGTCGCGCCAGCGCCATGCCCCTCGCGGCCTCGACCGGCAGCAGGAGCGCCGGAAGCGCCCGGGCATGCCCCATGACCCGCGCCAGCGCGTCGGTACAGGAGAGCCAGTCGGCGGAGCGGGACTCGAATCGCGTCGTCGGCGTCCGATCCCTCCGGGCTTCCGGCCCGTCACCCATCAGCCGTCTCCTAGAACCGCCAGGCGATCCCGAGGGACAGTCCCCTTCCGACCGCCCAGAAACCGTCCTCGGGGATGGCAGGCTGGTCGGAGCCCTCGGGCGGCGGCAGGAGCGCGCGGTCGGTGCGCAGGAAGCCGCGCGGCGTGTTGACCTTCCAGTAGGTCACGATGCCCTCCGCCCGTACCGAGATGCGGTCGACGGGAAACAGCTTGATCCCGGCCCCGAAGCTTCCCAGGAAGGAGGGGCCGAACGAGAAGCGGTCATCCTCCTCGAGCACCATGTCGATATCCTGGTCCGGCGCGAAGTCCATGGCGATGCCACCGCCCGCGAACAGGTGGGGCGCCAGCCGGTACCAGGTCCGCGGGCCCGTGAGCGTGAACTGGAGGCGCACGTCGGCCGTCCCCATGGTTAGGTCCGCTTCGCCGATCTTGCGGTCCCCCTCGTCCCGGCGCGGATCGATGACGTCCCGGGTCGTGGGCAGATACCCGACGTTGCCCTGGAGGGAGAACGGTCCGCCGACGCGTATCTGATAATACGAGCCCATGATCCGGCCGCCCTTGGGCCCGAACCCGAAGATTCCCGCCCGCGGTTCCACCGTGAACATCGACGCGCCCGCCTCCTGCGCGGTCTCGATGAAGCGGTAGGCCGAGGGAATCTGCTGCGCGCGAAGGTGCGCGGGAAGAATCGCGGGGACCAGGATGCCCACGAGGACGAGTGTCTGGAGGAGTGGCCGCCGCCGCCTTTGCCAGACGGCGGGCGATCGCCGAGATTCCCCGCGTGTGTGCATCCGATACATGTACTTGAGACTTCGCACCTTTCAGGAACGTTGCCATGCGCGTGACCGAAGATACCCAATCGGCCCGTCCGTCTCTACACTCACCGCGTCCAGCGCCGCGGGGGCACCACTCCGCGACAGCCGGGCAGAGCGCGAGGGTTGCGGCGCGCCCGCGCTCGACCGCGCCATCCGCCGCGGACCTGCCGGCCCGTCGCCGGTCCCCCGCGCCGCCCTCGGTCCGCGGCCTGATCCCGGCCGCCGTCCTGCTGGTAGCCGGTCTCTCCGCCGCCTCTCCCGCCGACGGACAGGAAGCGCGCCGCCGCTGGGAGCGCATGTGCCAGATCCGTGCCGAGAAGTTCGACCTGGTCCTCCCCGGGGCGATGCAGGACAACGACCTCGACATGTGGATCGTGGTGATGCGGGAGGGGCTGCTGGATCCGCTGTGGGAGGCTCTGGGCCGGGGCTACGTGGGTGACTGGGCGTACTACGTCTTCACCAGCCCGGGCGATGGCGGGCGCGTCGAGCGCGCGGCGCTGGGCGTGGGCGGATACATGCTCGAGCAGTGCGGCGTCTACGACCACTTCGGTTCCGCGGCCTCGCTTGCCGACTACGTGGCCGAACGCAGTCCGGACCGCATCGGCGTCAACATGGCCGCCTCCATCGGCGGCGCGGACGGCCTCTCGCATACCTCGTATCTGCATCTGCAGGAGACGCTGGGGCCGACGTATGGCGAGCGTCTGGTCTCGGCCGAGCGCTTCGTGTCGGACTTCCGCGCCACCCGCACCGCCATGGAGATCGCAGCCTTCGCCGAAGCCGGCGAGATCAGCCGCGAGATCGCCGAGCGGGCCTTCTCCAACGAGGTCATCGAGCCGGGCGTGACCGCGCTCGAAGACGTGGCCTGGTGGATCTGGGACCGGCTGCTCGAGCGCGGGCTCGAGTCGTCCTTCGACATGCCCTCCATCTACATCACCGGCCCCGAGGGCATCGAGGCCACCTCGTCGGCGCGCATCATCCAGCGGGGAGACCTGCTGATGATCGACTGGGGCGTGGGCTACCTCGATTTCTACACCGACATGAAGCGCATCGCCTATGTGCTGCGCGAGGGCGAGACCGAAGCCCCGCCCGGGCTCCAGCGCGCGTTCGACCGCGGCGTCGAGGTGCGCGACGTCATGAAGGCCGCGATCAAGCCCGCCGCCACCGCCCGGGAGGCGCTGGACGCCACCTGGGCCGCCATCGAGGCTGCCGGCTTCAACCGCATCGAGTTCAACCAGCCCACCGACGATCCGGCGGTCACGGATGTCGTCATCGGTCCGCACTCGGTGGGGAACTGGGGGCACGGCATCGGCCCCTCGCTGGCCTTCTTCAACCCGACCCGGCAGACCTACGAGCTGCGTCCCGGCACGCTCATCTCCGTAGAACTGTTCGCCTACACGGCCAACCCGGAGTGGGACAACGCCAAGGTGCGCATCCCCCTCGAGGACGACGCCGTGGTGACGGAGCGCGGGGTGGAGTGGCTCTATCCCGCGAACAACCGGATTCTGCTGGTTCGCTAGACACTCCGGTGCCGCTTCGCCCGGTGCGGCGGGCCGGCGCCCGGGGTGCCTCGCGACTTCTCCTGTCGCTGCGCGGGCCTTCACGGCAGCCGTAGAGGGGTTCGAGGTCCATGACCGCGAAATACGTCATCGTCGGCGCGGGCATCCACGGCCTTTCCACCGCGTGGCACCTGGCCCGGGAACTCCGGGCGGCCCGTCGCGGGGACGGGCGCGATATCGTCGTCATCGACAAGACCGGGGTCGGCGCCGGGGCCTCGGGAATCGCCTGCGGGGTCATCCGCAACAATCTGGAGCTGAACGGCGACGGGACTCTCCCGCCCGCCGGGCCGCCGGGTCGGAAGGAAAGAACCCGATCGTCTTCCACGAAACCACCAGAAGTCCGGCGGCCACGCCGGTCAGCAGCAATCCCGGTTGCCAGACCGCTCCTCCGGCAACCCACAGCGGCAGGGTCGAAAGCACGACGATTTCCACCAGCGCGATCGGAAGGTATGCCAGCCCGTAATCGTCCAGCGTCTTCGACTTCATTTCGGGGTCCACCACGCGCAACAGAGCGATTCCCATGGCCACCACTCCGGTGGCGTATCCGAAGGTGAAGATCCCGCGCTCGAACCAGTAGTTGCGGAAGGTCCGGCGGGCGATCCACCACGTGATTAGGGCGGCGTGGCCGAAGCCGAACGCCGACATCACCAGGATGGGCGCGGCGTAGTCGGCCACGATGGTGAGGGGGATCGACGCCACGCCGAACGCGACGAGAAAGTCCGAGATCGAAGATCCGAGGCGTCCCATGGTCTGCCGGTCCACGTGCCGGCCGACGCCCATGGCGTCCAGCAGCTT
Organism: BD2-11 clade cluster bacterium bin43; assembly: GCA_002238605.1. Classification (GTDB taxonomy): domain Bacteria; phylum Gemmatimonadota; class Gemmatimonadetes; order Longimicrobiales; family Gaopeijiaceae; genus BD2-11. Next base: position 40,905 of record MPMR01000003.1, on the reverse strand, counting down.
CTGGAGCACGGCGCCGCAGATCACCGCCAGCGCGAACATGGGGAGGGCTGTGAAGTGGTCTCCCGCCGACTGGAGCGCCCCGCTGACGGCGTGCGCGGCCCCGTACGCGAGAAGCACGAGCCCCAGATGCCAGGAGAGGGTTTCGAGGGCCAGGGGGCTGACCGTCTCCCTGGCGAAGTACCTGGCGCCGGCCGGATCGATCAGCCCGCGCCGCAGGTCGGCGGGAAGCTCGCGCGGGGTGGCGACGAGACGCGTCCAGCCCGCCCGCGTGGCGAGGTTGATCGCCGCGACGCCCCCCAGCACGGCCGCCAGCAGCCCGATGGTGGCAAAGGTGTACCCGATGCCCATGGCGTTCTCGTGCCCCTGGTCGGCCAGAATGGATCCGACGGCGGTGGCGGTCCCGTGCCCCCCTGCGAAGCCCGAGGGGAGCATCAGCGCGAATGGTCCGCCCACTGCCGGGAAGAGGGGAATGAGGACGGCGCCGGCGAACAGGAGCGCGAGGCCGAACTGTCCGATCCAGGCCGACAGGTTGTAGAAGAAGGTGTCTCCCGCGCTGCGGATCATCTTCGCGAGGCCCGGTCCGTCCGCCCGCGAGCCCATGAACAGGGTGGCGAACAGGAGGATCACGAGCTCGCCCGGGTAGCGCCGCATCACCGGCGTCCCGCCCTCGTCGCGCGCGAAGGGGATGAGGTCCAGTCCCTCGGGACCCGCCGCCAGCCCGATCAGCCCCGCGAGGATCGGCGTGGGCAGGAGGATCGCCTGGAAGAGCCGGATCCGGGAGCGCAGCAGGTGCGCGACCACCAGCAGGCCGGAGATCAGGGCGAAATCCAGGAACATGGCATGTGCCTTGCGCGGGAGGGGAGGCCCGCCCGGGTGGACCGACGGTGCGAATCGACCGTGTGAATCGACGTGCTCGGGCGTTGTTCGGCGCTCTCTGGAAGCGTGTTATATTCGAGAGCGCAGCCGTCCCTGTCGAGCTTTTTGCGCCGTGCGGGCGATCTGCTCCCTCGGTTCGATGCCGTTGGTGCGCCGGTTCCGGTCGTGCTGCGCGAATCCGTTCCCGCGGCATCGTCGTACGGTACTTCCGGATTCACCAGTCCGAGGACGCATGGCAAAACCCCTCCGTTGCACCACCTGCGGCGCCGCTCTTGAGGGCCCGGCGCGCAGTTGCACGACGTGCGGAGCGGAGAATCCCGGCCGCCCCTTGACCTGGTTGAAGACCTGCCCACGATGCCGGCACCAGGGATACGGGGACCACTACTTCTCGAAGCCCCAGCACATCGCCCTGCTGGTGGTCCTCGGCCTGGTCACCTCCGGCGTGGGGGCGCTGATCTACTGGCTGATGCGGTTCCAGCACCGGCTCTGTCCGCGCTGTGGCCTGAACTGGCGACATGCTTCCTACCGCGCGATCGCGAGTCCCGATGCAGCTCGGGAGATCCAATCCGGTGACCAGGCCCTCGCCCACTATGGGGATCCATCGGCTCCCGCAATGTTCGTGCCCTCCGAAGATCGCTCCGTCCAGGGGTGGATCCGGATCGGGGGCGGCGCCCTGCTGGGCTTCATGGGCGCTGGCTGGCTGTCCGCGGGAGCCATGGTTCTCGGCGTGGGGCCCGCCTTCATGCCGCTGCTGATGCTCGCCGGCGGAGCTTCCGCAGTCGCCGGGGGGGCGGCGCTGATCTGGTCGGGGATCAGGAGATTGCGCTGGCGCAAGGGATCCCCCCGTCAGCTCCAGCGCGGCATCCTCCGCCTGGCCAGTCAGCACGGGGGGCGCCTGACCGCGAGCGAGGTCGCGGCGTACATGGATCTTTCGCCGGACGCCGCCAAGAAACTCCTCGACGGGATGGAGCTCGAGGACAGCCAGCGCGTGAGTTCGGATGTAACCGACGAAGGGGTTATCGTGTACGAGTTCCCGGAGTTGCTGAGACGGCCGGGCCGCGGACTCGGAGGCGGGTAGAAGGCGGAGAGCGGCTGGAGATGACGGAGGGCGCACCGAGATGAGGAGCTTCCAGGACGAGAGCGGACGGACGTGGGTTGCGAGCGTGCGGGAGCGGCCGGGGCACGACTACAAGGGCCGCTACTCGTTCGTTTTCGCGTTGGAGGGCGAGGAAGGCGGCGAGCCGATCGAGCTGGCCGACGTGCGCTGGAATTCGCTCAGAACGGCGCAGCGGACGCTCGCGACCACCTCGGACGTGGAACTGCGCCGACGCCTGCGTTCCGCCCGGGGCCGGGCTTCCTCGCGGGCGTTCGGCTAGGCGAGGCGCTGGTCGGGGCGACAGCCCTCGCAGTACCCCACCACTTCCAACCGCAACTCGGTCACGGCAAAGCCGTCCATCGTGACCGGGATGTCCACGAACGACTCGGGCTTGCCAGGGCCGGGCACGTCCCTCAACCGGCCACACTCGAGACAGCGCGCGTGATAGTGCGGATCCATGCGCCCATCGTACCTTGCCGAGCCGTTGCCGCCGGTGAGCTTGCGCGCCAGCCCGCATCCCACGAGCGTCTCCAGACTCTTGTAGACGGTGCCCAGGGAGATGCCCGGGAGGTTGGCGCGCACGCAGCGGTACACGTCGTCCGCGGTGGGATGGGTGTCGGTGGTGTGCAGAAACCGGAAGACGGCCGCACGCTGGGCGGTGAAGCGCTGACCGCTTCGCTCCATCGCCTCTCGCAGGATGGCGTCGCTCTGCTCGGACTGGGTCAACATCGCAAGTGATCTTCGGCCCGTGCTCGGCTGACGGCCTGCCGGAACGGGACCTGTAGAACGTATCCCCCTGATCAGCCAACGTACTAAGCGGGGCGAAAATGTGTCAACCGGAGCGATGACGACCGATCCCGACGAAAGCGCGCTGCTCACGCTGGAGCCGCTGATCGATGCCGTTCGGCAGGGAGTTGAGGACGCCGGCTGGAGGCTCTCCGGGATGCAGAAGACCACCAGTCACGAGTTCGAAGGCCGCTGGACCGGCGAATCCACGCGCAGCGCATACCTCTTCTTCCACCAGCCGCATCGACGTGAGCCGGTGAGCGTGGACGTCTTTCTCGACGAGACTTCGCAGGGGCTCGGCGGCAATCTGGCGCTCGCCGTGCGGGGGCGGACTCTGGGCGAGCTTGGAGACTTCGCCGGGGCGCTGAAGGGGCTGGCGCGGGAGGCGGACCGCTCACTGACCCGGGGGCACGGGACCCCGGTGACGCTGCGCGCGACCGTGCCGCACCGCAACGCCCGTCCCGAGGACGCCCGCACCGAGTGCCGGTTCAGGCTTGTGATCCCCGATGTGGCGATCGACGCCGGCGCGCGCGTGGTACGCACGCTGAGCTCGGCCACGGTAAAGTCCTTTGAGGCGCTGCTGGCGAGCCGGGTTGTGGCGGAGTTTCTTGGGGCAGAAGATTCATGACCCCGAGGGAAGGGAACCGGATAACACGCCAGTAAATACCAGTAGATGTCAGTACAGGACCCTGACCATGCAGCGGAGACCTGAGATGAGCGGCAAACCCGGAGTGCTCGACGACCTGTTGCACGAGACCCGTCTCTTCCCCCCGAGCGACGAATTCCGCGCGCAGGCCAACCTCTCCGACCCGGGTGTCTACGAACGTGCCGAGGCCGATCGGGAGGGATTCTGGGCGGAATGGGCCGAGGAACTCGACTGGTTCGAAAAGTGGCACACGGTGCTGGAATGGAATCCGCCCCACGCGCGCTGGTTCCTCGGCGGCAAGCTCAACGTCTCGCACAACTGCCTCGACCGGCACCTCGGCGGCCTCCGCCGCAACAAGGCCGCGCTCGTCTGGGAGGGGGAGCCGGGGGACACGCGCACGTTCACCTACCGGGATCTGCACCGCGAGGTGTGCAAGTTCGCGAACGTGCTGCGCGGGCTTGGAGTGCGCCGCGGCGACCGGGTGGCGATCTACCTGCCCATGATTCCCGAGGCGGCCATCGCCATGCTGGCTTGCACGCGCATCGGTGCGCCCCACTCGGTGGTGTTCGGGGGGTTCAGCCCGGAGTCGCTGTCGGGGCGCATCAACGACGCGCAGGCCTCGACCGTGATCACCGCCGACGGTGGATGGAGGCGGGGCGGCTACGTAGCGCTCAAGGCCAATGCCGACGTGGCGGTGGCGGACTGCCCCTCGGTGGAGAATGTCGTCGTGGTGCGGCGGGGTGGGCAGCTGAGCGCGGACACTCCCGTGGAGATGCGCGAGGGACGCGACCACTGGTACCACGAGCTCATGGAAGGGGCGAGCGCCGATTGCGCGCCCGAGGCGATGGACGCCGAGGACCTGCTCTTCATCCTCTACACCTCCGGCACCACCGGGAAGCCCAAGGGCGTGGTGCACACGACCGGCGGTTACCTCACCCAGGTGCACGCGACCGCGAAGTGCGTCTTCGACCTGAAGGAGGACGACGTCCTGTGGTGCACGGCGGATGTCGGCTGGGTGACCGGGCACAGCTACATCGTCTACGGTCCCCTCGCGGCCGGCACGACCGTCCTGATGTACGAAGGGGCGCCCGACTGGCCACGCAAGGACCGCTTCTGGGAGCTCTGCGCCAAGTACGGCGTGACCATCTTCTACACCGCTCCCACGGCCATCCGGGCCTTCATGAAATGGGGCGACGAGTGGCCCGCCGGCCACGATCTCTCGCAGCTCCGGCTGATCGGCACGGTCGGGGAGCCGATCAATCCCGAGGCCTGGATCTGGTACCACAAGACCATCGGCAAGGAGCGCTGTCCCATCATCGACACCTGGTGGCAGACCGAGACCGGCGGGATGATGATGACGCCGCTGCCGGGGATCACCGCCACTACGCCGGGGAGCGTAACAGGCGCCGTACCGGGCATCTCGGTGTCGCTGCGCGATGACGACGGCAATCGCGTGAAGGCCGGATATCTGGCCATCGACCGCCCGTGGCCGGCGATGCTGCGCACCATCTACGGCGACGACGAGCGCTATCGCGAGGTCTACTGGTCGAAATGGGACGGCATCTATTTCGCCGGGGACGGCGCCAAGGAGGACGACCACGGCCACATCTGGGTGCTCGGCAGAGTGGACGACGTGCTCAACGTGGCCGGGCACCGCATCGGCACCTCGGAGGTGGAGAGCGCGCTGGTGGAGCACGCGTCGGTGGCGGAAGCGGCGGTGGTGGGGCGGCCGCACGACGTGAAGGGCGAGGGAATCGTGGCGTTCGTCACCCTGCGGCAGGGCTTCTCGGCCTCGGACGAACTGATGGTCGAGCTGGGGCAGCACGTTCGTACCAAGATCGGCCCCATCGCGCGCCCGGACGCGATCCTGTTCACGGCGGAACTGCCCAAGACGCGATCCGGGAAGATCATGCGGCGCCTGCTGCGCGACATCGCCGAGGGACGTGCGCTGGGGGACACCACCACGCTGGCGGACCCGTCGGTGGTTCAGCAGCTGACCGAGGCGTACGGGGACCGGGAGGGATAGGGGAAGGGGATCGCGGGCGGGGCTGCCAGGGCGAGGCGACCGGCCCGGATCAGGGTCTCCGCCAGAGTCGCAGGGACGAAATGCCTCCGGCCCCCGAGGCGCGGCGCACATACCGTTCGTCCGCCGTGACGAACACACCGCGGAGGCCGAGCGCCACGGCATGGTAGGCCGCGTCGCAGAACGCGACACCGTACCTTATCGATAGGGACACGGCGCGCGCCCTCCACCTTGCGTCCAGCTTCGCTTCAGCAAGACCGAAGTCCGCAAGCGACATGAGCAATTCGTCGGCGTCTTCGGGAAACCGCCTCGCCAGCGTGTTGCCCACCTCGTAGATCCAGAGTTGGGGAACGACAAGATCGACGGTTCCGGCCACCGCTTCGTCACGCAGCGCGAGTGCTGCGTCGGTGTCCTGCTCGTCGTCGCCCGGAAGAACCCACTTGAGAAGAACCGATGCGTCCGGCGTGACGATCACGGGAGCCGCCGCTCCCGCCCCTCCCGTATCCACCGAACGATCCGGTCGGTCTCGACGGCGGGCAGCCGAGCGCGTAGCGCATCCATCCGTGCGGAGGCCTCGCGCCTCCTGGAGGTGCCGGACCACTCCCGGATCGCGGCGTTGACGGCGCGGCTCCGGCTACCGCGCGGCAGCTTCTCGATCACGCGCCACGCCTCGTCGTCCATCATGATGTTGACACGTCGAGCCATGCTGTTCTCCTCGCGAGGCGATGACGGACGCCCTCTCACCGGATCACGTACCACTCCGTCTGGTAGGGCCGGAAGTACTCGTAACCCTCGGGGGTGAGGTAGCCGTCGTCCTCCATCGGGATCCTGACCGTTCCGCCGCCGTATTCCGGGATCGCCGACGTGGCGCTGAACTCGATGGAGCGATACGCGCCGTTCCTCAGGTAGGAATCCCGTTCCGGAGCCGAGGACAGGTCCATGTCGCGGGCGTTGATGTTCGGGCCCAGCGCGTGCCCGTGATAGCCGATGGGGTGTGAGTAGAGGCTGGGGAGGAAGTCGACGCCTTCGAGTCTGGCGGCGATGGCGAGCGTGGCCTCCCAGCCGGTCATCCCCGGGCGAGGCTCGGAGGCGAACGCCTCGTGCACGAGATTGGCGTTCTGGAGCGCGGCCTCAAGTCCTTCGGGGACATCGTCTTCACCTTCCCGCAGGATGTACGCGACCTTCTGCCAGTCGCTGGCGAAACCAATGTAGTCGAAGCCGCAGTCGAGGTGGATGATGTCGCCCTGCTGGAAGACCAGGTCGTCGGGCGAGGGGTGCACGTAGGGGATCATCTCGCCGGTGTCGGGATCGTAGCGCTGAACGGCCACGTGGATCTCGAACCAGGGCACGCCGCCGACGCCGAGCTCGGCTATGGTCTCCTCGAAGAACCACTTGATGTCGGCCGCGCGGGTCTCGCCGGGCGTGATGACCACGTTCGACAGCGCGGTCTGGGCGATGACGTCGGTGGCGAGCACGAGCTGGCGGTAGTGCTCCAGCTCCTCGGGCAGCCGGGTATCGAAGACATCCTCGATGAGGCCGGCGGCGGAGAGGAAGCGGGATTCCGCGTCCGGACCCAGCGCGTCGGCCAGGAACAGGTAGCTGTCGTGGGTGAGGCCGCTGTCGTGGCCGCGCGCTCCGCCGATGTTGAGCCCGATGGTGGCCGGGGCGTATTGCTCCACCAGCGCGCGCAACCCGGCCCGGGTGTCCTGGATGCCTCGGGCGTTGCGCGCCGCGGGGAGCGGCTGGAAGAAGCGGCGGTAGTCCTCCGTGGGGCGCCAGTAGTCGGAGTAGGCCGCGAGCCCTTCCTCGCCGGCATCCACGAACACCATGACATCGCGCCGGCGCGTGTAGCGGAGGGGAGGGGCCACGTACTGGGCGACCGGGTCGGGATGGAACTCCTCGCTCACCACGATCCACATCTCGATGCCGTGTTCGCGCATCTGCTGGAGCAACAGGGGGCGCTTCCGCGCCAGCCAGTCGAGGCGGACTTCGTATTGGGCGCGCAGGCCCAGTAGTTCGGGCATCCCCGGGATGACGCGGCCGTCGAAGAGTTCGACGGGATCGGGGGACACGGCGGGCCTCCCGGCGGAGGGCGGCGCGTCGCCGGACGGGCTGGCGGGGGCGCAGGAGGCGATCAGGGCTGCGATCGCGGCCAGTGAACCCGGTTTCAGCGGAGGAGAAATCGTGTGCATCGGCAACTACCTGTATGAATCATGTACGAAACCTGTATGGAGTCATGCTTGTTGGTCGCGCTTGGAGGGGTCCCATCGGCCGCACTTTATGGTGGTGAGAGCATCATCCAGGGGTTACCGGACCTCGCACTGCACACCATATGTTGTGTTTTCGACGTTCCCACCCACGCCATGTTGTGGTCCGAGGTGCGGCCGCGCAGAACTCCTAACTGATGGCGAAGCGGATACCGAACAGCACTGCCACGATCACGACCGCGGCGTTCAGCTCGGAGGCGCGCCCCGAGAACAGCTTGATGAGCGCGTAGGCGATGAACCCCATGCCGATCCCGGTCGCGATCGAGTAGGTGAACGGCATCGCGAGCGCGGTCACGATGGCCGGGACGCACTCGGTGAGGTCGTCCCAGGGCACGTCGCGCAGTGCCCGCGCCATGATGCAGCCCACGAACAGGATCGCCGGGGCGGTCGCGAAGGCGGGGATGGCGGTCGCCACCGGTGCGAGCACCAGCGCGGCCAGGAAGAGGCCCGCCACCACCACCGCGGTGAGGCCGGTGCGCCCGCCGGCCCGCACGCCCGCCGCGCTCTCGATGTAGGAGGTCGTGGTCGAAGTGCCGAGGAGCGCGCCCACCATGGTGGCCGAGCTGTCGGCGACGAGCGCGCGCCGCAGCCCCGGGACGCGCCCGTCCTTGTCGGTGAGCCCCGCCTCGTTCAGCACCGCGACCAGGGTGCCGCTGGTGTCGAACAGGTCGACCATGAGGAAGGAGAACACGATCGCCACCAGCCCCACCTCGACCGCCGCCGCCACGTCCAGCTGGAACGCGGTCGGCGCCAGGGACGGCGGGGCGGACACCACCGACTCCGGCGCCGCCGCCAGGCCGGACAGCCATCCCGCGACCGCCACTGCCAGAATGCACAGCAGCACCGCGCCAGGCAGCCCGCGGTGCTCCAGCGCCACCATGGCGAGGAAGCCCAGAACCGCCAGCAGCACCGTCCACTGGGTGAGGTCGCCCAGCGTGATCAGGGTGGCTTCGCTGTCGACCACCACGCCGGCGTTCTGCAGGGCGATGATCGCCAGGAAGAACCCGATCCCGGCCGCGATGGCCATCTTCTGCGAGCGCGGGATGCTTTCCACCACCCACTTGCGCACGGGGAGCACGGAAAGGGCGAACATGAGCACACCCGACAGGAACACCGCGCCCAGCGCGACCTGCCACGCCAGGCCCAGCGTGCCTACGGCGATCGCCACGAAGTAGGCGTTCAGCCCCATCCCCGGCGCCAGCGCGATGGGGTAGTTGGCCCAAAGCCCCATGACCAGGCAGCCGAATGCCGAGGCCAGGCAGGTGGCCACCAGCACGGCCCCCGTGTCCATCCCCGCGCCGCCGAGAACCAGGGGGTTCACGAAGATGATGTACGCGAGGGTGAGGAAGGTGGTGCATCCCGCCAGCACCTCGGTACGGACAGTCGTTCCACGCTCCTGAAGCTGAAAATAACTCAGCATGAGACCCGCTCCCGTGACTGGAAAAGACTCGTCAATAAAACAGGCTGCCGGAGAGCCCGGCAAGCGGGCTGATGCACCGTCGCGGGCGCTGCCGGGGGGGCGTTACGCGCGGGCTGTCCCGCGTGCGGCACATCGTTACATTCAGGGGTTGCACATCGTCTGGATCACCGATCCCGGCGATGAGCCTGGGTGAAGGGCCGCATGACCGCGGCCCGGTCGGCAAGGAGGTACCGTGAAGGTTCTGGCCGTTGCGGTTGCGCTGGGGGGTGTGGTGCTGGTTGCGGGAGGAGCGCGCGAGACTGGGCCCGCCGGCCCGTCCGACGCCACATATGGTTCTGCCCCGGCCGCATATCCCGCATACGGCGGCGCCCATGACGTTCTCCCTGCCGACCTGGGGTCCGCTCCGGTCGAGGACGTCGTCGAGCGCTACTGCACCCGCTGTCACAGCGAGCGCCGGATGCGCGGAAACCTGTCGCTGGAAGGGTTCGACGTCACGCGCGCCGACGAGAACGCCGAGGTCGCCGAGCGCATGATCCGCAAGCTGCGCGCGGGCATGATGCCGCCCCCGGGTCAGCGACGCCCCCCCGACGACACCCTGCAGGCGCTGGCGCAGTTCCTCGAGGACGTGGTGGACGAGGCCGCCGCCGCCCGGCCCTTCGCGGGCACCCGCCCCTTCCAGCGCCTCAACCGCGCCGAGTACGCACGGGTGATCCATGACCTGCTGGGGCTCACGGTCGACCCGGAAGACTGGTTGCCGCCGGACCGCATCAGCGAGAGCTTCGACAACAATGCCGAGGCCCAGACGCTCACCCCGACGCTGATGGACGCCTACCTGTCCGCCGCCAGCGATATCGCGCGCCGCGCCATCGGGGACCGCGACGCGGCAACCACGTCCGTGTCCTACAACAACCCGCCCTCCGTCTCCCAGCACGAATGGGAGCGGGTCGAAGGCGCGCCCTTCGGCACCCGCGGCGGGGTGAGCGTCCTGCATTCCTTCCCCGCCGACGGGGAGTACATCTTCTCGATGAGCTTCATGTCGGGATGGGGCGAGCGCGGCCACGACATCGACATCTCCGTCAACGGGGAGCGGGTGGCGCTGCTGCGCTACGGGGGCAACATCGACTTCCAGGGGCGCAAGGGGTTCCCGGTGCGCACCGATCCCATTCCCCTGCGCGCGGGCGAGCACCGCCTTTCCGCAGCCTTCATCCGCAGGATGGATGGCCCCTACGAGGACCTGATCCGTCCCCACGACTGGTCCCTGACCGGCACCGAGACCAGCTACGGAACCACGTCGCTCCCGCACATGATGAGCCTGACGGTGGAGGGACCGCACAACACCACGGGCGTCTCCGATTTCGATGCCCGGCGGCGGGTCTTCTCCTGCCGGCCAACCGCGGCCGCCGAAGAGCGGCCGTGCGCTCACGAGATCGTGTCCCGGCTGGCGTCGGAAGCCTACGGCCGCGACGTGGACGACAACGAGGTGAGCGACCTCCTCGTCTTCTACGAGATGGGTTCCGAGGACGGAGGCTTCGAGGCCGGCGTGCGCACGGCGCTCGAAGCGATCCTCTCCAGCCCGCACTTCCTCTTCCGCATGGAGCGGGAACCCGAGGATGTGGCGCCCGGCGAGGTTTATCCGCTTGCGGGCGAGGACCTGGCCGCGCGCCTGTCGTTCTTCCTCTGGGGCACCGGCCCGGACGCCCCACTGGTGGCCGCGGCTCGGGACGGGGCGCTCTCGGATCCTGTCCGGTTCGAGGCCCAGGCGCGCCGCCTGCTGGCGGATCCGCGTTCGGAGGCGCTGGCCACCCGCTTCGCTTCGCTCTGGCTCCGCCTGCAGGACGTCGAGAAGGTGAGTCCGGACGCGTTCCGCTTCCCGAACTACAGCCGGCAGGTCGCCGAGGCGATGCGGCGGGAGAGCGAGCTCTTCTTCCACAACCTGATCCGCGAGGACCGGAGTCTGCTCGAGCTCTACGGCGCCGACTACACCTTCGTAAACGAGCGCCTGGCGAGTCACTACGGCATCGACGGGGTAAGGGGCGAAGCTTTCCGGCGGGTGAGCTATCCCGACGATCGCCGGCGCGGGCTCCTGGGCCACGGCAGCATGCTGGTCCAGACATCGCTCGGCAACCGCACCTCGCCCGTGCTGCGCGGCCTGTGGGTAATGGAGGTGCTGCTGGGGACGCCCCCGCCGCCTCCGCCTCCCGGCATTCCGGACCTGGAAGAGACCGCGAGCGCCCGTGACGGCAAGGTGCTCACGACCCGCGAGCGGCTCGAGGCCCACCGCGATAGCCCCGACTGTTCGTCCTGCCACGACCTGATCGATCCGATCGGGCTGGCGCTCGACAACTTCGACGTGACCGGCAGGTGGCGCATCCGCGAGGAGGGCACCCCGCTCGACACCCGGAGCACCTACTACGACGGCACGGACATCGAGACCCCGGCGGACCTCTCGCGCGTCCTGCTCAAGCGCCCCGTTCCGCTGGTGCGGCAGTTCACCGAGAGCCTGATGGCCTATGCGCTGGGACGGGGCATCGACTATCGGGACCAGCCTGCCGTGCGCGCCGTCGCGAGGGAGGCCGAGCGCAACGACTACCGGATGTCGTCCTTCATCATCGGAGTGGTGATGAGCGACGCCTTCCGCATGAAGCAGGCCCTGGCGCTCGCCGATAGCGAGAACACCGGGACTCGGGGTACATTCGATTGATATGCCCGCGCACCGCGCCGTAGACCGTCGACGGCCCGGGCGGGTTCGTGTCCGTCATCCTTCATCCTGGATCGTGGCATGCATTTTCTGACCGGCAAGGCTCTCCCGCGCCGCACCTTCGTGCGCGGGGCGGGCGCCACACTCGCTCTTCCGCTGCTGGACGCGATGATCCCCGCCGCCGTTGCGCGCGGGCGCGCCGCTGGCGAACCGACACGCGTGATCTGCATCGAGGAGGTGCACGGCGTCCCCGGATGCAACGAGTGGGGGGCGAGGCAGCATCTCTTCGCGCCCGTGACCCAGGGGCGGGATTTCGAGTTCAGCGACGTCAACGTGCTGAAGGGGCTCGAGCCGTGGCGTGACTACATGACCATCATCAGCAACACCGACGTGCGCATGGCGGAGGCGTTCGCGCCGCCGGAGGTGGGCGGCGACCACTTCCGCTCCAGTGCGGTGTTCCTGACCCAGTCGCATCCGAAGCAGACCCAGGGGTCCGACATCTACTGCGGAACCTCGCTCGATCAGCTGCACGCGCAGCGCTTCGGGCAGGACACGGTGTTGCCCTCGCTTCAGCTCTCCATCGAGCCCACGGACGCGGGGGGTGGCTGCGACTACAACTATTCGTGTTCGTACATGGACTCGATCAGCTGGGCATCGCCCGACGTGCCGCTTCCGATGATCCGCAGTCCGCGCACCGCCTTCGACATGCTCTTCGGTGCAGGCGGGAGCGCCGACGAGCGGGCGCGGCGGCGCCGGACCCACGGGAGCATCCTGGACTGGGTCGCGGGCGAGGTGGCCGATCTGCGGCGTCAGCTGGGCGCGGTCGACCTGCAGAGGGTGGACCGTTATCTGGACAGCGTGCGCGAGATCGAGCGGCGCATCGAGCGGGTGGAGGAGCGCAACACCAGCGGGGCCCCGCGCGAGCTGCCCGGTGCGCCCCCGGGCGTGCCCGACTCCTTCGCCGAGCACATGCGTCTCCTCATCGACCTGCAGGTGCTGGCCTTCGAGACGGATGCAACGCGGGTCACCGCGCTCAAGATGGGACGCGACGCATCCAACCGCAGGTTCCCCGAGAGCGGATCGGACCGGGCCTTCCATCCCGCCTCGCACCACGGCGGCAACGAGGAGGCCATCCTCGAATTCAACACGATCTGCCAGTGGCGCACGGGACAGCTGGCGTACCTGCTGGAACGGCTGCAGGAGACGATGGACGGCGAAATGAGCCTGCTGGACCGGTCCATGGTGATCTGGGGCTCGCCCATGGGAGACGCCAACCTGCACAACCACCGCCGCTGCCCGCTCGTGATCCTGGGCGGGGCGAACGGCCAGCTGGAGGGCAACCTGCACTTGAAGGCCCCGGACGGAACGCCCATGGCCAACGTATTCACGACGCTCCTGCACAAGCTCGGGCACGAGGATGTGAAGACCTTCGGAGATGCCACCGGCGAGTTCTCCCTGACCGTGCCGGTGACGTCGTGAAGCCGGCGAGGTTCTCGGGACGCCGGCCGGTGCGGGCGTGCTTCCTGGGCATGGCGATCCTGCCGTTGCTGCTTCTGGGCGGCGGCTGGTCGGATACGCCCGTGGCGGACGCGGCGGCGCGGGGCGACCTGGAGGCGGTGCGGCGCCTGCTGCGCGAGGGCGCGGACGTGAACGCGCCCCAGGGCGACGGCATGACCGCGCTGCACTGGGCCGCCGAGCACGACGACGCCGAGCTCGCGGACGTGCTGCTGTACGCGGGCGCCCGGGTGGATGCGGGCACCCGCATCGGGCACTACACCCCGCTCCACCTGGCCGCCCGGGACGCGGGCGCGACCGTGGTGCAGGTGCTTCTCGAGGCGGGAAGCGACCCCAACGCGACGACCACCAATTCGGGCGCAACGCCCCTGCACCTGGCGGCTGCCGCGGGCGATCCCGCCGTGGTCGGCGCGCTGGCGGGAGCGGGCGCGGAGGTGAACGGCCGCGAGGGCGCGTGGGGGCAGACCCCCCTCATCTTCGCCGCGGCCAACAACCGGGTCGAAGCCATCGAGGTGCTGCTGGGAGCCGGCGCCGACCTGTCGCTCGCGGCCTGGTCGGTGGACGTGGCGGAGCAGGAACGGGCGGATGCCGCCGCCGAGCGCCGCCTGAACGAGTTCATCGCCGCCTTCAAGGAGAAGGAGGGCGGGGGCCCGGACTGGCAGCCCACCCCCAGCCAGGTGCAGGCGGCCATCGAAGCTTCGCGCGAGATCCAGCGCAGGTGGCCCGACGTGCCCGACCCGGCGAACGACGGGCGGGGCGGAGCGCTCGCCAACCAGGAAGGCGAGGTCGAGGCGGAGGAGGAAGAGGAGGGCGGAGAATCCGGGACCGAGGCCGATGCGGCGCCGGAAGCCGAAGACGAGGCCGCCGAACCGGACGAGGAATCCGGCGAGGCGGAGGAAGGCGACGAGTCCGGCGAAGGCGACGAGTCCGGCGACGAATCGGAGGAAGCGGACGCCGAAGAGGCCGAATCCGACGAGGACGAGCAGGAAGAGCCGCGTCCGATGTCCTACGCTCAGATGGTGGGTGCCTGGGGCGGATTGACCCCCCTCCTGCACGCGATCCGGCAGGGCCATGCAGAGGCGACCCTGGCGCTGCTCGAGGCCGGCGCGGACGTCAACCGGGTTTCCGACGGCGACCGGACGTCACCGATCCTCATGGCGTCCGTGAACGGTCAGTTCGACCTGGCGCTCACGCTGCTCGAGCGAGGCGCCGACCCCAACCTGGCGAGCGAGGCGGGCACGACCCCGCTCTTCGCGGTGCTGGAGCGGCAGTGGGCGCCCCGGGCGTCGTACGCGCACCCCACCGAGCATCTGCAGCAGAACGCGACTCACCTGGAGATGCTGGAAGCCCTGCTGGAAGCCGGGGCGGATCCCAACGTGCGCCTGAAGGCCCACCTCTGGTTCATGGAGTACACCTTCGGCGTGCTGCGCGGCAGCGGCATCAACCTGCAGGGCGCGACGCCGTTCTGGCGTGCCGCCTACGCCCTCGATGTCGACGCGATGCGGCTGCTCATGGAGCACGGGGCCGACCCCGCCATCCCGACCATGAAGCCGCCCCAGCGCCGCCGCCGCCGTCCCCCCCCGCCCCCTGAGCCGACGCCGGCGGAGGAGGCGGTGGCCGAGGCCGCGGAGGGCGAGGGAGCCGTCGCGGCCGAAGAGGCAGCGGAGGAAGAAGCCACCGTGGCCGAAGGCGAGGAGTCGGCGGCGGACAAGGCTCGGGAGACGTTTGCGGACGAAGCAGACGAGTCAGTTGCGGAGGAAGCCGGCGAGATGGCCGCGGACGAAGCCGGCGAGGCCGCCATCGAGAGCGAGGCACCCGGCGCCGTCCTGGCCAACGCCGAGGGCGAGACGGACGAAGCGGAGGAAGAGCCCGCTCAGCAGGGCTACGGGAGAGATGACGACGAAGATCTCTCCGGCGTGCCGCCCGTCCCGGTCGGCGGACCTGCCATCTACGCGATCCACGCTGCGTCCGGCGTCGGCTACGGCCAGTCCTTCGCGGGCAACGCGCACCGCTACGTGCCCGACAACTGGCTCGCGGCGGTGAAGTTCCTGGTGGAGGAGGCCAGCGCGGACGTCAACGTGCGCGACGCCAACGCCTACACCGCGCTCCATCACGCCGCATCCCGGGGCGACGACGAGCTGGTCCTCTATCTCGTGGAGCACGGCGCGGACGTGACCGTGCTGAGCCGCAAGGGCCAGACCACCGCCGACATGGCCAACGGTCCGGTCCAGCGCGTGCAGCCGTTCCCGTCCACCATCGCCCTGCTGGAGCGGCTGGGGTCGAAGAACAACAACAACTGCGTGTCCTGCTGAGGGTTCAGCCGAACACAGCGTCCCGTCCCCGACGCCCTTGACAGCACGCTTCCCGTGACGGCCGGCGGTCAGCCCCGCAAGGCCGCGATGATCTTCATCCTCATCACGGTCTTCATCGACATGCTGGGGATCGGGATCATCATCCCCATCCTCCCGGAGCTGATCAGGGAGTTCGCCGGAGGGAGCGCCGCGCTGGCCGGTCGCTGGTACGGCATCCTGGCCGCCACCTACGCCGTCACCCAGTTCTTCTTCGCGCCCCTGCTCGGAGCGCTGTCGGACCGGGTGGGGCGCAGGCCCGTGATCCTCATCTCCCTCTTCGGGCTCGGGATCGACTACCTCATCATGGGCTTCGCCCCGACGCTGGGGTGGCTCTTCGCCGGCCGCCTCATCGCCGGCGTGATGGGGGCCAACGCGACCACCGCCAACGCATACATCGCCGATGTGTCGAAGCCGGAGAACCGTGCCAGGAACTTCGGGCTCATCGGCGTGGCGTTCGGGCTCGGCTTCATCTTCGGCCCCGCCATAGGCGGCCTGCTCGGAAGCATCGACCTGCGCCTGCCGTTCTTCGCCTCGGCGGGGCTCGCACTCGTGAACTGGCTCTACGGCTTCTTCGTCCTGCCGGAATCGTTGCCCCGGGAGAAGCGCGACGCCTTCCGCTGGCGCAAGGCCAACCCGGTGGGGAGCCTGCATGTGCTGCGCACCTATCCCCTGGTCGCCGGCCTGACCGCGGCCTTCGTTTTCGTCATCCTGGCGCAGCGGGGGCTTGAAACCGTCTGGGTGCTCTACACGGGACACAAGTTCGGGTGGGATGAGCGCGCGAACGGCCTTTCGCTGGCGCTGGTGGGGATCATGTCGGCGATCGTCCAGGGTGGGCTGGTCCAGCCCGTGATCAAGCGGATCGGCGAACGTCGGGCGGTCCTCTACGGGCTGGTCATCGCCGTCTTCACCTTCCTGGGATACGGGTTGGCCACCGCAGGCTGGATGCTGCTTGTGTTCATCGTGTTCGGATCGATCAGCGGCGTCGCCGGCCCCGCCATCCAGAGCCTGGTGGCGGGCTCCGTCCCTCCGGAGGACCAGGGCAAGGTCCAGGGCGGCATCCAGTCCCTCATGAGCCTGACCAGCATCCTGGCGCCGCTCGTCTTCACGGCGGGGCTGTTCAGCTACTTTACCTCCGCGAGCGCGCCGATCGAGCTGCCCGGTGCGCCGTTCCTGCTGGGCGCGCTGATGTACGCGGCGGCGTTCTGGTCGGTGCTGAGACTGTTTCGGAGGATGCCGGGGTAGGGGCCCGTGTGTTCACTCAAACACGTAGACGTTGAAGCGGCTGTACACCGACCCGGTTCGCGAATGCACGCGGCTGCTGCAGTTCCTGGTCGAAGGGCAAGCGATCTATTCTGATTTCGCCTGAGAGCGTCCCCTCGGGAGTGAGTCTGCGGGTCGTTGTTGGGTGGCCCTGTATGCTTGCTCAGGGTGAGTCGGGTTGTTTGGATGGCGGCGTAGTAACTTTCCGGCTTCTACCATCGGCATGAGGTGTCGGCTACCTAGTTTTCGCTGCGAGAAACTCAGAAAGCGTGCAATCTCGCTCGAAGTCGTCCATTCTCTCGCTGTGCAGATTGCTTCGATGACCGCACGAAGCTTTGCCTTGCGTGGTCGCGTTCCCAAGTGCCTGATAGCGTTCTGCACATCAACGGGAAGCTCCCCCCGATCCAGGGCGAGCTCCCCCCGATCCGCGCCCGAGCTCCCCCCGATCCGTTCTGAGGTGGTGTCAATAGGGTCGTCGAGCTCCCCCCGATCCAGGGCGAACTCCCCCCGATCCGCGCCCGAACTCCCCCCGGTATTCTCGCGAAGCGCCGGGGACAGGGTGTAGTAGCTGGCCGCCCCGTGCGAATGCAACGTGAGCAGGTCCCGGTCCCGTAGTCCTCGCAGCAACTGGCTCGCCGTCAACGTATCCAGTCCCATGACGGCGCGCAGCCGGGCGTTGTCCACGCGGCCGTGCCGGTACGCCATCAGCAGCGCGCGGAATTCGCCACGGCTCAACTCCGCGTCCCCGAGGCCTGCCACGAACCGGCGGTCGGAGGCGGTCAGCGTGGAGGTGTTGCGCAACGTCACCATCACCTGTTGCCCTTGCACCTCCACATCGGGGCGAGGCAGGAAGGCGTCCTCCATCTCCGCGAACATGCGTGGTATGCCCTCGCCCTGGTCCTTGGCGTAGCCGAGATCGACCAGCACGCGCACGACGCGTGGGTTGCGGCTCCGGTGGATGCGCTCCAGCCGGAGCACCTGTTCGAGCGTCACGCCTTCCGGAAGAGCGCCCGCGCTCACCACTTCCATTCGATCCTCGAACATCCAGATTTCGGTGCCCGCTCCCTGGATGGCGTAATCGCGGTGGGCGACCGCGTTGTGCATGGCCTCGCGCCAAGCGAAATCCGGGTACTCCGGCATCTCCTGAAATCGAGTGCCCATGAGACGGGACGGTCGTCGCAGGAGACCCCCGACCTCCGTCCGTGCTTGGTCCAGTACCGTCGGCAGATTGCCCTCGATGCGAGGCCGTTCCTCCACGTTGTGCTCCACGCCAAACCGCCGCGTGGTGCCGATGACCCGGAAGACACGGATGCCCGCGTTCGGATGATCCGGTTCGTATCTGGCGAACAGGAGCTCGGCCGCCCGCCGAAGCAGAAGCTGATGTCCCCGGCGGTCGGCGAGCTTTCGCCTCAGCAGGTACTCCTCGTCGGTCCAGGCTGAGAGCCCGGCCCCGGCGCGGGCGCGGACCAGCAAGTCCGGATCGAGGTCGTCGAGCGTGCAGGGCGAACGGCGGCTCTCCCAGCTCTCGTGCATGCCCTGCTGCTTGGATGCGGCAATCAGGGATTCCCGGGCTCTGACCGTCCGGTCGCCCACACGAAGCGGGAAACCGTTGCCCGTCATCTGGACCGGCACGTCCGCCGCGGGAACATCGAACACAATCAGCTCGATCCCTTCCTGAGAGACCAGGAATCCCTTGGGCTGCGGCGGATTCAGGAGGGCCTGTGGTGCTGATAACAGCAGATCCATCGGCTTAGAGGGAACCGAGTGTCCGGTCACCGTGCCGTCGTCCTCGATGCCCAGCACGAGTACGCCACCATCGGCGTTCGCGAAGGCGGCGACGTACTCCGCGACCTGTTCACGCACCTCGCGGCGCCCCCGAGGCTTCTTGGCACCGGGCGGGCCCTCGAACATCGACTTGCGGTCGAAGTGCTGACCCTCGTCCTGGGACAGGAAGGGCGTGATGTCGAATCTTCGGTCAGGCATAAGGATTCAGACGCTTCCTCTTGCTCCGAGAAGCCGCGGATCCATCCGGTGCACAACGCCAGCGGCGCGCCTCATCCAAAGAATAGCCTGTTCCCGTTCCAGCGGTCCATGGCACATACCGTCGCAGCCGATCCGGCTTGGGGATGCTGGGCTTGGTCACGTAGTATCACATGAACCTCACAAGTAGTATCATCACCCGCCTCTACCCCCGAAACGCCGCCAGCAGCTCCGCCTCCCGCTCGGGCGACAGGCCGGACCGCAGCTCCTGCCGTTCCGGGTCCTGGGCGTTGAACCACTCCAGCGTGTCGCGCGCCGTTTCCTCGAGCGGGCGCATCGCGAAGCCTGCGTCGAACGCCTTGTCGCCGTTGACCCGCATCATGCCCAGGTAGTCGCCCGCGGGCTCGGTCCAGTAGGTCAGGGCCGACAGGCCGTTATCCGCCAGGAAGGCGGCGTCGACCCAGGTCAGGGTGGCGTCGGAGCCCACCGCCGTGCGCGTCCGCTCGAGCAGGCCGCCCATCGTGAGTGGCTCGCGCGGACCCACGACGTTGAAGGTGCTCCTCAGGTCGTCTTCCACGGCCTTGATCATGAAGGCGGCGAGGTCGCGCACGTCCACGTGCTGCATGGGGTCGTCGGGCGTTCCGGGCGCGAGCACTTCACCGCCGCGCGCCAGCCGCACGGGCCAACAGGTGTAGCGGTCGGTCGGGTCGCCGGGGCCGACGATGTAGGTGGGGCGGAGGACCAGGTGGTTGTCCGCGAAGGCGTTGCGCGCCTCGTCCTCCGCGAGCGCCTTGAGGGCGCCGAACGTGCGGCCGTTTACCACCTCGGTCTCCGGGTCGTCGATGACGTCGACCGGGGCGTCCTCGCGGATGTCGGTGGTGAGGTAGGGGAGGTATACGCCGGTCGAGGACACGAAGAGGTACGTTCCGACGGAGCCGCGCAGCGCCTCGGCCGAGAGCCGCACCCGGCGCGGGATGTTCGCGGAGTTGTCGATGACGACGTCCCACGTGCGCCCTTCCAGCGCGCCCAGGTCGCCGTCCCGGTCGCCGATCAGGGTCTCGAGGTCGGGGAACAGGTCCGGGTTGGTGATGCCCCGGTTGAAGAGGGTGACCTCGTGCCCCCGCGCCAGGGCGGTACGCACCTGATTGGGGCCGACGAAGCCGGTGCCTCCCAGGATGAGAATGCGCAGGGGTGCCGGCGCCGGCTCGCGCGGGCGACAGGCGCCGATGCCCAGCCCGCCGATCGCGAGCGTCGCGGCCTGAAGAAAACTCCGCCGTGAAACAGCAGTATCGCGCATCTCGTTTCCTCGCCTGGTGGTGAATCGGCGGCTCCGGGCCCAATCTGTCACACCGGTTCGGCGGGCGATAGTTGGCCGTTCGCATGTCCACCGTTGCTTGACGAACAGATCAGGCACTTGCGGCTCCGGAACCAGGTGCGAAGTTCGGCGTTGGCAGGCAGGATAAGGCGTTGGGCGGACAACAAGCGGGAGGGACGCACGGTTGGCGAGGCCACAGAGCCGCATCGCGAGGCTGATCACCCGGGTGGCGGGTACGGCAGCGGGTGTGTTCTATCGGGTGGACCACCACGGTCCCTCCCTCCCCGATGGCCCGCTGCTCGTCGCCGCCAATCACCCCAACAGCCTCCTGGACCCTATCCTGATCTTCCTCTGCAGCGAGCGCATGCCCCGCCCGCTGGCGCGGGCACCGCTCTTCGACGGGCTCATGCTCGGGCCGTTGCTGAGGGTGCTGGGCGGCATCCCCGTGTACCGTCGCCAGGACGATCCCGCGGCGATGCACCGCAACCAGGACATGTTCCGCGCGGCGGCTCGGGTGCTCCGTGAGGGCGGTGCGATCCAGATCTACCCGGAGGGTCGGAGCCACTCCGAGGCCCATCTGGTCGAGTTCCGTACGGGGGCCGCGCGCATCGCGCTGCAGGCCGAGGCGGAGGCGGGATGGGAGTTGGGACTCTCGATCGTGCCGGTGGGGATCACGTATTCGCGCAAGGAGCGGGCGCGCACGGCGGTGACCGTGCGTTTCGGGCATGCCTTCGAGTGCGCCGACCTCAGGGACATCTATCTCGAGGACCCGGTCGCGGCCGCGAGAGCGCTAACCGAGCGGATCGAGGCGGGAATCCGCGCCCGCACCCTCAACTTCGTACATCACGAGGACCGGGCGCTGGTGGAGGTGGCGGAGCAGCTCTACGCGCGCGAGTCCCGCTGGGTCCCGTGGCAGGCGCGGGAGGCGCTGGGCACCCGTTTCCCCCGCCTGCAGCGGTTCGCCGCCGGGCTGGAGTGGATCCGGCGCGAGGCCCCCGAGGAGCACCGGGAACTCAGACGCAGAGTGGAACGCTACGCCGCTTTGACTGCGCGGGTTGGGGCCGGGGAGGGAGACGTGCCGCCCCGCTACGGCCTCGTGCCGGTCGCCCGCTACATCGCCGTGCGGGGTACACTGCTCCTGCTGGGGCTGCCGTTCGCCTTGTCGGGATCGGTGTTCTGGGTACCTGTGACGCAGTTGACCGGGGTCGCGGTCCGGAGTCTGCGTCCCGACTACGAGGTGAGAGCCACCTTGAAGCTCGCGGGTCTCCTCGGCGGCGTGGTCGCGGCCTGGGTGCTCTGGGTGGTCCTGGGGTATGCTGCGGGCGGCCCCATCGCCGCCCTCGGCGCGGCCGTGGTGGCGCCGCTGTGCGGGTACGTGGCCATCGTGTGGTGGGAACTGGCTCGCGAGGTGAAGGAGGACACGATCCTGTTCCTGAAGCTTCAGGGGCGGCCCGATGTGCGCATGCGCTTCGCCCGCATGCGCCGCGAACTGGTCGGGACCTTCCGGCGGCTGGAGAGGCAGCGGCAGGGGGAGTCGTCCCATTCGGTGGATGGTGGCAGCGCCTCGGCCCCGGAGGGTGGCGCCGACGCCCCGGCCCGGGAGGGTGGCGAGCGGGGCTGACGATGGTTGGGGGGTGGATCAGATCGCTGTTCCCGCGCGGGCCGTCAGCTCCCGGAACAGCTCGCTCAACCGCGCCGTCATCGACCCCGGCTCACCGTCGCCGATGGTCCGCCCATCGATCTCCGTGACGCTGGCCAGCTCGCCCATCGTACCCGTGCAGAAGGCCTCTTCGGCACGGTACGCTTCCGTCAGGGAGAGGTCCTTCGCCCGCGAGGGGATTCCGTTCTCGCCGCACAGCTCCATGACGGTCGCGCGCGTGATCCCTTCGGGACATGCCACGGCCCGGCTGGTCATTACGACCCCGCCGGTCACGATGAAGAAGTTGGTGGCGTTGGTCTCGGCGATGAACCCGCGCCGGTCGAGCATGAGCGCGTCGTCGGCGCCTGCGGCGTTGGCCTCGATCTTGGCGAGGATCGACTGGAGCAGGTTGGCGTGGTGGATCCTGGGATCGAGCGCGTCCGGGGCGAACCGCCGGAGGGAGCTGGTAACGAGACGAAGTCCCGAACGGTCGTAAACGGGCGCCTTGTGCTCCGCCAGCACGATCAGTGTGGGACCGGACCGGTTGAGGCGGGGATCCATGCCGCTCGTGTACTTCACGCCCCGCGTGAGCGTCAGCCGGATGTGGACGCCGTCGCGCATCCGGTTCGCGGCGAGCGTGCGCCGGATCTCCTCGACGATCGCCTCGCCGGAGGGAATCTCCGCGAAGGCGAGCGCGAGCGCGGAGGAGCGCAGCCGCGCCAGGTGCTCCTCCAGCTTGAAGATGCGTCCGTCGTAGAGCCTGAGTCCCTCCCAGACCGCGTCGCCGCCCTGGACGACCGAGTCGAACGGGCTGACCCCGGCTTCGTCCCGGTGCAGGAGCCGGCCGTTGACGTTGACGATCAGGTCACGGTTGCGTTCGTCGAAGTGCTGTAGCATGTAGGAGCGATCCTACCTGTTGAACATCCCCGCGAACGGATCGGACGGCGCGGTTTTCCTGGGCAGATCGGGCTTCCTTCGCACCAGCTTGGCCGGAATCCCCGCGTAGATCGCGCTGGCCTCCGTGTCCCTGGACACCACCGCGCCCGCGCCGATCATGCTGTCGTCGGCGAGGGTCACGCCGGTGAGGATGGTGGCGTGGTACGCGATGCGCACGCCAGCCCCGACCACCGTCATCCGGTTCGTGATCTCGGGCGAGTTCACGACATCGTGGCTGTGGCTGTAGATGTTCGAATAGTCGGAAACCGAGGCGCCGTCCCCGAGCCGGATTCCGCCCCGGTCATCGAGAAGCACGTGCCGGTGCACGACGACGCCGTCTCCGACCTCCATGTTGTAGCCGCAGGAGAACCTGACCTGGTGGAATGCCTTGAAGTCCCTGCCGCAGCGGCGGAAGATGCGCCGGGCCAGGATGCGCCGGAAGAGCACGCCCAGGTACACGTTCTCACCCAGCGGGCTCCGGTCGAACATCTCCCACATCCAGAGCAGGGGCTTGACCCGGGCGTACCGCTCCGTGTCGATGTCGGCGTAGTGCTCCGGTTCGACGGTGACGTTGGCCGAATCCATCTGCAGGAGCTGGACGCGCTCGGTGTCGTTCAGAGCCTCCCCGAAGAGTCGCGACAGGCTTGCGGCCGCGGCTCCCCATGGACGATAGATGTCCGTCAGCACCCGCCGGCAGAGCTCCCGCCGGTCGCAGTCGGGCCGGGACAGCTCGTCGTCGATGCCCTGCAGCCAGCGGTGGTAGACCGCCTTCGCCTCGCCGGTGACGGGGACGCTTCTCAGGGGCAGGTAGGCCATCTACGCGAATTCCCGCGTTCGGTTGTATGTTGAAGCCGCGCACATCACGGGACGGTGTCGCGGAGGATTGCCGGGACGCTCCGGCCCTGCCAGAAGGATACGCGGTTCCGGACCCGCAGCAAGGTCTGGAAGGGAAGTGTTCCCCGGTCTGCATCGGGAACGCCCGCGTTCGCATCGGCGGGCGTCGGTGTACCGGGATCGGGATGCCGGGCGGTCCGCGCCGGGAACCCGACACGTGAGCCCTCCGTAGGATGCCCACGACTCGGAAAAGGATGAACGCGAAATGCATGATGCCCTGCGCAACCGGCTGCTGAGAAGGATCGAGAGCCTGCCGGACCGGCAGATCTACCAGGTCCTGGACTACATCGAGTTCCTGGAGGAGAAGTACGGCGATCGGGAAGAGGAGCAGGAGCCCACCGGGTTCCAGCGCTTCGCCGAGAAGCTCGAGGACAGCCTGCGCAAGCGCACCGTCAGGCCTGCCGTCATCCGTGAGGCCTTTCAGCTCCTCGCGGCTGCGGATCGCGGCCTCTCCAACGTCTCGGCGGCCGGACAGAAGTTTCTGCGGGATCTGAACGGCTCCGATGAGCGCGAGGGAGGCTCCGGAGAGCGCCGGGAGGGCGCCGGGAGGCGCAGAGAGGGCGCCGGCGCGATCCGTCGCGACGACGATACCCGTGGCGCTTCCCCGAGTGAGGACGAAGGTCCCTCCGAGTAGTCGTCCGGGCCGCAGCCCCGCCGCGGCGGCCAGCGCTTGACACTCCATCTCGAACCCCGGTAGACTCGGCAATGCTTTGGGCTTCTGGATGCGAGGCGGGCCCCGGTCGCCAGGGTGGCAAGGGACGACTTCGGGGACGGGAACGGACGCGCCGGGAAGGCGCCGCGCCGGCATGACCGAATTCGGCGAGGGGCTGACCTTCGACGACGTCCTTCTTGTGCCGGGACATTCCACCGTCCACCCCCGGGACACCGCCGTGGGCACGCGCCTCACCCGCCGCATCACCATGCCCATCCCGGTGCTCTCGGCGGCCATGGACACCGTCACCGAATCGCAGATGGCGATTGCGGTGGCCCGCGAGGGCGGGATCGGCGTCATCCACAAGAACATGCCCGCGGAGCAGCAGGCGCAGGAGGTCGACCGCGTCAAGCGCTCCGAGAGCGGGATGATCCTGAACCCCATCACCCTGGGGCCGGACGCGACCCTGCGCGAGGCGCATGCGCTGATGGCCCGGTTCTCGATCAGCGGGGTGCCCATCGTCGAGGAGGATGGCCGGCTGGTCGGGATCGTCACGAACCGGGATCTCCAGTTCGAGACCGACCTGGACCGCGACATCAAGGACGTCATGACCCGGGACCGCATCGTCACGGCTCCCGTGGGCACGACGCTCAAGGAGGCCGAGCGCGTCCTTCACCGCCACCGCATCGAGAAGCTGCCGGTGGTGGACGACGACGGCAGGCTGCGCGGGCTCATCACGGTCAAGGACATCTTCAAGCGCCGCCGGCACCCCAACGCGTGCAAGGACGGACACGGGCGCCTGCGGGTGGCCGCGGCGGTGGGCGCGGCGCCGGAAGACATGGAACGGGCGCGGCTGCTGGTTGGCGCGGGGGTGGACGCGCTGGTGATCGACACCGCGCACGGACACGCCCAGGGCGTGCTCGACGCGCTCGTCCGGGTTCGGGAAGCCTTTCCGGACGTCGACATCGTCGCGGGCAATGTGGCAACCGAGGATGCGGCCCGGGCTCTGGTCGAGCGCGGGGCGGATGCCGTCAAGGTGGGGGTCGGACCGGGCTCGATCTGCACCACGAGGGTGGTGACCGGCGTCGGCGTGCCCCAGCTGACGGCGATCATGGACGCGGTGGCGGGAGCCGACGGGCAGGTGCCCATCATTGCCGACGGCGGCATTCGCTACTCCGGCGACATGGTAAAGGCGCTGGCGGCGGGAGCCCACTGCGTCATGATGGGCTCGATGTTCGCGGGGACCGAGGAATCTCCGGGCGAGAGTTTCCTTTACGAGGGCAGGCGCTTCAAGATCGTCCGGGGAATGGGTTCGCTGTCGGCGATGGAGGAAGGCTCCGCCGACCGCTACTTCCAGGAATCGGATGCAGGCGCCAGCAAGCTGGTGCCGGAGGGAATCGAGGCGAGGCTGCCCTACAAGGGGCCCGTGGCAGACACGATATTCCAGTTGGTAGGGGGGCTCAGGAGCGGAATGGGCTACTGTGGCGCCGCCGATCTCGGCGAGCTGAGGGAGAAGGCCAGGCTGCTGCGTGTCACCAGCGGCGGTCTGCGCGAGTCGCATCCCCACGACGTGACCATTACGCGCGAAGCACCCAACTACCACACATGAATTCGCGGGAAGTCCCGACTCGCGGGACGTCCCGAGTCGCGGAAAACCGTACTGAATGCACGGAAGACTGAAATGATCCGAGGCGTGGGCGGGTACCGGGAGAGGTCGAGCAGGGGCGGGAGGAAGGGTGGCCGGGGCTCCGGCAACGCGGGCCGATGGGCAGGGACAGCGCGTCGCCTGGTTGTCATCTCCGGGGTGGCCTGGGGTTCGTCGGGCTGCTTCCCCGGGCCGAACCGGACGCCGGTCGAGATGCCCGCGGCTCCCTCCGCAGCCGGGTTGCCGGCGGAGGCGGAGGCGAGGCCCGCCGCGCTGGCCGGCGAACAGACCCTGGCGGCGCGATCGCCCGCTCCTGAACCGGCGGTCGAGCCGACACCGGCGCCGGAGGTGGAGGCGCCTCCGGAGCCCGAACCGGAGCCCGAACCGGAGCCCGAACCGGAGCCCGTCCCCGTGGATGCCGTCACCGGCTCTCCCGCCGCTGCCCACGACGAACTCGCGGACCATCTGGACGAGTGGTTGGACAACTGGCTGGACGAATACGGTCGTCACCTTCGGCTCTCGCTCGAGCGCATGGGTCGCTACGGGGGCATGGTGGATGCCGCGCTGGAGGAACGGGGCCTGCCCCGCAGCCTCCGCTATCTGCCCATCGCGGAGAGCCACTACAACCCTCGCGCGTACAGCCGCGTGGGCGCCGCCGGCATGTGGCAGTTCATGCCCGGCACCGCACGCGAGCGCGGGCTCACGGTGAACTCGCTGGTGGACGAGCGGCGGGACCCGGTGGCGGCGACCGAGGCCGCTCTGGACATGCTGGGCGAACTGCACGAGCGCTTTGATTCATGGTTCCTGGCGCTGGCCGCCTACAACGGGGGCCCCAACCGCGTCGCCCGGTTGTTGCGCCAGCACAATTCCGGAGCGCGCGGCGACAGCGCCTTCCTGGCGATCCGCGACCGGTTGCCGCGGGAAACGCGCCACTTCATCCCCAAGTTCCTGGCGGTCGCCGAGATCGCGGAAGACCCCGGGGCGTTCGGCATCAACGGCCTGGCGCCCGAACCCGTGCTGGAATTCGACGAAGTGACGGTGCCGGACGCGACCTCGCTGGACGTGGTGGCGCAGGCGGCGGGCGTCCCCGAGGACGCGATCCTGGTCCTGAACCCTCACCTGCCGCTTCGGATCGTTCCGGCCCACATCCCGACGGTGCTGCGTTTGCCTGCGGGGACGGTGCCCACCTTCGAGCGCAACTACTCGGCGATCCCCACAGAGGAGCGCCTGACCATCGTGGAGCACACCATCAGCGCGGGCGAGACGCTCGGCCACATCGCCGAGATCTACGGCGTTCGGCTTTCCGAGCTGATCGCCACCAACCCGGGGCTGCGCCCGCGCTATCTGCAGATCGGGCAGACGGTGGTGGTGCCCCGGCTGCGCCGGGCGCTGGCCGGGGAGGGGAACCCCTAGCTGTCGGCGGGCCACCAGGCCACGCCCTCCTCACCCGGCGCGCCCGACCTGCCAGACGCCGGAGCGTCCCCCTTCCTTGCGCAGCAGCCGCACCCCTTCGATGACCATCCCGCGGTCGACCGCCTTGGCCATGTCGTAGACCGTCAGCAGCGCCACCGACACCGCGGTGAGCGCCTCCATCTCGACCCCGGTCCGGCCTGCGATGCGGGCGACCGCGCGGGCGCGAACCCCCGGGAGGTCGGGGTCGGGCGCCACCTCCACCCGGATGGAGGCGGCGGGAAGGATGTGGCACAGGGGGATGAGTTCGCCGGTCCGCTTGCCGGCCATGACGCCGGCCAGCTCGGCCACGCGCAGGACGTTGCCCTTGGCGACTTCACCCTCCTCGATCGCAGCGAGGGTCGCGGGCGCCATGCTGATGCGGCCCTCGGCCACGGCGGTGCGCCGGGTCCCCGGCTTGTCGCTGACGTCGACCATGCGCGGCCGGCCGCGCGCGTCGAGGTGCGTAAGTTTCGGCGAATCGCTCATGTGCGTGTCTCCAGGGCCGCTGACGCGTCTCGCACCATGCCGTAGACGAGCAGCTGAGGGTTCACGTTGGCGGCAGCGAGGTGCTTGGCCTGCTCCACCTCCGCAACCGCGCGCGCGACTCCAGCCGGGTGTATGCTCCGCCGCGCGACCGCCTGCTCGAGAAACGGGCCGGCGTCATGGTTGAAGGCCGGTGCGCCGGTCGCCACGGCTGCCAGGTCGCGCAGCCAGTCCTCGAGCGCGCCAAGCAGACCGAGCATTCCGCGCGCGCCCGACACGCCGACCCCGCTCGCTGCCGCCGCCGCGGCGCCGATGCCGCCGTCCAGGGTGGCCTCCAGCAGGCCGCGCGCCTTGGCCCGCTCGCGCTCGAGCGGGCCCGGCTCGCCGTCCGCGGGCAGGTACGCCAGGCCGCGCCCGATCGACCCGCGTGACAGCGCCGCGGCCAGACGGGCGTCGGTGGGGGACGCTCCGGCGGCCTCCACCAGGAAGCGCTCCACCCGCTCGCGGGGCAGGGGGCCCAGGTGGAAGGGGACCGTGCGCGACCGGGTCGTGGGGAGCAGCCGGCCCGGCTCGCTGGAAGTGAGGATGAAGGTCGTGCCGGCCGGCGGCTCCTCCAGAAGCTTGAGCAGCGCGTTGGCGGCCTGGTCGCTGGCTTCCTGGGGGATGAGTTCCTCCGCGTTGCCGATGACGAAGACCTGTCGCTCGCCAAGGGACGGGCGCTTGAGGGCCATGCGCCGAATGGTGGTGACCGCACCCAGGTAGATGCCTCGCGGCTGGCCACCGGGGGTGGGGCGGAGGGGCTCGCGCCGGATGGTTTCCAGGGCGGCCGCGCGCGCCTCCTCCAGGGCGGCCACCATCCGCTCCGCTCCGCTGGCGCGCTTGGGGCGGGGCAGGGGGAAGAACCAGTGCAGGTCGGGGTGCTGCAGCCCGACCGCCATCCGGCAGGCCCGGCAGCGGGCGCACGGGCCCCGGGCGTCCGGGGCTTCGCAGTGAAGCAGCTGGCCGAGCCAGAGGGCGATGCGTTGCTTGCCGGTTCCAGCCAGGCCATGGATCAGGAGCGCGGCGGGGAGAGAGTCTCTGGCGTGCGCTCCGGCGAAGGTCGAGCGGGTCGGCTCGTGCCCCGCGACCGGCGGCAGGGTCACGGGGTCGCGGGGAGCGCCGCGGCCCGGTCTCCTTGCCCTCCGGCGCCCCCGGAGGCCGCCGCCCGGTTGACGGCCACGCGGCTCGCAAGGCGCATTGCCTCCAGCGCGGAGGAGGCGTCCGCCACGCCGCGGCCGGCGATGTCGAAAGCGGTGCCGTGATCGGGGGAGGTGCGCACGAAGGGCAGCCCCAGGGTGACGTTCACGCCGGTACCGAAAGAGACCGTCTTGAGGGCCGCCATCGCCACATCGTGGTAGGGGGCTACGACCGCGTCGAACTCGCCCCGAAGCGCGCGCACGAACACGGTGTCGGCGGGGAGAGGGCCGGCCACCCTTCCGACTGCGCCCCCCAGGGCCTCGAGCGCGGGCGCGTACACCCTCTCCTCCTCGTCCCCGAAGAGGCCGCCATCGGAGGCGTGCGGGTTGAGCGCGCACAGCGCGACCCGCGGCTCGGCGATGGCCCAGTCCGTCCGCAGTCCCCCGAGCAGCAGGCGGGTCTGCCGAACGAGCAGGTCTATCGTTACGTGCGAAGCGACCCCCGCCAGGGGGATGTGCCGGGTGGCCAGCAGAACCCGCAGAGGAGCCCCAAGGCGCGTCCGCTCGGCACACATGAGCATTCCGGATTCGTCCGCCCCGGCGAGCGCCTGCAACAGCTCGGTCTGGCCGGGGTGGCGGCTCCCGGCCGCCTGCAGCGCGGGCTTGTGCACCGGCCCGGTCACAATCCCGGCCACCACCCCTGCGGTCGCCAGCTCCACTGCGGTCTCCAGCGCCGCGAACGACACTGCTCCCGCGCTCACCTCCGAGCCGTCCCACTCTCCCATGGGCCGGTACTCGCCCACGCCCGGGTCCGACCCGGCCGGTCCCAGCACGAGCAGCTCGACGCCCGGGTCCTCGTCCAGGAAGCGGCGGGCGGCCACGGACATCACTTCGGGCCCGATTCCGCGCGGGTCACCGAGGGTCACGGCGAGTCGCGCGGATGGGGGGGCGGAATAAGGGGTCACGTCAGTCCTGGTGCGGTGCGCAGCGCGCGATCAGGTGGGGCCGCTCAGGGCCGCAGCTCGACATGCGCTCGTGCGCGCAGCTCTTCGATGATCTCGTCGAGCACCTTGGTCTCGCGCAGCTGGTCCTCCACGCGGGTCCGCAGATCGTCATAGGTGTAGTCGCCCTCCGGCCGCGTCTCGAGGACCTTGACCACCGCGAACACCGTTCCGCGGTCGTCGAACTCGATGGGTCCGACGACGTCCCCGTCCGCAGCGGACCCGATTTCGGCCACGTACCCCGGGGGGAGCGATTGCAGCTGGGGCGTGAAGACCTGAAGCGAATCCAGCGGCGGCTGGGCCTTGTAGCCGTACTCCTCGTGAAGCGCTCTCATGGATTCGCCGGCCCGTGCCCGCTCGAGAATCTCGCCCGCCAGCAGCTGCGCGGCCTCCTCGTCGGTCGGGTTGGTCTCGGCGGTGATGAGGATGTGCCGCGCCCTCCGTTCCCCGAGGCTGATGCGGTCGACGCGGATGATGTGCGCGCCGAAGTCGGTCTCGACCACGTCGCTCACCTGTCCCTCCTGGAACATCCCGAAGGCGGCGTCCTCGAACTCGCGCACCATGCGTCCCCGGGGGAACCATCCCAGATCCCCGCCCTGCGTCGCGCTCGACGGATCCCGGGAATACCGGCGGGCAAGTTCCTCGAAGTCCTCTCCCTCGCTGATGAGCCCGAGCAGGCGCTCCGCCTCCAGCCGGGCCGCCTCGCGGGTGGAGGCGGATGGCTCCGCGCGCACGAGAACCTGGCGGAAGATGATGGAGGCGGGGCGCCTGGGGAGCTGGTCGCGCTGGGCGTCGATGAACTCGCGCACCTCCCCTTCGGTCACCACGATGGGACCGATGTCCGCGCGTCTCCTCCCGATCCAGAGCGACTGCAGGCGCTGCCGGCGCGCCTGCTCCTTCAGCATTTCGCGATAGCTGATGAGGTTCAGTCCCTGTTCGCTGAGCAGGGCCACCAGCTGCCCCATTCCTCCGACGTTGCGTATTCGCTCGTCCAGGTCCTGCTGGACGATGGCTTCCAGTTCCTCGTCTGAGACGACGATGGTGCTGTCGCCCTCGGCCGCCTGCAGCAGAAGCTGTTCGTTGATCAGGGATTCGACGAGTTCATCCTGAAGCTGCATGATGCCCGCCGGATCTTCCGGCATGGGCGCCCCGCTGGCGCGCATCTGGAGCAGGCGTTCCTGCACCTCGGATCGCAGGATCACCGAATCGCCGGCGATCGCCACGACGCCGTCAACGACCTCCGGGAGGGGTCCCGGCTCCTGTGCCCCCGCCAGGGCCGGGCAGAAGAGCAGTGCGAGGATGAGGAGATGCCGCGCGGAAGGGCGGCCAGGGGTCGGAAGAAGAGACTTCATCATACCGTATGGACCTGCGGAGATCGGGGGATCGAGCGGGGGACGGAACGCACATCCGTGCTTCGATCCCGTGTAAACCCCCCGCTGGCGACGGGTTCCGGAGCGTGCGGCGGCGGGATCCGGAGGTTTCGGGGACACCTGCCTGGGCATCGCCTTCAACTGCCGGGCGGCGGCGCGTTGGGAGCCACGACCGGGGAGTCCGGGGGCTGGATCGGCTGGGAGCGGCCCCGGATCACCCTGAACTCGCTGGTGCGCTGCGTCACCGCGTTGAAGTTGTTCTCGTACACGTCGGACCGATACTCCTCACGCAGCGCGAACGAGAGATGTCCGAGGGCCGGAATGTTTTCGTCTCCGTCGACGATGCGCTGCATTACGCCGCGCACGAGGGCCTCGACGGCGTCCTGCGTCGATTCCCCCTCCGCCGGCGTCAGGCTGGTCAGCTCCAGGTCGCGGGCCGCGCGCGTGAAACGGGTGCGGGCGACCACGAGCAGCGAGTCCTGCTCGGCATCGCTGAGCGAGATGCCGGCCTGCTCTGCCTCGTTCACCAGGACCTTGCTTTGCGCGAGGTTTCCGAGGAGCCCGGTCAGCTGGTCGTCGGTGGCGTTGCGCACCTGTGCGCGGAGGGGAGGTCCCTGCTCGCTCAGGAAGCGGTGGAAGTCGGCTGCCGTGTATGCGCCCCCCTCGAAGCGGAAGAGTTCGCGGCCGGCAGCCCGGCTGCTCAGGCGCTGGCTGGGACGCGCGGCCAACTGACGGGCGATCTCGGCGCCCCCGTCGACGGGCTCCATTTCGGCGCGGCTCATGACCCGCCCCAGGTAGGCCTCCTCGGCCTGGCTGACGAGGCCCAGCTTGAGCTGCGGCTCGAACTGGGAGCGCGCCTCTTCGAAGGGGAGCTGGATCCGCTCGTCGACCTGCAGGATGTGGACCCCGAAACCCGTGCGCACCGGACCGCTTACTTCCCCGGGCGCCAGCGCGAAGGCTGCCGAGTCGAAGGCCGGAACCATCTGGCCGCGCCGGAAGGAGCCCAGGTCTCCGCCCTGGATCGCCGTCCCCGGATCCTGGCTGAACTCACCGGCCAGGGCCGCGAAATCCTCTCCCGCCAGGATTCGCTCGCGCAGGCCCGAGGCGAACTCCATGACGCTGTCGGCGGTGGGGGCGTCCGCCCCCGGATCGAGCGAAAGGAGGATATGGCGCGCGCGCAGTTCCACCCCTGCCGCCTGCTCTTCGTAGATCTGGCGCAGCTGTTCTTCGGTGAAGGCGGTGTCCACCTGGATCACGCGCGCGCGCAAGCGCGCCACCAGCTCCTGCTCGATCTCCTGCCTCACCAGCGGGAGCAGGTCGATGTGCTGGAAGGTCGAGTCTTCCAGGACGGCGACGGCGAACAGGGTGTAGTCGATCCAGAGGCCCGCGATGGCCTCCACCACGTCGGCCTGGTCGGGAAGCTGCGCCTGGCGCGCGAGCAGATCGGCGGTCTGGTCCACGGACAGTTCGTAGCCGGCGGCGCGCGCGACGATTTCGTCGCCCGGAGAAGGATCGCCGCACCCGCCGAGCGCGGGTAGCGCCGCGAGGCAGGCGGCGCCGAGGATCCGGGGGACGCTGTGTACAGGAACCTTCATGTTTCACTCCCGATGGTCAGGCCTGCGTGCATAGTACGCCGATTCCCCGGAGTTCGCTCGCCGGTGTGCCCGGCATCGCGTCAGGCGGCTCTGGCGCGGTTCGCCGACAGCAGGTCCAGCGCCCGGATCAGGGTGGCGGTCAGCGGATCGGCGCCCTCCTGGCGGAGCACGAGCGACAATGGCGACATCCTGCGTACCTCCACGGCGATCAATCGGTCCCGGAGCGGCTCTTCCAGCGCGGTCAGCCGGGGTACCAGGCCGTCCCGGAAGGTGAGTCGTGCCCGCCGTCCGCGCACCAGGATGCGCTGGAGGCCGGCCCCGCGGCCCAGCAGGCGCAGCACGTGGCTGTCGAGCAGGCGGTCGGCCGGCGGCGGCAGCGCCCCGAAGCGATCGCGCAACTCCGCGGCGAACTCGTCGAGCTCCGTCTTGGTCGTGATGCGCGACAGCCGGCGGTAGAGGTGGAGCTTCTGCCCCGAATCGGGCACGTAGCCGTCCGGCAGGTAGGCCGATCCGGCGAGCGAGATCTCCGGATCGCGCGGCGCGGGCTCCTCGGTCCGTCCCCGCTTCATTTGCTCCACGGTCTTGCGCAGCAGACGCATGTAGGTATCGACGCCGACCGCCTGGGCGTACCCCGACTGGTCCTCGCCGAGGAGGTTGCCGGCGCCGCGCATCTCCAGGTCGCGCATCGCCACGGCGTAGCCGCTGCCCAGGTCGGTGTGGCGCTCGAGTACGCGCACCCGCTGCATGGCGTCTCTGGAAACGCCGTCGGGGACGACCAGGTAGCAGTGCGCGTGGCGGTCGGAGCGCCCGACCCGGCCACGAATCTGGTAGAGCTGCGCGAGCCCGAAGCGGTCGGCGCGGTCGACGATCAGCGTGTTGGCGTTGGGGACGTCGAGGCCGTTCTCGATGATGGCCGTGCAGACCAGCACGTCCAGGTCGCCGTTGACGAAATCGAGCATCACCCGGTCGAGCTGCCGGCCGCCCATCTGCCCATGGGCGACGGCGACGGCCGCGTCCGGCGCCAGCGCGCGCACCTTCTCGGCCGTGCTGTGGATGGTCTGCACGCGGTTGTGAAGGAAGAAGACCTGGCCGCCCCGGTCGAGTTCCCGCGACAGGCCATCGTAGAGGATGTGGTCGTTCCACGGGATGACGTGGGTGGTGATGGGGACCCGGTCGCGGGGCGGTGTCCGGATGAGCGACAAGTTGCGCAGGCCGGCGAGGGAGAGCTGAAGGGTGCGCGGTATGGGCGTGGCCGTGAGCGTGAGCACGTCGACCGCGGCCCGCAGCCGCTTGAGCCGCTCCTTGTGCCGGACCCCGAATCGCTGTTCTTCGTCGACGACGAGGAGGCCGAGGTCGCGGAAGTCGACATCCTTCGAGAGCAGGCGATGGGTGCCGATGGCGACGTCGAGGGTTCCGCGGCGGATCTCGCGCAGCAGGCGGGTCGTCTCCTTTGCGCTACGAAACCGGTTCAGCGCCCCCACCGTCACCGGGTAGTCGGCGAGACGCTCTCCGAAGGTGCGCGCGTGCTGCTCGACCAGCACGGTGGTGGGCGCGAGCACGGCGACCTGCTTTCCGTCCTGGACCGCCTTGAAGGCGGCGCGAATCGCCACCTCGGTCTTGCCGTAGCCCACGTCTCCGCAGACCAGCCGGTCCATGGGCGCGGCCGCCTCCATGTCCCGCTTGATGTCTTCAACCACGCGCCGCTGATCGCGCGTGTCCTCGTAGAGGAAGGACGACTCCATTTCCTTCTGCCAGCGGGTGTCGGGAGCGAAGGCGTGACCCTGGGCCATCTCGCGGCGGGCGTACAGCTCGAGGAGTTCGGTGGCGACCTTGCGGATGGCCCGCTCGGTGCGGGCGCGCAGATTCTTCCAGCGCTTCCCTCCGATGCGGTGCACGGGCGGAGGCTCCGCCTCCTCGGTGCTGCCGACCCAGCGTTCCAGGAGATCGAGCCGGTAGACGGGAACGCGCAGGAACTCCGCTCCCGCGTATTCGATCAGAATCGACTCGATCTCCTCGCCTCCGATCGTGACGTGTTCCAGCCCCCGGAAGCGGCCGATGCCGTGGTCCATGTGCACGACCGCGTCTCCGGGGGTGAGTTGCGCGACGTTCTCCAGCGAGGCTGAGCCGCGAAAGCGACGCCGCCGGCGAATGCGGCGCGTGCGCAGGAAGATCTCGTGATCGGTGAGGATGCGCAGGCGCGGGACCGAGTCGTTGAGGGTGAATCCCCGCTCCAGCGCTCCCACGGCAAGCTGGGTGCCCGCGGGCAGGCGCGTCTGCCCTCCCAGGATCTCCTCCAGGCGCTGGATCTGCCCGTCGTTGTCGCAAAGGATCAGGGTCCGGTCGCCGCGGGCCGCGCCGTCGCGCAGCACCTGCCTCAACCGCTTCATGTCGCGGGAGATGGCGGGGGGTGCCTCCGAGTCGAAGAGGAGCCGGCCGTCGGCGGCAGGGGAGAGGGCCAGCCGGGGGAAGGTGGCCAGCCGCTCGAGCAGGCCGCCGGGGCGGAGGCAGACGGTGTCCGGCGGGGGAGGATCGTCGCCGCCCGCGACGGCTTCGGCGTGGCGCCGCTCCACCTCTCGCCATGTGTGGTCGGCGGAGGCCTTCAGGTCGTCGTCCGCCCAGCGTGCCACCAGGGTGTCGCCGGGAAGCAGGTCGAGGAGGGAGCGGGACGGACCGGGAGCGTCCGCCCCACCGCCGTCGTCCAGCCTGACGGGGAGCAGACGGACCTCGGCGACCGACCCGGTGGAGCGCTGGTCGAAGATGTCGAAGCGGCGCATGGATCCGATTTCGTCACCCAGGAACTCGATGCGCAGCGGGTCGGGGGAACCGAAGGAGAAGACGTCGACGATGCCCCCGCGCACCGCGAACTGACCGACTTCCTCCACCAGCGGAGCCTTGTGAAACCCGCGCTCCCCCAGTTTCTCCACCAGAGCAGTGAGCCCCACCTCGTCGCCCGTGCGCAGGGTGAGGTGCAGGTGGGTGAGCCGGGTGGGGAAGGAGGCCCGCTCCTGGAGGGCGCGCGGCGTGGTCACCAGCAGGCGGCAGCGGTTGCCGAAGACGGCTTCCACGGCCTCGACCCGGCGCCCCTCGATCTCGATGTGGAAGTCGTCGCTCTCGTAGGGGAGTGCCTCCCGCTGAGGATAGGCGGCGACCGAATCGGGGCCCGCGAGCGCTTCCAGATCCGCCTCCGCCGCGACCGCCCTGTCCGGTGACGGGGCGAGGAGCACGACGACGCGGTCCCCCGTCGCGCGGGCGAGGGTGGCCAGCACGGCGTGTCCGAGCGAGCTGGCCGTGCCCCCGAGACGCACCTCGTGGCCGGCGGTCGGGAGCCGCGCCCGCAACGAACGGAAGGGCGCGGTCGCCTCGAGCAGGTCGAGAATGGCGTTGTCGGCCGCGTTCATCCGGCTCGCGGAAGGGGGCCGGAGGCGGACGGTCCGCGGGAGCCGGGTAGGACGGCGTGGCCCGGGGAGCGGGCGCGCCGGCCGGTTGCCGCAACCCGGGATTCCACGAGCAGCAGGGCCAGCGCCGCGGCCAGGAGCCAGCGCCAGATCTCGGTGCCCTGCCGGCTGGCGAAGATCGAGCGGCGCCAGGACGACGCGTCTGCCAGGTCGTAGTCGTCCCCCAGAAGGCCGCTGAGGGCGTCGTCCGAGACCGCCTCGAGGATCGATTCCGCCTCGGGCGGATTGACCGCGACCTGTTGCACGAGGGAGTCGCCGGCCAAAAGGCGATAGAGCCCCGGAGCGCGCGCGACAACCCGGGCGCCGGCGTCGGCCGGCATCCGCACGCCGGCGCCGTCGGCGATGGCGTCAACGCCGGCCGGGATCGGCAGCACATCCCCGACGGTGAACGATCTGCCCTCGCTCTGGAAAGGCCAGCGCGACACCATCCACTCGACGAGGGGCAGCATGGGGGCGGACACGGCCAGGCTGGTGGCCTCGGCGTCCATCGGAGAGCCGACCAGCAGGTAGGGTCCGCCGGGCGCGGTGCCGGTCACGATCCAGGGCTCGCCCGAGTCGAGGGTGGCCTGGACCAGCCCCGCAGCCTCCTCTCCGTTGGCCACCAGGCGATAGCGGCGGAGGATGCGCACCTCGTCGAGAGCGACCGGCAGGCGGCTGTCGGCCACGCCGATCTCCCCGGCGCCCGTCTCGCTCTCGTAGCGCCACGGGATTTCCGCCAGCAGGAGCTGCCGGTTGAGGGCGGGAAGCATGGCCGCGTCGGAAGGAGGAAGCACGACCGCGGCGGAACTGCCGGGCCGGCCATCCAGCCCCTCTCCACCGACGCTCACGACAACCTCTGCTGCCGCGTCCGCCGTCCGCCGCGCCCGCCCGGCCCGGGCCAGCACTTCGATCGCCTGCTCCAGAAAGAAGCCGCCCTCCCCCCGGAGCGACACCCCCACCGGTGGCCGCACCGATACCGAGAAATAGCGGCGGTCGTCGCCGCGCAGCGCGTCCGGGTCGATCTCGGCGTACCCGCTCACCACCACGCCGCCGGCGAACGGTCCCACGCTGAGCAGCGCCTCCGATCCCGCGGTTATGGTGGTCGCGCCGACCGTGCGCCCT
Source organism: BD2-11 clade cluster bacterium bin43 (assembly GCA_002238605.1). Lineage (GTDB taxonomy): Bacteria > Gemmatimonadota > Gemmatimonadetes > Longimicrobiales > Gaopeijiaceae > BD2-11. Next base: position 3,274 of record MPMR01000003.1, on the reverse strand, counting down.
CCCGCAACCAGCCGCACGGCCAGGGTATCGGCGCCCTCGCCCGTGCCGCCCACCGCGATGGATACCTGGGAACGCTCGTTCGCCATGGGCGCGAGACCCCCGCCCACGAGTACCTCCCTGAGGTAGCGGTTGTCCTCCGTGGAGGACGGTGGGCGGTACACAAGGAGACGGGTACCGTCGGGCAGGGGCACGGGAGCGTCGCCCGGGAACGCGGTGGCCTGCAGGTCCGACAGCAGCTGGATTTCGGTTTCGTCGAGCGGCGCTGCCGAGACCAGGGCGCCGGCCCTCTCGAGTGCACCGGCGAGATCTCCTCGTCCGCTGCCCACCTGCGTCTCCAGCAGGCGCGCGCGCGCCTCCACGGGAGATCCCGGGACTGCAACATCCCAGGGTTCCCCCGCCCTCATTACCCAGATGCGATCCTCGGGCCCGGCCTCGTCGAGGGTCTCGAGGGCCAGCGCCTTCAATCGATCCAGCACGCGCTGTTCTCCCTGGATCAGCCCCGAGCTGAGCGAGTTGTCCAGGATGATCACCAGCGCGGTCGGTTGGTGGGTGCCCCCGGCGCCTCTCCAGAAGAGGCGGCTTCCGGCCAGCACCAGCAGAAGACAGATGGCAACTCTCAGGAGCAGCAGGAGCAGCTGGCGGATGCGGATGGTGCGCGCGTGATCGCGGGTGGCGCGCAGCAGATAGCGCAGCGCGGGGAACGGGACCCGGCGCAGCTCGTGGCGGTGGAAGAGATGAAGAATCAGCGGGACCGCGACCACCGCCGCGGCAGCGAGGAAGAGGGGGTTCAGAAAGCCCACGCCGTCCGGCTCCTATCCCAGCCTCTGCCGCTTTCGCAGATAGGCCCTCAGGGCGAGCGAGAAGGGCTGGCTGGTTTCGAGCATGCAGTAGTCGATCCCGTACGGCTTTGTCGCTCGCTCCCACTCGGCGATCGCGCTCTCCACGGCGTCCCGGTACTCGCGGCGCATGTCCGGCACGCTGATCTGAATCTCGTCGCGGCTCTCGGGATCGAAGAAGCGCACGTCTCCGGCGGGAGGCAGCTCGCGCTCCCCCGGATCCAGAATGTGGAAAACGAGCACCTCGTGTCCGTAGTGCTTCAGAAAGCGGAGCGCCAGCCGGGTTTCCTCCGGGTCGATCAGGAGGTCGGACAGGAGCACGACCAGGCCGCGGCGTCGCAGGCGTCCCGCGATGTCCCGCAGCGCGGAATGCGGGGAGGTCAGGCCGGCGGGCTCCAGCGGCGAGACGCGCCGAATGATCTCGTGCCACTGCTTGCGTCCTCCGCTGGGTGCGAGGCGCGCCTGGATCTCGTGGTGGAAGGATGCGAAGCCGACCAGGTCCCCCTGACCCAGAAGCAGAAGGGCGATGCATGCCAGAAGGTGCTTCGCGTACCACGACTTGGTGGCCAGCGTCTCGGGCTGCGACGTCCACGCCATCGAGAGGCTGTTGTCGAGAAGGAGGTATGCGCGAAGGTTGGTCTCCTCCTCGAACTGCTTCACGTAGAATCGGTCCGAGCGTCCGTACATGCGCCAGTCGATATAGCGCAGATCATCCCCGGCCTGGTAGGCTCGATGCTCCGCGAACTCCGCGGAGAACCCGCGGTGCGGCGAACGGTGCAGCCCCATGTAGAATCCCTCCACGACCTCGCGTGCGATGAACTCGAGGCCGCCGACCTCCGACAGCGCGATCGGGTCCATCAGGTCGGCGCGCCGCCGGCCCGGAGCGGTTCCCAGGCGGGCGTCAGGTGCGGATGTGTCGGGTTCGTTCATGGTGGGTAGTGTAGAAAACCGGGAGAGAGGATGCCATGCCCGCCGGGATCCGGTCATCGGTCGAACGTGCGGCGTGCGCCGCCCGAGGCCCTTGCAGGGAAGATATCAGGCTCACGTGTACTTGCGGGAAGGACTTCATCGTCAGATAGGTTAGGGAAGGCGACGGTCTCATGCGCTGGCACGCATGGTGCAGCATATTGGACCCGGGTTTCGTTGCGCCGGTCACCCACGCGGGCAGGGGAGAGAGTCAGGACGATGCGGTTCGCCAGGTCGGCCACTGGCCCGGTACTCGGGCTGACGCTTCTGTGTGCGGCGCCCATGGCCGCCCAGGAGCAGTTCGCAGTCCGGGACGAACCCCTGGAGTCCCGCATCTGGCTGGATCGCGGCACGAGCCCCGTCCTGCGCCGGGGCGATCTGGTGCGTGTCTTCTACCGCGCCTCGCGCGATGCCTACGTGAGCATCTTCCATATCGACACCAACGGCTTCGCGCGCCTGCTCCATCCCGGCTCCCCCACCGACGACCACGTGGCGCTGGGTGGGCGCGACTACCGGGTGCTGTTTCCGGAGTCGCGCTATTGGCAGGTGGACGGGGACGAGGGCAAGGGCTACCTCTTCGTGGTCGCGTCGCCGGCGCCGCTCGATTTCTCCGGCTTCGCCTACTCGCGCTACGAGGGCGGCTGGAACCTGGGCGCGGTGGCGCAGGCCGCATACCGCGATCCATTCCTGATGATGGACGATGTGGTCGCGTCGCTGATTCCGGAAGGGGCGGGAGATTACGCGCTCGACTTCGTCGCCTACGACATTGACGGTCCCCACGACTATCCGCGTTTCCTCTGCTACCAGTGTCACGGGTTCAGGCCGATGTTCGACTGGAACCCGTACGGTGCCTGGTGCACCGACTTCCGCGTCGTGATCCACGACGACCCCTACTACTACCCGGTGTACCGATACAGCGGTGACCGGGTGGTGTACACGCGCCCGCTCGAACCGTCGCGTCCCATGTTCGAGTTCAAGGAGCGCGCCGATGGCGAAGGGGCGACGCCCCTGATCCGAACGAGGTCGGGGGACACGCCCGTGCTCGGTATCGGCGGGGACGTGGGGCGGGAGCGCGGTGGGGCGCCCACCGCGCGGGTTCCCGGCCTGCGCGAGCCGATGCGGCCGGGGGTGAGCGCGCGGGCCGATGCGGCGGCGCCGGTGGAGGGCCTGGAGCTGCCGGGAAGGGTCGTGCGGCCGCCGGAAGCGGCGCTTCCGGCCACCCGTGTGGAGCCGCGCCCGGATGTGGGTGGGCGGGTGCCGGCCGTGGAGCGCACCCCCGGACCGAGCCGGACGCCGGTGGGGCAGTCCACCGCCGCGGGCGGCGAGGTGCGCGCGCAAGGGGCCGATCCGGTGGCATCGCGGGAACCGGTGGCGGAAGGTGTGGCGGGTGCGCCGCCCGCGGCCCCGCTCCCCGCCGCTTCCCCACTGCCCGACGGGTCGCTCCCGGCCGGGCCGGTTCGCGATGCGCGGGT
>MPMR01000015.1 GCA_002238605.1 BD2-11 clade cluster bacterium bin43 | reverse complement strand
CCGCTGGTGGTCGGCATGAGCCTCTTCCTCGGTATCTGCGGCGGCAGCTGGGCGACGATGCACTGGTTGTCGAGGAGCATCGACTCCCGGATCGAGACCTTGGCGGAGGTCAAGCTCAGGATCTTGCGGGCGCGCGACACCTTGGCGGTGATGCACGAGACGACCTGGGGCGTGGAGTTGCAGGAAATCAACGGGGATCGGTACGTGTTGCTGCCCGTCGGCACTCCGGGCCGTCCGGCATTCACCATGGACGGACGGCCCTACATGAAGCTCTCGAGAGAGTGAGGAGGGAGTTGCATGACCGATTTGGAACGGCGGCTGACGGCCGCGTTGGAAAGATTGTCCGAGCAGTACGAAACGGAACAGCGGCGGCATTGCGGACAGATCGCAGCGTTGCGCGAGCAGGTCGAAGCCTTGCAGCGGCAAGTCGAGCGGCTGAGCGGGCGGGTGACGGACTTGACCAGATACTCCGGCACATACGGCGCAGGGCCAGGGCGCGGGTGGCGATGACGCGGCGGCTGGTCGAAATGACGAGGCCGCGCGGGCCGGACCGGGACTCGGGGCCGAGCCGGTGATTGTCTCCAACTGCCGGAGGGGAGATGACGCCCGCCGCGAGGGCGAGAGCGCGATTCTGGGCCCAGCCGCTAAGGGCTTTCGGCGGCGAATCGACCGCTCGACACAATACCCAGCGCCGACTCATGCATCGAACGTGATCTCCCGTTTTCCTAACCCCTGATGGCCTGTTTCTCCGATACCCTTATCGATGAGTTCCGCCAGCCAGCCAGCGCGCCAGTACCGCAGATCCTTGATGCCGTGCCAGAATCGAATCGACAACACGTGCCGAAGAGGATGCATTTGCGACAGATCGTCGAGGTCCCACCAAATCGCTCGCGTGAACATGACCAGTGCGAAAATGTGGTGATAACGAGCTTGTATCCGCCCAGACGAGTCGCCGAACACCTGCTTGCGGAGAGGGTTCGTCAGCTCCTTGATCTTCGCCTCAACCTCATCCATCCTGGGTCGGCCTCTGCCTGAGAGGTCGCCAAGCTTGGAGCCGAGGCAGTCGGTCAGGTCCACCACGATCGCTCCCCCGTGGTATCTGTCGTTCCGTAGCTGCCCGGCCGCCTTGGACACCAAATCCAACGCGCGCGGAGGATTGGTAGGCCGCTTTACCTCGACGGCGTATTCCTCCGTCCCGTTCCTCAAGATGAAATCCGGGCTCTTGCCTTCGTCGGAAATACGAACTCCGGTGAGCGCGCCGGACCGTGCAAGCACGGCGCCGGTCCACAGTTCGCTTTGAGCCTGGTAGGCCTCCTGACGTGTCTGCCCCAGTGTACCGAAGACGGCTTTCTGGAGTCGCTGACGAAGAGGTCTGAGGGCATCGACCGGAAGCACCCAGCTGATCTCCGCGAACTCCTGCGCGTCACGAGCCGCTTGGGCGATCAGAGCGCGCTGGCTTGGACATTCAGGAAACGATTCTTCCGCAGCCGCCTCGCGTAGGCGTCGAACGATCTCCGGCAACCGGGTGTCTGGCGGGATTCGGATTCGCCAATCTGACATCGCGCTAACCTCCAACGCCCCGATGGCCTCCTCCAACTGATCCGCAATGTGACCCATCCTACGCGGCGTGAGGACTCGGTCGCGAAGGTCGGCATCGTGTTCCATGTCAGTTCCTGATTCCGTAGCCGGATGGACTCGGCAAGCCGCGGCGGCAGCTTCTAAGCTGGCCAATCGACCGCTCCGGAAGCTAACTGGAGAATACGCCAACTGAACCACCAACACGACCCAACCGCGCCCTCCACCACCCCGCAGATGATCCTGAAGCTGGAAAAGCTGCGGCGTTCCATGGGCCGTCCGAGAGGGTGCTGAGGGCTGGCGCGTCGTGCGTGGCGGACACACGTTGCCGGTCGGAGGTCTCGGCACCGCACGGCCCGGCGTTAGATTAGGGCATTCAACGAGGATCTTGAGAGGAGAACGCGGCCAGCCAGATGGACATACAGGTAGGAGGTGTCGGGGCTGGCGCGTCTCCGGGTGCGGTTACCGCGCTTAGGGTTTCCCACCAGCGCCAAGGCTCGGGAGGCTGGGTTGGGGAACCGTCCCCACGCGCGACCACGTGCGCACGCGTCGGCATGGACCCACCCCCCAAGGAGCGCCCTGCTGTGCCAGCGTCCGACGCTTCGGGATCCTCATGGATCGTGAACGGAGGACAGGACACTCATGCCCATGACCGAACACCACGATGCAATAGCCGTGCTCGAGGAGTATCTGGATTACTTGTGTGACGACGCGGGAGTTGGCCACGAGGCGGTCACTGACCAAGACATCGGCGCGGCGGTGCTCCCACACTTTGGGTCTCAGTTGATCGCAATTCGCAGTGTGCTGGAGCGCAACCAGGAGGCTGAAGACAAGGTAGCGGCGGAGATCGAGAGAATCGAGACGGAAATCCGCGCTCGCGGCGGTAGCTCGTGGATGGAGAGCGAACGGATCAGCCACCTGCACAGCTCCACCTTCCTTGATGCCGCGCACAGCATGGCGGCCGTGGGTTTGATTGCCCCGCTCATCGAGTCCTTGGTTGACCGGGCCTTCCGCTACCTCAAGCGCGCGGTGGGGGACTCCTATTCGTTGGGAAGCGGTCACGAACGATGGCAACTCGACGATCGATGGGATAAGCGCTTCGTGTGGAAGCGAGGCCGTCGCTCTCGCGACATCGCGAAGGGAATAGTGCAGCTTGCCGAAGCCATCGACTTGCGGAAGCACCTTCCTGCGGATCTGGAGAAGACCCTCTCGGCTCTCTTTGCTTACCGCGACAGGATGTTCCATGGTGGCCTCGAATGGCCGGAAAAGGACGTGAAGGATTTCGCCAACCTCATCGCCAGCAAGGGATGGACGAATTGCTTCACAAGCGCAGACTCGGGAGGTGATCCTTGGATCTTCTATCTGTCAAGGGAGTTCACCGACCATTGCCTGGATACGGTGGATGAGATCATCAATGGTGTCGGCGCGCGCGTACGCCGTGTGCTAAGGACCAGAAGCAACCCGCGCGGATCTGATCTGTGATGGAACGGGGATTGGCGCTCAGGCCAAGCAATCGGCGAGGCAACGGCAGGAGATCCATCATGATGAGCAACGACGGCAAGCAGGACGGGCCATGAGCCAACTCGACTTCAAGGGCAAGGAGTTCGTCTACAACCACCACCTGTCGGTGCCGTTCCGGCCCTTGGTGATGGATGCCAGGAAGGGGATCGGCGAGCCATCACTCGCAGGCAACCTGATAATCCATGGAGACAACCTCCACGCCCTTAAGGCTCTCCTGCCGCTCTACGCGGGGAAGGTGGACTGCATCTTCATCGACCCGCCCTACAACACGGGCAACGAGGGTTGGTGCTACAACGACAACGTGAACGCCCCGATGATCCGGGAGTGGTTGGACTCGAATCCGGTGGGGATCGAGGACGGCCTCCGCCACGACAAGTGGTGCGCCATGATGTGGCCGCGGTTGCGCCTGCTCCAAGAGCTTCTCGCCGACCATGGGGTGATCTTCATCACGGTCGACGATCATGAGGCCCATCGGCTTCTCGGCATGTGCTGCGAGATCTTCGGGGTCGAGAATCACGTGGCCACCTTCATTTGGCGAAAGGTTGACAGCCCGAACGACAACAAGGTGGCCATCACGCCGGACCACGACTACGTGACCTGCTTCGCTCGTGATATTTCCTCGGCACGGTTCAGGCGTATGGCCGCGCCCTCGATCCTGAAGGCTTATCCCCGCACGGACCAAGACGGGCGGCCCTATCGTGATCGATTGCTCAAGAAGAATGGTCGCGAGAGCCTCCGCCGCGACCGACCCACGATGTTCTTTGCTCTGGAAGACCCCGATGGGAACGACGTATTCCCGATCCATGACAATGGTGAAGAAGCTCGGTGGTCGATGGGCAAGAAGGGGATCGCCAAGCACACGGAAGCAGGTACGCTCGTTTGGAAGCGAATCGAGAAGTTGGGTCAGGAAGTCTGGGAGCCGTACACACGCGAGTTCGCGCCGACGAGCGATCCCACCCGGCCCTTTCCGACCATATGGGCCGATGTGGATACGATGCGGCAGGCCAAGGCCACGTTGAGGCGTATTTTCGGCACTTCTGACCTGTTCGACACGCCAAAGACTGTACGGCTCATCAACAGGATCATCACCATCGCAGCGAGTCGAGACGCAGTCATCTTGGACTCATTCGCCGGATCTGGAACGACGGCTCACGCGGTCCTCGAAGCCAACCGACGAGACGGAGGCAGCCGTCGATTCATCCTAGTGGAGATGGAGGACTACGCCGACCGGCTGACGGCGGAGCGCGTTCGGCGCGTGATCGCCGGGTACTCCTTCACCGGCACGCAGAAGACCGAGTTGCTCCGCGAGAAAATCACATGGTTAAAGCTGAGGCAGTCCGGAAAGCTGGTGGAAGCGGTGGAGGCAATCGGGAATCTGCACGGCCACGAACACGACCGGATCAGGAGGCAGGTCAAAGATGGTGAACTGATCGTCACGGGCGAAACGGCGGTTGCGGAGCGAACCGAGGGGCTTGGGGGATCCTTCACCTACTGCACGCTTGGCGATCCGGTGGAACTCGACAAGCTGCTGACCGGCGAAACCTTGCCTTCCTACGATGGCCTTGGCGCGGCACTCTTCCACATGGCGACGAATCGAGCTTTCGATTCGAAGTCGTTGCGCGAAAGAGACTTCTATCTCGGCGAGGCGGACGGCCAGCATGTCTGGTTGATCTACAAGCCCGACCTGGACTGGCTGAAGTCTCCCGACGCCGCGCTGACATTGACCCGCGCACGGGACTTCGCGGCGAGCGACCCGGAGAAGCGTCATCTGGTGTTCGCGCCAGCCCGATACGTCAGCCAGAAGATGCTTGCCGCCGAGGATATCCCCGTCGAGTTCGTGCCCCTGCCGTTCGCCCTCTACCGCATCGACCGGGGCTGATGCACATGAGGTTCCGCCAACTGGAGTATCAGGAGCGGGTGCTCGACACGCTCGACGCCTACCTCACCCACCTCAGGGTGGAGAAGCACAGAGCCGACGAGATCAAGGCGCTGGCCGCCAGCAGGGCGGATCTTGCCCTTCCGGTTCCGGACTTCACCAAGAGTGCTTGGGAGGCGCTGCGTAGTCAGGGCAAGTTGCCGAAATCGCGTACCTCGATTCCGTTCTCGCCCCGCACCGCTGGCTGCGGCGACCCGGTTCCCAACGCGGTACTCAAGGTGCCTACCGGCGGCGGAAAGACCTGGCTGGCCGTTTCGGGCGTATCGCGCATCATGGGCCGCTACCTCGGGCGCAACACGGGCTTCGTCCTCTGGATCGTGCCGAACGAGGCGATCTACCGACAGACGCTGAAACACCTCAGGGACCGCGAGCACCCCTACCGGCAGGCGCTGGACCGCGCCGCCGCCGGACGTGTGCGGGTCATGGAGAAGGCCGACCGGCTCGACAGGCGGGATGTGGAATCAAACCTCTGCGTCATGCTGTTGATGCTGCAAGCGGCGAACCGGAAACTGAAGGAGTCGCTGAAGGTGTTTCAAGATCGGGGCGACATTCACGGCTTCTTTCCGCCCGAGGGCGACCAGCAGGCACACAGGAGAGTGCTGGCCCGGACGGAGAACCTCGACGCCTACGGGTTTTTGTCGATGGTGAAGGACTCGCTCGGCAACGCCCTGCGCGTCATCCGCCCGGTTGTCGTGGTGGACGAGGGACACAGGGCGACTCCCGATCTCGCCTTCAGCACACTGTACGGATTCAACCCGTGCTTCGTGCTGGAACTGACCGCCACGCCGAAGGACGTTCGGGCGTCCGGCGGACGGAACCCGAGGTCTGCTCGATTCGCCAACCTGCTGGTAGAGGTGACCGGTCGGGAAATGGACCGCGAGGGCATGATCAAGATCCCTCTCAACCTCGAACCCCGCCAAGGAACCGATTGGCGGACTACGCTGAACGCGGCCGTCACAAGGCTGAACGCGCTAGATAATGAGGCGACAAAGTACCGCGCCGACACCAACCGCTACATCCGCCCGATCATGCTGGTGCAGGTCGAACGAACCGGGAGGGATCAGCGAGAGAGCGGTCACATCCACGCCGCCGACGTGAAGGAATGGCTGCTCACGGCGGGGTTCGACGAGCCCGAAATCGCCATCAAGACGGCCGAACGGAACGACCTGAACCAACCCGAGAACCAGGATCTTCTGTCGCCGGTGAACCGGGTGCGAGCGATCATCACGAAACAAGCCCTCCAAGAGGGCTGGGACTGCCCGTTCGCCTATGTGCTATGCGCGCTGTCCGCAAGCTCGAACCAGAACGCCATGACACAGCTTGTTGGACGCATCCTCAGACAGCCCGGCGCAGCGAAAACGGGAGTGAGCGCACTTGACGAGTGCCATGTCATCGCCCATCACGCGGAGACCGAATCGGTGGTGTCGGCGATCAAGAGAGGACTGGAGCGGGACGGGCTCGGCGATCTGCACCCTCAGGTCCATCAAGACGACGACGTGGCCGGCCACGGAATCAGAAAGATCCCCCGCCGCCGCGCCTTTGCGACGACGGAGATCTACCTGCCCAAGGTCATGGTCGAGGGTAGCAACGGAGTCCGTGACCTTGACTACGGGACCGATGTCCTGTCCCGCATCGACTGGCGGGATTTCGATCCCAGGGAAATCGCGGATCGCATTCCCGAAAACGCGCGAGCCGCCGACACGCAACTGCGGCGCGTCAGCCTGAGGGACGACGGAAGTGACCCCTTTCTCGACGAGACCGTCGCCGGCAGCGGTGAGGTGCTCGCCGTCGATCCGGTGCATGCCGTGCGCATGATACTGGATATCGTGCCGAATCCGTTTGTAGGACGCAGGATCGTAGGCCGATTCCTGGGGAGGCTGCGGGACCGCGGCTTCGAGGACTCGAAGCTGGGCGGTATCGCCCCGCTCCTCGTCGATGAGCTGCGCAAGGGACTGGACCGAGAACGCAACGCACGTGCTGAGGTGCTGTTCAAGCGAGCCGTCGCTTCCGGGGGAATCCAGTTCCGGCTGCGTCTCGACGGTCGAAACTGGCGAATGCCGTTCGAGGTCGATACGACCGAACCACCCGACGCCGACCAGCTTGTGGGCCGGGGCGGCGATGCTCTTCAGAAGAGTCTGTTCGCGCCCGTGTACAAGAGCGAGTTGAACCGGGAGGAACGCGAGGTCGCCGTGTATCTCGATGGCGAGAAAACGCTGACGTGGTGGCACCGCAACGTGGCGCGTACCCAATACGGCATCCAAGGATGGCGTAAGGGCAAGATCTACCCCGACTTCATCTTCACCGTGGGCGAGCCCGGGAATCGCATCGTCGTTCTTGAGACCAAGGGAGATTACCTCGACAATCTGGACACGGATTACAAGCGAGAAGTGCTCTCCTTCCTCTCGGGCAACTTCGCATGGGACGACTATACCCCCGCCGGGGAGTTGGAGTTGGTCGTTGAGGATGGCCAAGCCGTGCAGTGCGCGCTCGTCCTGATGAGCGAATGGAAGACTAAGCTGCCGCCGTACTTGGCGTAGCCTTGGGCCACGGGCGGTGGAGGCCGCGTCCGTCCGTTGGTTCCGCGGTCCGACATGGCCAGCCAGTCTGTCGTCCGTCCCCGCCGTCGTTCGTGCGAGCCGTGTCGCCTGCACCACAGAGGACTGCGGAGGTGACCGGGAGCCACGGAAAAGGATCCATGGGTGCCGGGTACCGGTCCCTCCGGCGACCGGATGCCGTGGCCCATCGAACGGGCGACCGTCCCGGGACGGCTAGCGAGAGCCAGAAGAATCCGCGTCATTTCGGCGGAAGAAATGGTAGGGGCGCAAGCTCTGTTGTGTTCATAACTCATTATTAGACAATGAGTTATATCGCACGATAGGCTAGCCGTTCTGGCAGCAAGCATACACGAACCTGGTCCGGTGGATCGTTGAGCTTCACCGGCTCCTGCCGGGGGGCTGGGTCACGCTCCGCGACGTGTACCGCTGCACGGTCGACGCCGAGCTCTTCGCGAACAAGATCGGGGAGGCGAAGGCGGAGGCGCTGCGACTGTGTCCGATGCGGGCCGTCATCGCCGCCAAGGATCTCAACGCGCACCGGAAGGCTCTCGAGGACTGGGACTGGGACATGGCGCCCGGCAGCGCCACGGTGGCGTGCCGGCTCGATCCGGAACGCGCGGCCGTGCTCGGGAAGCTGAAGGTCGAGTACGCCTCGGAGCCGGAAGGCGGGAGCGCGGGCCGCGAATACGCCGAGCAGGTCGAGGCCATCGAACGATGGTACCGGCACGACTGGATGGCGCTCGACGCCAAACTCCGCACCTCGATCGTCGAGGGGATCAGCGTGTTCCTGTCGCTCTTCGACCAGCCCGAGGTCGCCGGCGTGTTCTGTCCGCCGCCGCCCGGTGACGATCCTCCGGCCAGGTGGACCGAGGACGAGGAGGAGGACGAGGTCCCAGACGTCCAGCCCATGCCGGGGCTCCGCCGGAGGCTGCCGCCGCTCAGCGACCTGATCGAAGGCGGCAAGGTGCTGGCGCTCAACATGCCCGCGGGCGCGAACCCGGCGCTCGCCCGCGCCATCGGCGTGTTTCTCAAGAACGCCTGGATGCAGGCGCTGCTCCGGCGGCCCGCCGAGGCCGCGCGCCGTCCCGAGCGCTACATGCGGCCCGCCGTGTTCATATGCGACGAGTACCAGGCGTTCGCCACCGTCGGGCAGGACGACCCTTCCGGCGACGAGAAGGCGTTCGCGCTCACGCGGCAGTGCCGCTGCATCCCGATCGTCGCCACGCAGTCGATCTCGTCGCTGCGCTCCGTGCTCCCCTCGGGCGAGGCATGGCGCACGCTCGTCCAGACGCTCCGCACCCGGATCTTTCTGTCGCTGTCCGACGACGCGTCGGCCAAGATCGCGTCCGACATGTGCGGCTCCGTCATGAAGACGCAGGCGTCCTACACGTTCACCGAGACCACGAACAAGCCCGAGTTCTCGCTCCTGTCCGGCCGCGCCGGAGGAGGGGACGGCAGCATCGGCGCGAGCAAGTCGTTCCGCCGGCAGAGGGAACCCGTGTTCACCCCGCGCCAGTTCGGGCTGCTCGCCAACTACCAGGCGATCTGCCTGCCCTACGACGGCGTCAAGTCGCTCCCGGCCCGCCGCGTCTACCTCAAGCCCCACTACCTGCCCAGGGAGCAGGGCTACTGGCGGCAACTGGAGGAGGGCAGGATATGAAGCGCGCGAGCGGCGTCGGCCACCTCACTCCGTTCCTTCCGGGTTTGGAGACGCTCCTTGGAGACTCGGAGATCTCGGAGATCATGATCAACGGACCCGGCAACGTCTGGGTCGAGCGGGCCGGGAGGCTGGAGCCATACGACGCTCCGGGGCTCACCGCCGCGTGGCTCCACCGGGCCGCCATCCACATCGCGCGCCCCCTCGGGCTCGATCCCGCCGCGCGGCCGATCCTGGACGCCCGGCTCGAAGACGGATCGCGGGTAGCCATCTGCACCCCGCCCGCGGCTCCCGAAGTCGCCATCACCATACGCCGGTTCGGCGGCCGCGCGTTCACGGCCGAGGACCTGGTTCGGCTGGGCTCGCTGCCCGAGGACATGCTCGAAGCCGCTCGGAGCACGCTTGCGTCCCGCCAGAACATCCTGGTCTCCGGCGGCACGGGCTCGGGCAAGACCACGCTCCTGAACGCGCTGATCGAACTGCTGCCCCAAGACGAGCGGATCGTCGCCATCGAGGACACGCTCGAACTCCGGATCGACCGGGCGAACTGCCTCCGGTTCGAGGCCGGAGCCACGCTCTCCGAGACGCCCGTCGAGATCCGGGACCTGGTGCGCCACGCGCTCCGCCACCGGCCCGACCACATCGTCGTCGGCGAGGTCCGGGGCGGCGAGGCCGCCGACCTGCTGCAGGCGCTCAACACCGGACACGGCGGATCGCTCACCACCATCCATGCCAACAACGCGCGCTCCGCGCTCTCGCGGCTCGCGAGCTGCGCCATGCAGGCCGGCGACGCGCTTCCCTGGGAGGTCACCTGCCGGGGCGTCGTCGACGGCATCTCGCTCGTGCTGCACGTGGCCCGCCGCGGCGGCCGGCGGTTCGTCGAGGACGCGCTCGTGGTCTGCGGCTACGACGCGCCCACCGGCCACTGGATCACTGCGCCGCCTGGAGCCGAGCCCGGGAAGCAACGGGAGAGCAGCACCCACAGCCACCCACCGAAGGAGGTGAAGGCATGACCTGGAATGGCGGAACCATCCCAATCGAGACGTTCGAGGACTTCGACCTCGAACTCGCCCGCGACGGCGGCGAGACCCTCGAGGTCGCGGCCTACCTGGCCGAGGAGTACGGCCTCTTTCCCGAGGATGTCGGGACCGAGGACGAGATCGCGGCCGCCTGGAACGACCCGCACGGCGCCGCCGGTGAGGAGGACGAGCGATGAACCACGACGAATACCACCGCAAGTTCGCCGACGCGATCATCGAGCAGATCAGGAAGGGCACCGCGCCCTGGCAGAAGCCCTGGGCGCCGGGCGAGCGCGTGATGCCCATGAACGTGGACACCGGGCGCTCGTACCGGGGCGGCAACAGCCTGCACCTCGCATCCGTCCAGCAGGAAGTCGGCTACGGCGACGTGCGCTGGGGCACCTACCGCCAGATCCAGGCGCGCGGCGGACAGGTCAGGAAGGGCGAGCGCGGCACGCGCATCCTCTCCTTCCAGGACAAGAAGCGCATCGCCGTCACCGACGCGCAGGGGAAGCCGAAGCGCAACGCCGAGGGCAAGCGCATCTACCGCTACGAGAAGCTCAAGGCGCCGTTCGTGCGCCAGTACACTGTATTTAATGCGGAGCAGGCCGACGGGTTGCCGGAGCGCGCTAACCCCACCCCCGAGCCGCTCTGGAAGGCACACCAGGCGGCCGAGAAGGTGATGGAGGACGGAGGAGTGCCGGTCCGCCACGTCCAGGGCGACCGCGCCTACTACCACATGAAGCGCGACGAGATCGTGCTGCCCGAGCGCGGGCAGTTCCCCTCCGCCAACCACTACTACCAGACCGCGCTCCACGAGCTGGGCCACAGCACCGGCCACGAGGAGCGGATGAAGCGCGAGACGCTCATCGAGGGGATCAAGAACGGGTTCGGTTCGCCCGCCTACGCGCGGGAGGAGCTGAGGGCCGAGATCAGCGCCATGATGACGGGCGAGCGCGTCGGCGTCGGGCACGACCCGGCGCGGGGCGCCGCCTACGTCGAGGGCTGGATCCAGGCGCTCGAGGAAGACCCGCGCGAGATCCGGCGCGCCGCCGCCGACGCGCAGCGGATCTCCGACTTCGTGCTCGTTCGCCACATCGAGCGCGAGACCGCGCGGGAACCCATGGCCGCGGCCGCGACCCGCGTGCCCGGACCGCAGGGACTCCAGCGGATCCAGGTCCCCGTGCCGCAGCTCCCGACGCCCGCGGCCCCCCGCCGGCAGGCCCCCCGGCGGTCCCCGCCCCCGGCCCCCCCCCCCCGCCCCCCGGGGGGGGGCGCGGGGCGGAGCCGCTGAACGACCGATGAGAGGGAGAGGAATGTTCGACCGCAAGGTCGAACCGGACCCGCGCCCCGCCGCGCCACCCAGCCGCAATCGCTTGCCGATGCGGGACGGCCACCGCCGAGAATACGCTGCGGACCGGGAGCGCGGGTCCATCTCCTTCCCCGAACGTTGCGCCGGGGCGCTGGCAGACATCGGCGTCCACGGCGCGGTATCGTTCCGCGACCTCGCCGACGCACGCTTCGGCGGGCACCCCTACACCACGCGCCGCGCCGTTGACATGTGGATCGAGGACGGGCTCGTCACCGAGACCACCGTCACCGGCCCGAACGGCAACCCCTTCAAGGTCCTCACGCTCACCCCGGCCGGCGTCGCCGACGCCCGAGAGCTCGCCGCCCAGCGGGGGATGGACCGGAACCAGCGGATCGAAGTCCCCCGCATCCGGGACGCGCAGGCCAGCCACGACACCGCCGTCTACCGCGCCTGCGCCACGGAACGGGACCGGCTCCGCAGGCGGGACGCGCGGGTGCGGCGCGTCCGCCTCGACGCCGAACTCAAGAGCGCCGTCGCGCGAGCGAGCGAGGCGGAGCGGGCGCGGAACGGCAAGCGCGCCGCCGATGCCGAGCGGCAGCGCACTGCCGAAGAACTCGGGCTGCCTCTCGACGAGGCCGGGCAGGTGCTCTACCCGGACGCGCAGATCGAGTACGAGGACGCCGAGGGACGCACCGGACGCGTCAACGTCGAGGTCGCGTCCGGCAGCTACCGCGAACCGGCACTCCGCGCCAAGGCCGCCGCCGGGTTCGCGATGCACGCCAGCGGCCCGGCCGCCGCGGGCATGCTCCAAAAGCTCGGCCTGGGCCACGGCGACGACGGCGCCTGGACCGGGGGACGCGCCGACCGCGATCCGGCTTCGGTCGAACTCTGACCGTACGGGAGGAACCCGCCATGCAGCCTTGGAAGATCAGCGCGGGACTGAGCGCCGCGCTCGTGGGATCCGTCCTGCTCCTCGGCGGATCCCGCCTCGAATACCTCGCGCCCCACTGGTCGCTCATCTTCGCCCGGCACGGCGTCTCCGTCGGCCTGCACGCTGCGTTCGCCGTCTTTACCGTCGCCGCCGCCATCTACGGCGTCGCCCGCGCCACGGGGCTCGCCGATCTCGGCAGCCGCGTCGATCTCGCCGAGCGGTCCGTCCGGCGCGGAGAAGGGGATCACGACCTCGCCGATGCGCTCCGCAGGGACGCCGAAGGAGACTGGGAATGACGCGCATGAAGGACCGACCGACCGTCGAGGGCCTGCCCGCCAACTGGCGCAGACAAGCCAAGTCGCTCCGCCGCTACGGCGGCGAGACCCCGGCCACCGCGATCGAACGCTGCGCCGACGACCTCGAAGCCACCCTCGTCGAGAGGGACGAGACCACGTTCTCGCTCGTCGAGGCTTCGCGGGAGAGCGGATACTCCGCCGACCACCTCGGGCGGCTCGTGCGCGACGGAAAGATCCCCAACGCCGGACGGCCCGGCGCGCCCAGGATCGCCCTGAAGGACCTGCCCCGGAAAGCCCATGTCCCCGCCGATCCGCGACTGGCGGAGAAGCCCCGCCGTAGCGAGCTTTCCAACAGGCAGATCGTGCAGTCCATCATCGAGAAAGGAATCGAATGATGGCACGCACGAAACGCGACCGGCGCGCGTACAGCGCCGGAGAATGGGGCCGGAACCGGGTGAGGGTGTTCCCCGATCCCAAGACCGGCCTGTGCCAGATCGAGTGGCGCGAGAACGGGCGCAGGCTCACCCGGTCGCTGAAGCACCGCGATTGGCGGCGCGCGAAGCGGCAAGCGGACGAGTTCGCCGCCGGGTTCGCAAAGCCGGAGCTGAACGGCAAGAAGAAGGCCGAGCCCGAGCCGCTCACGCTGGAAACGCTTTTTGACATCTACGGTGAAGAGGTGACGCCCACCAAGGCGGAGGAGTCACAGAAGTACGATCGGGGCACGATGCGGATGTTCCTCAAGTTCTTCGGAAGGCACCGAAGGCCCGATACGCTCTCCCAGAGGGACTGGGACCGGTTCATCCGGGCGCGGCGGTCGGGGAGAGCCGGGCGCAGTGGTAGGCCTGTGGGCAACAGAACGATCCAACAGGACTTGAAACTGCTGATCGCGATCCTCAACTGGGCCGCGAAGTCGAGGGACGAGGAGGGCAGGCTGCTGCTCGATTCCAATCCCCTTCGGGGACTCAAGACTCCCACCGAGAAGAACCCGACTCGGGTCCTTCTCACCGACGCGGAATACCAGGCGTTGCTCCGGGCATCCGAGGCGATGGACTGGCGGTTTCGCGTGGCGCTGGTGATCGCCCACGAGACGGGGCACCGTATCGGTGCCATCCGCCAGCTCCGCTGGTCGGACATCGACCTGGAGGCCAAGATCATCCGCTGGCGCGCCGAGAACGAGAAGACCGGGTACGAGCACCGGACGCCGGTCACGGACGAGGTGCTCGCCGTCCTGGAGGAGGCACGGACGCAGAACCCCAAGGGCTGGGACTCTCCCGTGTTGCCCGCGCCGAGGGACCCCTCGCGGTGCCTCGACCGGTCTCGGGTGCGCGTCTGGTGGGACAAGGCCCAGAAACTTGCAGGGCTGGAGCCCAAGCGCGGTCGCGGCTGGCACTCGCTAAGGCGGAAGTTCGCGTCCGACCTCATGGATCAACCGCTCAAGCTGCTCTGCCAGCTCGGCGGCTGGAAGACGCCCCAGACCGTGCTTCAGTGCTACCAGAGGGCCGACGAGGACCAGCTCAGGAAGGCCCTCGAAGACCGCCGGAGGGTCTCCATTCCCGCTAATTAGCGGGAGTCAATTAGCTGGAACTCCACCTCGAAATCCCGTAACTTCAATAGGGGCCTGTAGCTCAGGTGGTTAGAGCGCACGCCTGATAAGCGTGAGGTCGGTAGTTCGAATCTACCCAGGCCCATTGGACTTACGGGATTTCGGGGGTCCGATGTTTGCAAATTATGTTTGCAAATTGGACCCCGAACCGACCTCCCGGTACGCCTCGAGCGCCTTCCTGAGTCGCTCCTCGTCGGGCCTCTGGTAACACTGGAGGACCGTCTGGGCGGTCTTCCATCCGCCCAGGTCGCAGAGGACCTTGAGCGGCAGGTCCATGAGGTCGGAGGCAAATTTCCGCCTGAGCGAATGCCACCCGCGACCCCGCTTGGGATCGAGTCCCGCGAGCTTCTCGGCCCGCTTCCACCAGTCACGCGCCAGCGAGCGGCTCATGCACGCGAACGGGTCCTTCGGCGCGGGCATCACGGGCGCGTCCCCGATTCCGGGGTTGCGCCGCCGTGCCTCGACCAGCGCCGCCCGTGCCATGGCGGTCATGGGCGTCCGGTGCTCGTATCCGGTCTTCTCATGTTCGGCGCGCCATCGGATCGTCCGGGCATCGATTTCGATGTCGGACCAGCGGAGCTGCCGGATCGACCCAATACGGTGGCCCGTCTCGTGAGCGAGCACGAGCGCCACCCTGAACCGCCAGTCGACCTCGTCGGCCACCCGCAACAACGCTTCGTACTCGGCCTGTGTGAGCATCACCCGGGTCGGGTTCTTCTCGGAAGGTGTCTTGAGTCCCCTGAGTGGGTTCGAATCGAGGAGGAGCCGCCCCTCCTCGTCTCGCGATCTCGCAGCCCAGTTGAGGATCGCAAGCAACAGCTTGAGGTCCTGCTGAATGGTCCGGTCGGCGGCGGGCTTGCCGCTCCACCCGGCCCTCCCCGCGCGCCGCGCGCGGATAAAGCGGTCCCAGTCGCGCTGCGAGAGCGTCGCGGCCTTTCGGTGTTTCCCGAAGAACCGGAGGAACATCTTCATCGCTCTGCGGTCGTGCTTCTGCGTTACCTTCGCCTTCGTGGGCGTGACCTCATCACCGTAGATGTCAAAAAGCGCTCCCAGGGTGAGCGGCTCGGGCTCGGCTTCCGCCGCGTTCGCGACCACCGGCTCGGCAAGTCCGGCCGCGATCTCGTCGGCCTGCTGCTTAGCTTGGTCCCAGTCACGGTGCCTGAGCGACCGGGTCAGCCTGCGCCCATCTTCATGCCACTGCACCTGCATGATTCCGGTTCGGGGATCGGGAAACACCCGGACCCGGTTCCGGCCCCACTCGCCGGCGCTGTAGGAGCGCCGACCCTTCTTTGTGCGTGCCATCATTCGATTCCTTTCTCGATGATGGACCGCACGATCCCTCGACCGGAAACCTGACGCCGGTCTCGCTCTCGCGCCAGCCGCGAGCCGAATGGCGATTCCGGGTCCTGGCGTTTTCGGGGCAGGTGCCTGCGGGCGATTCTGGGTGCGTTGGGCCGTCCTGCGTTGGGGATCTTGCCGTCGCGGACGAGGCGTCCCAGGTGTTCGCGGGAGTAACCGCTTTCGCGGGCCGCGTCGGTCAGCGTCAGGGTCGTTTCGTCGCGTTCCCGGATCGTGCCTTCGAGTTCGTCGGCGCAGCGTTCGAGCGCGGTGGCGAGCGCCTGGCCGCCGTACCTGCGGAGCGTCTTTGCCTGCCGCCGCCAGGCGGCGGGCAGCTTCCTGATCGAGGGTTGGCTGGTCCTGGTCATGAGCAGACCTGCATGTCAGAGGTGGGTTGGGGTCGGTGGTTTCGGACTGGACGCGCGGCGGGTGAGGCGTCGGTAGGGGGCGAGACGGCATGGAGAAGGGGTTCAGGGTTGTGGCCTCCGGGACCGAATGGGGCGGTTGGGACCCCTTCGTAGGTTTCCCTTGCGTACGCGCGCGCCCATGGCACAACCCAACCAATGGGTCTATTCGGTCCCATCGGTCCCATTCCAAGCCTCCCGGCATCCGAACCAGGCTCTCGCGCCGTGGCGTTTGGCGCGTTTGCATCCGCGCCTCCGCAGTTCCGCGGCGATTGCACGGACGGAGGGCACGGTGCCGAGCCCGTTGTTGTCGAAGTAGTCGGTCAGCATCTCCCGTATTCTCTTTGCCGGAACCGCTGCGTAGGCGTCGCCGAACGCGAACAGCGTGTTGAGGGCTTCGCCCAGGGGATCCATGCTCTCGAAGAGGTCCGCGGTCGCGGTCTCGATGCCCTGGGGGAGCGTGGGCGCGATCCAGGGCTTGCCGGCCTGGTGGCGCTGCCAGCCGGCGTTCGCTTCGCCGACCATGCGGGCCAGGATGCGCGGCGCCTCCTGCCAGAGCGTCTCCGGCAGTCGTTCGTCGGGTCGTCTGGCGGTTGTGCAGGGAATGACGACGAGTCGTCGCTTGAGTCCGGAGTCCCACCCCGGCAGCCGGGGTTCGGCGTTGCCGTAGAGCATGAGTTTGGCGGTGGGGCGGAAGGAGTAGCCGTCGGCGCGCATCCGGTTGGCGCGGATGGTGTCTGCGCCGGTGAGCGCCTTGAAGAGGCCTGCCTTGAGGCGGCCCGAGCTTGGGATTTCGGCGGCGGAGGCGAACCGTGATCCGTCGAGCGCGGTCATCCATTCCGGGTGGCGGTCGGAGGTTCCGCGTGCGGACACGAGTCCGTCGGGCGGGATTCGGGCGGCGTAGTCGCCCATGATGCGCGTGAGCAGTTCGACGAGCGTGGACTTGCCGGCGGCGCCGCGTCCGTAGAGGAAGACGGCCCGGTGGACGACGGTCTGTCCTGTGAGCAGATAGCCGAACCAGCGCCAGAGCCACCGGACGACGTCCGCGTCGTCTCCGCACATCTCGTGGAGGAACGCATCGAACCGTTCGGCGTTGCCGCCCGCCGGCGCGCACCCCAGGGAGCGTGTGACCCCGTCCTCCCTCCGGGCCGGCCGGTCCTCGATCCGCCTGAGGTCCACCACCGCCCGGCCCGGCAGGCCGCACAGCATGGGATCGGCGTCCGGCTGCAGCTCGGGCGCATGGGCGTAGAGGACATCGAGAGCGGCGCGCGCGACTTTGGTCCGGGCGCGCTTGCCGCCGATGTTCCAGACCCGCGCGACCGCCTTGCCCGGGCTGGCCCGGCCGGACCCGCACACCCAGACCGCGCCCGTCCAGTAGAGGCGCGCGCGCCCGGGTCCCAACGCGAGGTCGGCCAGCACGCCCCGGCGCACGCATTCGCGGACCAGGCGAACCTCGCCGCCCAGCTCCTTCGGCGCCGCGCCCATGACGGCGGCGTCCACGATCCTGCAAATCTCCGCCGCCCTTTCGGCTTTGGCGGCCTTGGCTCTCGCTTCCGCGAGGATCCGGTCGCGGTGGGGATCCTTCCGGCCGATGGGTCCGTCGGCGATTTCCTCGGTCAGCGCCAGATCCTTCTGCGCGCGCCTGGCCCGTGCCTCGTACCAGTCGGAGGGCGGGGTGTCGAGCCGGTACCCGAGCGCCTCGCACATGGCCTTGAAGTGCTGCGGGTCGCCGGGATGCTTGCGGCAGTGGAAGTGTCCCGAGGGCGAGACCCGGAACCGGTCGTCGCCACCGCAGGCCGGACAGGGTCCGCGCCATTCCCTGCCGCGCGCATCGAGACGTTTGCCGGTTGAGCGCAGGTAGTCCCGGGCCACCTGGGCCTGCGTCCGTCCGGAGCGGCTCATGGCCGGTCAACTGCGCTCGGTCGGCGCGTTCGCGGACCCTCGTCGCAGCGCCAGCATCGCCGCTGGTTCGAGGTGCGGACGAGATCGGCGATGCGGCCGCACGGACAGAGCCCGAGGCCGCCGCACAGCGGGCAGGCGGGCGCCCGTGGCCGGACCCTTGCGCCGCAACGAGTACAACGGGAGGGGGCGCTCATTCCCAGTCTCCTTGCGTATCCTTGCGAAGCGCCTCGATGAGGTCCGCATCCCCCTCGCCTCGCCGCACGGACCGCTCGGCGAGATCGACGCGGCTCCCGAGGTCGGCGAGCCCGGTGACGCGGGCGACCATGTAGATCGCGGCCGCGACGACGGAGAGCGCGAGCACGGCGTGCAGCGCGAGCGCGAGGCCGTGTTCGGCGAGGATCGCGGGCCAGTGGGGCGCGAGGTATCCGAGTCGGGAGCCGCCGATCAGGAACGCCGATCCGGCGAGGGCGGCGGTGAGTCCCGCGCTGATCTTCCAGGGCTGCATCGTGTACTTCTCCTTGGGTCAGATTTCGACGGAGGCCGGGTCGCGGTCGGCTGGCCCCCTGAGCCAGGAGCCTTCCTCGCTGCCGAGCCCAAGTCTGCGGAGCAGGCCCGCCGCGGCCGGTCCGTTGGCGTGCAAGGCGAACCCGGCGGCTGCCTTGGCGCGCAGAGCCGGTTCGCGGTAGTTGCCGGAGACGGCTTCGACGTTGACGCGTCCTGTCCGCCCTTTGGCGTCCTCGTACTCGATCTGGGCGTCGGGGTAGAGCACGCGCCCCTCGTCGTCGGTCGGGAGGCCTAGTTCGCGGGCGACGCGGTGTCGTTCGGCGTCGGCGGCCCGCTTGTCTTCCCTGCGGCGAGCCGCTTCGCTGGCCCGCGCGACGGCGCTCTTGAGTTCGGTGTCGAGACGGACGCGCCGGACGGTGGCGCCCTTCGCTTCGAGCCGTGCCCGCTCCTTTCGGTAGGCGCGGTAGATGGCGGTGTCGTGGGCGGCCTCGGCGGGCTTCATGCGTTGCGTCCGGATCCGCTGCGCCGGATCCATCCCACGCCGGGCGGCCTTTTTCCGGGCCTTGGTGACACCCTTGCGGGTGAGCGAGAGGACCTTGAACGGCTTGCCCTTCGGTCCGGTGGCCCGGTGCTCCTCGACCCATCCCTTGCGGATCCAGTCGTTCACGGCCTTCCGGGTGGTGTGGGGATGGCCGCCGAAGCGTGCCTCGGCGAGGTCGCGGTAGGAGACGGCGCCGAAGACGCCGATGTCAGTCAGCGCCCCGGCGCAGCGTTCGGGAAAGGAGATGGTGGACCCGCGCGCCCGGTCCGCGGCGTATTCTCGGCGGTGGCCTTTCCGCATGCGTTTGCGGGTGCGATTGCGGCTGGGTGGCGCGGCGGGGCGCGGGTCCGGTTCGGCCCGGCGGCCGAACATCTCTCTCCCTCTCACGGGTCAGCGGCTCGGCCCCGAACCCCGCCCGGGGGGCGGGGGGCGGGGGCGCCGCGCGGCGCGCGTCCGGTTCGGCCCGGCGGCCGAACATCTCTCTCCCTCTCACGGGTCAGCGGCTCGGCCCGAAGCCGCGCTCGGGGACCGGGATCCGGGGCACCGGCACGACGATCCTCTGCGGTCCCCGCGTGGGCGTGCGGACCGCCGCGACGGCGACGGGGTCGCGAGCGGCGATGCGCTCGCGGTGCCGGACGAGCACGAAGTCGGAGATCTTCTGCGCATCGGCGGCGGCGCGCCGGATCTCGCGCGGGTCCTCCTCGAGCGCCTGGATCCAGCCCTCGACGTAGGCCGCGCCCCGGCTCGGGTCGTGGCCGACCCCGACGCGCTCGCCCGTCATCATCGCGCTGATCTCGGCCCGGAGCTCCTCCCTCGCGTACTGGGGCGAGCCGAACCCGCCGGCGATCCCCTCGATGAGGGTCTCGCGGTTCATCCGGTCCTTGTGGCCCGTGCTGTGGCCCAACTCGTGAAGCGCGGTCTGGTAGTAGTGGTTCGCGGAGGGGAACTGTCCGCGCTCGGGCAGCACGATCTCGTCGCGCTTCATGTGGTAGTAGGCGCGGTCGCCCGCGACGTGACGGACGGGCACGCCAGCGTCCTCCATGACCCGCTCGGCCCCCTGATGGGTCTTCCAGAGCGGCTCCGGCGACGCGTTCGAGCGCTCGGGCAGCCCGTCGGCCTGCTCGGCGTTGAACACGGTGTACTGCCGGACGTAGGGCGTCTTGAGCTTCTCGTAGCGGTAGAGCTTCTTGCCTTCCGCGTTCCTCCGGGGCCGCCCGCGCTCGTCGGTCACGGCGATGCGCTTTTTGTCCTGGAAGGAGAGGATGCGGGTGCCGCGCTCGCCCTTCCTGACCTGTCCGCCCCGGTTCTGGATCTGGCGGTAGGTGCCCCAGCGCACGTCCCCGTAGCCGTGCTCCTGCTGCATTGCGGCAAGGTGGAGGCTGTTGCCGCCCCGGTAGGAGCGGTCGGTGTCGACGTTCCTTGGCATGACGAGTTCGCCCGGCTGCCAGGGCTTCTGCCAGGGCGCGGTGCCTCGCCTGATCTGCTCGATGATCGTGTCGGCGAACTGGCGGTGGTATTCGTCGTGCTTCATCGCTCGTCCACCTCCTCGCCGCTGGCGCCGTACGGATCGTCCCAGGCGGCCGCGATCTCGTCCTCGGTTCCGACCTCCTCGTGGAAGAGGCCGTACTCGTCGGCCAGTTCGGCCTCGACCTCGAGCGTCTCGCGGCCGTCGCGCGCGAGTTCGCGGTCGAAGTCCTCGAAGGTGTTGATGGGGATGATTCTGGCGTTCCAGCTCATGCGTTCACCTCCTTTGGTGAATGGGTGTGGGTTCCGGTCTCCGGTTGCGTCCCGCCCCGCACTCCCGGCGGCGCGGTGATCCAGTGGCCGGCCGTCGCGTCGTAGCCGCAGACCTCGAGCGCGTCCTCGACGAACCGCCGGCCCTCCCGGCGGGCCACGTGCAGCACGAGCGAGATCCCGTCGACGACGCCCCGGCAGGTGACCTCCCAGGGAAGCGCGTCTCCGGCCTGCATGGCACAGCTCGCGAGCCGAGAGAGCGCGGAGCGCGCGTTGTTGGCGTGGATCGTGGTGAGCGACCCACCGTGTCCGGTGTTGAGCGCCTGCAGCAGGTCCGCGGCCTCGCCGCCCCGGACCTCGCCGACGACGATGTGGTCGGGCCGGTGGCGGAGCGCGTGGCGCACCAGGTCCCGGATCTCGACGGGCGTCTCCGAAAGCGTGGCTCCGGCCTCGAACCGCAGGCAGTTGGCCCGGTCGATCCGGAGTTCGAGCGTGTCCTCGATGGCGACGATCCGCTCGTCCTCGGGCAGCAGTTCGATCAGCGCGTTCAGAAGCGTGGTCTTGCCCGAGCCCGTGCCTCCGGAGACCAGGATGTTCTGGCGGGACGCGAGCGTGCTCCGAGCGGCTTCGAGGATGTCTTCGGGAAGCGATCCCAGGCGCACCAGGTCGGTGGCCGAGAACGCGCGGCCCCCGAACCGGCGTATGGTGATGGCAACCTCCGGACTCGCGGGCGGGGTGCAGATTGCGACCCGCGATCCGTCGTCGAGCCGGGCGTCCAGGACGGGCCGCGAGGCGGGATCGAGCCCGAGCGGCCGGGCGATGTGGATGGCCGCGCGGTGGAGCCACGCGGCGGTGAGTTCGGGCGCCTCGTGGGGCTCGAGGCGGCCACCTCGCTCGACCCAGACGTTGGCGGGTCCGTTGATCATGATCTCGGAGACACCGGGGTCTTCGAGCAGGGACTCCAGCCCCGGAAGGAACGGGGTGAGATGGCCGACGCCGCTGGCGCGCTTCATATCCGCCCCTCCTCGCGTTGCCGCCAGTAGCCCTCGGTCCTGGGCAGGTAATGGGGCTTGAGGTAGACGCGGCGGGCCGGGAGCGACTTCACGCCGTCGTAGGGCAGGCAGATCGCCTGATAGTTGGCGAGCAAGGTGAACTCGCGGGGCGTGAACACCGGCTCCCTCGACCGGCGGAACGACTTGCTCGCGCCGATGGTGCCGCGTCCGCCTCCGGCGCGCCCGGACAGCAGCGAGAACTCGGGCCTGCCGGTGGTCTCGGTGAACGTGTAGGAGGGCTGGGTCTTCATGACGGAGCCGCACATCTCGGACGCGATCTTCGCCGACGCCTCGTCGGACAGCGACAGGAAGATCCGGGTGCGGAGCGTCTGGACGAGCGTGCGCCACGCCTCGCCGGAGGGCAGTACCGATCGAAGCGAGGAGAGCGACTGCGTGGCGACGATGGGGATGCACCGGCACTGCCGCGTGAGCGCGAACGCCCTCTCGTCGCCCGAGGGATCGTCCTGGCCCACGGTGGCAAACGCCTGATACTCGTCGCAGATGAACACGGCGGGCCGCATGTAGCGGTCGGGACGCTGTGCTGCCTCGGCGGGCCGCCGGAGCAGCGCCTGCATCCACGCACTCTTGAGCAGCACGCCGATGGCGCGGGCGAGCGCCGGGTTCGCGCCCGCGGGCATGTTGAGCGCGAGCACCTTGCCGCCCTCGATCAACTCCGAGAGCGGGGGCAGCCTCCGGCGGAGCCCCTGCATGGGCGGACCCTTCACGGCGTCGGCGTCGTTGTCTTCGTCTTCTTCGCCGGCGTCACCGCCGCCCTTGGGTTCCGGCTTGGCAGCCTCCGGCGGCGGCGGGCAGAAGACTTCCGCTACGTCCGGTTGGTCGAACAGCGAGAGGAACACACTGATCCCCTCGACGATCGAAGTGCGGAGCTTCACGTCCAGCTTCGACCAGTCCTTGTCGTACCACCGCTCGATCGCCTCGACCCGCTCCCTGAACTCGCCGTCTCCGCCGCCCCCGGCCGCCTCCACCACATAGGTGAGCTTGAGCTTCGCGAGCTTGGCCCGAAGCTCGGCGTCCAGCCGCGCGCGCACCCGGTCGTCGCCGTCCTCCTCCCAGTTCCACTTCTTGAGCGCATCGGCGTGGGAGATCATGCTTTCATTGGTGAGGACGGCGTCCACCGGGGATACCTGGTCCGCGATCTTCTGGGCTTCGCCGATCTGTTGGGCCAGGAGCTCCGCGTCCACGGTGCAGCGGTAGATGTCCTGGAGCGTGACCCAGCCGCCCGGCAGGAGCCGGTGCAGCTCGATGATCCAGCGCACGAGGTTCGTGTACGCCTGTTGCCAAAACGGTTCGCGAGACTTGCCGAAGAGCTGGTTGATGAGCGAGGCGACGCCGTAGGCGAGCGAGTAGGAGTCGAGGAGGGGATCGTCGAGCGGGTTCCACTGGACCAAGCCGCCGAGCCCGATCTCGAGGTAGTCGTCCGCGCGTCCGGCGTCCTCGAGGATGCCTCGGACCTGGTGGCAGAAGTCGCCCTTCACTTCGAGCACGAGCGCGCCCGCGCGGCGGCCGGGATCGTCCGCTTGCCATGTGAGGATCTGGCGGGCGAAGGGGTACATGCAGCCGCTGGTCTTGCCCGTACCGACGGCGCCCACGATGAGCGTGCCGGTGTAGAGCCCCTTCTCGGGAATGACGAGCCAGGCCGGTTGCTCGCTCTCGCGCGCAACGGTCGGATGGTGCAGCTCGCCGATCACGAGCGAGGGCGCTTCGTCCTCGGGCGAGACGGGCCACTCGGGCAGCTTGCCTCGCCGCCTGAGGCGGAACAGCGGCTGGAGCCAGACCCGCCAGACGGAGAGCGCGAACGAGCCCGCGAGCACGACCAGGACGGCGGGCCATGCGTAGTGCCAGACGCGGATGGCGGCGTGCAGACCCGGGTCGTGCGACGCAATGAGGTCGAGGTACGGGTTCGCGCCGAGGGACGGGAACGGAGCCCTGAGCGCGTGGCCGCCGACTGCGCCGACCGCGCTCCCGATGATGGCGAGGGTACCGTACCTCATCGGAGGAACACCCTTCCCGGAGGGACCGCTGGCTGGGAGAGACCCCGGAGCGGAGGGGCGGATGGCGTTGTACATCGCCATCCGCCCCGATGCCGATCGAGGCATGCCTCGATGGGGGGTCGCTCCCAGCCACGGCTTCGATGGCCGGATCGGCATCGGCTCTCCCTCTGCCGTGGTGCAACCGCAAGCGCGCCCGCGACATACGGAATCGGATGCGTGTCCATCGCAGACGCGATTTCGTGTCCGGCGACCCCCCGAGTGCCATGTACACTCGCGGATCGGCATCGGCACGGGCGCCCGGCGCTCAAAACGGGTCCCCCGCGAGACGCGTGGATCGCCAAACGGCAAACCCGTCGATCATCGCTTCCGAGGGCGCGGTCGGGAGCGCCGCCCGGAGTTCGGCGAGCCGCACCAGGCAGCCCCGGAGGCTGCCGTACCGCCCGGTCACGCTCTTGTCCCTGCTGCGGATCCCCTGTTCGATCCGCTCGATCTCGCGGCGGATCTCGCGTCCGGTCGCGGACCCCTTCGAGCGGCCGGGGGATCGGGCCGGATCGGCCCAGTTGCCGAGAACCTTCTCCGCCCGGTCGAACTCGCTGTCGGTGCGGACGACCGCGACCGCCTCTACCGTTCGGCCCTGCTCCTGGAGCCCCTCCCAGAGTTCCCGGTGGACTCGGCCCCAGGAATGGAGCCCGGTCGCCGTGTCATGGCCCGGATCCACGTAGACGAACACCGCGCCCTCGGCATCCAGCGCGACGGGCAGCTTGAGGGGGAAGTAGCGGTGGGTATCGCCCGCTGCGCCCCGGTACGTGCGCACGGGCAGGACCCGGCGATCCAGCCCAAGCGCCTCGAACGCGCCAACCTTCTCGGGCTCGGTCGGAAGCCACGACTGGCCGACGTGGGCGATCACGTAGTCCAGCGAGAGCAGACGGCGCATCAGGACCACCGGTGAGGCGATCCGGCGGTGGCGTATGTTTTCCGCTCCGAGCGCCCGGTAGACGGCGCGCGCGGCGATCCGGCAGACCCTCCGGCCTTCAAGCGCGTCCTCAGCTCCCAGTCTCCGGTCCGTGATGTCCTGGACGAAGCGGCGCGCGGTGTGGCGGTGGATCCCGAGCCAGTCGCTGATCTGGTCGCGGGTGAACACGCCGCTGTGGAGGCACACCAGCGCGATCCACTCGGCCTCGCGGCCCGTCCAGCCGAACGACTCCAGTGCCTTCTCGCGGCCCCTGAGATGCGCGATCATCGGTCGCCCCCGGTCACGAGCGCCCTGTCGGCGCGCATGTAGGTGACGAGGAGCCCCATCGGGTTGTGGACGACGAGCTCGGGCGGAATCGAGTCCAGGAACTCGAACCGCAGCGAAAGCGTCCAGCGCTCGCGTCGCAGCTCCTGCTCGCCTCTGAGATGCACGAGGTCGAAGTCCGCCGTCGCGCCGTGCGGCGGCTCGGGCGCGGGGTGGATGCGGAGCACCACCTGCTCGACCTCGAGTTCGGTGTCGGCGGTTCCCGCGGCGACGCTCGCGACCTCCGCGCCGTCCCGCTGGAACGCCGCGTTCGCGAGATCGGTGCTCAGGAACCGGAGGCTGCGTGTCCAGCTCTCCTGCGCCGTCGCGCGGCGCCGCGAGTGGAAGTCGTGAACGAACCGGTTCAGGAAGTATTTCGTTGTCGGATCGAGCGGGTCGGCCTGCGCGGTGGCGGCCTCGTAGGCCAGCGCCTCGGCCCGGCCCACCTCGTCGACCCGAATCACGATCGGCTTCGGCGGCTCGGCGCCCGCGATCCGGAGCAGGACCCCCACGCCGAGAACCATGCTCGCCGAGAGCAGGATCAGGATCCTCCGCAGCTTGCGGTTCGCCTCGACCGCCTCGCCCCAGATCTCGGCGTACTCGCGGCCCGCGTCACGGTCACGTTTCATCATTGGCTTCTCCTTGCGGCTCAGACGGGGGGCTTGGCGGGGGCGGCGGCCTTGCTGGCGCCCTGCATGACGAGCGCGACGAACCCGGACCCGGCAGAGCCGGAGCCGGAGACGAGCATCGAGGCGAGTTCGCCGACCTTGAGGCCGGCCATGAGGCCGCAGACGACGAGCGGCATGAGGACGACGGCCCAGAGCCAGAGCTCGAACGGGTCCGCCGTGCCGGTGCCCATCAGCGCATCGGCGTAGGTCGTGATGTAGCCGAGCCCGACGCCCATGAAGACCCGCAGCACCGCACCGGCCACGACGCCGTAGAGCGTGTAGACCATCATCGTCCGGAACCATCCCCAGAACAGGAAGGAGAGCGGCTCGAAGAGCAGGAACGCGATGAACACCGGACCGAGCAGGATCGCGATGGCGATCGCGACCTGCGCCCAGATCACCTGCGCGTAGGTGACGCAGAACAGGGCCAGCAGACAGAACACGAGCGAGGCGCCCATCACGAGCGTGACCAGCGAGGAGAAGATCACGGTCCCGCCCGCAGCCAAGATCGAGAGCAGGTTGCCGGTGGACCACGCCGCGCTCAGGTGCGCCGAGTACGCCTGCACGAGCGCGGTCATCTCGGTGTAGCCGGCCGAGACCACGTCGGACAGGAACAGGTTCTGAAGCCAGATCCCGCCTCCCGCGATCATGGCCGGGAAGGTGGACCCCACGCCGGGGATCGGGACGGTGTAGTAGTGGAGGATCGTGCGGGGGATCGCGATTCCGATCACGAGCTTGACGATCTCCCAGGGCTGGAAGGTGCCGCTGAACGCGATCTTGAGTCCGGTCCAGGCGACCATCACGGCGGCGAGCCCGCCCCAGAGCTGAAGCCCGAGAGTGTGCACATCGGGCGCGGCCCCGCCGACGACGGTGTCGAGCACGATGTCCAGGAAGCTCTTGAAGTCCTGGAGTTGGTTCTCCGGGATCTGCGTGGGGACGTTCGGGTCGATCGACTGCGGGGGCAGTTGCATGGCGCGCGTGCCCCTACCGGTAGAACGACGGGATCTGGAACAGGAGCCCGTCGCGGAGCGTTCCCCGGTTCACCAAGGCGGCGTCCCGCATCGTCTCGGCGAGCGTGTTCGCGCGCGTCCGGCCGTCATGCCAACGTCCAAGCCATTCGAGGCGGGCGAGCTCGGCCTGCCTCGCCCGGCTCGCCTCGGCGGCCGCCTGGTGCGCGAGCACCTGTCCGGCGGCCGCGTTGATGCGCCCCTGGCTCAGCGCGGCGGCGACCCGTGCCTGCTGTAGAGCTGTGTTGGAGAGATTGCCGTTCGCCGTGATGTCCGCGAATGAGCCCTGCGCGCTCTCGATGGTCCCGGCGAGCGCGGCGGCCGCATCGAGTGCGGCGTAGTCGAGGACCCGCTGCCGGTCGGCCGCCTCGCGGGCACGGCGGTAATCCTCAAGCGCCCGGGTCGCGGCCTGGGGCGGGAGGTTCCGGAAGAGACCGAGTACGTCAGCCTCCGTCACTCGGTCGGCCGTGCCGTGTGCGGTGCGCCAGAGGTTGGTGAACGAGCGGCCGTTGCCGAAGCGCCGGACGGCGTCCACCGTCCCGCGGGCCTGTCCCGTGAAGTCGGACCGCCAGCCGAGTCCGTCGCGCACGAGACCCACGGGGTCGGCGGCGAGGTCGGAGAACGGTTGCAGGAGCGCGTCGATCTCGCCGCGCGCGGCGCGCTCCATGTGGTCGAGCTGGTCTTCGAGTTCCGTAAGCTGGCGGGCCATCGACCGGATCTGGGTGACCTGATGCGAGATCTGCGTGATCTGGTTCGCGATGATCGTGGCCCGCTGGAACCAGCTTCCGAAGTCGAACTGCGCGCTCGCCGGAGCGGCATCCGTGAGCAGCAGCAGCGGGACGAGAAGAACGGAGGCGAGGATGCGGTGGCGCATGGGGGAGTCCTTTCGTGTCAACGAGGTGCGGTATTGCGGGGAACGAGCACATCCGCGGTGAACCAGATGCGGAGCCGGTGGCCCGCGCGGATCGTGATTTCGGGCATGCGGTTCAGGTACCGGTCCAGCATCGAGGCGGCGCTGCCTCCGAGTCCCTGGCCGACGCCCGCTTGCAGTCCGTAGGGGGAGGCTCCGGCGAGCGTGAGACCGCTCAGCGCGCCGACCGCACCGGCGGCCGCGAACGTCGAGAGGTAGCGCCGGTTGACCTGGTCCCTGAGCGCGCTCTCGCCCGCCTGGTTCAGACCGGCGAATTCGAGGTCCACCCAGCTTCCGTCGGGGAGCAGGAGCCGGTGGAACGCCACGGCTAGACGGCTCTGGTCGCGGTTTTGCACGGCGCTCGCGGTACCCACGACGCGCGCACCGCGCGGGATGAGCACCCGCTGCCGGTCGGCGGAGTACATCGGCACCGACACCATCGCGAGCACCGGGCCGGGGAACTCGCCGGAGAGTTGGGTGAGCAATACGGCTTCGAGGAACGAGCCCTCGGGGATGCGCTCCCAGCCCGGCGGGTCAAGCGGCTCGACCAAACGGCCGAGCTCGGATGAGCTGGCCTGAGGAGCTGAACCTCCTCCACCGGGCGCGAGCTCTCCGGTTGCCAGCCCGGCGGCCATCTCGGCCTCAAGCACGGCCAGGGATTGTCCAAGCGACGCGAGCGCGCCGTCGAGTGCCGCATCGGGGGACTCGGATTCCAGCGAAGACACCGCGGCCGCATCCCGGACTCGGCTCGCATCCCGGTGGGACTGCGCGACGGGTAGCGAGCGGAGCGAGCGCGTCCTGCGCTCGACCTCTTCGAGCCGGAGCGCCTCGCGAAGCTCGAACTCGGCCTGGCTGATGCCGACTCCAGCGCTGCCGGCACCCTCGTCCGTGCCTGGCCAGTCCGGTTCCTGCCCGTCGTCGTCATCCGACGGTTGCCGCTCCCGGTCCGCATCGGCCGCCGCCTGCTGAGTCTGGCGCATCGTCTCGGCATCGAGGCGCCCGTCGAGCGAGCGGCCCGTGCGGTCGTCCACCGGCCGCTGCTCCGTGGGCGCGGCTCCCTCGGCCGTTTCGCCGGGACCGGAGAGCGTCGATGAGAACAGCAGCCCCGCCACGAGCACGGTGATCAGCGCGATCCCGACCTTCGTGACGAGGCCGCCCGGCAGCGCGCCCTTCGGCTCCCTGAACCACTGCTTCCAGCCGCTCATCGGGAACCCTCCCCGGGCTCGAACCGCCAGTGCAGCCTCTTGTCGCCAAGCTGGAGCCAGCCGTCGCCCAAGACATGGCGGGCGATGTAGAGCCCGTCCTCGGTCAGATCGAACGCGACCAGACTCGGCTCGCCGTCGGTGAGTTCGTAGAGGGCCGGGGACTCCTGCGCGCGCGAGCGGAGGTAGGTGAAGAGCCCGTCGTGCCACATCGCCTCGACCCGGAACGGACGCTCGGATGCCCTCCGGTCCAGCCGGTACTCGAACCGCAGCCGTTCGGGGTAGGAGGCGCGGAACGCCTCGATCTCCGCAGCCGCCTGCTCACGCGCCTCCGCGATCCCGGCCTCGGCCTCCTCGCGCGCCCGGCCCGCGGACTTGGCCGCTTGGGCCGCCATCTGCCGGTAGGCCGCGACTTCGCTCCGGGCGACGAACGCGGGTCTGCCGGCGGCGCCGGACATCTCAGCCGCTTCCGCGCCCGCCTCGACGCGGACCACCAGATGCGGCGGCTTCTCCCCGTGTTCGGAGACCAGAAACGAGTAGATACGCCCCGATTCGCAGACGAGCGCGACATTGGTGGCCGCGTCCTCGGCCAGCGGTTTGAGGTAGGCGATGTTCGCCGCGCCGGTCAGGTGCCAGTACTCGGAGTCGCCGGCCACGAAGTCCAGGATCCGCTCTTCGGCC
This sequence comes from BD2-11 clade cluster bacterium bin43, assembly GCA_002238605.1. Classification (GTDB taxonomy): domain Bacteria; phylum Gemmatimonadota; class Gemmatimonadetes; order Longimicrobiales; family Gaopeijiaceae; genus BD2-11. The sequence goes on along the minus strand of MPMR01000015.1, from coordinate 56,636 downwards.
GGGAGCACGATTACAGTCGTGTGGCGCACGCGCGCGCGGAGCCGGGGGATCCGTTCAGCGCCCTCCTCCGGCACCGGCACGCGCAGGTAGGCGGCATCGGTGCCTGTCTGTTGCGCGCAGGCGTCGCCGGGGAGCGCCGCCAGGAGCAGCGTGAGCAGGACAACGACGATCCCGAGCAGGATCGCTGCGGTGGGTGTTTTCATGGTGTCAGGTCCCTTTCGTTTTGGGGGTGGTGGGATGGGTTCGGCCGGGCGAGCACTTCGAGCCCCCGGACCAGGCCGTGTCTCGCCACGGCTTCGGCGCGCCTCTCGGCGTCGAGCGGCGAGGAGGTGTAGAGCCAGTAGCTCTCCGGATCGACTTCGAGCCGGAGCACCGCCGCCTCGTCCGGGCGGCGGAGGTAGAGTTCGCGCTTCGGCGTCAGCTCCCGGACCTGGGCCACCTCCGACTCGTTCAGCCGGAACAAGGCTCCGGCCTCGGCGGGCAACTCGGGGTTGGCGAGGAACAGCTTGGTCGGGATCGATTCGAGGAGCGCCGATGCTCCCGGCGTCCCGGTCACGTCCACGGCGGACTGCGTGGCGAGCACGAGCGCGGCGTTCTTCTTGCGCCACGTCTTGGCCGCCTCGGCCAGGTAGTTCAGCACGGCGGGGTCCTGCATGTACCGCCACGCCTCGTCCACGACCATCAGCTTGAGCCGGGCCGTCTCAGCCGGGTCTTCGATCTCCAGGCGCATGCGTTCCAGGAGGTAGCTGAGCGCCGCCTCGCAGAGGTCCGCGTGCTCCGCCGCGCCCGCCAGGTCGATCACCTGCCAGTCCCGGAACTCGATGTCCGCCGCGCCCGACGGCGCGTTGTCGAAGAACGCGCCCCAGGCGCCGTCCTCCGTCCACCGGCTGAAGGCGGGCCACATTGCGACCGGGAGCGAGCCGGCCAGCACGCTCAGCGTCCGGCGCTCAGGCCCCAGCGCGTAGAGGTCCTCGATCCGCGCGCGGATCTCGCTCGTGTCCGACCCGTCGGCCTCGTACCCTCCGAGCTTCAGGAGCCGCAGCACCCAGCCGGTCAGGAACTGGAAGGTCCTCGTTGTCGGGGGCAGCGCGAAGGGCTGTAGCCGAAGCGTCGGCTCCGTCTCGCCGGGCGCGAGCTCCAGATAGCGGCCCCCGAGGAACCGCGTCAGCCAGCGGTACGAACCGCCCAGGTCCAGGATTAGGATGCGGGGGTCGTACTTGAGCGACTCGACGAGCAGGAAGTTGAGCGCAAAGCTCTTGCCCGATCCCGTCGCGCCCAGGATCAGCGTGTGGCCCACATCGCCCGCGAACAGGTCGTAGCGGTAGCTGGTCCGCCACGGCGTCTCGAACACCGCCAGCGGCTCGCGGTCGAGATGGCGGCTCTTCCGATGCCCCCTCGGCGGACCGAACACGGGCGCGAGGCAGGCCGCGACCCCGGCGGAGACGAACACCCTCCGCACCTGCCGCTTGCGCGGCTGGGCCGGGAGCCGGGCGAACCACGCGGGAAGCTGGCCGTAGCCTTCGCGAATGACCTTCGCGTCATGCGCGGCAAACAGGCGGCGAACATCCCCGTCCAGCCGCTCGATCCCTTCGAGCTCGCCGTGGAGCACCACGGTGAGCGACGCCTCGCCGTAGGCCACCCCGTCGGCTTCGAGTTCGACCAGCGCGCTCCCCAGCCGGTCGGACTCGGCCGCCGCCGCCGAATCGACCATCGCCGCCGCCGTGCCTTGCGCGTCCTGCGCGTGCGCCATCATCGAGTAGCGGCGCGCGAAGTAGTGGCGCTGTGCGCTGCGGATCCTTCTTCGCGCCGCTTCAGTAGTCCACGGCCGCCATTCGAGCGAGACGGTCGTCACCGCATCGAGGCAGTAGAGGTCTTGGAGCAGGTTCGCGTGCGCCTGCCCCGGCGGCGACAGCAGCGAGTAGAGGATCACCGGCTCGCCGTCGAGCTTCAGGTGCGAACGCTCCGCCTCCAGCTCCGACAGCGCGAGGCGCCAGTTCATGCCGCTGCCCGTCGCGCCGTCCCAGAAGGTGCCGGGCTTGTTCGTCAACTCGGAGAGAAGCCGAGACGCTTCCATGGCTCCGAGCATCTCGACGGGCGTGTGCTCGGCCACGAGCGAGCGGCCCGCGTCGATCATCGCCCGGAACCGGCCCGCAGCGGCCTCGATCTCCGACGCGAGGTAGGTCGTTCCCGTCTTGCCCCCGCGCTTCCGCCGTCGCTTGAGCCGCGATAGCGGTCCCGACCCGGAACTCCCGCCGATCTGGCGAAGCCCCGGGTTGTGCGTCCAGACGGCGTAGGCGTCGAGCCGCTGGACGCGCCCGGCGAGGAACGCGCCTCGCTTGCGCCCCGACAAGGACGCGATGTCCGAACCGTTGTCCTGCGGACTCTCGGCGCGGCTCGGGCGCCGGAGAATGTGAAACTGGAGCCGCGTGCCGGGACCGAGGCCCGACAGCAACCTCTGCCAGAGTCCCAGCACGCGGTCGATCTGTTCGGGCGTCTTCCCGTCGGTCACGGCGGGCCGGATCAGGCCCGCCGCGATCAGCTCGCCCGAGCGGGTCAGGCAGCTTTGGCCGTCTTCGAGCCAGCCCCAGTAGGGCAGTTCCTCGGCCAGCGAACCCGCCGCCTCGTAGGCCCGGAGTTCGTCGGCGACCCTCACCGGGAACCCCCGCGGACGAAGACGTGCCACGGCTCGTCCGCCCACTTGCCCGGATCGTACCGGGCCGGGTAGCGCGCGGCGGCCCGGAGCACCGCCAGCATCGCCGGGTCTCTCCGGCCCGCCAGCCACCCCGCGCCGTAGCAAACCGCGAACACCAGGCCACCCGCCACAAGCGACGCCGTCGCGTTCCACACCGCGACCGCGAGCGTCGCGCCCAGCAGGAACAGCCGGCGCTCCACGCCCAGCACCGTCAGCGGACGGTTGAGCGCAGCGTAGCCAGCCCAGCGTGTGAGGCCCCGCATCAGAAGAGCCAGGCCAGGAAGTTGACCGCGCCCACGGCCATCCCGATCCCGAAGATGATCCCGGCCAGCGTGCGCTTGCTCCCGCCCTCGCCGAACGCGAACATCAGCCCGCCCACCACGATCGCGATCAGCGACAGCCCCCGCGCGATCGGTCCGGTGAACTGCGTCTGCAGCTCGTTCACCGCCTCCACCCACGGGCTCGTGCCCTGCGCGTGGAGCACGCCGGGCATCAGCACAAGCAGCGCGGCCCACGCGGCCGCCAGCTTCGTTCCAAACATCTTCTTCATTCCGTTCTCTCCCTTTTGGGGTTCAGGGGGCGCCGGCCTATCCGCCGCCCCGGGTGTTCGCGATTCGCTCGCGCATCCACTCCTCGATCTCCGACTCGATCCAACCCACTGCGCGACCACCCAGCGAGACCGGTTGCGGGAAGGTCCCCGCGGCCATTCGGGCGTAGATCGTCGGCCGCGCCAGACCCGTCCGGGCTTCCACCTCCGGAAGCCGCAGGAAGCGCATCGGCGCGTTCGGTCCCCGTTCCATCGGTTGCTCGCTCTTCACTCTGCTCCGCTTCGTTCTCCTCGCCCGCGGCGAAGGCGCTCGGCGCCGGCGGTGCGGAGCCCGGGCACCGCCCGAATCCCTTTCGTGACTGTCGATGAACGCCAGCACCTGATCCGCGATCCTGAGCGACGGCGAACGCCCCTGCGCGATCTCGCGCATCAGATTCGGGTCGCCCACCGCCTTCATTCCGAGTGTTGTAGCTCCCATTCCCGTCTCCTCGAGGAACGCGCTTGTCCGAGAGTTGAAGTACCGCTCCAACGTCTCCATGGCCGTACTGCTCCCGCGTCTTCATGGCCAAAACGGTGAAGAATTGCTCTCCAGGAAGACAACCGTAGGGAAATCCCTAATTGTCTCGTAACGTCTATGGACGTCTCGTAAGGGGGTGAGCCCGGTGGATCGCGGCGCCAGCGGGGTGGAAGACACCCCCGTTGGGTGCTCGCGGGAGGTCTCGGCGGCGGTAGGTGGGGACCAAGCCCAGAGGCCGGGTTCGATCATCCGGTTGGCGTGGCGCGGATCTGTCCTGAGGGACCGGTCAAGCGAAGACGGTGCGCGCTGGCCGCGTCCCCGGCGCCTACCCGGCAAAGTCGGCTTCCATCGGTGTCCCGCCCGGCTTGCGGAACCGGCCGGAAGCGGGGTTATTTCAGCCCCATGGGACGAAAGAAAAAAAGATCCGCCGCGCGGCTCGATCCGGTGCGCAAGCGGCTACTCCGGCTGCTGGAGGCGAAGGGCTCGAACCTGCGCACCGCCTCGGTCGCCATGGGCCGCAACGACGCCTACCTGCAGCAGTTCATCTACCGGGGCACGCCGAAGGTCCTCGCCGAGGACGACCGCGAGATCCTGGCCGAGCACTTGGGCTGCCGGCCCGAGCTGCTCAAGCACGGCCGGAGTTTCCGGCTCTCTACGAACGCCACGCGGCGTTCGCCGCCCGACGACGCCTACGCCGCGCCGATCGGCTACAGCGCCGTGCCGGAGGCGGATCTCAGAGAGGAGCCGGACGCGGAGGAACCCTGGAACGGCGAGCTGCGCGAGACCGGAGATGCGTGGATGTTCGCCGATGCGTTCATCCGCCACCGGCTCAGGGCCGATCCCGGCGACCTGTGGATGGTCGAGGTGGACGGGGACTCGATGGAACCGCTGCTCTCAAGCGGCGACCACATCATGATCGACGTGAGCCGGACGGTGCCCGCACCGCCGGGGATCTTCGTGATCTGGGACGGCATCGCGCTTGTCGCGAAGCGGATCGAGCACGTCCCGCACTCCGATCCGTCCCGGGTGGTACTCAAGTCACTCAACCCCGAATACGGCAGCCACGAGTGGCCCGCCGAAGAGGTCCGCGTCGTCGGACGGGCGGTCTGGGTCTCGAGAAGGCTGTAGGGACCCAGCGACCATTCGGATTGGCACTCAGAACCGCTCGACGCCGGAAGCGCGGAATGGATTTCCGCACCAAGCGGTCGCTCCGTGAAGGACGTGCGCTATATTGGCGGGTTGGATTCCCGTGCGAGTGTGCATCCCGCCCGGGCGCCCGGAGCTGATCGCCATCCCCGAGTAGCCGGTGCCTTGCGCGAACTGCGCTAATCCGTACATGTTTGCGCCGTGCCTGCCACGTCGTTCGTCGAACTCGCAAAGGTGCCCCGCAAGCACGACATCTGCCATGATCGCGCGCACGGTGGCCTGGGCGTTGCCGGAACCGGAAAAACGAAACCGCCCGAACGGAGAGATCGCAACATGACCCGCTCACGGTGGTCGGACGAGTACTGCGAAGGGATCTGGGCGCGCCACCCGCTGAAGCCCGAGCTGGGCTTGCACGTGGCCGTTACCGTCCCGTGGCCCCGCCCCATCGACCCCGGGGACCGGATCCGGGTCCGGCGGCGGGACGGGTCGGAGTCGCTTGAGACGGTCAAGGGCCTGTCGCTGGAGCTGCAAGAGCCCGACGGCGGCCTCGTCGGGCTTCTGTACGAGGTGGAGGGGGCGTGACCGTGTTGGGGTGATCTGCTGCCCGCCTCCACCATCCAAGCATCGGATCGACGCCGCGGACACGCCGGCGGCCCACGCCGAGGTGCTCCGCCTCAACTTCGGGGTCGTCGGCGGCGTAACGGCCGAACTGTTCAGCCGCGCCGAGTGGGACAACGCGTGCGTCGAGCCGGGAGAGCCGCCGGTAGATGCGCGCCTCTACGTCGCGCTCGACCTCTCCAGGAAGGACGACCTCACCGCGGCCGCGCTGCTCTACGTGCCGTTCGACGGCGGCGCCCCGCTGCCCCGCTGCTCCGGGTCGAGTACTGGATGCCCGCCCAGGGCGTCGAGAGGAAGACGGAGCTCTGCGGCGTGCCGATCGACGAGTGGGGCCGGCGCGGGCACATCACGGCGTGCGAGGGCTCGCAGGTGCGCTACCAGGAGGTGGCGGCACGCCTGCTCGAGCTCCTGAGCGAGTACCCCGACCACCGGGCCTGCGCGGACACGAAGTTCACCCGCGCGTTCTGCGAGGCGGCCCCGAACGCGGGGCTCGAGGCGCGCGTCATTTTCTCGAAGGCCGACTACCAGGAGTGGCGGGACGGCGAGATCGGGTCCGACACGCTGGTGCTCGAGGCGCACTCGCAGAGCGGGGCGCCGCACCCGCACTCCACGCTCGGGATGAACGAGTCGATCTCCGACATCCGGAGCGCCGTGACCGACCGGGCCATCCGGGTGGAGCACAATCCCGTCCTGTCGTGGAACGTCGAGTCGGTCGAGCTCCGGACGGGGCTGACGGGCGTGAGCTTCGCGCACTCGGTGGCGAAGCAGGACAAGCGGTCAGCCGACGACGGGTTCGTGGCCGCGACCATGGCGGTCGGGATGTGGCGGCGGGACCTGCGCAGGGCGGGCAGGGAAGAGCCGGGGTCGCTGGACGACTGGCTGGACGCTGTGGACAACCCGGACCTGCTGCTGACGCTGTAAAAGCGGAAAGCCCCCGGGAGAACCCGGTCCCCCGGGGGCGCTTTTCGTTGGGGCGCCGCCCTCTCGCCCCTGATTCGTTCCGGCCTTCGCAGACGGCTACAGGGCTTCCGGCCTTCGCGTCCGCGATTCGCGTTTCCGCGACCGGCTCCCCGGTCTCCGCGCGCGTCGGGGCTTGCCGTTCCCCGGTTCCGGCGGGCCTCGCCGTACCTTCAGTTTCCGCCCGTGCCACTCCGCCTTGTACTCGAGCTGGCGCAGCAGTTCGGCGCCCACGCCTTCAACTTCGATCTCGCGGACCTCCTGCACGACGCCGGTCGTGGCCTTGTGCAGCAGGTCCGCCCGGAGGTTTCTGACCTTGCGCGCCTGGTTGCGCATGAGGGCCAGGGCACGCTTTCGGCCCTCGGACCCGAACTCGCAGCGCGCCAGCCGTCGCTCCAGCCTCGCCAGCCGGCGTCTCGCGTTCCGGAGCGCCCCGCTTTCGCGGATCACGCGCCCGAGCCCGCCATCGACCGAAACCGTGATCTCGCCGTCCTTCTCGCGGACCGTGGCCCTGTCCGCCCTCGGTTCGACGGGGGCGAGCGGCGCGCACTCGAACAGGCAGGAGAGCATCCAGCGCCCTCCCGCGTCCAGCCAGACGCGCCCGGAGAGAAGGCCCCGGGTCTTGCGTCCGGACGGCCCCGCGAGCCTGCCGGGGGGCAGATTCCCGCCCCTCCAGCGCATCCAGCCGAACTTCGGCAGCCTCACGCGGTTGCCCTCGAAGCGGACGGCCTGGTTGCTCACGTAGATGCCGGGCTCCCGGCCGATGGCCTTGAACTCCGGAAACCCCTTGCGTCTCCGTCCGCCGGACTTGGCGAACCAGTTGCGGAAGGCCCGGTCGAGATCGGCGGCCACGCGGTAGATGGCGCTTGCGGGACAGCCCTGGTCCAGCGCCTCGCCGCGCCAGTCCCGCGTGACCTTCCGCAGTTCGGCCAGGGTCAGTCGCCGCCCGGTCTCGGTGTAGCTGAGCTGGGAGTTGGCGAGCAGCGTGTTGGCGAGCTCGCGCAGGGCGTTCCGGCACCGTAGCAGCGCCGCGCCCTGCGAGGCGTTGGGGTAGAGTCTGCACCGCCAGCCGACGTAGCGCACGTGGGGAATCCGGGTTGAGGGTGAATGGGTTTCGGGTGATGTGCTGGGGTGGTCCTACTTCGTTGGACAGTCCGACGGCAAAGTTAAGGTGGATTCCGACTGGGTTTGAGAGCCCTCGGGAACCTTCGCTACGTGAATCGTAAGCCCCGGTCGCCGGGAGGGGAACCCGACCGTCGACCGGGGCTTGCTAGCGTTCGGGGAAGGCGCGCGGAGCCGGCGGATCGCATGCTGTGCCTCCGGCCCGCGGCCTCAGGGGTGTGCGCCCCGGTGCGGGGGGAAGTGCTCGGACGGGAGCCTGCGGGCACTCGACACCGGCCGACTGGACGCGACGCGGGTTGCTCATGCCGCCCTCGCGCCGTTGCGGTAGGTCTCGCCCGGCGTCCGTCCGCCCAGCGACGAGTGCGGGCGCACCTGGTTGTAGAAGTCGATCCACGAGCCGATGATGCGAGCCCGTCGCGGAGCTCATGCAGGTACACCGCCTCGTACTTCAGCGAGCGCCACAGGCGTTCGATGAAGATGTTGTCGAGGAACCGGCCCCGGCCGTCCATCGAGAACGCCACGCCTGCACCCAGCACCCGCTCGGCGAAGGCCTCGCTGGTGAACTGCGCGCCCTGGACGGTATTCAGGATCTCCGGAGTCACCCGGATGAGCGCGTCGTCCAGAGCCCCGGTGCAGAACGAGGTGTCCATCGTGTTGGACAGCCGCCACGAGAGGACGTGCCGGGTGGCCCAGTCCATCACGGCCACAAGATAGAAAAACCCTTGCGTCACAGGGATATTAGGTGATGTCCGCGCACCAGACATGGTCCGCCCGGGAGATCTCCAGGCCGCGCAGCAGGTAGGGAAAGATGCGGTCCTCCGAGTTCGCCACGCTCGTGCGCGGGCACCACCGATACGTCGCCTCCATCCCCATGAGCCGCATGAGCCGCCGGATCCGGTGCCGACCGGCCGTGGCACCCTCGCGGCGCAGATGCCGCATCATCTGCCGGCTCCCGTAGAATGAAACACATCGTCGGACAAGCAGGATACTGGATCACGATAGAACAGTCACTACTCGGACGCTCTAGTGGGGAATAGGAAACGCCGGATCGACCCGTCGGACACCCCTCCACCAGAGACGATCCCTGACACACCCGAAGACGTCATGAAGGCGTTCCTGCAGGCGGCCCGGCAAGCGCGAAGACTGCGCGCTTCCGCGCAGGAGCGCGCGCTGATTCATCGCAGCCGTCCGTCGTACTCTTGGCAGGCTGCCACAAGAGACGATGGTGCCGGTTCCCGTAAGGCCCTACCCCTGCACATTTCTGCCAAACCCCTGACGTGTGCCCCGCAATCACGCGGCCTTTGCAACTTGGGATAGTTCGCAAACTCCTCCTCCACCTCTTCGCCGTCCAGGTACGCGAGCCAGGTCTCGATGTTCCAAGTGGGAACAAATACCGCCACGCCGTCCTCGTCAGTTCTGACCTGCACTCCTGCCCGGTTGCACGCGGCGGCCAATTGCTGCATGCGCCCACGGACACCCACGTTGTCTCCGTCCGTCAGAAGGATCAAAGTCCGATCAACATGACTGCGGCGGCCAGCCTCCAGCTCCTGGACATATACCTCCCGGACAAACCGCTCGGCGGAGCCTCGCCCAAGAGACGGTCGCTCGACCCGGACCTTGTAAGGATTCGTGACTAGCCCCATTTCCCTCAGAAACCGGCGTCCGAACGCCTCATGCTGCCGGTCCTCACATACTAACACATATTGCACGCGCCGCTGCGCCATCACAGCTCCCATCCTCTGGCCATCACCTGCGAAAGCCTCAGAGGTCCCTCCTCAGTAAGGTGGTTCAACCCTTCGGCCAGAACTTTCGCTCTTGTCGGTCCAGTACCATCGCGCGAAAGTAGAATGCCCCGGTCCGCACCGAGGTAGTCGATAACCTCAGGGTGGTGAGAAGACAGCAAGGCCTGGCCGCAAGTGCTCCCACAAGCATCGGTGAGAGCAACCAGCCACGGCTGAATTTCCGAGAGCTCCACAAAATTGACGGGCTCGTCGATCAAGACCGCTCGTCGTTGATCCGTGGTAAGGTGGGTCAATGCATAGAGCACGGCCAGTGCGCGTTGGCCGTCGGACAACTCATGGAACTTATACGGGTACGCCTCACCTTCGTCACCAAAAACGCCGACTAGCGCTCTCGTGTCGATGCCGACCTTCTCCAAGCGGAATCCACGTAGCCCAGGCAAGACATCCTGCATGGCTTGAGTATATGAGAGGCTGAGATCCTGCCGCTCCTGAAGGAAGTGACGGTACCACTCGACGAAGTTGCGTCCATCCCTCGCCAAGATCTGGTCTTCGCTAGCCGCTTCTGTTGCAAAGGTCGGTGGATTCAGGCCGCAAACCAACACGCTGCGCATGAAATCCAAGAACCGCGTAAGGTGAATGTTGTCTTTTACGGGCTGCACCCGCGCGAGTGCCGACTCCCTCCAATCACTCTTGAACGTAGGCCCCTCCGAGTGATCGTCACGGTAGAGCCGCACATCGCCACTCTTGAACGAAAAAAGCGGACCACCATTCCCTGAAAGGGCCTCATCCTTGATGCGGGCCCGGCGCTCCACGCGATGGTGTTCTACCTCTAGGCGGTAGGTGAATTGGATGTCATCCAATTCCAGGTCGGCCTCGACTACTTGAATTGGTCGCTTCTGCCATCTGGTCAGCGACGACGGAGGGAAGATGTCCCTGTCAGTTATCCTAGAGGTGCCCTCGAGTAGTTGGCGTAGGGCGTAGACCACGTCTAGGACGGCGGTCTTACCGGCACCGTTGCGCCCGACGAGCAGCGTGAACTCGTGAAGATGTAACTCGAAGTTCACGAAGCACTTGTAGTTGTCGATGTAGAGGCGCTTGAACATCAGGGGCATGCCTTATCGCGGGGGGTGCAGAGTATGGTTCCCAGAACTTAACGTCCCCGAAGCCCGCGGAAAACCGCCGCGCCTGCCGCCGTGCGCTGCGGCTCCCGCGCGTCAACCTCTTCATCGCGGATGACACCGGACTCGGCAAGACCATCGAGGCCGGCCTGATCGTCCGCGAACTGCTCCTCAGGCGGAAGGTCCGCACCATCGTCATCGCCGCGCCGCCATCGGTGCTGGAGCAATGGAAGGGCGAAATGGAGGAGCGGTTCGGCCTCCTCTTCCAGATTCTGGACCGCCAGTATTTGGCGATGAGCCGTCGCGACCGTGGCTTCGGGACCAATCCGTGGTCCACGCACAGCCGCTTTCTGGTCTCGCACGGCCTGCTCGTCGACCCCACCTACGCCGCACCGATGAGAGCGTGGTTGGGCACCATGCTACCCGGAAGCCTGCTGGTCCTCGACGAGGCTTATCACGCGGCTCCCAGCCATGGGGGCCGGTACGGGATCGAATCGAAGTTCACGCGCGCGGTGCGGGATCTCTGCGGCCGCTTCGAGCACCGGCTGTTCCTGTCGGCCACCCCCCACAACGGGCACTCCAACAGCTTTTCGACGTTGCTCGAACTCCTCGATCCGCACCGCTTCACCCGCGGCGTCAACGTGCGGGGCCGGAAGGATCTGGACGCTGTGATGGTGCGCCGGCTCAGGGCGAGCAGGCGGGCCTGCGGCCGGTTCGGGTACAGGCGGCACTGCCAGCCGACGTAGCGCGGGCAACCCCGGCCCGGCTCGGCCGCGCGCGCGCCGGGCCGGGCCGGGCCGGCCGCTCGATAGCCACGACGATCCTCTCTCCCCTTAGCGGAGCTTGATCCTTCCGCGGATCCCCACCGAGTGCTGCGCTCCCGCGAGCCCGCTCTCGCGTCGCGTGCCCTCGAGGCGCAGCCCGACTCCCGAGCCCATGTCGTAGCGCACGCCGCTGCTGAAGGCCCGCGTGCCACCCTGGCCCAGGTAGAAGCCGCTGTAGGGCGTCCCCTGGAAGCCGGCGATGCCGTATGCGACCTCGCCGTCCACGTTGGGACCCATTCCCAGGCCGTGGCCGCCCACCGCGTCAGAGACCCCGCGCTCCCACAACTGGTTCACCCCGCTCGCGTGGTCGCCGTACGAAGGCGCCACCCGGAGCGAGAGTCCCTGGCCACGGGCCGCAGGATCGAACATGAGCATGCCGCCAAGGCCCCATTCCTCGTAACCGTTGCGCGCCGAGATCACGAACCGGCCGCGGCCCTCCGCGGTCAGTCCCAGCCCGGGGTTCGTGTAGCGGAGCCCGCCGCCGACCTCCGCGCTGGTGCCGTTCACGCCGTCACCGTCGTCGTAGCGCATCCCGCCCTCGAGCACGAACGCCATCTCGTTCCCGTTGTTGGTGCTGAAGCCCTGCGTCAACTCCAGGGCCAGCTTCGCGCGCTGCATCTGGAGCGTGACCGCCTCAATCTGCTCGGCGCCTTCGACCTTGATCTGACCACCCCAGCCCTCGGCCTTGAGGCTGACGCCGCCCGCGCCGCGCGTGAGCAGCCGGTAGCTGGCGCCCCCCGCTCCCGTCAAGGTGCTGGCGGGGCTGGTGCGGAGCCCTTCGCGTTCGTCGTCGACCTCGATGTCGCCCCGGCCGAGTCCGGCCGAGCCCCACACCGAGGCGCCGCCCGCGCCGGAGAACCACGCCATGTAGGGGTGCACGCTGGTCATGGTGGTGCCGTAGGTGCCCCTCACCGGGCTGGCGCCGGTCTTGTCGGTGAAGTCGAAGCTGCCCGAGGAGTACGAGCCCGCGACACCCGCCAGGATGTCCGGCCCGATGCGCGCGTCCACGCCGACGTGGCCGCTCACCATGTTGCCCTTCCAGTCGAGCGCGCTCGCGCCGGGTTCTCCGAGGTGGTGGTACTCGCCCGCGCCCCAGCTGCCCAGTTGCATGCCCGTGGCCAACTGCTGCTGCGCGTCGGAGTCGCCGAACGGCATCGTAAACGAGGTGCCGCCGAAGAGGGCGACCAGGCCGGCCTGGTCGCCCTGCGCGAGGCCGAGACCCCCCGCGTCCGGCGCGGACAGGCTCGCGGCCATCGACGAGAGCCCGTTCGTCTCCACGCGCCGCTGCATGCCCGTCCCGTTGGCCACCGCGTCGACGCGGCGGGCGATCGCCGAGACGGTGCTCGAGGTCATCGCGGCCGCCACGTGCGGCAGCACGCGCGTGTTCAGCCGCCCCGCGCGCCCGACGGGGTCGTCCGTTTCCGCCGATGCGCTCACCGACGCCGCACCGGTGCCGGCCAGGTTGATCGCCGAGACGCGGTAGTGCCGCCTGCTCCCCGGCAGCAGGCCGGTGTGCGGGTACGTGGTGGCCCTGGATCCGGTGTTGGCCACCAAGTCGGTCCAGGCGGCGCCGTCCTCGGACACCTCGACGCGGTAGCCGGTGACGGGGGCGCCGCCGTCGTAGGCGGGCGCGGCCCAGAACAGGTCGATCCGGGTGGGCGAGACATCGGTGGCGACCAGCCCGGTGGGCGCGTCGGGCACGGTCGCGTCGGTAATGGCGCTCACCGCCCGCGACGCCCGGCCCTCGCCGATCCGGTTGATCGCCGAGACGCGGTAGTGGCGCCTGGTGGCCGGCTCCAGCCCCCTGTGCACGTGGGTCGTGCGCGTGTTGCGCGTGTCGGCCACCAGGTCATCCCAGCGGACGCCGCCGTCTTCGGACACCTCGATGCGGTAGCCGGTGATGCGCGCGCCCCCGTCTCTGGTGGGCGCCAGCCAGGAAAGCTCGATCCGCGAGGTGCCGTCGGCCTCCGCGTCGAGCCTTCGGGGCGAGCCCGGCACGGTGGCTTCGGTCGTCGCGCGCGCGATGTTCGAGAACGGCCCGGTCCCCGCGGTGTTGCGCGCGGCGACGCGGTAGTGCCGCGTGGTCGCGGGCTGGAGGTCCACGTCGGGGTACGTCGTCCCCGTCGAGTTGGTGTTGCGGACGATCGTCCGCCAAGTGCTGCCCCCGTCGTCGGAGGCTTCGATCCGGTAGCCAAAGATCGGGGCGCCGCCGGTGCTTCGGGGCGCGGTCCACGACAGGTCGATGCGCGAGGTGCCCACCACCCGGGCCGTCAGCCCGACCGGCGCTCCGGGAGCCTGGGCGTACGTGCTGTTGCCCACCTCCAACGACCACTGGCCGCGTCCCAAGCGGTTGATCGCCGCCACCCGGTACCGGTAGGCGGTCGCCGGCTGGAGGCCCGTGTGCGTGAAGGTGGTCTCCCGCGGACCCGTGTTGCGAGGGATCGTGGTCCAGTTTCCGTCGCTGGAGCCGCGGAACTGAATGGTGTAGCCGGTGATCCGCTCCCCGCCGTCGCTGGTCGGTTCCTCCCAGGCGAGCGTGATGCTGGTCGGTCCGGCCGGCCGCGCGCGCGGGTTCCGGGGCTGGCCGGGCCGTGCGGCGCGGGTGGTGCCTGGGACCGCGTTCGAGTAGTTTCCCTGCCCTTCGCCGTTGAGCGCGGCCACCCGATAGAACCGGGTCGTGTTGGGGTCGAGACCGGTGTGCGTGTAGGTGGTGGCCGTGCCGGTGGGGCCGGGTACGAGCGGGATCCAGCGCGAGGTACCGGTGGAACGCCACTGGATGCGGTAGCCGGTGATCGGGCTCCCTCCGTTCGAGGCCGGGGCCCTCCAGGTGAGGAGGATGCGGTCGCTCCCCCCCACAACGGGCGCAGTCGCCCTGAGGCTCGTGGGCGCGCCCGGAACGGTGACTTCGGTGGTGGCGCTGGCGACCGCTGACCAGGGTCCCGTGCCCGCCGAGTTGATCGCGGCGACGCGGTAGTGGCGCGTGGTGCCCGGGCTGAGGCCGGTGTCGGTGTAGGTGGTGCCGGATCTGGTGTTGGCCTCGAACCTCCATCCGCCGGTCCCGGTGCTCGACCATTCGATCCGATAGCCGGTGATCGAGCCTCCTCCCGAAGACGGGGCGTTCCAGTCCAGTTCGATCGTCGACGGCCCCCGGGCCTCGGCCGTGAGGCGCGTCGGCCTGCCGGGCAGACGGCTCGTCGTGGCGCTCACCCGGTCCGTCGTCCAGGCCCCCCGTCCATGCTGGTTGACCGCCGCGACTCTGTAGTACCGGGTGGTGCCGGGGTCGAGACCGGCGTCCCGGTGGCGGGTGTCGCGGAGGTTGCTCACCAGAGGCGTCCAGTTGGTGACGCCGTTCGCGGACCACTCGACGTGGTAGCCCGTGACCTGCGCGCCGCCGGCGACCGGCGCCGGCGCCGTCCATTCGAGGTCGATCGCCGAGGCTCCGACGGCGCTCGCCGTCAGGCCGCGGGGCACCCCGGGGACGCCGGCCGCCGTGGTGGCGCTCACCGAACCCGCCCATTGCCCATTGCCGCCGGCGCTCTCCGCCCTGACCCGGTAGTGGCGGGTGGTGCCCACCGTGAGACCCGTGTGCCGGTAATGGGTCTGACTCGTGGTCACCAGAAAGCGCCAGGGGGCGCGACCGTTCGCGGACCACTCGATGCGGTAGCCCGTGATCGCGCTCCCGCCGTCCGAGGACGGCGCGTCCCAGTCCAGGGCGATGACGGTGGGCCCGGCGGCCGCCGCCGTCAGGTCGCCGGGCACGCCCGGTGGCACGCCCTTCAGCGTGGTGGCGGTCGCCTCGTTCGACCAGTCCCCCGTGTCACCGTCGGCGTTCCTCGCCTTGACGCGGTAGTGGAGGGTCGTGTCCGCCGTGAGACCCCCGTGCTGGTAAAAGATCCGATCTCCTCTCGTGGTCGTCAGCGAATTCCAGTCGGTGCCGAGTTTCGACACCTCGATTACGTAGCTGGCGATCGCGCTTCCGCCGGTCGAAGTCGGCTTGGTCCAGGAGAGGAAGATGGTGGTGTAGGTGGTGCCGAGCGCCTTCAGGTTCAGCGGCACCGAAGGGGGGTCCTCAGCCAACGGCATGCCCGCGGCCTCCGCGGGAACGCAGGGAATCCACCACGCCGCCGCGGTGGCGATCATGAGAAAGCGGGCCGGTCGGCCCAGTCTGTTCCGAATCATCCTGCCGCCTCCTTGTGCGGTGGGAAGGTCGTGCGCGTGCCTGTGTGTGAATCCATCTGAATGGGTTGGCAGGCCTTCGGGCCCCGTGGCCCCCTCATCGCCGCCACGCCGCCGCGTCCGGCAGCCCGCGGCTGAACAGCATCTCGAGTTCCGGCCCTGCGGACCGTTCCGCCGGGGCCATCGCCGCCCGGGCCGGGAGCGGCACCTCGCGCAGGATGCCCCGCACCCGGCCGGTAGCCGGGTCGCGCAGGATGGCCGTCGGGACGTCGCTGTCGTCGCTCAGAGCGAACGTTCCGCCGGGGCCGGCGAGGGTGATGCCGGCGAGTTCGTCCGCCCAGCCGGGCTCCACGGGAAGAGCGAACGCGAAGCCGGAGCCGCCGGCGCCGTCGGCCGTCCGGGGCATCGCGAAGCGGAGCGAGAAAAGTTCGGTCCCACCGTCGGTCCGGCCGGTCAGCGTGTACGCGCCGGCCGAGTCCGGCAGCGCCGGCGGCGCGTCGACGACGAAGACCGGGTTCAGGAACGGCGCGCCGTCGGCCTCGGCCCCACCCCACAGGAGGAGCGACCTCGCCGGGGCGGCGGACGGCTCCGGCGGCGCCCGCTCATCGAACAGCCGGTGGCGGAAAGCGTTGGCGAAGTGGTAGTCGCTGATCCCGTCGGGCGGGCCGCAGTACGACATGAGGTCCGGGGTCTCCGGGCGCACCAGCTCGCCGCGCGCGAAGTCGTAGCCCCACGCCCCGGCCGATCCGTCCGGGTGGGGGAACGACGGGTCGGGGTCGGCCGCGCCGCCGCATGGCGCGTGGCGGAGACCCATGTTGTGGCCAAGTTCGTGTGCGATGGTGCCCGGCCGGGGAACCGAGAAGCTCGACCGGCCGGGGACGAACGCCGCTCCGGAGGGTCCCGTCGCCGGACCCGCCATCGTGCCCAGGTAGTGGCCGCCCCCGCCCTCCATCACGCGGATCGCCTCCGTCTCCCCGAGCAGGCGGCGGGCGTCGTTGCTCGAGCTCAGGACGGGTTCGTGCGCCGTCACCTCGAGCGCGCCCACCGGGAGCAGCGCGCGCGCGTCCGCGAGCAGCACGTGGCCCTCCGGGTCTGCGGCCAGCTCTCCCACGACGTCCAGGATCGAGGAGTCCGGAGCCTCTGCCCACAGGAACGGAACGACCGTCAGCCCGAGGGGCCGCACGGTCCGGACGTCGACCGCCAGCCGCCCGGTCGCGGGGATCCGCCTCGCGATCCCCAGCGCGGGATCCAGCGTCCGGTCCGGGTCGATCTCGATCACCATCTCGAGGCCGGGCCGCACCACGTTCCCCGGAATCCGCGCGTTGGCCGACGTGGCGAGGGAGCCCTCGTCGATCCGCTCCGGGACCCGCCCGGAGGCGCGGGGAATGCGCGCCACGTGCGCCTCCCGGCCGTCGACGAAGAACCGGGCCAGGACCGCGGGCGCGCCGGCGCCCGCGGCCCGCGTCGCCGTCGGGAACACGCGCAGCAGCGCCGGCCTGCCCGCGACCAGCGGGACCGGGAACGCGCGCGACTGCACCGCCTGCACCAAGTAGGCCGCCGGCGCCTCCTCTTCGGCGCAGGGCGCGACGCGACGCGCGGGAATCCCCTCGAGCCAGGCCGCGAAGGCGGGGTCCGCGGGCGCGCACAGCCCCGTGCCGCCGGCCAGCAGCCGCTCGAGCCGGCCGAGCGACGTCAGTTCGGCGGGCAGCGGGCCCGCCAGCCGGGGGTTGCCCGTGAGCCCCAGCCCGCGCAGGCTCGCGAGGCCGCCGAGTTCGGGCGGCACCGGGCCCGACAGGTCGTTGTTCTCGACGCGCAGTTCCTCAAGGGCCGAAAAGGTGCCGAGTTCGGGCGGCAGCCGGCCGGAGAGGCCGTTGCCGTCGAGCGCCAGGTGCGTGAGACTGGACAGGCTGGCGAACTCCCGCGGGATGGTGCCTGTGAGGCCGTTGTCGCTGAGTCGCAGGTATTCCAGGTGCGCCAGGTCGCCGAGTTCGGGCGGCAGCCGGCCCGCCAGCCCGTTGTCCCGGAGCCACAGCCCGACCACCCGCCCCGCCTCGTCCACCTCGACCCCGCGCCACTCCCCGAGCGGCGCGTCGGTGAGCCAGTTCCCCGGGTCGATCCAGTCGCGCCCGACCGTCGCGGCGTGGAACATCTCGAGGATCTCCCGGTCCGTGGCGGACGCGCACTCCGCCCCGTTGCCCCGCAGCACGGCGATAGCGTCCAGCCACGCCCGGAACGCCTCGTCCGCCGGGGCGCACAGCTCCGTGCCGGCGTAGTCCAGCTCGCGTAGCGACAGGTCGAGCAGGGTGCGCGGCAGCCGTCCGGACAGCGCGTTGTCGCCTACGCGCAGCGCCGTCATCGCCGCCAGGTCGCCCAGGCCCGCCGGGAGCCGCCCCGCGAGTCCGTTGCCGGCCAGATCGAGGGTCGCGACGCGGCCCAGTGAGTCGGTCTCGACTCCGTGCCAGTCCGCGAGCGCCGCGCCGCCCAGCCAACCTCCCGAGTCGGTCCAGCCCTCGCCGCCCGCCGCCGCGTGCAGCGCGGCCAGCGCCGCCCGGTCCTTCTCGTCGCAGAACGGGCCTCTCCCGAGCTCCCCGATCCCGTCCAGCCAGGCGAGGAACCCGGGCGTGCCCGGCGCGCAGAGACCGTCGTTCCGCTCGAAACGGAACCGCACCAGCCCGCCGATCCTCAGGAGGCTTTGCGGGAGCGCACCCGCCAGCGCGTTCCCGTCGAGGTACAGGAACTCCAGGCGCCCGAGACCGCCCAGCTCCGGAGGGACCGGACCGTCGAGCGCGTTACCGTTCAGGGACAGACCCCTCAGGTGCGCGAGGCGCCCCAGCTCCGGCGGGATCGGACCCTCGAGCCGGTTGCCGTCGAGCCACAGCCCCTCCAGACCGCCGAGGGCGCCCAGTTCCGGCGGGATCGGGCCCTCGAGCGCGTTGGCGCGCAGGCTCAATGACGTCAAGCGCGCCAGGTGCCCCAGCTCCGGCGGGATCGGACCCTCCAGGGCGTTGGCGCTCAGATTGAGCGACCTCAGGCCCGAGAGATCCCCCAGCTCCGGCGGGATCGGACCCTCCAGGGCGTTGGCGCTCAGATTGAGCGATGTCAGGCCCGAGAGACGCCCCAGCTCCGGCGGGATCGGACCTCGCAGGCCGTGCGGCGTCCACTCCCCGGTCTCCCCGTCCCGGCGGCCGCCAAGGTCCAGGCGGGCGACCTGGCCGAAGGCGTCCGTCTCCACTCCGCGCCACTCCCCAAGCGGCCCGTCGCCCAGCCAGTTCTCGTCGTCGGCCCAGTTCGGCCCGTCCGTCGCCGCGTGGAGCGCCGCCAGCGCCGCCCGGTCCCCATGCTCCACCGCCACCGTCACCGTCGCCGTGCCCGCGACCGCGCCGACCGTCGCCGCGATCGTGGTCGTCCCGTTGCCGGCCGCCGCCACCAGCCCCGACCCGCCGACCGTCGCGACCTCGGGGAGCACGCTCGTCCAGATCACCGCCACCCCGGGCATCGCGCGCCCGTTTCCGTCAAGCACGCGCGCGCTCAGTCGAACGGTCGCGACCGGCTCCGTGAGCGTCGCGGCCGCGGGCGTGACCGTCACGCTGGCCACGCGACGCGTCTCGGGCGGAGGGCCCGTGGCGCCGTCGCCGCACCCCGACGCCCACGCCGCGACCGCCCAGATCGCCAACATCGGAACGCGAATCCGTGTGCGGTCGTTCGGGGTGCCGTCGCTCTCTCGCTCCATGCCCGCGGGATGATTCGGCCCCGGCTCCGCGACCGACGCGGGCATCGTTCGGCGGAGCGACCGGGACCGGGTTGTTGTCGTCATTGTTGAATACGTCTGCCTGGCCAGCTGTTCGACACTTGCAGAACGACTCGCTGCAACGTTTCCACCGTTCGTCATTGCCGCCCAGGTAGACATCGAGTGAGTTGGCGCCATCTTCGGTGTCACGTTCCGTGGGTGACATCGGCCGCCGTGTTGACTTCGACGACCATGGCGTACGGGAGGAACACCCGTGGACTGTCTCACACCCAGTCCCAATTCCTCCCGGTCATCACGGAGCGACCCCCCGCCCGGCGAACCGGACGGGGGGTCGCTGCTGCCATCAGTCAGGCTGATGGGTTGGAGGGTCGGTTAGCTGCCGGAGGGTGGAATGACTGCCTCGGTGCCCGTCTTCCACTCGCCCGCTGCCCCGTCCACCCTGGTGTCGACGCGAAGGCGGGTCGCTGCCCTCAGCTGATCCAGGGTGACGTTGTTGGTGAGCGCGGTCTCGTCAGCGGCGTAACGCCAGGATCCGGCGTCGATTGTCGACGCGTGGAGGGGCAATTTTGCCATGCTCCATTGCTCGTAGTCGGTGGAGCTTCGGTCAGTCTCCCTCGATACGGATCCTTGGACTGTTGCTGTTGTTCCGAGGACCGGAAGCGGGTCCGTGGGGAAGATGATCCATGCCCAACCGGTGCTGACCTCGGCATACAGGGCGATTCGGTGCTCCAACGCCGGGCTACCCTTTCCTTCCCAGGTAGCTGTGATAGTGTCGCTTTCTGTATTGCCTTCGACCTTGGTCTTGCGTACCACATCGAGGTCCGTGACACCCGATTCCACGGCGGCAAGCCTTGCAACATCGAAGGCTACGGTGGCGGCCCGCGGCGTTCCAGCCGCATCTATCACGGGGTTTCCGATCCGAATCTCGATTTCGCCGTAGTCGTCCTCGTCGCCCGTTGGAATGTCGTACGTGGTCTTCCGCGTGGACGTGATGGCGGTACCGTTGTCCGCCGCGGCGCGGGCGGTGGCCGGGGTCGCGGCCGTGCCGAAATTGTACGCGGGCGGCTCGGTGATGCCGCCCGTAGGAGCAGCAAAGGCTGGGTTGATACCGCTCTTGGTTGCAAAGGTGGCTTCCCCAGGCGTATTCGAGGCGGAGTACGCGGCGGCGGCGCTGCCTGCACCATCGTAGACACTCCTGGTCTCGTACTTCCACGTCACCTCGATCATGCTCGTGGGTTCTCCACTGACGAGGTCGCCAACGGCGGCCGGGCCCGGGACCTCCACCCGCTCAACGTCCGTGATTCGGGGCTGGACGCTGTTCCCCGTGAACACGCCGAACTGTAACGTCTGGCCGGGGATGACGGCGATCCGACCGTCGGGTCTGTCATCCGGGGCATCGAACCAGACATAGTCCTCCGCGTCCCGCAGCTTCTGGTAGTTAGTGCCAGCCTGATAGTTGTAGTTGGGAGCGCGGGTGCTGGTGCCAAATTTCCGAGGCTCGGCTTTGAGGAAGACGGCGCCGCTGAGGTAGGGCACTTTGACGCTGAAAGTCCCGGTCTCCGTGGTTAGCGCGGTCGCTTGGGACGCCGACCCGGCTACCCTGGTTGTATGAGCCCGGTCACTGTACGCCGTGACCACAACATCGCTCATGGGCCCGCCGCCCGGAGCGTTCACCCTGCCAACAATCTCGATGGCCCGGCGGCCTTCGAAGTTGGCGGTCGGGCTCGACCCGGGGATGGCGGGGACGGGGAACTCCTCGGGCAGGAAGTGCCAGCCGGTCCTGCTCGCACTCACGTTGACGGTTGGGGCATCGAATGGCTGGGCTTGGACAACCGCGATGTAGGTGCCGTCGTCTTCCGTGAAGAGCCCGTTCTTTGACGAGCCGGACAAAGTCGGATCACCGTTGAGCGGATCGTTGCCGCCCACCTTGATCCGCACACTCTTGATCCCTGTGCCGGTGCCGCTTTCCGTGACCCTGCCGGTGATCGTGACGGTGTTGTTCGCGCCACGGAGGTCAATGTCGTATCGGTTCACGGCGTTCGCGGCGAACGCAGGGATGGGGGTGAGGTTGGATTTGTAGTCTTCGTGGTCTTCGTCGTAGGCGGGGTTGTTGGTGGAGTCCGACTCGGTCTCCACATATCCCTCCCTCGCGGTACGCACGAAGAGCTGCCGCCTCATGTTGGGGATGCCGGACACGGTGTAGCGGCCCCACTCGTCGGTCGTGTCCGTCTGGCCGTTCACGGTCACGGTCACGCCCTTGAGGCCGAATTTCTCCTCGTTCCGAACGAAGCCGTAGAGGGTCGCGGTCGACGGCGTGACGACGAGGTCGACATCGCTTGCAAGGGGGCTGAGCGCGTCGGCTGCCTCCATGTCGCCGACCATGCCCATCCACCCGTCAGGAAGACCGAGCTCGTACGTGCCGGCCGCCATGGTGCCGAAGTTGTGGTCCGTGCGCTCGTCGATCGCTGTCGTCGCGTCGTCGCCCGCGGTGGTCCAGGACCGTCCGACGCCCGCGAGATTCTTGCCCGGGACCGGCTCCAGGCTGACCGTGACCCCCGATTGATGCGTGCTGCTGGGGTCGGACGAATTGAACCCGGCGCCCGACTCCCTGACTCTCATCTTCGACACGTTCGCGGTTACTTCGTACGTGTTGACGACGGCGAACGAGCCGCACGTGCCGAAGTCCTGGCCGGTGGGCTCGGTCTCCATCAGCGGACAGAGCGTCACCGTGTGCCCCCAGCCGCCCATATCGCCGAACGCACCGCCCGTCACGCCGTTCTCGTCCATGTCGCGGTAGGTGTCGAGCTCGCGATCATCCAGGATCATGTAACCGTCCCTGGGGTCCGCCCGAACCACGATGTCCATGTCCGCGGGCAGATGGGCGAAGGTGTATACGCCCCTGCTGTCGCGCGAGTTCGCCCTGGAGTCCCAGGCGTCGCTCGAGATCGGACTGGTGCGCGTGCCGCTCATGTGCCGGACCTCGATATCGACCAGTCCGGATTTCCTTTCGTCGCGGTACCCGACGTTGCCCGTGTAGCCGCGGACCTGGTCGAGCTCCTCGTGCACGTAGACCCTGAGCGTCTGCGTCGTGTAGGTCACCACGATCGGGTCGGCGTCCATGGCCGTGCCCGCCAGCGAAAGGCCGTTGTGCGTGTACATGCCGCCGGACGACGCGTACATCTCGCCGCCGTCCAGATCGTCGTCCTGGTCGTCGGCGACCGCGAAGCTGAAGCTTGCCGGGACCGATTCAACGGTGGTCGTGAACGCCACGCTGCCGTCGTCGCCCAGCGCCGTCGGCGCGCCCGGGACCTCGGCATCGCCCATCATGACGTCGATGGCCCAGCCGCCCAATGCTTCGCCGCCACCGTAGTCGCCACGGTCGACCGTGGCGCCGCTGATGTTCACGTTGACGTTCAGGTTGACGATGTCGTTGGCGTTGGAGGCCTCGGCCGTGAACGACTGCGGATCCCAACTGACTTCGGTCATGCCGCCGCCACCGTCCTCGTAGTCGTCGTGGGTGACGCTCGCCGTCACCATGTTCCCCGCGACGCCGGCGCGCGCGACCCTGATCGCCACGGAACCGTCGTCGCCGGTCATTTCGCTGTCACCCGACGAAAGCGTCACCATGGCGCCGGGAAGCGCGTCACCCATCTCGTCGCCGTTCTTCAGCGACACGGTGAAGTTGACCGTCGTGTGCGTGATGGCGAACGGAATGTCCTGCTCCTCGCGCTCGCCGACCCCGACATCGAGGGTGTAGCCCTGCGTCGGTCCGCCGTACGCGACGCTGGCGGCCGCGAGTTTCGTTGCAGCATCGCCCTCGATCACCACGATCAGCTGGTAGGTGCCGGCGCGCAGATTCGAGATCGCGAACCTGCCATCCGCGCCCGTCACGCCCGGCGTGAATTCATTGACCCCCGGGCCCACCAGCGTCACCGGAATACCGGCGTGCGCGAGCGGGTGCTCGCCTGCGTCCTGCTCGCCGTTCTTGTCCAGCTCGTCGAGGAACAGCTGACCGACAACGCTCGCGGTGCGCGCGTGCGCGCCAAGGAAGCTCACCTTCGCCGGATCGTCATCGCCGAGCGTCACGTCCTGGCTCATCGAGTCGAACACGTAGGCGTTGCTCTCGACCGCGATCGTGACCGTGTAGTCGCCGGCCGCCAGGCCCGTGAATGAGTACTGGCCGCCCGCGTCGGTCATGGTGGTGTCGTCGGCCGCGCCCGACAACGTGACCGCGATGTCACGGAGGCCCACGCCGTCGACGCTCACTCCGCCGCTGATGCCGGAGGTGCGGAGCAGGATGCCCGTGAAGTCGACCGTGCCGGTCTCGCCCAGGTCCACGCTCACGTCCTGCGACGTGGCCGCGAACTCGTAGTCGCGCACAGGGTAGTCGGAGATCGAGACCGTGTAGTCGCCGGGGCGCAGGTCCTCGAACAGGTACATGCCGTCGGCGTTGGTCGTCTTCGTGAAGTTCTCGTCGGACGGACCGCCGCTCAGGGTGACCGTCACGCCGGCACGCCCCTCGTCGTCGACGATCACCTCGCCCTCGACCGCGGAGGTGCGGATGAAGTGGCCGGTGAAGTCGGCGTCGCCGATCTTGTTCACCCCGACCTCTACCTCGACGCTCACCGTCTCGAAGGAGACGTCCTCGGGGAAGTCCGAGATCGTGACCGTGTAGGTGCCGGCGCGGAGCCCGGTGAAGGCGAAGCCGCCGTCCATGCCGGTCTCCTCGATCTCGCCCATGGCGTGCTCGCCGCCCAGCGTGACCGTCACGCCGGACAGCGTCTCGGGCTGGCCGTCGCCGCCGCTCATCATGGCGTCGGCCACAACCACGTTGCCGACCACCGCGGACGTGCGGACGTATTCGCCGGCGAAGTTGAGTGGAACGTTCTGACCATCCGTCGCGATGGTCGCGGACTGCGTCACGTCGCGGAACGTCGCATCCTCGGGGTAGCCGCTGATGGTGACCGTGTAGGTCCCGGCCTCCACGCCCGAGAAGGCGAAGTTGCCGCCCGACCCCGTCGTGGTGGTCGCACCGGACGACAGGGTGGCGGTGATGCCGCTGGCCGCTGTCCCTTCGATCGTGACGGACCCGGAGATGGTCCCCACGGGTGTCGGCGGCGGCGGGGGCTCCACAGGCGGTGGATCGCCCTCGTCGCAGGCGGTGAAGGTGACGGCCAGCAGTAGCGCCAGCCCGTACTTGGTAAAACGGTTCATCATTCCTCCTGGGAGTGGGTTGCGGTCGGCGAGGAAACATGGCACCTCGCTCCTCGGGCTTTGGAAGCAACAACGGTGCCACCCCGGTAAGCCCGGTTTTGCATGGATTTTGGCCCGCACGCTCCGGCCCGGGACCGGTCGCTCACGGTTTTCTGACGGTCAAGGGGTCAGAATTCTGGTGGCGCCCCGGGGGGCTGGCCCCGCGTAAACGGCAAAGCGATTCCGGCAGTCGCCGGGTCGGTCCCGGGGGATAACCCGGTCTCTGTGATCGCGATTCACGGTTCAGCGACCGCCACGGTAGCCGAAGCCCCCGCGGCAACCCGGTCTCCGCGTGCGTTCGGGACGCCAAGGTCCCGGCTCCGGCGCGCCTCGCCGTACCGCAAGAAGTTCCGCGCCGCGTTCATGGCGCGATCCGTATCGTAGCCAACATTTCGAGCACGAGAAAGTCTCGCGCTCCGAGGCCCGCCTGTCCTCGTTCTCGTGTCCGCAGGTCGAGCATGCGCTGCGTGACCCGCGCTTTCGTGAAGGGTTGTTGCAGTCACGATTCCGGCATTCGCGTCCGCCGACCAGGGCGACGCGCGATTCACGGTTCAGCGACCGGCCCCGGAGCCGAGGCTCCGGCAGCTTCGGTCTCCCCGTGCGTTTGGGGCGCTGGCCCCCGGTTCCGGCGCGCCTCGCCGTACCGCAGGAAGTTCCGCGCCGCGTTCAGGGCGCGATCCGTATCGTAGCCGCATTTCGCGCACGAGAAGGTCTCGCGCTCGAGGCCCTGCCCGTCCTCGTTCTCGTGTCCGCAGGTCGAGCATACCTGCGCGCCAGCAAACGACAGGCTGGCTTCCGTCACCGTCCGCCCGTGCCACTCCGCCTTGTACCTGATCTGGCGGAGAAACTCGCCCAGACCGGAGTCTGCCAGAGCCTTCGCCAGGCGCGGATCGCCCATCATCTCGCGGATCGGCAGTGCCTCGATTGTGATCTGCCCGGCCATCCTGATGATCGTCGTCGTGGCCTTGTGGATCCTGTCGAGTCGCTGGTTTCGGATCGCGCGGTGCAGGTTCGCCAGCCTGCGCTTCGCCTTCGCGCGTCGATTGCTGCCCCGCTTGCAGCGCGCAACGGACCTTTGGAGCCGTTTGAGACGTTTCTCCGCACGGCGCAGCCACTTCTCCGAACGGACAACGGTGATTCGTCCCCGCGAGTCGCAGACGGTCGCGAGGTCGCTGGTGCCCAAGGCCACGCCAACCGCGTCCGTCGCCGGCGCGACAGCGTCTACCGGCTCGCACTCGAACGCACACGAGAGCATCCAGCGCTCCCCGGCGTCCCGCCAGAGGCGGCCGGACAGCAGACCGCGCGTCCCACGCCTCTTGGGGCCCGGCAGGCGACCGGCAGGCAGGCTGCCGCCGCGCCAGCGCATCCAGCCGAACTTCGGCAGACGAACGCGGGTGCCGTCGAAGCGCAGGCTCTCGTTGTGTATGTAGAGGCCCCGGGGGTTCCCACGCCTCCTGAATGCCGGGAGCCCGATGTCGCGCCCCGCCTCGCGCCCCCGGTGCCAGTTCCGGTAGGCATCTCCCACTTCGCGCGCGATCCTGTAGACGGAGTTCGCCGGATAGGTGTGTCCCGTGGCCTGGTTCCACTGGCGCGCGAACGCCTCCCGCTCTTTCGGGGTCATGGCCCTGCCATGCTCCTCGTGGTGCCGGATGCAGTGGCCGAGCAGAAGATTCCAGAGGTTGCGGAGAGCTTCGGCACACGCCTCCATCGCATGCGCCTGCGTCGCGTTCGGATAAAGACGCGTCCGAATGCCGACATGGCGGATCGCGGGCTTCGTGCCCGTCGTCCTGCTTGCGGAGGCATCCGTCACGGCACTACGCACCCTCGTTCGTTCCGTCACTCAACCCGTGGCACCCCCAACCCCGCCTCAAACCCCTTCCGCCTTCGCATTACCGCGGAATCGCGCTTCGACGAGGGACCCCGTACCCGTGAGGGGGCTTTTAACGGTGACGATTCCGGCATTCGCGTCCACCAACTGGGGGCGACCGCGATTCACGGCTCCGCGACCGGCCCCCAAAGCCAAGAGGCTTCGGCAGCTTCGGTCTCCGCGTGCGTTTCGGGGCCAGTGGCCCCCGGTTCCGGCGTGCCTCGCCGTACCGCATGAAGCGTTCATGGTCACTGGTTGCGCCGTAGCCACCGCGCGTCGCTTTGCCGCCAAGCAGCCGGCCGGACGGCAGGCTCCCGCCGCGGGATAGCTCGACTGTACCGTGTCATCGGCTTGAACGTCGTCTGGGTTGCCTCTCGTTGGGGGGCTTGTCGCTCCGTCCTTGCCGCCGGCAACATGCTGGTGGTAGCATGCCCGTCCGCCAGCATAGCCGCAAGGATCAGGACATGCCACCGCGCGTCGCGCGGTCTCACACGCTTCAAGGGGAAGAGATGGATCCGGACGTTACCCCGGCCAGCGTGCCTCTGCTGCGGGGCACCAACTTCCAGTCCTGGCCGCGGGCAGCGACGATTGCCGGAACGCGAACCTCGACACCCGGTCATTCGACTTTCGGGGTCCCGGGGGGTGTGGGCATCGAGGTGGGCACGGGCGAAACCCGCATCACCGCTGGGCTCCTGCTACGGCTTTCAGGACATCGACAAGCAGGTCGGCGAAACGGCCAAGCACCGGGTCCTCAACATCCATGCCGGGGTTGCCAAGGCCTTCCGAAGCGTCCAACGGGCCAGCCATACCCATCGGCGGACCAGTTGCGTCCGGGAGCGTTCTGACGTGCAACGGTGGTGCTTCTCGCAGGCACGGCCTTAGAAGCCGGGGAGTGGTGGGGGTCCCTACCGGGGGTCTTCGTGGCCGCCCTGAGCCGCCGGGTTACGCGAGGTTCTTCTACAGGTCAGCGATCCAGAGCACGATCTTGACGAGGACGGCCAGCGCGAGGCAGGCGTACATCACCTCGTCGCCGAAGCGCAGCGGGTGGACGCATCGGTACTCCGGCTGCTTCCGGATGTTGTCGTCGCGCCGGCTATTCGCGACGACGGGCACCCGAGGACGGGATTTCATCCACTCGTCGTGCGGGTTCCCAGTCATCGGTCGGTTCTCCCAGCGATCAGGTCCCGGCCCTTGAGTTCGCCTCGCAGTCCCCAAACTTCCCGGCCGAGTGAGGTGGTCCCGGTTTCTTGGACAGGTCGTTAAGGTGGATTCCATTATGGAACAGGGGCCGGAGGCGGCCGCCACGGGGAACCGAGATTCCTCGCTGGCGGGCGCGCCCCTCTTTCGATACCTGTACGGCATCGGGTCGGATCGGCATGGGACACGGCCATGCCACCGCCCCCCGGTGAGTCGCTGCACTCCATCCGTCCTTTGCAGGAAGAGCCATCGGCGTTCGCGAACAGCGAGGTCCGGCGGGCGTGCGAAGTGATCTTCGAGGGAGCGCAAGCGGTAGGCGCAGCCGGGATGCCGCGTAGGGCGAAATCTACCGCAACGGCACGTGGCCGGTGCTGTGAATCGGGTCCGTCCCAGCCGACGGGCTTGTTCCCGAAGCAGTTGAAATCCCCGGACAGCCCCCACCGACAGCAGCTCATTCCGCTCCAGAGCACCTCCCACCCCGGAAAGAGTGCTTGCCGTCCATTTTCTGCCAAATTCCGGCATTTTCGGTCCGATGGATGGTGACGGCCTGCAAGAGGCAAGAAGGAGGGATCGTGCGGTCCTAGTTGGATTTACGTGACTTCTTGCCGTGATTGCGAACTACTGTTTGGCGGTCTGATGCTCAAGCGGAGGCCGCGGGACGCCGACCTGCCCCGCCATCATCTGCCCCCACTCGTTCCGGGCGATGGTTGTCACCGACCTGCTCTCGCAAGGGGTGGCAATCGAGGACGTGCAGTATCTGGTTGGCCACCGTCACTCCAGCACCACCCAGATCTATGACCGGCGGTTGCGAGCTGTCAGTCGAGCCACCGTCGAGCGCATCAGCTTCTAGGGTGATCGACGCGGCCTTGGCGTCCCTCGTCGCCATTTCCCCGGCCCGGTCCGAAGCCGGCGTCGCCTCTTGCGTTGACGCTGGTAGCTACCTGTTGCTACGTTGTCGCTCATGCGATCCATCGGAATCAAGGCGCTGAACAGCAGGCTCAGTGAGTACGTGCGTCTGGCGGCCGGAGGCGAGATCGTTCTCGTCACGGACCGGGGGCGCGTCGTGGCGGAAATCGGCCCTCCGCGAGAGGCGAGGAGTCCCATCCTGGCGGACGCGATGCTTGCCGATGCGGTGCGGAAGGGTTGGTTGACGCCCGCACTGTCTCCGGGATCCCAGCCCCGCCGAGGCGGCCCTCCGGAGGCTCCGCTGTCCGTGTTGCTCGATGAACTCGAAGGCGACCGAAGCGACCGTTGATCTACGTCGACACCTCGGTCGCCTTGGCCCATTTGTTCGCGGAAGACCGGCGACCCGCGGCCTCGTTTTGGACGGAGACGCTCGTTTCGAGCCGACTGCTCGAGTACGAGATCTGGACGCGCCTGCACGCCCGGAAGGCGACGGCCTCTCGCGCGGAGGCCGCGCTGTCAATGGCCACCGAAAAGTGCACACTTCTGGCCATTGAAAAATGCACACTTTTCGGGAGGCGCCGCGCAGGAAGCGAAGCGACCGGAGCGGGGGCTCCCGATGGAGTCCGGACACCTGTCATGACCCTGTTTCCCCGTTGCCGGCGTGCTCCGCGGAGACGGCGCGGGAGGCCGTGGGGTGGATGGCTTTGGAGAGCTCCATGTGGCGTCGCATCCGGTAGCTGTTGCCCCGGATGTTGACGATGTGGCAGCGGTGGAGCAGCCGGTCCAGCAGCGCGGCGGCCATGACCTCGTCGTGCAGGATCTCGCCCCACTGCTCGAAGCCCTTGTTCGAGGTGACCACGGTCGAGGCATGCTCGTAGCGGCGGTTGACGAGCTGGAAGAACAGGATGGCGCCGCTACGGGTCGTCCACGACCAGGAGCGCTGGGTGGGTGAGGGTCTTGAGCCGGTGGTTGAGCCGGCCGGCGGCCTGGGCCTCTTCGAGGGAGTCAATGAGGTCGGTCAGCGTTCCGTAGTAGACTCGGCAGCCGCTCTCGGCGGCGGTGATGGCCAGGCTGATCGCGAGGTGCGTCTTGCCGACGCCGGGCGGGCCGAGGAAGACCACGTTCTCCTTCCGTTCCAGGAACCCGAGTTCGTGGAGCGAGTCGATCTGTTCCCGCTTGACTGAGGGCTGGAAGCTGAAGTCGAAGTCCGCGAGTGTCTTGATCGCCGGAAGACGGCTTGACCGCATCGCCGTGGCGAGGCGCCGGCTGTTGCGCAGCGTGATCTGGGCGGCCAGCAGTCGTTCGATGGCTTCGGCCGCGGTGGCTCCGCCGCCGTCCACGTCTGCGAGCACGTCATCGAGGGCCTCCAGGGCGCCGGGCATCTTAAGATCGGCCAATTGGGCCGCGATGCGCGTGCTCCGGGACCGCGCCTTCACGAGATCTCTCCCGTGATCCCGGCGTACTCGGACAGCGGACGGCGCTCAACCTCCGCGACGGGGAACGCCGACGGTGCTTCAGTCTGTGTCGTCCAAGACTCGTGCCGCGGCGCCACGGGACGGTAGG
Source organism: BD2-11 clade cluster bacterium bin43 (assembly GCA_002238605.1). Lineage (GTDB taxonomy): Bacteria > Gemmatimonadota > Gemmatimonadetes > Longimicrobiales > Gaopeijiaceae > BD2-11. The sequence continues at coordinate 26,643 of MPMR01000015.1, read as the reverse complement.
GCCAGGGAGCCAGGGGACTCAAGCTTGGCCTCTCGCGGTCGAACCGGTCCGCCACGCGCTCCTTCAGCGTACCGTGGATCCGAACGTTCGCCACGCCATCGAGCCACAGCAGGATCCGCGTGTTGAGGTCGTCGTCGGACACGAACTCCTGACCGTAGAAGAAGTTGTCCCGGATATAGCGGACCGGCCGCTCGACCTTCCCCTTCGTCTGGGCCCGGTACGGACGGCATGCGCGGATCCGGAAGCGCCAGTGGCGGCTGAAGCGCAGGAACTCCGGGTTCTCGATCAGCCGTCCGCCCTTCGTCCCGCTTGTCGCCGGTGATGACGGCCTTCATCTGGTCGAACAGCAACTCCGACGGCACGCCGCCGAAGTAGGCGAACGACGCCTCCAGCCCCCGCATCACGACCGGCATCGTCTGGCGCTCGTGGAACCTCAACCACATCCGCCGCGAATAGCCCAGCACCACGATCAGCGCGTGCCGCTTGCCCCACGGCAGCCGGAAGTCAGCGAAGTCCACCTGGCCCTGGTGGCCCGGAGCGGTCTCGAACCTCCGGACCGGCTCCACAGGCTCCCGCGGCCGGACCTCGCGCACGTAGCGCTTCACCCGCCCGTAGCCGCCTCCGAAGCCCGCCGCCCGCACCTCGTTGAACAGACGCACGGCGCTCAGCTTCGGATACTCGGCCAGGCGCGCGTCGATGATGCCCTTGTAGGGGTCGAGCTTCGACGGCCGCCGTGGCCTGGGCCCGTACCTTACCGCCTTGCTGTCCGCACCTCGGTCCAGCTCCCCCGCTTCGATCCAGTTGTACACCGTCCGCCTGCTGATCTCCAGCTGCCGCGCGATCTCGGCCTTTGACATCCCCTGCTCGAGATAATGTCGCAAGAGCACCCGTTTCTCTCTCTCGATCACTGCGCCTCCTCCGTTCAATGGAGACGCAAGATTGCCCAGCCCGTCCCGCAACACCCGCCAACCTCGGATCCAACCCCCTACCGCTTCCGCTCCTCGGGCCCGGAAGTGTGCAGATTTCGACGGCCACATCTGTGAAGTTTTGCATGGCCGGTAACGCCAATCCGCGTCTTGATTTGTGGGCAGAGCCTCGGCAGGGTGTTGGAAACATGAGCGCGACCTGAGAGAGCTGCCGCCGGAAGCTCATCGGCGGATCGCCCGAGGCGAAAATCCCGGTGGAGTCGAGGGCTGGCGCGCCGACCGTAGGGTCCGGTGGCTATTCCGTCGCTTTCGCTCCGGGCCGCAGACCGGCTCCCGTAGTCACGTTTCCAGCCCCCGCTCATCGAACCGGACGTGCGGATCTCCCGCATCCGGCTCTCAGTCGGGATCATGCCTTCGCCCACGGAAGGTGTCGTGTCGTAAGCGCAAGGCGCGTGAGGCCGCATTCCTCCCACAGCCATCGGTGGGAAAATCGCACGTATCTTCCTGATTTCACCTTGTGCTTCCGGCAGAACCACTGTCGCAGCCGCAGGGCCGCGTACGCATCCACAGCCGCGTAGGCCGGACTGACCTGGCCGAGTGTGAAGTAGTTTGCCCATCCGGACAGCATCCGATTGAGACGCCCTACGACCTCCTCTGCTGGACAGCCCTCGTAACGTGGCTCCGTTTGCGCCCTGATCCTGCGGCGTATGCTTTGAATGCTCGCCTTGCTGGGCCGGGTGCCGATGTACCGGCTTCCGTCCGTCGGGCGATAGTTCCAGCCGATGCGGTATCCAAGGAACTCGATCGGCTCCTCGGGGCATCGGAGGCATCGGGTCTTCTGTGCGTTGACCGGCAGCTTCAGTCGTTCCATGAGCCGGTTGACCGCCGCCAGCATCTCCGCCGCCGGTGCCTTTCCGAGCACACAGAAGTCGTCCGCGTAGTTCACGATCTCCGCACTGAAGCGCCGGGCATGACCCAGCGCCTTCCAGCCAAGGATGAACCGCCGCATGTAGATGTTGCTCAACAGCGGCGAGATCGGGGCTCCCTGGTCCCGGCCGGTATCCGTACTGCTCCGGCTCCAGGTCCGCCTCGAAGATCGGCGACGGCACCAGCATTGCCGACGTCTGCGCAACCCGGTCCCTCAGGCAGGGGATGCCCAAGGGCAGGATGCAGATGACCTGAATAGTTGCAAGGAATCGTCTAAGTTCAACTGAGACTGCACGATCTGCCGTTCTTGCCGTCAGGTTGTGTCTGATTCGCTCATACCCGAAGATCGGGGTGCACGGAGCCATCCTCAAGGAGTGGTCGGGCCGGGGATGTCTCGTCGCCCGGCGGCCTTGGTTTGCCGTTCAGCTGCGGGATCCCAACGCGGCGGCCTGGCCAAGGTAGGCACAGGAGAGCCCTTCGCGAGCGTCCTGCGGCTGAAGCGCATTCTTGATGGGCGAGCGGTCGATTCGTCGGCGCTTCATCGAACGCGAGACTCGTACGCTTCTGGATTCTGGGGCACATGCGGGCAATGATGGCGCTGTGGATCTGGGCTGCCCCGGTATTGGTTCCGGCGGTTGAACGTGCATATCTGGTCGCAACCGGTTAGTGTGGAACTCCCTTGTTGGCGAAACCGTCCACCGATTAGCCACTGGGAAGGAGAACAGGCATGACGAACCCAAGGATTCTGGCGACGGCGGCGTTGACGACCGCCATCCTCGTAGCGGTGCCGGCCGTGTCGGCCCAGAGCGACGCGCACCGTCATATCGGCCACGTCGCCGACATGTTCAACGGCACACCGGACAACGTCGGGCTGCTTGCCGCAGCCCAAGCCGAGGCGGAGGTCGCGGCACTGCACGCCGAACTGGCCGTGGGTAGCAGCGATCTCGCGGGTATCCAACGGCACATTGTCCAATTGTTGTACGCGATCAATCCGTCGACTTCCGATGGGGGACCCGGCAAGGGATACGGGCTCGCCCGGGCGGCCTCCGGCTGTGCCGACCACATCGGGATGGCCGGTCGATCAGACGATGCGTCGCACGCCGTCAGAGCCCACTCGATCCATGTGCAGACCAGCTGCCGGAACGTGGCCACCTGGGCCGAGGGCATCGTCGAGAAGGGAGCCGCAGTGGCAGCCGCGACCGATCTGGAAGCGGCCATGGCGCTCGCCGAGGAAATCGCTGCGATGACCGAGGCTATCGTGTCGGGAACCGACGCCGACGACAGCGGTCGGGTTTCCTGGGGCGAGGGCGAGGGCGGCCTCGCGCAGGCCTTAATGCATCTGCGTCTGATGAAGGAGGCCGAGGGGCTGGGTTGACCACCTCGCAACTTCTCATGACAGGCCCCACCAGCAGCGCGACCGCGCCACCAGCTTCCCGCTCGACACGTGGTCTCGGTCGCGTTGAGCATCGACAGTGACGACGGGCACCGGTATGGCTGGGAGCAGATGCCGCTCAGCCCCTCGGTAAGCGAAGGTCCAACTGTTGAGGAGGACACATGAGCATCGGCGTAAAGGCGGAAACCCAGATCCTGCTCGGCTTGATCGCGCTGTTCTCGATCGGCGTTGCGGTATCGCTCTGGCAAGACCTGCCGCCCGTCATCACGGCGATCTGCGCGAGCCTGATGGTGACGGCCTGTCTGTACCGGTTCCTCGGCGGCGTCGAGGGAAGTCGGTTGGCGGTCGCGTCGTTCAAGGCGGGCGGCAGCGCCGCCGTGTTCGGTGCCGTCCTGTGGTTCGTGAATGACCAATTGGTAAACCTCAGACTCAACCCACAGATCGACCCGGCGCCGACCAATTGGATCGCAATTGACGGCACCGGCACGCCGGTCGCAGTCTGGATCGGTCAGAAGGAGTACCCGGCGAACACGCAGTTGCTCAGGGACGCCGAGTGGCGTGTAGAGATCCGGGATGGCGAGATCCGTGCGGTCGCGAGCGACGAGACGCTCGCCAAGGTCGATCCCCAATCGCTCGACTCGATCGGCCTGTTCAATGACCTTTCCATGGCAGACAACCGAAACATCAAATTCACCAACCCGTTGGAACCGGGAAAGGAAGCGGATCTCTACCCTCCGTATCCGTTCTGGATCCGGGCCGACGACTTCCGCGACAACTACAACGGATACTCCATCATGGACATGGAGACCGATACCGCCATTGCCACCGGCCTGCTCGGCACCAGGACGTTCGAGATGTTCGGCTACGAGGGCCGGACTTATGTGATCTTGGTGTCCCAGGCGGGTCACAACGACCCGAGCCGGGCGCCTTGGGCGGTTTTCGGGTTCGCGGAGTTCGAGCTGAGCGTACGCTGAGGGGGCGCCTTGCCCGCCGGAGAAACAGTGCAGGTGCGCAGCGCTTGGGCGGCAGCGTGTGCGCTGGCATCCTCGGAGCGCGTGAGCACGTCGAAGAGACCGATGCGGCGCGCTGAGTCCGGGCGTCCGCGTCTGTATCCGCCTGTGGCGATTGGTGTTACAGGATCGGCGGGGCCGGACTCCCGCCGATTCGGATCAGGCGGGATCGTTGCGGCAGCGGCTGTCCAGAGCCTTCCTGAGCTGTACTGCGCCGGGTTGCTGGTAGCAGCGCAGCCGCCAAGCTCGCAAAGCACCTTGAGCAGGTCCATGAAATCCGAAGCAACCTTGCGCGGGAGCGAGTGCCTCTAGAGGCCCGGCTTCGGTTCCAGTCCCGCGAGGGTCTGCCCCTTCTTTCACCACACGTGGGCGGCTACGCGGCTCACGCAACTGGGTGGCATCCCAACCCGGCGGTCCACGATCGCCTTCGGGGAACGCGCGGTTTGGTGGGGCTCCGCAGTGCCGCACGTCACGCCGATGACCGACGAGGCGGTAGCGGTGTTGGAGGAGGCGCGGGAAGCGAACCCCGGGGACAGGGAGACGGTGGTGCCGCCCGCGCCGCAGGACCCTCAGCGAGCATCAGCCGGGGGCGGGGGGCACTTGGTGGCACAAGGCGGAGCTGCATCTGTGCGGCAACGCCGCCCTGCGCTTCGACGCTGGATATTCCGGCGAGCCGCTGATGGCGGCGCTGGAGGAGCGGGGGACGCACTATGTGGCCCGCGTCCGCAACAACGCCGTGCTGAAGCGCCTGACGCTGCCGACCATGGACGCGGTGGTCTGGGATGCGCTGAACAACGAGGCCGTCCGCTAGCGGCGAGCCCCGCACCTGGGTCCGAGTCGCCCTACCGGGCAGGGTCGTGCAGGTCGTCGTCGAGCGGCCGGACGAACTCATCCCGCGCACCTTCTGGCTGCTGACTTCGATGCCCTCCGCAGAGGTGTCCGGCGAGGATATCCTGGCGCTGTACCGCAAGCCGCGGCAAAGGCAGAGAGGGCCATCTGGGCGAGCTGATAAGCGTCGTCGCCCCGGCCCTGTCGGCCACGTCGCGCCGCAAGAGGCACTAACCGGGGCAAGGGGATCAGGAAGTGCGAGAAGGGGGTGGACCTGCAACCAGGTCCGCCTGCTTCGGCTACCAGATCATGCACGTCCAGCGCCGTGCTGGAGCGCGTGACAGGCACCGGCTGGAGCCCGCGGCGCCTTGCTGAACGCGTGCTCCGCACCCCGGCGCGCTCCACCGTCTCGGGCCGTCGGATCACGATGATCACCGGAGACGCGTCGGCGCACTGGCACATTCTCCTTTAGGACCCGAACCCCTGTTTTTGGCCTCCGGAACCGCCCACACCTGCCCTCGCGGGAGTTGCGAGAGGTCCCTCAGCCCCCCACCTTACCCTCGACACGGCAGTTCATGAATAAGGTGGGCTGAGATTATGAACACAGCTTGCGCGGTCTGCCTGAGCGCGGCGATGCTGTGGAACGTCCCCGGCGGCGCGATGGCGCTGAGCACCTCGGTCGCCGTGACCGCGATGTCTACGGCCACGGACACGATCCGCGACGACGAGACGGCGGCGGCGGTGACGATTACTGACGACAGCGTGGTCTCGACGGGTCTGGCGCTGAGCGTGAGCCCGGCGGAGGTGGCGGAGGACGCGGACGCGACGACGGTAACGGTGACGGCGGCGCTTACCGGGGGCGCGTTCCCCGGCCCCACGATGGTGTCGGTGTCGGTGGGCGCGGCGGCGGACGCGGCAGCCGAGGGGACGGACTACGCGATGGTGGCCGACTTCGTGCTGACGATTCCCGCCGGCACCACGACCGGGACGGCGACCTTCACGCTCACGCCGACGAACGACGTTTTGGCGGAGGGCGACGAGACGCTCTCCGTGTCGGGGAGCGCGACGAGCCTGACTGTGTCGGGCGCGACTGTAACGATCACCGATGACCGCGATCTGGCGTTGACAGGGATAGCACGCTCGGTGGCCGGGTTCGGCCGCACCGTGGCGATGGGCGTGGTGACGGGCCGCTTCGACCGGATGCGGACCCCTTCATTCGCGACCCTTGGCGGCCAGACGCTCGAGTTGAGCGAAGCCAGGTGGAAGGCCCTCGGTGACCTGGCCGGCCTGCTGGCCGACCGTGAGGCGGTGGACGCCGCCTTGCCGTTGGTGCGCGGTGGGCGGGACGTGCTGTCCGGCGAGATCGCGCTCCAAGCCCTGGTCGGCCAGGCGGCCACGCTCGCGACGGAGCGCGCACTGCGGGACGAGTCGTTGGCGGATGTCGGCCACGACGACGGCGCGCGAGGCCCGACGCGGGCGCTTGGGGCGGGCGGTCTCCTCGGGGGCGCGGGCGACGGCTTCGGCGTGGCGCGCGCTTGGCTCGCCGGCCTCGCCGATCTCGGTGCGCCGGGCTGGCGTTCCGGCGCGCTCGGCCGCACGGTGGGGGCGTTGCGGCGCGGGTCATTCGGAAAGGGGTTCCTGGGCGGCGGGTTGTTGGGCGGGGCCGAGGGCTGGCGGCGCGGCGGTTCATTCAACCTCCAACTGGCCGGGACGGACGGCCCGGGCGGGTCGAGCTGGAGTCTGTGGGGCCGGTATGGGCTCGGGCGCCACTCCAGCGCGGCCACAGGGTCCGACGGGTTTTCCGTGGATAGCGACGTGTCCGACGCGATCGCCGGGGCCGGCATGCGCGTCGGATCCCTGACGATGGGCGTGGCCCTGTCGCGCGCCGCCGATGAGATGGGGATCAACAACCGGCTGCTGGAGCCGGACCTCGTCGACGCCTTTGCAGCCTTGTTGGGGAGGGAGGCGACGGCGGAAGCGAGCCGGGTGAGCGCCGCCGTGACGCAGGCGCGGCTCGCACTTACGCTGGGCACGGCGGTCGGCTCGGCCGTGCGGTTCGAGCCGCGGCTGGACATCGGCGCGCGCATGGGCGGCTACGACGAGGAGACCGGCGCGGGCATGGAGGTCGGCGGCAGCGTCAAGCTGCGCGACGCGAACGGGTCGGTGCGACTGGACGGGATTGGCCGTTGGCTCGTGGCCCACCAGGAGGAGGGATTCGAGGAATGGGGCGCCTCGGTGTCCCTGGCCGTCGGCGGTTCACGGCAGGGGAGTCAGGGCTTCGGTCTCACGTTCGAGCCCGAGTGGGGCGGCGGCGTCCGGCGGATGGACGACCTGTGGGCGAGTCGGGACGGCCGGGGCCTGGGCGGCGTTCGTGGCCGGGGCCGCGCGTTCGCGGCGTCGGGGACCGGATCGGCGGACATGGCGAGCACATGGCGGCCCGATCGGATGCGCCTCGACCTCGACTACGGTCTCTCGCTGGCCGACGGGGCCGGCTCGCTCGCGCCGTTCGCCGGCGTTCGGGTCGAAGGCGGCGCCCACGAGATGCGTGTGGGCGCCAAGATCCGCATCGCCGGTCTGGCCGCGCTTCAGCGCGAGGACGCGTCTGCGGCGGGCCGCGGCGGCTTTGAGCTTGCGCTGCTCGGCGGCCGCGTCTCGCGCGAGAGTTCTGAGGCCGCCTACTCAGCGGGCCTGGACCTGCGCGGCATCCTGCCGCGCGCGGGCTCACTCGTCCTAGCGCCGTTTGCCGAATTCAGGATCGAGGACGTCCGGGGCACCATCGCCCGCCTGGGAGCCCAGCTGTCCCTGCGTCGGCGGGCTCGAAGCCGGAATCGCTCATGCCGGGCACGTTGTCCGCGCGCCTCTTCGGGGAGAAAGTCCACCTGACAGGGCTGGAGCCCGGCCAGCGGCTCAGCCTGACTAATCTGGACTGCACGATCTGCCGTTCTTGCCGTTGGGCCATGATCGGGCCGGTCGTCGGTGGCCAGCGTGATTCCAAGTCGCGCCTAGGAGCTTGCGCCGCAGAAGCGCATTGCGGGGGACGGAAACAGTGGAGGGCGGCTGCGGACAAGAGGGATATTGGGGAGAGGGAGGTAGTGGATCCGGGCCGCTGGCGGATCGGGAGGCCCGTGCCGTGCCAAATTGGGGCCCGGGAGGCCCGCGGGAGCCCTTGAGGGCACAGTTGCGGGGCAACGGCCGCCGCCTTATGCCGCCTGGAGGGTGTGCAACCGCTTGACGTTGAGAGCCAGGCACACGAGGGCCCATTCGGCTTCGACCTTCTGCAAGCCCCGGAAACTGAATCTTCGAAATCCCATCACCTCCTTGATCCAGCCGACCGGCGCCTCCGCCATCCATTTGCGGCGTGCATACCGTTTTCGGCCCTCGTCGCTCGCCAGCTTCTCGGCCATGCGGGCCTTGGCGGGATAGTCGTTCGGATCGGGGTCGGCGGCTGCCTTGCCCTCACGGGCCAGCGGTACATAGCCGTCGATGTCCCGCTCCTTCAGCGCCTGCAGGTTCGGTTCGTTGCAATAGCCCGCGTCGGCCAGCACCTGCTCCCGCGTCTCGCCGCATGTCTGCACCACCGCGTCGACCATCGGGATCAACTGGCCCTGGTCACTCGCGTTGTTCGTCACCGTCGTCGCCACCACCAACTGGTTGTCCCCCTCCACCGCGATCTGTGCGTTGTGTAGCTCTGCTGAAACCCTTCCGAACTCGTCTTCATGATCCGGCTCTCCGGATCCGTGAAGTTGCTCTGCGCCTTCTCGTCTGGCTCCCCGTACTCCCGCTTGTAGGGACTGCCGCCCTTCGGGTTGCGCTTCTGTTCCGGCTTGCGGCCCCGCGCGTCGTCCTTCGCCCGCTGCTCGGCTTCAAGCCGCGCCTTCGCCTCCCGGATCGCCGCCAGCCGGTCCTCGCGCCGCTTCAGTTCCTCCGGCAGTTCGTCGCCCCGAACGTCCTCCCCGTAGTGGGCATCCTCCGCTGCGTCGACCGCTTCCGCCTCCTCCAGCAACCCTCTCGATCTCCGCTCGCAGACGGCGCTCCTCCTTGAGCATTCGGCCGTAGCTCATCGCCTTGCGCTTGCTCGCGTTGGCCCGGACCTTCGTCCCGTCCACCGAGACCCTGCCAAGCCCCGCCAGCCCCATCGTCCGCGCCAGGCGAACCACCTCGGCGAACACCGCCCCGAAATCATCAAGATGCCGCCGGCGAAACTCGCACAGCGTCCGGTGCTGCGGAAAGTTGCCCGCCGCCAGCATCCGAAACGCGATATCCTCCACCAGCCTCCTCGCCAGCTTCCGCGACGAAAAGGTGCCCGTCGCGTACCCGTAGACCAGCACCTTCACCATCATCCGCGGATCATACGGCGAGTTGCGCCGCCCGTCCCCCTCGTACGGCGCGTAGAACGCACTCAGATCCAGCGCGTCCACCAGGTCGCTCACATGGTGCGCCAGGTGCCCTTCCGGGACCCACTCCCGCAGCATCCTGCGGCAGCAGTTGCATCTGGTCCGGCTGGTACGGTCGGAACGTCGTTCCCATTTTCTGCGGTGCAGACTCCTAGCCGCCGTTGCTGAAGTGGGTGGGGCGATTCGGGGTCGGCGCTCCTTCGGCCATCACATCGAGCAGGCCCATCCTCAAAGGGTGGGCGGGTCCGGGGCCTGCTCCAGCGCGCCGCCTTCGGTGTCTTCTCGTCGCTCGGCGGCCTCGATGTTACCGGCCATGCAAAATTGCACAGAAGTGGCCGCCGAAAATGTCTCACTTCGGGTGGTTGACGGAGCGATGGCTGGAACCCGGGGTCGGGGTGTCCAGGAGGGTCTTCGGCGGCATTGATACGTTGGCGTCTTCACTGAGCGGTGGAGGCGCAATGATCGGCAGGGAGACGCGGGTGCTGTTGCGGCACTACCTGGAGCAGGGGATGAGCAAGGCCGCCATCGCGCGGGAACTCGGCATCAACCGGCGGACGGTGCACCGCTGGATCGCGGCCGGCCAGCTGGACCGGGAGTTGGACGACGAGGCCGTGCGGTACGGGCCGCGGCGCCGGCGGTCCTCGAAGCTCGATCCGTACAAGGGGATCATCGACGCCCGTCTGGCGGAGTATCCGGAGCTCAGCGCCGTGCGGCTGTTCGACGAGGTACGGGTGGCGGGCTATCCGGGCGGCTACGGTCAGGTGAAGCGCTACGTCCGCGAGGTCCGGCCCCGGGCCCCGGAGGAGCCGGTGCGGCGGTTCGAGACCCCGCCGGGGCACCAGGCGCAGGTGGATTTCGCGGAGTTCCGCACTCCCTGGGGCAAGCGGCACGCGCTGATTGTGGTGCTGGGCTATTCGCGCTACATGTGGATCCGGTACTACGAGCGGCAGACAATGGGGGTGGTGATGCGGGGGCTGGAGTCGGCCTTCCGGTACTTTGGCGGGGTGCCCTCGGAACTCCTGTTCGACCAGATGAAGGCCGTGGTCCTCGGCGACCGGCGCGAGGAGGGCGGGCGGCTGGTCGAGAACCCGGAGTTCCTGCGCTTCAGCGTCCACTGGGGCTTTCGCATCCGGGCGTGCCGTCCGTACCGGGCCCAGACCAAGGGTAAGGTGGAACGCCTGGTCAGCTACATCCGCAAGAACTTCTTCTACGGCCGCACCTTCGCCTCGGACGACGATCTGAACGCCCAGGTCCTGCGGTGGCTCGTCACCGTGGCGAACGTCCGGATCCACGGGACTCTGAAGGAGCGTCCGGCCCGGCGGTTCGAGGCGGAGCGACCCCGCCTGATGCCTTTGGCCCCTTGGGCTTACCGTCCGGTGACCCCCCGGCCTGTGGAGGCGGAGCCGGGCCAGGCCGCCGATGCGGCGATCCTTCCGCTCGTGGACGTCGAGCACCGCCCGCTGATCGAGTACGCCCGGATCGCGGGAGGCGGATCATGAGGCCTCCGCCACGCAGGGACCGCATCGCAGCCCAGCTGGCCGACCTCAAGATGCCCGGCGCGCTGGAGGCGCTGGACGAGGTCCTGCGCGGCATCGACGGCGGCGGGACCACGGCCGGCGAAGCGATCGAGCGCCTGCTGGCGGCCCAGATCGCCCTTCGCAACGGCCGGCGCCTGGAAGCGGCGATGCGCTCCAGCCGGCTGCCGTGCGTGAAGACCCTGGCGGACTTCGACTTCGCCTTCCAACCCTCAGTCAAGCGCGAGCAGGTCGACGCGCTGCACGAACTCGGGTTCCTGCAGCGCCAGGAGAACGTCGTCTTCCTCGGCCCGCCCGGCGTCGGCAAGACCCATCTGGCCATCAGCCTCGCGATCACGGCCGCCGAAAGCGGGCGCAAGATCTACTTCGGGACGCTGACCGACCTGGTGAACTCCCTGGAGGAGGCCAAGGCGGCGGGCCGGCTCGAGCGCCGCCTCAAGACGCTCACCCACCCGGCCCTGCTGGTCGTCGACGAGATCGGCTACCTGCCGGTGACCCAGAGCGGCGCGGTCCTGTTCTTCCAGCTCATCAACCGGCGCTATGAACGTGCTTCCACGGTCCTGACCTCGAACAAGGGCTTCGAGGAGTGGGGCCGGATCCTCGGGGACGAGGTAATGGCCGCCGCGCTCCTGGATCGGCTGCTCCATCGCTGCCACATCGTCAACATCCGGGGCAACAGCTATCGGATGCGGCGCCACGCCGAGCTCTCCAAGGCGATCCATCCGCTGGCGACCCGAACAACTCCCGCATCCTCCACCCGGGAAGCAGCGTCATGAAGGCCCCCGGCTCCCCGGCCAGCCGCCCCGCTCCGGTCGCTCCGCTCTCTCCGCGGGGCGGCTCGAAAAGTGGGACATTTTCAATGGCCAGAAGTGGGACATTTTCAACGGCCATTGACACCTCGATGTGCGGTTCAACGCGGGATCCCGACGCAACGGCCTGGCGAAGGTGGGCACAAGAGAGCTGCGCTCGCCGTGAACGTCCTGCGGCTCCAGCTGAATCGGGTGGCGGGTGGCCGATTCGTCTGCGTTTGATATTATTGAGAGAGAGGACAAATGACTGTCAGCGTTAAGGCGGAAACCCAGATCCTGCTCGGCCTGATCGCACTGTTCTCGATCGGCGTTGCGGTATCGCTGTGGCGGGACCAGCCATCCGTCATCACCGCGATCGGCGCAAGCCTGATGGTGACGGCCTGTCTGTACCGCTTCCTCCGGCGGGTCGAGGGCAGTCGGTTGGCGGTCGCGTCGTTCAAGGCGGGCGGCAGCGCGGCAGTCTTCGGTGCCGCCCTGTGGTTCGTGAACGGCGAGCTTCTGAGCCTCAACCCGCCGATCAGCCCGGCGCCGACCGAGTGGATCGCAATTGATCGCACCGGCAAGCCGTTCGAAGTCAGGATCGGCCAGACTGCGATCCCGGCGAACACGAACTTGCTCAGGACTTACGTGATCTTGGTGTCCCGGGCTGCTCACAACGACCCAAGCCAAGCGCCTTGGGCGGATTTCGGGTTCGCGGAGCTGGAGCTAGGCGTGCCGCTAGCAGGGGAATCCATTGGCCCACTTTCCCGTCCGTCGCTTACCGCTCCCAGCGCCTGCGGTGCCTCGCACGATTTCGCAACCTCTCGCAGCGACCATCCTCCGGCATCCGACTCGCGGCGCATCCACGTTTTTTCGCACGCAAGGGGTCCGGCTCATTCAGAGGCGCTCGGGAAGGAGCGTCGACCTCAGGCCGGGGCCATGGCGAATCCGTCGCGATGGACCATCGCGCGCTCCCGACTCTCGGCCAGCCGCCGCAGACGGTGAACCACAGCCTCGTCGCCCGGCAGCCTGTCGCGCGGCACCCCATTGCGGACAGGCACCGCGCGTCCTACTATAACCCCTTCCGGCCGCCTGTGATGAGCCTTGATGTCAGGCAAGCCCGCCGCAGGATATGGCGGCAGAGCGCATCCGGCACCGACGGAGTCAGCAAGGGGATGGAACGAACACCAAGCAACTTGGCGGGCCGCCACATAACCGCCGACGCTGAAACCACGATCCTGCTGGGAATGATCGTGCTGTTCACCGGCGGGGCGGCCTTGACGCTTGTGTATGCCCTTCCGCCGGTGCTCACGGCGACGTGTGTGTGTCTGGTGGTGACTGCCACGCTATACCGGTTTCTGGGTGGAGTCGAGGGCAGCCGGTTTGCGGTGGCCTCGTTTCGAGCGGGCGGTAGCGTCGCGGTTTTCGCCGCCGCGATGTGGTACGTGAACGGTGAATTGGTCGCACGGAATCCGGCGATTCAACCTCAACCGGAGGATTGGATCGCGATCGGCCGGGATGGCGCGCCCGTAGACCTCCGCATCGGTGGCGAGTCGGTGAATCCAGACGCGTCGGAGTTCCTGCGGAACACGATTTGGGACATCCGAAACGATTCCAACGCGGTTCGGGTGAAAGCAGGGGCGCACGACTTGGCCCAGATAGGCTTGCCCTCGTTCGGCTCACTCGGCCTGTTCGACCATCTCGAAATGGTCGAGGGACGGGGCCTACGTTACACCGAGGACCTCACGCAGGGGCAGGAAGCCGACCTCTCGCCACCGTACCCGCTCCGCATCCGTGCCGACGGATTCGGCGACAGCTACAACGGCTTTTCCATCCTCGATGGTGCAGATAGCGCCGTCGTGATCCAAGGCTCGCTTCGCAGCAAGAGCTTCCTGTTCTTCGAACATGCGGGGAGTCACTTCATGGTCTTCGTCTCCCGGGCGGTCCACAACGATCCGGATCAGGACCCTTTTGCCGCGTTTGGGTTCGCCCAGGTCAGGTTGTCGTTCACGGGATCCGCCCCGTGAGCGTTTCCGTAGCTTGGAGATGAGGTGCGCGGGTGACCCAGTTTGGCCGGAGATCCGTGGTTGGGAGGGCGACGACTTGGGAATGGACTGGGTGTCCTTGTGAACGGTCAACCGGACGTTGGCGAACTATTGCCCTACTCGTATCGGATCGGGAAACGGATCCCAGCGCAATTCGTCCCGCCTGCGGCATGGGGGTGGGCGCGCCGAGCGCCGATCGATCACGAGATGTGCGGCCACTGAAATGACGACCAACGGGATTTGCTCCTCCATTCGGTCGTTGGTGTCCAGATCTGACCAGCTATAAGGGGGTTTTCATGTTTATGCGCTCGGGCTGGGACATATATGATCCCGAAGCAACGCCACGGCAGAAACGTCCATTGCAAGTCGATCCACCGGACGAATTCCATTTCCCCTCCGGGGATGGTACTCCGTTACGTCTCACATCGGGGCGGCTCGAAGGGACCGGTAATCCTCTCCCACTGCATCGGCGTTTCCAGCCTGATGTACGCCACCGACACTATCAAGACCAATCTGCTGGAGTATCTCTACGCCAGAGAGTTCGATGTGTGGCTCTTGGATTATCGTTTCAGCATCGAGCTGCCCGCATCCCGCAACCAAGCCACGATGGACGACGTGGCTACCCGCGATTATCCGGCAGCCGTCTCAAAGGTCCGGCAGTTGGCCGCAACGGATAGTGTACAGGTTGTGGCCCACGGAGTAGGATCCTCCACGTTTTCCATGGCGTTGCTGGCAGGATTGTCGGGGGGGTGCGGGCGGCAGTATGTTCACAGGTTTCCACGCATCTTGTCGTGCCAACCGTCAACCGCATCAAAACTAAGTGTAGTGTCGCATAAGTGGCATTGTTAACGCATGGCGAATCCGCTATCCTGCATGGCATGCCTGCTCTGCGAAGGATTCGATTGCGACCCGGGGACCGCAAGGAGCTCGAGGGATGGGTTTCGAGCCCGCACGACCCCGCAGCGGCGCGTGGAGCGCGCCCGGATCATCCTGGGCTCGGCCGGAGGGTTTGCCGGGCCGGACCCTGGCCCGCGAGATCGGCGTCTCGCTGCCGACCGTGCAAAGATGGCTGGACCGGTACGACGAAGAGGGGCTCGCGGGACTTGAGGATCGGTCCCGCCCCGGTCGGCCGCGAAGTACGATCACGCCCGAAGTCGAGGCCGAGGTCGTGCGCCGCACGCTCGAGGAGAAGCCGCCGCGGGGGACGCACTGGAGCACCCGCCTGATGGCCGAGTGCATGGGGCTGCATCACAGCCAGGTGGGGCGGATCTGGAACGCCCACGGACTGAAGCCCCACAGGGTGCGCTACTTCAAGCTCTCCACCGATCCCCGCTTCGTCGAGCAGCTCCGCGACGTGGTGGGGCTCTACGTGGCGCCGCCGGAACGGGCGATCGTCGTCTTCTTCGACGAGAAGAGCCAGATCCAGGCGCTGGACCGGACCCAGCCGGGGTTGCCGCTCAAGAAGGGACGGGCGGGCACCATGACGCACGACTACAAGCGCCACGGGACCACGACGCTGTTCGCCGCGCTGGACGTCGCCACCGGAGAGGTCATCCACCAGTGTCTGCCCCGTCACCGGCACCAGGAGTTCCTCCGCTTCCTGCGCACCGTCGAAGAACGATGCGACCCGGAACTAGACCTGCACTTCATCCTCGACAACTACGCCACCCACAAGCATGCCCGAGTGAAGGACTGGCTGGACCGGCACCCCCGAGTCCACTTCCACTTCGTGCCCACCTCGTCCTCGTGGCTCAATCTCGTCGAGCGCTTCTTCTCCGAACTCACGCAGCGCCAGCTCAAACGCCTCGCCGTCCACAGCGTCGGCCAGCTCGTCCACGCGATCACGTCCTACATCGACCACAGAAACCGCGCCCCGAAACCCTTCGTCTGGACCGCCACCGTTCGCGACATCCTGGCTAAGGTCAACCGTGCCAACACCGCTTTAGCGGCACTACACTAGGTTACGCGTATCGTCAGCTATCGCCGCCATGGGCATCAGTCATTTGAACGCGTATACGGATATCCACTCGGATTGGAAGAATCGCCTATACGACCGCTTCTTGACCCTGCACCCGATCCCGAAAGGAGAACGGTGCGATAATCCAGTTTGCCGCCGCATCACTTCCATCTACGGGCCCTGTGGAAGCACGACAAGCTCGGTGCCCAGACTCATCACGCCTTATACGAGATGTTTGGGGTGGTGAATGTTCGGGCTCTGAAGCAATTGGCGCTGATTACGCGCAGGAGTCACTTGGTCAACGCCCGAGGGAAAGATGTCTACCTTCCTCGCCTCAAACGTATGAACCTGCCAATCGCCTTCATTCACGGAAGTGAAAACGACTGTGTGTTGCCTCGCAGCACCGAAACCACCTATGATCTGTTAACCAAGGAAAACGCCAAATCACAGTATTCGCGGCATGTAATACCTCAATACGGTCATGTAGATTGCATCATCGGCGAAAAGGCCGTCCAGGACGTGTACCCCCATATCCTCGACCACTTGGAAGCAACGCAATCCGGTTAGGATCAAGTCGATAGGCTCCGTTGACGAATGCCTGATCCGATCCAGAAACGCGATGTTAACACCGTGGTGGAAAAGGTGTAATGTTCAGCCTCCATCGACAAGTCTCGCGTATTGATCCCACAGTTCGCCGAGGAAGAATCTACCGAAGAGCCCAAGCGCGACCGTCTTGTCCTTGGCGCAGGAGGCGTGGGTTACCGTGAACGTCTTGACCATGTCGGCTAGCTGGCCGAAGGAGAGCTTGAGGACGCCCGCGCCGATGATCGGGCCGGACTTCGTCGGTCCTTCGTGCAGCGTGGAGTAGAGCGTCGTTGTGTCCGCCAACAGATCGAAGCCCGGATGGTCCTTCACTTCCTTCCTCCCGGAAAAGCAGTAGCTCCTTCCGTCGTGGTCGAACGCCAGTTCATAGACGATCAGCGTCGTCGCCGGGTCGTCGCCCGGCGAGAACACATTGAACGTGCCGTCGAAGCCTATGATGTCGGTTCCGAAGGGCGTGAAATCAATCCGTCCCGTGAGCGCTTCGGCATGCTCCGGATCCTCGGTGAACCGGACAATGTCCCTGATGTCGATCGTCGCGTGAATTGCGAATTCCGTGTTGTCCCTCTTTCCCTTCGCGCTTCCTTCGATCGGATCGGTTGCACCGACGCCGAATCCACCGGACATGGTTTCGCGAAAGCGCAGGCCCAAACGAGGTTCGGTCATCTGCGTGACGCGATGGGACGGCTCTTCGCCTTGGGCCGTCATGCGTGCGAGGTATCTGCGCGCGTCGGCGTAGCCCATGTCGATGAGGGTCGCGTGGTCGATTCTGTCGAGAAACAGATCGGGATCGAGCGGCAGGGGATGGTCTGGCCGGACGACATGGAGGACGACGGGCCTGGTCTGGCCGTAGGGAGAATCGCCCGCGGCAATGCGCTCGTTGAGTTCGGCGATACGCTCCATCTGAATGTTGAGCGCGCCGTTAGCGCTCATTTCGAGCATCTGGACGTAGAGTCGCAGTGCACCCCCGCGATAGGTTGCCGTGTTGCCCATAGCCCACACCAGCCAGACTTCCTCGGCACCGCGACGGATCGCTTCAAGTGGGTTGGCGTCCTGCATGAAGCCGGTGTCGAGGTACGCGACGCCATCCTTGATGACCGGAGGCATCAGGCCCGGGAGGGACATTCCCGCCAAGATCATATCCATGTCGATCTCGGTATGCTCGACCACCTCGGCCAGCTTGTCGTTGTAGTTCAGTATGTTGTAGGTGCCGACCACGCCGGTCGCTTGGCGGATCATGCCGATGTCGATGCCGAGATGGGGAAACACCTTGTCCGCCAAGCCATCGGCTGACCCCATCGCAGTGAGATTCGCGGGGTTGAGGTATTCTCCTATGGAAGACAGTCCTGCAAAATGCCTGGGGTTCTGCGTGCGCCAGCGGTCACACATGTCGCGAGGCGAGAGACCGGCGAGGATCATTGAGAGGTTCAGGCTTCCGCCGGAAGTGCCGTCGATGTGATTGAAAACGAGGCCGTCGTCAAGGAGAGCCTTGACCACGCCGGCTTGATACGAGAGGCGCATGCCACCGCCGGACAGTACGAGCGAGCGCTTCGGACCGTCGTAGTCCTCGGGCGCGGCGCCGTGGGGAATCCGTCCTGAGGTCATGCTGTCGAGGCCAGAAGTCCTGGCAAGCGCAATATTGGAGATCCAGGGCCTCCGAAACCACGTCGGATTCCTCGTGCCCTACGTCCATGAGCGGAGCATCGTTTCATGTTGTCTCTGGTCCATTCTTGGCTACGTTTCGATGCTGCCCGTCGATTCCGGGCACGGGAGCCCTCGGCGGGGGAAGCCATTCTTCGCTGTTGGACAAGTCGGCCACGCTCTCCATCCCCTCTGGCATTTCGGTTGGCGTCTCGTCATAGGTCATGAACCACGCTTCGCAATGGTCGTCCAGCGTGCCGTTCGCGGACGGGATGAACGCCGTCATCAGGGGATCCGCGCTGATTTCAAGTTCCTTCAGCTTTGCGACGCGAGGATGGTCGCCGACTATGAACTTCGCCTTGGCCCGCTTGCCCACGCAAAAACCTGCTCGGCCCTCGAAAAACAAATCCGACTTCCACATCATGCCGCGAAACGCGCAGAAGTTGGACGCGGCCATTTTGAGCGGCAACGTGGTTGCTGTCGGTCGATCTATCTCCACGTACGCGCAGAGCTTGCCGTCGAGGTCATATTGACTCTTGACCTTGTCGTCGGTGACTCTGAAGTCGAGGGAGGCCTGATGCTTGGGCATGCCCCATATGCCTTTGCCCCCCTTCACGGACACCTCGCTAGACACCGGCAGATCGAGGACGTATTGGCCAATGCTCAAGGTCCTGCGGAAGAAGCCGGGCAGCTTGAACTTGCACGGGCTGGCATCATGTGTGCAGGCGATACCGATGCTGTACTCGATGTACTTGCCGATGACCGTGTCGCGATAGTCGATGACCGTGACGATCAGAATTCCGCCGCCGAGGACGCTGAGTTGTCCCGTATCGTCGGCGCCCAGCAGACGGGCCGCGCGTTTCGGGTTGACAGAAAAGGCCGCCATCAGGACAGGAGATTGTCTGCATACTACGGGCATGGTGAACGGGATGCCGTCGACAAGAGCCTTTCGGCCGGTCTGGGCTCGGATGCGTGATGGCACTCTCATGTCGGCTGCCTCCTCTGCCGGTTCCCTGCGTTGTCTTCGGTCAACGGTCGAGTTCCTCGATCAGCGTCGGATAGACGTCGTCCGACGCCGCCTGTCCCATGAAGATATCCAGATGACCATAGTTGGGGATCACATGCAACGTGTGAAAGCCCCTTCTCAGGCTGTCGAAGTATGCATGCGACCGGATCTGGCTCTCCGGGAGAAAGCACAGGTTCTGTTCGCCCGTGAAGAATGCAAAACGTGCATCGGTCTTGGGAACGGTCCGCGCGAAATCGGTCGGCAGTCCCTTGTCGCCACTGACCGAGACGAGGTTGCCCTTGTTCACGCACTTGGCCATTTGGTGAAAGAAGCTCATCGGCACGGCACCGAACTCATTCTTCAACCACTCGTGGGTCGCCTCGTTGAGGTTCTCGTGCCGCCACAAGGCAGGGCATCCGGATCCATAGGTGAAGCTGACGCCCTTACAGACGGCGTTGTCGCATTCATGGTGCGTCAGGTTCACGAGTAGTCTGACAAGCTTGGGAAAGAGTCCAGGGGCTTCGACACCCCAATGCGGATTCAAGTATTTCGAAAACAGGGACAGGATGGGGGATACGCAATTGAGCTTGGCCACCGACCAGCGAGGAACCACCGTATGCAGGGACACGGCATTGGTCACGATCGTCCGCACATTGGGAACCAGACCCGCCATCGCGGACATCGTAAAGCTCGTGGAGCCCTGGCAGTGGATCACGGCCTTCATCTCGTCCGTTCCGGTCTCCTCCAGCACCTTGGCGACGGCGGCGGGGTGGTCGTTGATCGCAGCTTGGTCCAACGTCCATTGGCTCGGAGCAAAGTCGATGCTGGCTCGCCAGTCTTCCAGCCATACGTCGTAGCCGTGATCGAGCAGTGCTTCGACGAAGTCCTTCCTTACGGGAGCACGATAGATGTTGGACCGGACACCGGCTCCGTGAACCAGTAACACCGGTCCGCGGGTCGGCTCCTTTTCGCCCGTGACGTGAATCAATTCCAGCAACCGGCCATCATGCGCCTTGAAAGGCACGATTCGATCCTTGTATCGCTTGTCGCCGGTTGCCACGGTCTGCATCGAGAAGGGCTGCCAGTCACCCGGCATGGTCTGCGGCGAGGGATTCGACGCCGTAGGTATCCCAAAGTTCACGGAAAAAGAAAGCGCCCAGTTTGGTCGTTCCCTCGAATGACCGTTCCCCGTCGCTGGTTCGCGATTCCACCGTCCTCATCTGAGTCGCAAAGTCCTCCTTGGCGATGTAGAGCATGCCCTTCGCGGCGACCGGCCCTTGGGCGTCTTCACCCTGATGGATGGTGATGTAGAGCGTCGTGGTATCACTCCAGAGGTCGACACCCTTCTCGTCCTTGATCAGCTTGAAGCCGTTGAAGTAGTAGCGTGCCCCTTCCATGCTCACGAGGTTGAAACGATAGATCATTCGCTTCAGTCCTTCTTCGGATTCGTCCTCCTTGAACAGATTGAAGCGTCCGTTGGAGACGGTGAGGGCTTCGGCGGACAGCGCCGGACAGTCGACGGTGCCGATGATCGTCGCTTCGTGACTGTCGTCGTCGATCATTCGCTCAAGGTCGTCGGAATGGATCGTGAGCAGGAACGAGCACTCCTGGCCCCTGGCTCTGCCGTCCTCCTCGGCGGCCCGATAGCCGCTTAGTATCGACGTAGAGCAGTGCCCGGTCATCCGTTCCGTGAATTGCAGGGTCAGTTTGTCGTCGGGCGACCAGCTGCCATCCAGCTTGGCTCGGCCGCCGGGTCGAGATTCGTCGATGGTCCAACCCCGGTCGACCGCCAGCAGGTAGGCATTGCGCTCTGCCAAGGCGGAAATCGTGAGCAGCGGATTCACGCCGAGCGGGCGCGGAATCACGGAGCCGTCTGAAACATAGATGTCTTCATACACGGAATCGCCCGTATCGCCGGCGAAGAGTTGGCCCTTGTGATTGACCACTCCCGAGCCTGCGTGCTCCCCCATGCAGGCGCCGCCGAGCGGATGAACGGTAACGAGGTCGTACCCGAACGCCTTCGTGAAGAAGGGGCTCGGTGTGTAGGTGCCGCCCAGCGCCTCGGTTACGGAAAACAGGACGTCGTTCGTGCGCTGGAAGACCTGCTGCTTGCCCAAGCCGGGCCAGTCGACACGTACCCTGTCGCCCTTCAGCTTCAACTTGCCCGCCCCGTCGTCGTGCGCCATGATAAGGTAGGTTTGGGTGTTTTGAACGGCTCCCCGATAAGCACCGCCCGGAGCGGCACTCTCCCACACGCGTGCCATTTCCTTGGCGCTATCCCAGGCACCACGGTCCGTGTCTTTGCCGGCCACGACCGCCGCCGCCTTCAATGCGCTGGCCAACACGGGCGAAAGTGCTCCCGGGATGCTACCTTCCTCGATCACGAAACCTTGCGCTGGATCCGCGTAGACCTTGCGTAGATCGATGATGCTGGTGATGCAAGGTCCGACCGGCGCCGCTGGATCGACCTGCTTATCGCCCGCGCCGACGCCGTTGATCCGGTAGTCCGTGTCGTAGCCGAAACCGAGTACATCCCCGTTGCCCGTGAACCGCGCGCCCAGTTCGTCTGAACACGGCAAGCCGTTTTCCTTGGACCGGAGGAGAATCTCGGCGGTGCCCAGAGTACCTGCCGAAACGATGACGATGTCCGCCGAGACGAACAGGTCCGCCCCGCCGAACTTGCGGCGATCGGCACCCACCGGGTCGTAGTAGACGATGTTCTTTCCGCCTTCTCGGGCCAAACGCCGGACCTGCACACCGCAGAAGATCTCGGCGCCTGAGTTCCTAGCGTACGGCAGGTAGTTCCGCATCAGTGTGTTCTTGGCACCGACGTTGCAGCCGGAAACGCAATCGCCGCAGCCATTGCAGGCTTCCTGGTAGACGCCCGCGTTGTTCACGCCGGATGCAAAGGTCACGTTTACAGGTGGATTGTAGAAACAGTCGGCGCGGCCGAGATGCTCGGCGGACTTCCGGTGCATATCGTTCTTGGCGAGCCTCGGCTTGTTTGGATACGAATTCGGCTGCAGCATGGATTGCGCCCGCTTGTACGCAGCCTCCAAACGGCCGGACCGGTCATCGCGAATGGCCTCGGGCCACGCCTCATCCTCCCAGACCCAGTTCTCGGCACGCAGCGAGACGTTTGCGTTGATCAGCGAGGTCCCTCCGAGGCCGCAGCCTTGGAGTACATTTATCTGGTCGTTCTGACGCATGTCGAACAGAGCCTCGCGGTTCCCCACATGCCCCGCCATCGTGTCGACTTGGAATTCACTTGCAGCTTTCAGAAGCGTGTCGGGGAAATGGCCGACCGGAATCTCCCGACCACGTTCGAGCAGACATACGCCGACCTTCGATCCGTTTGGCTTTGCCGCCCGGGCAAGCCGGGCAGCGGCGATGGAGCCCCCGTAGCCGGAGCCGATGACGATGACATCGTAGTGGCTCTTGAGTTGGGACAGAGGTGAAGAGAGAAGGCTCATGCGGACTCCTCGAGGGTGTTGGAAGGATTGCGGTGCGCTTCGCGGCTACTTGTCGTGAGCGCTCCTGGCGGCCCGCCGCCGCCGAGTCTCAGTCCCGGGGACCGATGGAACCGAAGCGGCATCGGCCGACTCGTCGCCGCGGACCCGGCGGGGGACGAACTACGACCCGCCGCTGCCGATCCATGTCCCTCGCGGAAGTCCTCGGAAACCGACGGCCAAGGTTCGAGCTCCGGACATGCCGTTGGTTGGCCAGACCGAATCCCCGGTCCAGTCAACGCGACCAAGCGCTGGAGACCTCACTCCGGCGGCGGCCATGGCCACGATACGCGCTCAATCCCGCCAGGGCGCGAGCTTCAGTTCGGACCTGAGAGGTTCGCCACGCCGCCCGATGATGCCGCCGGAGGATAGCTCGCGGCCATCCTTGCCGAATGGGCTGACGATCAGGCGATGGCCATCCGGATCGACATCGACTCGGCAGAAATTGTCCTCTTGGGTAAACCCCCAGGCTCGGTAGTCCACCGTCACGTCATCGTCCAACTCGAACGTGTCCTCCTGTCCCTCGGCCTTGGAATCGTGAACGAATCCGGCCGGGTCACCATCGGAGAATGGAAACGGCCAGTACAACGCCGAAGACGTAATCGAGTACGCGCGAAGTTGCGACACTTCGTCGTTGCCTCCGAATTCCAGTTGGGCGACATTCGCACAGTGGACATCGCCCGACAGGAACACGACGTTCTGCACCCGCTCGTCAACGACCTGCTGGAGCACCGAGCGTCGCGTGGCGGGGAAGGCCGGCCACGAATCGCTACGCTCCTTCCAGCGCGCGCGCTGGAGCGGGTCACCCGCACGCCCCTCCCGCGCATAGACGGGGTTCGGCACGAAGACGCCCGAAGTCACGATGAACTTCGGCACGTTCCCGCGTGTCTGTTGCTGCTCGGCGAGCCAGTTCAACAACAGATCGAGCTGGCTGGGTTCTTCCGGCGAGAGGGCGGGCCGACCGAGCAGATGGTTGTCGTCGAGGTTGCCGGGCTCATTGTCCATCCAACGTTGCGTGCGCGTGTCAAGAACGAAAAACGGGTATCCCGCGCAGCTCAAGTCGTAGAACAGGCGCTGTCCGTAGTTTCGTGGTCCGTGCAGCCACTGGTACGACATGTATGCCCCGATGGCGAGAGTGAAGAGATGGCGCCCCTCCGCGGTGCGGACTCGGTCCTGGTGCCAGTTGTCTTCGATCTCGTGGTCGTCAAGGATCATGTAGGTCGGGACCGACCGCAACAAGCGTCGCATGTTCGGCGAGCCGAACGCGGCCAGGTAGCGCTGCTGGAACTCGTCGAACGTGTCGGCGCGCCCGACCGGGACTTTGCGATTGAACATGTCAGCGTAGATCTGGTCGCCGACCATCAGCACCATCCGCGCGGCAGAGCGACCTTCACGGCCGAGCGCTTCCTCCAACATCGGCCCGAAGATCTCGTCTGCGTGTCTCGCCTTCCACAGGCGGCCAGGGTAGCGGCACGAGCCGATGAGGAACGCCAAGTCGCCGCTGGCGGACTCCGGGGCTGGACCGGTCGTGAACATGGCTCGCGAAAGGTCATCCGGCAGGGACAACAGTTCCTCTGTCCAGACACGGGGCGGAGGCAGGCGATGCACCAGATCGCTGTCCGCGATGGACATCGAGTCAGGATCGGGATCATCAACGGAGAGGGTCCCGACACGCACGTCGTACGGCGTTTCCGGTGCGAGACGTGGCGACCGCCGGTCGGAGCCCAGAATACGACTGCGACCGAAGGTGAAGGTCCCCGTGCGGTCGTACTCTCGATGCAGCCGGAAGTACCAGGTCCCGTCTTCGTCCGATTCGTGACCTTCCCCCGCCCTCCGGATCGTAACGACCCCGAGTGTCCTGCGATTACGGGCACTTGCGGACCCTGCATTTTCGGAATCATCGCCTCGAATCCAGATCCTGGCGGTCTCGTGTGTGACATGGCCGACGATCGGCCCGAGCCGCGCAGCACGCAAGCTGCTCACTGCGCGATACCTCCCCAAACACCGAGCGGCGGCGTGGCGGCTGGTTGGTGAGACCGCGTCCAACCACCGAGCGATGTCGTGCGGATGGACAGATCCACTGCCGCCTCGCGACGGTGGTTTTCACCGCCACGTACAGTCCGTGGAGTCGGAGTGCGCGTCCCGGCAAATCTCCCGGAAGTGCCGCATGTTCCCAATTCGATGTGTTCCCTCATCTTGTCGTGTCCCACCGCCCCTGGCGGCGGCGGTGGCCTCGCTGGGTCCGGTCGGTTGGTCTCGGGTCCTGTCGGACCGACACCGTAGCCGCTCGGCTTCGAGTCCGCAACCGTTGGAGCACCGGGACCGCGACCCCTGTCGAGCATCTCCGTGCTCCGATGGTCATCCGGCCGACTTCGCGGCACTGAAGGCCGACAAGCGTAGCAACACGGGAAGCCCTGCCGGTGCCCGTGCACGCGGCAACCGGGACCCCGCGAGGGGCAGGCCGGGCCGACAGGTGGCGGAGAGGCCCGTAGTACCGGAGACGCGGGGTAATACCCGCCGAGGGAAGGAGCCTCAGGTGTGGAGGGATGACGGAGGAAGCGAAAGCCCGCCGGAGTGGCGTCGCCTATGAACCCCGCGTGAAGGGGCGGAGAGTTCCGAAGCATCACATGCGTAAGCGATGGGGCTGAGCCGAATGGAGGCTCGGTGCCGCCGGGGCGTGAACAGGCCCGGTGGCGCGGCGGCGAGGGACACCGCGCGGGTGAGGCCGTGCAGCCTCTGGAAAGCCGGGGAAACGCAAGCCACCGGCACCGTGAGTGTGACCCCGAACCGGCGTTCCGCGTGCGAGAGGCATGTTCCCACTGGAGAGCCGGATGCGGGAAATCCCCGGACAGCCCCCACCGACAGCAGCTCATTCCGCTCCAGAGCACCTCCCACCCCGGAAAGAGTGCTTCCCGTCCATTTTCTGCCAAATTCCGGCATTTTCGGTCCGTGGATGGTGACGGCCTGCAAGAGGCAAGAAGGAGGGATCGTGCGGTCCTATAGTGGAGGAGCGGTGCGCGCTCACGAGACACTACGTCACAGTGCTCCACGCCATGGGCATCGGCGAACCTGCCGCCGGACTTACCAAGGCGGGCGTCCGAGCGCGACATGGAGCCGCCGGCCGCCGCGGGCGATGCTGCTGCTGACGAATACGGCGCCGAGCACCGTATCGACCAGCAATCCCGCCGATACACTGATGCCAGGGTCTCCGTGGCCGGCCTTGGGCGGTGCCGCACCGGCCTCGACCCACCCGGATTCGAACCAGGCGCCCGCGTAGACCGCGCCGCCGACCAGGTCGGGCAGCCGGCCGATGCGGTGAAGATAGCCGGTGCCGGCATAACCGGTCCTCACGCCCCGGAACCGGTCGCGGTCGAACGCACCGAGCCGGAACGGGCCGCCAAGCGTGGACTGATAGAAGGCGGGGAGCCGGTAGTAGAACGCCGTGCTGCCGGCCAGCACAACGAAGACTCGGCCACGGCCGCCGACCGGGAAGAACGTGCTGCTCGTCAATTGAGCTTGCGCGAAGCCGGACGGCTGCCCGGGCGTGGCCGCCAGCCACCGCGCCTCGGTTTCGATCCGGGTCCCGCTACCGGGCACGAGCCAGTGGTCGTGCCCGTCGTACACCCACCGGAGCCGCGCGCCGTGCTCCCATCCCTCCAGATCCGTCAGAAGCGGAGCGCCTCTCTCGACCCGGGCGCCGAGGGCGGCCCCCTCGTACCCGACCCGAAGCTCGCTCCTCGGACCGAGAGCCACTCCGAGGTCGAGCCCGGCCAGGGCGCGCCGGGTCCGGTAGCCCGCGGCCGGGTCCTCGTCGATGGCCACGCGCCGCCGACCACTGTGCAGGCCGACGCGGGGTGCCACGAACACGGTCGATCCGGGAATGGGCAGGTAGTAGTCGAGCAGGCCGTCCGCTTCCCACCCAAGCTCGAGCGCCAGGTCGAGTCTCAGCTCGGCGTCCCCGGGTGCCGGCATCCATGACGGTGAGGCGGGTGCCGCCCTTCAGATCCAGTTCGCCGCCGAGATACTCGAACGCCGTCGCGAGATCGAGGAACGGAGGACCGTGGGACTTGTCGCTGGCACGAAC
>MPMR01000049.1 GCA_002238605.1 BD2-11 clade cluster bacterium bin43 | reverse complement strand
TTCAGGTCTCCGACCATCTCCTCGGCGGCGAGCCTTCTCCGCGTCAGGGCCTGCACGAACCGGAGCGTCTTGAAGCGGTCCATGCCGAACCACGCCGAAAGCTGCGAGCGGGTGAACACGCCGCCATGCAGGCTCGCCAACGCAATCCATTCGGCGCGGCGGCCTGTCAGGCCGAACGGCTCCAGCGCCTTCTCTCGCCCCTTCAGATGGTCGATCAACGCGACCGCCGCTGGTCGGTGGCTTTGCGGTACATGAGTGCTCCCGCTCCCGCAGTGTAGGACCCGGACTCCGTGGTAGGTATCAAGTGCTGGTGAAGGTGTCGCTGCCGGTAGGAATCGGGAGAGCGCATTCGGCGGCGTCAAGTCGCGTCCGCGGGCATTCGTCCAGAGCCGTCCGGTGCGTTTCCGGATGCGGAACGGTCTCCGGCAACCGCTCCTCCATCGGTTCCAGTAAGAGCCCGGCGAATGCCCGGTTGCGGTTCGAGAAGCGAACGGCGCGGTTGCCGCACTGGTCAAGCAGCCTTCGGGCAGCGAGTTTCAGGAGCGCAGATCGTGCGGTCCATCATCGGAGGAATCGAATGATGGCACGCAAGAAACGAAATCGGCGCTCCCACGGCGCCGGCGAATGACCGGAGCCGGGTGAGGGTGGTCTCCGGCACTCCGATCACTGATGCAGAACGCGCATTGAATGAAGCGAACGCGGATTCAGGTGACCCGCGAGCCCCGGAACATCCTTGAGGGCATCCCGCATGGCACTACGGTAATCCTCCAGAGCACCGGGGAGGGGGACGTCTTCCTCTTCGCGGGGCCGGAGGCGGATCCGGCCAGCGAGGACGACGCAACCGTGCTGGCGGGATATCCGGCCTTTCGCATGGCAACCTGGCACGTAGGCACCGATCCGCTCTGGGCTTGGCGTGGCGACGTTTCCTCGGTCCTCACCCTGCGCTGGTGACGTCACGAGCGGGATCTCCGACTGACCTCCGCGAGCCGAACGACGAATCACGGATCGGTTTTCAACAACGCAGCGGAGGTTTCCCACGCCATTGACCCCATTTTTCCACGAGTCGCCTTCGTGACGGTCGCCTGACTCCCGCCCTGTCGGCCATCCGGTGGGAACGCGTCTTGACTTGTCTCGCGGAACAAACATCTGGCGGTTGGGAGAGACGGGGAAGTGGGCAGCCTTCGGCGTGGGCACATACCTGAGCGGCACGCCCTCATCCGGCCCATCCCGTTCACACACTCGCTGAGCCGCTGCCCCCGCCGAGCCCTGCTCGCGCATCGTCCACCCCCCGGGCCGTGCCTCCTCCCCGCCCTCTCCGCAGCCCGCCGGTCGGCCCCCGCGCCGCTTGCGCGACGCCATCGCGTCCCGGAGGTTGGACGGACGTGGCGCCTCTTCCGCCACGATAAGGAGGGCCGTCCATGGCAAAACAGGCGATCGAAATCGAAGGGACGGTCATCGAGGTCCTGCCCAACGCCACCTTCCGGGTCCGGCTGGAGAACGGCCACGAGATCCACACGTATCTCTCCGGCAAGATGCGCCAGCACTACATCCGGGTGCTGGAGGGTGACCGGGTGAAATGCGAGATGTCTCCCTACGATCTGTCGAAGGGCCGCATCACGTATCGCTACAAGTAGTTCGCAGCTCGCGGGTCGTCTGCTCGCGTCGCAGTCGACGCGGGCATCGGGCGTTGGGAGCGCTACCGACTGGACCCGAACCTGACGCCATCGCAACGTGGGCCTTTCCTGGTCGATTGCAACACTCTCGGCGGAATGTTGGTTCCTTCCTACCGCCGGACTCGCACGAGGGTGAGTGGCAAGGGCCCGGGTCGTATCTCGACGGCAAACGGACGGCCGCTCTCCGGGTCAGTCCCGGCACCCTGGAAGGCGAACTCGCCCGCGATCCGGTCACCGAGCTGGGTGCCGCCGAAGGTGGCGCTGCCGACCATGTGCGCGTCAAGAACAAGTTCCACGAAGTCAGCGTCGTCAGCCCGCAACTCAATGCGTTGGCCAACCCGCGAACCCCGGACCGACCCGCTGCCCTCAACCTGGTTGACCACAACGAACTCCAGGCGGCCCGCGATCGTCCCGTCCGCCTCATTCAGCGAATACCGCACGGTCATGGGTCCAGCGGAACCCGACCAGTCGCCGTTCACGGTGCGATCGTGCTCCGGAGGCGTGATCTCGGGTCCGTCGCTGCACGCGACCGCAAGCAGTAGTAGTGTCAACGCGGCTCTCATCAGGCCCGGTATCGCTACCGCCGCCTCGGCTTTCGCGTCCGAACGCCACGCGCGTGCAGCGTGTTCGAGACGGCCTGTTCCGAAAGCGCAAACCGCTTCGCAACCTCCGCCATGCTACCGCTATCCTCGTAGGCCGCGCAGATCGCATCGCGCTGCAACCGGATCAGTTCGGCTCTGTTGGGGAAGCCGCCCTCGCGCATCGCGATCCTTCCCACCTGGTACGACGACGCGCCGAGATCCCGAGCAATGTGCGCGAACGTCTCGCCGTCCCACGCTTCGTACGATGATCTCACCGCGCACCGCGTCGGTGATCTTACGCGGCTGCATGGGGGACCTCCCCGTGTTTCGATGCCGTTTGGAATTCCGCCACGATATTGGCGCGCGAGCCACGACCTGTAAAGCGCGCGTCCCGGCCTGCTCGGCCGTTCAGCGTCGAACGAAAGTGATCCCCCCGGTCTCGCTCGCCGGGGGCCGTGACCAGCGCCTCCTCAACCGCGGTCTGGCCCGCGGGGGCGGCGACCCGCTGGCGGAGACGGGTTATCTCCGCGAAGTTCCTTTTGCGCAGATCGTGCAGTCCATCTTCGAGGAGGAATCGAACGATGGCACGCACGAAACGAAGTCGGCGCTCTTACGGTGCCGGCGAGTGGGGCCGGAACCGGGTCCGGGTGTTTCCGGATCCGAAGGCCGGATGTTCCAGATCGAGTGGCGCGAGAACGGGCGCAGGCTGAGCCGGTCGCTCAAACATCGCGGTTGGGCTCGGGCGAAGCGGCAGATTCACTGCGAACCGAATCACGGCAAGAAACCACGTAAGTTCAATCAGGACTGCACGATCTGCCATTCTTGCCACTTGAAGGGATCAGGTTTCGCCGAGCCACGATAGCGGGGAATCTCGAATCGAATGGCGGGAATCCTCCCACGCAAGCCTGGGCCCAAGTGGCCCAGCAGGCCAAGCCCATTGACCCAGGTCGCTGAGCCCGGCGCGCACGCATGCAATCCGCAAGCGCGTCTTCCGCGTAGGCCCGACCGAACACTGACTCGGGAGACCAAACGCCGCTCCGCTGTCGTTCCGTTGCCCGGTAGAATGCCTCGCCACATGGAGTCTTCGTACCTTTACTCCCAGCTACCGCGACCAGTGGTCCCTCAGCCTAACCTGATCGTACGACAGACGCGCATGACCAACGAACCGTGGGGTTCGCTCCCCCAGCCCGACTACGCCTTCTACCGCTCGCCTGCAAGCGGCCTCTTCCTGCCCGTGGGCCATTCTCCGGATCACGGCCAACAGACTTCCGACCTCACAGGCGTGATGGCCAATTTCCACGTATGGGTGTCCTGGTCCAACCTTTATGGATCAGCCCCGACATATGATGAGGTCGTTGCCCGGCTTCAGCCCTACGGGCTCGAAAGGGTGCTGGCGACCCTCGGAGCGATCAGTCGAAGGATCTCGATGCCCGAAGATCGCGACACTGTCAAGCCCCAGCGTCAGATCATCTCTCGGGTGTTCGATGACCCACGCCAGCTCGGCAACGACATCGAGACTTGGCGAACGGACATCGCCGACCCCGAGTTCGGTGTTCCGATCGTCAAGGTGTTCCACGAACTTCAGGTAGTGACCGCAGCCAAGATCGCTCTTCTCGAAGTACCTCCGACCCACCCAGACGGCCCGTCTTCTCTCCAGGGTATCGGCGAGGCGCTGCTCATGGTCAATGACCTAGTTGACCTGCATACGCAGAGCCACGAACTGGCCGGAAGCATCCTTGGAGATTCCGACCTCGATCTCTGGACTAGATTTGTCGTGCCGAATCGCCTGTTCCACGGCAGAGGCAATCTCCGACATGCTCTCGCTCGCTCGCACGACCTGTACCTAACCGACCGTCCGCACCTAAGCAGCAAGACCGGCTACGTCAACCTGCCCGACCTGTTTGAGCAAATCACCGGCGTCCCGCCCGACTTAGCCTGGGTGGCAATGTTCGGTGTTCTTGCCAATACGAGGACTGGTCGCCCGAAAGCGCTTCTCACCGTCGACACCTTCCTTGAGGTACTCAACCTGAGTTCCGATGAGGAACGGGCAGTCTTCGCGCTTTTCGCAGCGCGCGCCGACACCCTCCGCCAGAAACTGAAGCGAAGCGGGTGCGGGGCTGACGATCTTCGCGTCTTCGATCCCCTGCCGTTTGGCGAAACACCGGTCGTCGTTCACGATGGCAAGGCGTTTTGCCCGTCGGTAGCGTTCCTCCATCGAAAAATGACCCGAGGCTGGTTTCACATTTTCCTGACCGGCCTCGAAAACGAGGACGAGAGCGGGCGCTTCCTAGCCTACATGGGACCGGTCTTCGAAGACTACATCGATACGCTGCTTCGTCGCGTCTTCCCGAAGGGATCGGCCCGCTACATTGGGCCGGACTTTCTGGATAGCCCTACACTCCCAGGCTCGAAAAAATGCGACGCAGTGATCGTCTACGAAGGTTCGGTGGTGCTGATCGAGGTCAAGGCAACGCTGTTGCATCTTCCAGTGTGGAGAGACGGCGACATCAGAGCCTTGTCAGAGAAGATCGACGATATCATCGGTGATTCCGCTGAACAGTTTGGCGGTACGATTCGGCTCATCGAGGAAGGACATCTCAAAGTGAGGGGTGTCGATCCGTCACGTGTCGAACGCTACCTGCCCTTGGTCGTCACGTTGGAGACGATTCCCAACGACTTCATGGTGTATGGGCTCGTGGACCAGCGGACACGCCGGCGTGTGATGCTTGAGAGTACGAAGGCTAAGCCCGTCCAATGGGCAGATGTGGGAGACGTGGAGGCGCTTGAGACACTCCTCGGAGCGGGACACAGCCTGCATGACATCTTGATGGCCCGGCTGGAGGACCGCTCGTACCGCGAGGAATCCCTTGGGAATTGGCTCATTGGTAGGTACGAACCCGCCGCGCTTGGACCTAACCCATATCTGAAGCGTAGGTTCGACGAGATCGCCGCGCGGGCCGAGGAAGAGCTTCGTTCCCGTCGCCGCGACGACTAAAGGACCCCTCCAGGAGGGTGATTCTGGCACCGTCGAGCTCGTCGGATAACCCCCTCAGACCGTTCGTTTCAGCCCGACCAAGGCTGCCCAGCCAAGCAGTTTCTCGAACTCATGGAGGGGCACCACAGCGTCGAGATGATCTTTCATGGCATCGGTCCACTTGACGAGCAGCCACGGTATGCTGGGTTCTGAGATCGACTGGGGGTGGTGCCCATTCAAGGCCAGGTTGGTTTCCCACAAATCCGTAGCCAATTCAGGGTGACAGTCCACAGCAGCTCCCGCCATCTTGACGATCTGGCAACGATCCGGTCCACATAGCTCGGCCAATAGCACTGGCCCGCACATCGCGGCTTCCCACATGTACGCGGGCCGTCCAGGAACGGAACCTCGTATGGCTGACTCCCAGCCACGCTCGGGCAAGTCACCGAGCCTCCGTCGCAGTTGCCTCACCCCCCGAGCGCTTACATCGTGCGAGCGGATTTCGATGCGATGAGCGGTATTCGCAGTGACATGAGAAAGTACAGTCGCACTGTTGATCGGATCACCCGCGGATGCGTACATCAGCTCTTTCCCTCCCGGATGCCTCATCATCACAGTGCAAATCCAGTCACGGCCACATTGGCTCCTTCACAACCGACGCCGCTAGTAGCGCCTCACACAGATCTACGCCAGCACTTGGCGAAATGCCTGCTTCGTTCAATAAACACAACACCGTCAAGAGATAGCCCGTCTCGAAGAGCGGATACAACTCCAAGCCACTCGTTCCGGTGTAGCCGTCCATCCCTGGATGTATCACAATCGCACCCCGGGCGCTCACCATAGCCTTGGCCCAAGCGTTGACATCTCCGACTATCTCGCGAAATCTCCGAAACGAATCGTCATCGCTCAAACTGGACTGAAGCGACTGAAGTCCTCTCCCCGAGCACTGTTGATCCCGTGCGAGTGTCCGCAATGCCCCCACCATCGCGGGCATTCTCTTCGCCGACCGAATGCCGGCCTTGATGCGGGCAAAGGATTCCAATGCCACATAGACGTCATTGAACTTGTTTTCGAGATACGCCGACGGGGACCTCCAGCGATTGATGACGCGCAGTATCGGCAACCAATACCTCTCGCAGCAGTTGATCCATCGCACGATGCCTTGCAGCCCTCCGATAGCTTCAAACCCGATAGCTGGCTGCGGTGGGATCGAGGCGGACGAAGCATCCTCGGTCTCCCTCCACCGTCTGTACAGGCGGGCACGAAGTGGATCCCCGTCGGCCCGGTCGAAGTGAAGAGTAACGCTCTCGATGGGAACGCTGCGGTGCATACTCACGGCCACCAAGCCATGTAGCATCCTCGCCGCTTGGAGGATGCCATTGGAGCCTACCACCGGCTTCGGTACTTCAAAGCGAATCCGGAGAAATGCTGCTTGCTCGACATGGAACCCGAACCGGGAATTGACAGATTCCGTGTCATGTCCAAATGACAGGTCGGCCCGCGTTCCGGCTTCGGCATGCATGGATGAAGGAGGGGGCTCGAATCTTACCGTCGTCATGTCACCGCCGGGTTCGCGACCCACCCATCCCTCTCCAATCCAGTGCTGAAGAAGCATCTTGGACTTGATCGCAATACCTGTAGTGCGCAGAGACTCCAGATCTTCAAGGGATTGGGGATCCTCTTCCCAATTGAAGTCTTGGCCTGGAGCAAACGTCAATATCTCTCGGGGTGCGTAGTGCTCGCGTGCGTACTGTGGATCAACCCCACTCGTGAAGGTCTTCCGGGATGCATACAGCGCCCAGAAGCTGTAGCCGTCCGATCCGAGTACCGTCGGGATGTCCTGGCCGATGCCGGGCACTGCCGGCGGTCCCCAACGAGAGAAATGGCCATGAATCTTGAGGACTGCACCCCTGCTCTGGTCAAATGTGAGTCTTCCGGGAACGGGATCTCCCGGTGCCGACGGGATGCTCTTCGGCAAACGCTGCCAGACGTTCCTTGGTATGTAGAACCGACCGTGGACATCTAGCCGATTCGGGTCAAGAGTGGGGCTGTTCATCGCGAGGTTCGTTCCTCCTCCACCCGTGCGCCTCCCCGCGCAATGTGGCGAACGTCGCATGTCGTGACGAATCGATCCTGGCCTCTCGGCCAGGTTGGGGCTTCCAGCGGCGGTACGGAGCGGTCCGGTTCCAACGGGCCTGGCGTCATGTCGTCCACTCGGCCGACAGCAACTCCGCCTGTTCGAGCACGGTCCGCGTCGCCTTCTCCTGCTTGTCGGGCGGGTAGTCGTGCTTCCGGAGGATGCGCTTCACCAAGCGGCGGAGATTGGCCCGCACGTTCTCGCGTAGCGTCCAGTCGATCCTGACGTTGTTTCGTATGGTCTCGACCAACTCCCGCGCGATGTCGCGTAGCGTCTCGTCGCCGAGCACCTGCACGGCGCTGTCGTTCGTCCCAAGCGCATCGTAGAAGGCCAGTTCGTCTTCCGTGAGCCCCAACGCCTCCCCTCGGCCGTTCGCTTCGCGCATGTCGCGGGCAAGCTGAATCAGTTCCTCGATGACCTGCGCGGCTTCGATGGCCCGGTTGGCGTATCGGCGGACGGTCTGATCGAGCATCTCGGCGAAGGATCGCGCTTGGACGACGTTCCTGCGCCTGCGGACCGCCAGTTCTCCCTTCAGCAGCTTCCTCAGCAGTTCGACGGCGAGGTTCCGCCGCTTCATGCCCCGCACTTCGGCCAGGAACTCCTCGGACAGGATCGAGATGTCGGGCTTCTCAAGGCCCGCCGCTGCGAAGATGTCCACGACGCCTTCTGAGGCGACGGCCCGGGAGACGATCTGGCGGATGGCCATGTCCAACTCTTCCTCGGCACGCGCCTCCCCGGCTGCACGCTTGGCCAGCACCGACCGGACGGCTTGGAAGAACGCCACGCCGTCCCGGATTCGCATCGCTTCCTCGTGAGGGACCGCGAGCGCGAACGCTTGGGAGAGTTCCCGCACGGCCAGCAGACAGCGTTCCTTGCCGTTCTTCTGCGCGAGAATGTGTTCCTGGGCCGCCGGAAGCAGACTCGTGCGTTCGGCAGGCGTGCCGTCGGTCCACCCCGAGTAGTCGAAGCCGTGGAACAGGCCTCGGCACACCTCGTACTTCTCCAGCATTACGGCGACCGCCTCGGACTGGTCCAGCGTGGTCCTACCGGCACCGCCGCTCTCGGTGTAGGTGGCGAGGGCGCGTTTCAGTTCGTGGGCGAGCCCGAGGTAGTCTACGACGAGGCCGCCCGGCTTGTCCCGGAAGACCCGGTTCACCCGCGCGATCGCCTGCATCAGCCCGTGGCCGCGCATCGGCTTGTCCACGTACATGGTGTGCAGGCTCGGGGCATCGAAACCGGTCAGCCACATGTCCCGCACGATCACGACGCGGAGGGGATCGCCGGGTTCGCGGAACCGGTTCGCCAGTATCTCGCGGCGCTTCTTGTTGCGGATGAGCGGCTGCCAGTCTGGAGGGTCCGATGCGCTGCCGGTCATCACGACCTTGATCTCGCCATCGGCGTCGTCCTCGTGGTGCCACTCGGGACGCAGACGAGTCAACTCCCGGTAGAGGTCGATGCAGATGCGGCGGCTCATGCAGACAATCATCGCCTTGCCGTCGATGGCTTCGAGGCGCCGGTCGAAGTGTGAGACGATATCCAAGGCGATGAGCTTGAGGCGGTGCGGGGCTCCGACGACCGCTTCGAGTTGAGCCCACTTGGTCTTGAGCTTCTCCTTACGTTCGACCTCCTCGCCCTCGGTCGCCTCCTCGAAGTCGGGATCGATCTTCGGCCGTTCGGCCTCGTCCAGAGCCAACCTCGCCAGTCGGCTCTCGTAGTAGATCGGGACGGTTGCCTTGTCCTCGACGGCCCGCTCGATGTCGTAGACGCTGATGTAGTCGCCGAACACCGCGCGCGTGTTGGCGTCCTCAAGCTCAATCGGCGTGCCGGTGAATCCGATGAACGAGGCGTTGGGGAGCGCGTCGCGCATGTGGCGGGCGTAGCCATCGATGAAGTCGTACTGGCTGCGGTGGGCCTCGTCGGCGATCACCACGATGTTGCGGCGCTTGGACAACTTGGGCATCCGGTCGCCCTTCTCCTCGGGGAAGAACTTCTGGATTGTGGTGAACACCACTCCGCCTTGCTCGACGGCCAGCTTGGCGCGCAAGTCGGCCCGGTTCTCGGCCCGGTTCGGCGGCTGCCGAAGGAGCTCTTGGCAGCGGGAGAACGTGCCGAAGAGTTGATCGTCGAGGTCGTTGCGGTCCGTCAGGACCACGATGGTCGGGTTCTCCATCATCGGCTCGCGGGCGATCCGTCCGGCGTAGAAGGCCATGGTCAGGCTCTTCCCAGAGCCCTGGGTGTGCCAGACGACTCCGATGCGCCGGTCGCCCGGCGCGCCTCCGGGCTTCCAGCCCGACTCGACCCGGCCGCCCTCCTCGCCGAGCTGTTTCGCTTCCCGCCTGAGCGTGGCCGCGCGCAGAGTCTCCTGCACTGCCGTCACCACCGCATGAAACTGGTGATACCCTGCCATCTTCTTGGCCAGCTTGCCGCTGCCATCGTCCTCGAAGACGATGAAGTCCCGGACCAACGACAGGAACCGGCTCCGCTCGCACATCCCTTCGAGCATCACCTGCAACTGGGGAAGATGCGGTCCGGCAAGCGTCTCGCCCGTAATCGTGCGCCACGACTTGAACCACTCGCGTCCGGCGGTGAGGGTCCCCATGCGAGCCTTGAGGCCGTCCGAGGCGATGAGCACCGCGTTGAAAGCGAACAGGTCCGAAAGCTCGGCCTTGTAGGTCTGGATCTGCGTCCAAGCGGTCCACACCGTGGCCTTCTCGTCAGCCGGGTTCTTGAGCTCGATCAGGCCCAGCGGAAGACCGTTGACGAACAGCACGATATCCGGTCGGCGCTCGTGCTCGCCTTCGACGACGGTGAACTGGTTGACCGCGAGCCAATCGTTGCTCGTGGGGTTCTCGAAGTCGAGGACGAAGACGTGCGCGCCGCGCATGGTATCCCCTGGGGTCCGGTA
Organism: BD2-11 clade cluster bacterium bin43; assembly: GCA_002238605.1. GTDB lineage: Bacteria > Gemmatimonadota > Gemmatimonadetes > Longimicrobiales > Gaopeijiaceae > BD2-11. The sequence continues at coordinate 6,157 of MPMR01000049.1, read as the reverse complement.
CTCGACCGTCACGCCATCCACGAGCAAGCGGTGGAACGAACGGTTGCGGGCTTCCAACGTGGAGCCTTCGGGGCGAGTGATCTTGCGGCAGGCGTCGTCCAGTGCCTCGGCAGGAAGATCCGGGTTCAGCCGGTCCAAGGCGTCGCGCAACTGGTGTTCCAGAACGACTTCGGAGTAGTCGGCCCGCTCCGCGCCGTCCGCGTGCGGCGCGATGTCGGGACCGTGGGCCACCCTCCACCCGAGGCCCTCGAGCCATTCGAGCGCGGCGGCTTCGACCTCCGACTCGGTAAAGGAAGATGTGGGCGTCACGTCGCGGATTCCAATGCCCTCTCGGCATCCGGCACGCGGATATCGCCCGAAATGAGCTTGGGGAGAAGCGTGTCGCGGAGCGCGGCGAGGGTAGTCACTTCGGACCTGTTTTTCAGGACTCCCTCCAGCATGCTTCCGATCACTTCACCGAACACCCGGAATACTCTCGGTGACCCGGCCAACACCTCTTGGGTCTTCAACGCCTTCGGTGGCACGCGCTGATGGCTCTTGGAAGTGCCGGTGACCATGGACTTGAGCAGAGCACGGAAGCTCTGATCCGCAAACAGGGCAAACAGAAGACTCCTGTTCGCGGGTGGTCGCGGCGTGAAAACGAGAAACTCGGTCGAGCACACCTGCGGTCTTCCCTTCGAGTCTGCTGGGATCCAGACGCGAGGGATTCGTGGATTCAGTTTGGACAGGAGGACCGCATCCCTGCGTAGCACGGTCTTGTTGCTTCTGATGGCCGCTCCCAGCTCTATGGAGGGGCGCTGGCCAGCATCATACGCCGGGATGCTGAAGTGCTCATACTCCTCTTCGGGCGAACGTAAGGGCGACGTGGACTTCGTATGGTGGTCCGCTAGCCGATCCAATTTGAAGACCTCCCACCCCTCCGGTGTTTCTCCTATCTCGGAATCCACGAGCCGGTCGGGGAACAGGTCGGCGATGTCTTTTGGTAATCCCGTGTCCCGGCCCTCCATCTTGGCCCGGACCGGCTCGAAATCGACGAACCAAGACTTGAACAGCGCCCGCGCCATCTCCTCCAACGTCTCGTTCATCCGCCGGTTCAACTCGATCTTGTCGTCCAACGTGCCGAGGATGTGGGCGATGGCGCGTTGCTCGGGGAGGGGCGGTACCGCCACCTCAAGGTGGGCGAGAGAATCTGTGGGGACCCGCTGGCGTCCAGACGTGCCCGTCATCTGACCAATTGCATAGCTCCGCACGAGATCGGAGCGGGTGACGTAGAAGGCGTACTCTGAGTCGGTGACTTCCGCTCGACCGCGAACAACGATGAATTCCGTAGATCCGTGGCCAACCTTCTGATCGGTGTTGGCGTCGTATCGGGCGATCTTTCCGTTTTCGAGCGACGGCGTAATCCGTGCGAGTAGCGTATCGCCGCAGCAGAACTTGGAGCCGCTTCCGCGAAACTTCCTGACCACCGAAGACCGCACGGAACGACGACCTGGGCCAACGGCGGCCATTTCCACGAACGGAGTCGAGCTACCCCGCTGGATCGGCACGGTAGGGTTGACCAAGAACGCTTCGCTGAACGGCAGGGTGGACCAATTCTCGAAACGTGGACCAGCCGCTTCAGTGCTTACGGTAGGAGCCTGCACGGTCACCGCATGTCGTCGGATAATGGCGCGGAAGCCTTCGTCGATCCGCGCCCAATCCACGATGTCAACCCTGAACGGCAGGTCCGACTCGACCAGGGCTTCGTCCAAGGCCGAAACGGCGCTCAGCGAGAGCGGCTCCCCACCCATGATAGCGAGATCGAGATCCGAGTAGTCCTTGGCGGTCCACGTTGCGCGCGACCCAAACGCCAGCACCTCGCGATCCGGCACGTGTCGGCGCAGGGCGTCGCGGACGATGGCCCAATGATCGCGCCGCAGGTCCACATTGGGGAGTGCGACACTCATGCCGGACGACCGGAACGGCTCAGGTCAGTCATTCCGGGCTTCCAAGGCACGGAGAAGCGCACGGGCGTCATGCACGAAGTCCACCGTGGCCCGGTAGACCGCCTCAGCCTTGTCGAAGTCATAGATGTGGGAAGTGGCGTTCCGCCCGTCATGGTGGCCCATCCAAGCCTCGACGTCGCTGATCAGACGGTTTTCGGCGGCGAAGCGGAAGAGCTGACGCCTCGTCACGCCATCCGCGATGCCCGGACTGATGTTCGCATTCAGCCAGCGGGCGATGAGCTTCCAGCAGAGTTCATAGGTGATCTCGAAGTGCTGGACGACCCCGGCGCGGATCGCTACTCGCTCAATGTCGGTCAACTGACCCATCCGCTCGTCGTTTCCGCTGACGGCGGCAACTTCGGCAAGCGCATTGAGCGATTTCCGGAGGCTGTCGTACTGGAGTGCCATCGTCATCCCGTCACGTTCGTTCGAGTCCCTGCCGGAAACCCGAGCGCCTTCAGGTTATCGGTGATCGCCGCATCGAGCAGAGCACCTTCGGCCTGTTGCCCACGAAGGTCGGCGATCAGCCGCTTCATCTTGTCCTCGAAGGGTTCTCCGTCGTCCTCTCGCGGCTCGACACCGACGTAGCGACCCGGCGTCAGGACGTGACCGTGCTTGCGCACCTCGTCCAGGGACGCGCTCCTGCAAAAGCCGGATACATCGGCGTAGCCATCCCCCTCACTTCCCGTCCGCCAAGCATGGTAGGTGTCCGCAATCCGGGCGATGTCGCCGCCGGTCAGTTCGCGGTGCGTCCGGTCCACCATCCGCCCAAGCCTCCTCGCGTCGATGAACAGGATCTCGCCCCGCCGCTCGCGTCGGCGCGCCAAGAACCAAAGGCAGGCGGGAATCTGAGTCGAATAGAAGAGCTGGCCGGGAAGGGCGATCATGCAATCCACGAGTTCGGCCTCGATCAGATTCTTGCGGATCTCGCCTTCGCCGGACTGATTCGATGACATCGACCCGTTGGCCAGCACGAATCCTGCGATCCCCCTCGGGGCGAGGTGGTGAGCCATGTGCTGCACCCACGCGAAGTTCGCGTTGCCCTTCGGAGGGACGCCGTAGCGCCACCGCTTGTCCCCGGCCAGCCGCTCCCCGCCCCAGTCCGAGACGTTGAACGGAGGATTGGCGAGGATGAAGTCTGCCTTCAGGTCCGGATGGCGGTCGTTGTGGAAGCTGTCCCCGTGGGCGATCTGGCCCCCGATTCCGCGGATCGCCAAGTTCATCTTGGCGAGCCGCCACGTCGTGTAGTTCGACTCCTGACCATAGACCGAGATGTCGCCGCGCGCATGGCCGCCGTTGGCATTGCCGGTGGCGTGGGCGCGGATGAACTCGACGGACTGCACGAACATCCCCGAAGAGCCGCAGCAGGGATCGTAGACCCGTCCCCGGTAGGGCTCGATCATCTCGACCAGCAGCTTGACGACGCAGCGCGGCGTGTAGAACTCCCCGCCCCGCTTGCCCTCGGCGCTGGCGAACTGCGAGAGGAAGTACTCGTAGACGCGACCGAGCACGTCCTTCGACCGAGACTCGGCGTCCCCGACGCGGATGTTGCCCACCATGTCGATCAACTGGCCGAGGCGCTGCTTGTCCAGCGCGGGCCGAGCGTAGTCCTTGGGGAGTACTTCCTTCAAGGCCGGGTTGTCGCGCTCAATCGCAGTCATGGCCCGATCCACAGTCTGGCCCACCGTCGGTTGCCGCGCCTCGGCCTTCAGGCGCGCCCAGCGGGCCTCCGTCGGCACCCAGAAGATGTTCTCCGCGATGTACTCGTCCCGGTCCTCCGCAGCCTCTTCACCCCAGTCGGCCAGCACTGCGGCGCGCCGTTCCTCGAAGGCATCCGAGATGTACTTCAGGAAGACGAGCCCGAGCACGACGTGCTTGTACTCGCCGGCATCCATCGAGCCGCGAAGCGCGTCGGCCATGGCCCACAACTCGGACTCGTACCCGGTTGTGGCTCCGCCGCTGGTCTGTTTGGTGGCCACCTTCGTCAATTTCCTTGTTCTTCGGTCGGTCTGGATCGCGAGCGCCAGAAATATGACATAGGTCGGGTTGCCGTGCATCTTCCGGGCATTGATCGAGATGCCGGGGACATCCGCGCGAGGTCGAAGTCGCTACCGTCTTGACCTCGGCCCGAGAATCTCCAACGTCCACGGCGACTGCGGCAACTGGTGGTCGTAGTTCGGCTCTTCATGCGGTCCACGAGGATCGTCCGCCTCAGCTCGGACTCGAACGCTGGACAGCCAAGATGAATCCCATCGCGGTCGAAATCCGAAAGGCGACGCCCTTCGGATCACCGAAGTGTGGCCGACAAGCACGACCAAAAGAGGCGAAACGCCGGAGGAGAAGCGTAGTTCAGGTTGATCCACCCCACCGCCGAACTGATGCCCCCCGACAGGGGCGCTCGCGGGGATCAGGCGCCGAATCGCGGCCAGTGCGGTCGCGGAGCTGGACAACCCCGTGCTACGGGGCGTTGGACAGAATGCTGCGCAAAGAGCCCCTTTGACGAGTTCGCTCAGGAGACCTGCCGGGAGTTCCACCCGGCCCGGATGGTCCGGCCGACTCTTCCTCCGGGTGAACGGAACGTTCGGTTTTTCGGGTCGAGGGATAGACGCAGCATCGTCCTTCACGATTGCGAGTCGGGAAGATCGTCCGCCTTCTCTCCAGCAAGCAGATGACCTGCCCGCTGCTGAAGCCACTGGTGTAGCCGCTCCCCATCATAGGAATGGGGCGGACGGCACGCCTCTGGACACTCTCGTTCAAACGCTGTCAGCAACCCATGTTCCACGAAACGCTTCCTCCGGACTTCTGGCAAGTATCCGTGAACGACAGCACAAGCCCCGACGTAATCCAAGTTCCGTAACCGCTTCGAGACTCGACTACGCCGGATCCTGTCCCTTACGGAGAGCGTGATCGGAATCGCTGCGAATCCCACAGCCAGTCCTACGGCGATGACCCGGTACAACTCCACGTCCATGCTACCAAGCCACCGGTTCCATGTCTCCAGATCATCTAGCACGCCGCCAAGCCCAATTACGGCCAGCAGAATACTTGGAACACACCACCACCATCTGGTCTTGGCACCCATGCCGCACGATATCGCCCCAATTGTCTTGAGTCCAGGCCTAGTCCGGGTTCGGAATCGAGTGGAAGGCCGTGACCGCCGCGACGAAGATGGCTTCCGATAAGGCGACGGAGCGGACGGTATTGGAGAGGTGCGGGACGACACCCAACTCTTCAAGCTCTTCGCCGACAACCTGGACTTCAGGCGCTGGCTGGCGGACACGTCGTTCGGGCTGGCCTACGAAGCCACGCCCTGACGAGCGCGGCGGATTCCCGAGACGTTGCGGGGGTGTCTTTTGTCCCGACTGGCGGCGGCATCCGCCGAGGTTGAGACGTCCTGACACGCCCTCGAACGTTCTGGAATGTTAGGATATTCCCTACGGGTTACGTCGCTTGCGAGCCCCCCTTCAACGTTCGGGCATGGAGACGTCGAACCAGCAGTTCAACTCGTGCAGGGACAGGGCGCTCCTGCACCTGTGGTGGACGCGAGCATTCCCATCGGCTGGACGGACTGCCGGGCCGAGCGGATTGCGCTCCCGTGCCTCGAAGGCGGGGTGCTCATCCGCGCCCGGTGAGCACGGTTCATGGACGCGGACCCCGAGCAGGTGCCGCGCGGAATGCACGCGCCGGTCGCCAAGAGCTTGGCCGCCGAAACCGTGCCTGGCGTCCGGAGGATCGGACAGGTGTGCCACATCCGTGCCCGGAGCCTCCACCGGGCTCCGGGTGCGGATCGGGAACAGCCGGTATGAGGGTGCTTGGGCGGCACGGTGCGCGAGGGCAGCCCAAGCCGCCGTCGCCGGGGCGTGCGAGCACGCCGAAGGGGCCGATCCGGCGCGGGGTGGCGGAGCGCCCGCAACTGAGGCGGACGGGCTTGTCGGACGCCGCTAAGGCCGGTAAGTATCCATGTCAAGCGGATGCCGTTTTTTCTGGCAGATACCGGTCTCGCGGCTTCTCCAGCGACGGCTCGGTTGCGGCGTCCGCTTTTCCACGGTGCGATCATCCGTGAGCGCTCCCCTCGTGGCAGGGGGTGGGGAAGCCGGGGGTGGTGTACTCTCTCGGCGGATGCGCCGTCCAGATGCGGTCCTGCTGGACGAGCGCGTTGGCGAGGATGAGGA
>MPMR01000048.1 GCA_002238605.1 BD2-11 clade cluster bacterium bin43 | reverse complement strand
GTGGGGCTCTACGTGGCGCCGCCGGAACGGGCGATCGTCTTCTCCTTCGACGAGAAGAGCCAGATCCAGGCCCTGGACCGGACCCAGCCGGGGTTGCCGCTCAAGAAGGGACGGGCGGGCACCATGACGCACGACTACAAGCGCCACGGGACCACGACGCTGTTCGCGGCGCTGGACATCGCCACCGGAGAGGTCATCCACCAGTGTCTGCCCCGCCACCGGCACCAGGAGTTTCTTCGCTTCCTGCGCACCGTCGAAAAACGATGCGACCCGGAACTCGACCTGCACTTCATCCTCGACAACTACGCCACCCACAAGCATGCCCGAGTGAAGGACTGGCTGGACCGGCACCCCCGAGTCCACTTCCACTTCGTGCCCACCTCGTCCTCGTGGCTGAATCTCGTCGAGCGCTTCTTCTCCGAACTCACGCAACGCCAGCTCAAACGCCTCGCCGTCCACAGCGTCGGCCAGCTCGTCCACGCGATCACGTCCTACATCGACCACAGGAACCGCGCCCCGAAACCCTTCGTCTGGACCGCCACCGTCCGCGATATCCTGGCCAAGGTCAACCGTGCCAACACCGCTTTAGCGGCACTACAATAGGGCGTGAGGCGGATGCCTTATTCGGAGGGGCGGCTACGCATGAAGTCTCGCGCACCGCTCACGTCGATGGCGTTGCTCGCTGTCGCGACGATCAGTGGGTGTCGAGGAGGCTGCCGTGACGTCATCATCAATGGCCATCCCCAACAAACGCCTTTCCCCGGGCATCACAAGTCGAGTTTCCCGATCCGACCTTGACCGCAGGCCGGTCACTCACGGTCTCCGGTGTCGAGAGTCTGTTCCAAGACGACGATCCCCTGACGCTTACGCGACATCCTCCGACACGACGGTCGTGGCGGTGTCCATGGTTCGCTTAGCTTAAGCTTGGGTGGAGTGACCATCCAACGGATGCCAGTGGCGCGAGCGCCTGAGGAAGCCTAGCCCGGCCAAGGGTGCCGACGTGCTAGTCGAGATCCTCGGCAGGGACCTCAACGCCGACGAGAAGCTGAGGCGTGAGCACCAACAAGAGCACGAAGTAAGGAAAGGCTCTCAATGATTCGAACCATGGCAGTCCTCCTCGCCGTGACGCTTGTGGCCCCACCTTTCACCACCCAGGCCCAGGAAGCTCTCACAGCCGAGGACTACGCTCGTGCGGAGCGGCTCCTCTACACGGCCCCGATGATGATGCGTTGGTGGGTAACTCCGAACTGGCTGGACGACGACAGGTTCTGGTACCGGATCTCGACCCGGGAAGGGAGCGAGCACATGATGGTGGACCCGTCCGCCGGGATCCGCCGCGTCGCCTTCGATCACCCGCGGCTGGCCGCGGCACTGGGAGAGGCTTCCGGCATCGCCCCCGATCCCTTCGCCCTTCCCGTTCGGAGTCTCCGTTTCGAGCGCGATTCGGATTCAGCCCACCTACAACTGCGGGAAGGGTCGTATCGCTGCGACCTCCGAGCCTACCAGTGTCGGGGAGCGGCCGAACCCACCGCGGCACCCCCATCCCCACGGGGGCCCGAAGTGGCCTCACCCGACGGCCGCTTGGCCGCCTTCATCCGCGACCACAACCTCTGGGTCCGCAACCTGGAGACGGGCGATGAGACCCGGCTCACCACCGATGGTATCGAGGACTTCGGCTACGCCACCAACAACGCCGGCTGGGCGCGCAGCCCGCGCCCGGTCCTCCGGTGGTCGCCCGATTCGCGCCGGATCGCCACCTTCCAGCACGACGCGCGGGGCGTCGGGATGATGTACCTGGTGACCACGAATGTTGGGCATCCGAAGCTGGAAGCGTGGCGGTATCCCCTCCCAGGAGACAGCGTCATCTTCCGCATTGAGCGGGTCGTGATCGACCTGGACGCTCCCGACGGGCGCCGCGTCGTGCGGCTCCAGATGCCCCCCGATCCTCACCGCTCGTCGGTGTGCGACCACATCTTCTGCGGCGGGGCGTTTGCCGACGTCGAGTGGAGCGCCGATGGATCGCACCTCGTCTTCGTCTCCACCTCGCGTGACCACAAGGAAGCCACCGTCCGCGTCGCCGACCCCGAAACCGGCGAGGTGAGGGACCTATTTGTCGAACGAGCCGAGACGTTCGTCAATACGGGCTTCCGGCAAGCCAACTGGCGTCTGCTCTCGGCGAGCAGCGAGATCCTCTGGTACTCCCAGCGGGACGACTGGGGGCATCTGTACCTCTACGATCTCGAAACCGGCGGTCTGAAGAATCGGGTCACCGGCGGGGAGTGGAACGTCCTCGACGTGTTGCGCGTGGACGAGGAAGAACGGGTCGTCTACTTCGTGGGCAACGGGCGTGAACCGGGCGACCCATACTTCGAGTACCTCTACCGTGGGCGAATGGACGGTTCAGGGATCAAGCTACTGACCCCCGACAGTGCCAATCACACCGTCACCGTCTCTCCCGGCGCCGACTACTTCATCGACCGGATCGAGACTCCGGTGGTACCCACGCGCACGGTGGTTCGGGACATGGAAGGCGACCTGGTGATGCCGCTCGAAGAAGCCGACATATCCGGGATCCTGGAGGTCGGGTGGCAGCCCCCGGTCCCGTTCTCGGTCAAGGCCCGGGACGGCGAGACGGATCTCTACGGACTGATGTGGCGGCCGAGCCACTTCGATCCCTCGAAGCGGTATCCCATCATCAACCACATCTACCCCGGGCCATCGACGGGGAGTGTCGGGAGTCGGCAGTTCTGGCCTCAAAAGTCCGAGCGGGCGCTTGCGGCACTGGGGTTCATCGTGGTGGCACTCGATGCCATGGGGACGCCGAAGCGCTCGAAGTCCTTTCATGAGGCATACTACGGGAACATGGGAGGACAACGGGCTCCCCGATCATATCGCCGGCATGAAGCAGCTGGCGGAACGGCATCCATGGATCGACATCGACCGCGTAGGCGTCTATGGCGGTTCCGGTGGGGGATACGCGGCGGCGGACGCCATCCTTCGGTATCCGGACTTCTTCAGGGTCGCGGTGGCCCAATCGGGCAATCACGACAACCGCAGCTATGAGGACGACTGGGGGGAGAAATGGCAGGGACTGCTGGAGGAGTACCCGGACGGCACTACGAACTACGACAACCAGGCGAACCAGTTACTGGCCGAGAACCTCAAAGGCAAGTTGCTGATCACGCACGGCATGCAGGACGACAACGTCCCGCCCTACGGAACCCTGCTTCTGGTGGACGCCCTGATCGCCGCGAACAAGGACTTCGATCTGATTCTCTACCCGAACGCTGGCCATGGGTTGTTTGGCGTCGCCTCCAACTACATGACTCGGAGGAGGTGGGACTACTTCGTGAGGCACCTGCTCGGTGCTGAGCCGCCGAAGGAGTACAGGATGGGGGAGAGGTGAAATGGCCTCACGATTCCCCTACGACCAGTACCTTGACCGGTGGAGACTTCCCCTTTCTTGAGTTCGTTGGCGATGGCTTAGAAGGTCGTTTCCCACCATGGACGGCCGCGCGGCCTGGGAGGATTGTGGCCGAGAGCCACCGCGACCTCGGCTCGCCGGGCGATGCCCGCCGGTCAAACGAACCGACGTTCGAGCGAACGGATACTCCGCCGTCTCGAAGCCGCGCTCAACAACTCTTCCGGGACGGATCGCTGGTACGCTAGCGACCCCAAGGGGGCGGGGACGGAAGGTGCGCAAGCACACCCGGCCCCGAACCCGTACCAGGCCCTCGGACTGGGGGGTCGCTAGCGTCACGGCCTTCGTGCCCCGTACGCCACGAGCGAACGGGGCGGGGAGGCCGAAAGACTTTGCCGCGCCAGCGGATAAACGGGAAGGCCGGTGCGCATCGCCGAAAGGCCAAAGTGCGCATCGGACCCCCATGTCGTTTGCGCGTTTCAGCACGGCTCCAAGTCGGGGTTCGCCCTACGCTCCAACCCAACTCCGGCGAATCGAACCTCCTGCCCGGCGCCACGACCGTGTTCCGCCCGCCCGCCGTGGGGATACATACCGGCTTCCAAGACGAAACGGTGCTTCGCGGCTCGGACCACTGAGGGTGAGCCGAAGTGTCTCCAACGGCTGGTCGGCCATTCGGTCGAACGATTCACAGCGTGTACTACGGCGTCGGTGGCGATCGAGTTTCAACGGTCTCCAGGCCGCCGGCGTGAACCCATCGACGCAGACCCGCGCCTCGCCTTCGAGGACCGCCCGCAGGGAGTCAGCCAGCCAGCCAGCCAGCCAGCCAGCCAGCCAGCCAGCCAGCCAGCCGACGCAGTGTTGAACACTGCGACCTGGCAAGGGGGCGCGGCACCCCCCTTGAACCCCCAGCCTTCCACGCCCGCTGTGGCAGCCGAAGACGGTGAGGCGCTACGCCAAGGACATCGTCGCCGTGTCGCTCGTGGCCGCCCTCTGCCCTCCAACATGGAGGGGCGGCGGGCGCGGCCTCAATAGCCCGGGTCGCCCCGGCCGGCAGAAAGACAACACTCTCGGCATCTCCTCGACCGAGCCGATGGACCGGCTATATTTCCGGTGAGCAGGGAGATCCCTCAGGGTTGAAAAGGACTGACGAGAAAGTGGCCAGGAAGAAGCTAGTTCGATGGATCCTGCCGGGCGTTGTGTTGCTCGTCGCATTGTTCGGCTTTGGCGTGTGGTGGGCGATGCAGCAGCCGATGTACCGGCCAGGCACCCTTGCCGGGATGGATGTGAACGATCCGGTGGGCGTGTCCACCGAACCCGGCAGCGACACCGGATCCGTGTCGCGGGGCCGGTGGGAGGTTGAGCCAGGCGTCGAGCTGGCCTTCTTCTCGGTCGGAGACGGTGAAAGCGTCCTCGTCGTACACGGGGGGCCCGGCATGCCGCAGACGGCGTCGGCACCCGCGTTCGACTCGCTCGCCGAAGCGTATCGCTTCCACTACTATGCGCAGCGCGGGTCCGGTGAATCGTTCCGTCCGGCTTTCGACTTTTCCGGCGGTCAGTGGGAGAACATCCAGGCGCTCGAGGGAGCGCTCGGCATCGCGCAGCAACTGGCCGACATCGACCGAATTCGCCGACTGCTCGGTGAAGACCGACTACTGCTCGTCGGCCACTCCTACGGCGCCTTCCTCGCATCTCTTTACGCCGCCGAAATGCCGGACCGGGTACGGGGCCTCGTGCTCATCGCACCGGCCAACCTCGTGGTTTTCCCATCGCCGCGCGGCGGACTGTTCGACAACCTGCGCGAGCGGTTGTCGGCCGACGAGATGCCGGCCTACGACGCGTGGGTCGCCGAGTACTTCGACCTTGGTGGCATCTTCGCCCGCACCGAAGCCGAACTCGCGGCCCGGGACGCCGAACTGTTCCCGTTCTTCGAAGCGGCCGGGGGCAACGCCCCGGCCGCGGTCTCGCCGCCTCCACGCCTCATGGGCGCCTGGCACGCTCGTGCCCAGTACTTCTCGATGGGCCGGCGTCACGACTTCTCGGACGCACTGGGTGCGATCACCGCCCCGACGCTCATCGTTCACGGCGGCAACGATCTTCAGCCCATCGAGGTGGCTGAAGACTACGGCGGCTGGATTGCCGGCAGCGAAGTCGTGACCATTCAGGATGCGGGGCATTTCCCTCACTATACGCACGGTGAAGAACTGGCCCCGCTGGTTCGGAGGTTCCTGGACGAGCGGACGACGCGGTAGACCTTTGGGGGGACACGCAGACCTTGGGAGGACACGCATAGCTCGAATCGAGATCCGCGGCGCTCGGACCCACAACCTCAGGAGCCTGGATGTGGACGTCCCGAAGCACCGGCTCGTCTGCTTCACGGGTGTCAGCGGGAGCGGCAAGTCGTCCCTCGTTTTCGACACCATCTGCACCGAGGCGCAGCGTCAGCTGGTCGAGACCTTCAGCACCTATGCGCGCCGCCGGCTGCCGAAGCTCTCTCGGCCCCCGGTCGACGAAATCCGAGGCATCTCGCCGTGCATCGTGATCGACCAGAAACGCCTCGGCCGCACCAGCCGCAGCACCGTCGGAACGGTTACGGAGATCTACACCTATCTGCGGATGATGTACGCGCGATGCGGCGCGCCGTTCATCGGCTGGTCGCACCGCTACTCGTTCAATCATCCCGAAGGCATGTGTCCCTCGTGCAAGGGGCTCGGCAAGCGAATCACCGTCGACATCGGCAAGCTGCTCGACCGTGGCAGGAGCATCGAGGAGGGGGCGATCCTCCACCCGGACTACGATGTGGGCAAGTGGTACTGGCGTGAACTCGTCCATACCGGCGTGCTGCCCGCCGACAAGCCGCTGCACGGGTTCACGGAAGCCGAAATGGAACGCCTCCTCTGGGCGGACGGCGTGCCGATCGAGTACGACTTCCGGGGCAAGAAATACAAGCGCAAGTTCGACGGTGTCGCCCGGAAGCTCGAACAGTTGCATGTCGAGAAGGACGAAGACCAGCTCTCGGCCCCGCGTCGGCAGGCGTACAAGCGGCTGTTCTCCGCCGGTCTCTGCCGGGACTGCGGCGGCACCCGGCTGAACGCCGAGGCCCTCTCCGTCAAGCTGGCCGGCGGCTGGACGATCGATCAGCTCGTCGAGATGGAGCTCACCGACCTCGACCAGGTGCTCAAGGACCTCGTCGAGGGGGACGACTACCAGCAGATCAGGCAGGTCGTCGTGACGTTGGCCACCAAGATGCGCCGCGCGCTGGGTCACCTCATCGACATCGGGGTCGGCTACCTGTCGCTGAATCGGAGCGTGCCCACGCTGTCGGGCGGGGAAAGCCAGCGCGTCAAAATGGCCCGCCAGCTCGACTGCGACCTCGTCGATCTCGTCTACATCCTCGACGAACCCTCGGTTGGCCTTCATCCTCGCGACATCGATCACCTCATCGACATGCTCCGGCAGCTGCGCGACAAGGGCAACACCGTCCTCGTGGTGGAACACGACACGGCGGTGATGCGCGCGGTCGACTGGATCATAGACATCGGACCGGGCGCGGGAGAGGGTGGAGGCAGGCTGATGTTCTCGGGCCGTGTCGACGACCTGGTCCGTACCGACACGGCGACGGCCGACGCGCTGCGTCGCACCGCCGCCAAGGCGCCGCGCCGCCGGCCGTTCGACACCACGTTCCAAATCACGGGAGCCACCACCAACAACCTCCGCAACGTGTCCGCCGCCGTTCCCCTCGGCGTACTCACGTGCTTCACCGGCGTCGCGGGATCGGGCAAGAGTTCCCTTGTCGCGGAGTTCATCGCGGCCCTTCGGCGTCCGGGCCAACCCGAGGCAGTGATCATCGACCAGCGGCCGGTCGGCCGCTCCCCACGCTCCAACCCTGCCACCTACGCGGGCATCTTGGACCCCATCCGACGCGCCTTCGGAAAGGCCAACGGCGTCTCCCCGTCAGTGTTCAGCTTCAACGCAAAGGGTGCGTGTCCGGAGTGCAAGGGCCGGGGCTCCATCGACATCGATCTCTCCTTCCTGGACGACGTGCGCGTCGCTTGCAGGGCCTGCGAGGGCAAGAGGTATCGAGACGAAGTCCTCGCGCTAACCTACAACGGCCGGTCGATTCACGATGTCCTGGAAATGACCGTCTCCGACGCCTTGGATTTCTTCATTTCGACCGATGACGGCGGGAGACGTCCGGCCAGGATCATCCGCGGCCTCCAGCTCTTTCTGGATGTCGGCGTGGGCTATCTGCGGCTGGGACAGTCGCTCTCGACGCTGTCCGGCGGGGAGGCGCAACGGATCAAGCTGGCATCCGAGCTGACGAAGAGCGGCAACGTCTACGTCATGGACGAGCCGACCACGGGACTCCATCCGACCGACATCGACCGACTGCTCGCCATTGTCGACCGGTTGATTACCTCCGGCAACAGCGTCGTCGTCATCGAGCACAATCTGGATGTCATCGCCGCCGCCGACTGGATCGTCGATCTCGGCCCCGAGGGCGGCAAGAACGGCGGCACGATTGTCGCCGCAGGCACTCCGGAGACCGTTGCCACGCAGCACCGGATCAGTCACACCGGTCGGTATCTGAAGGAGTGGCTGGGACTATAGCCGGTCGACGCGATGCCAGACGCCGGCAGCCCGGTCCGATGCTCCGAGGCGGCCCGGGTCCGCCGCAGAAGCGAGCCGGCTCCGGATCACCGGGCGGTCTTCCGCCGGCGCCATCGGCCGAAACTACCGGCCGGGCAACCCAGTCGACCGGGCCGTCGAGACCGGAAGCGCGATGCCGCCGGGTTGGGGGTCGAGGGGGCGAAGCACCCCCTGTCGATCCCCCCGGCAAAACCCCCACTCCGGCAGCGTTCGCGGTTAGAGCGTTCGCCCGCTTTCGCCTGGCCACGTCCAATCGGCCAGGCACTCCCGACGACCACCGGTCGAGGCCGTCGATCTTCGCGGGCGAGTCTCCGGCGTGACCGGCGGTCAGCGTGGTCGGCGTTCCCACCGCTGCGGCGCCGGTCCCCCCGGCCTCCGGGACGGGACTCCGCCCGTCCCTCCAGCCGGGGTCGAGCCCCTTCCCAACCCAGCATAGCCCGATTGTCCGCGACGGACGCGCCCGTCCACGGCCCGGAGAAACGGATCGGCAACGGGCTCCGCCGAACGGCGCTCAAATCCGGACTCCGGAAAGGCGGCGCGAACGCCGTGCCGAATGGATGTCGGTTCTGGGCGATCCCGCAGCTCGCAGGTTGTCCCGAGAACGCTCCGGAACCCGCGGAAACGACCTCTGAGCCGAGCATGGAAGAACGCCGGTTGCGCACCACTCGCAACGCCCTGCTGACTGGACCTGCCCCGCTTTCACGAACGGTTGGTTCCTAGGGTCGATGGCGTCTGAGTGGTCTGCCTCTCCCTGGCGGAGAGGGGCGGTCGGATCGGACCCTCGTTCGGACGGCGGGTCTCCCGGCGTCCGAACGAGGGTGGGCAAGCGAAGCGCGGCAGCTCGGTCCGGGGCCGGGAGGTTCTGGTCGAGGGCCGGCGCGAGGATCTCGACCGAAACCAAAAGGGCGAGAGGGCCGCGCTGGGCAAGGCGGGCACCGACAGCGCCCGGCAAATCGAGCGTCGGGTGCGGCACGCGAACGGTGGCGAACCCGGTTCCCGTCAAGCGGACGGCAACCATGGTCGTGCGGGCGGCTACCCGATCGGGATGGGCCGCCACGGGGGGACGGGGGGCGACGCCCCCGCCCGCGCAATCCACTGGAGCGCGGGGCTTCCAGGGTTCGAAGGGGCGGAGTCCCTCGCCAGCCCCGGTGCATTACACGGGCTAAAGGCACGGCGGAATCAGGCCGTGCGGGCAGAGAGCGCCGGGGTCGCAAAGGAGCGACTCGGGATCCGTTGCGGGCCAATGGTCGGGAGCCGTTACCGGTCCTGAGATCCCCTAGCAGGTCCGCGCTCCGCTGCGGACATCTGGTCATCCGACGGCGGGCGGGTTCCACTTCGTTGCCCGGCGTGCCGTTTGGCGGTTCCGCTCACGCCAGCAGTCCCCCCAAGCACTGCTCGTGTTGGACATGGCCTCCCCCAACCACTCGCGGCTGTCGCCTCGTCCGGAAACACATCTCCCAGTTCGCGGGCCGAGACTGTTTCTCCGTCCTGCGGGATTTGGTACCCCCCCGAAGGCAACGCTGCACTCGCCCGCTGCCACCCGTTCCACTTCTACGGCGAAACAGCCGCATGGCGACGGTGATTCTTACGGCCTAAGATTAGCGAAGCGCTTCTCGAAGAACGGAGGCTATCCCCATGTTCGTGCGTTACGTTCTCGTGCTCGCGCTCTTCCTCGCGAACATCGGATGCGACAGCATCCTCGGCATCGGCTCGACCGCGACTCTGGAGGTCCCCCTGCCGAGCAACAACCGTCGCAGCTACAACTCCTTCGAGGATCTTCAGGGCCTTGCCGGTCTCCATGTCACCCTCAGTGGAGCCGTGGACCGCACCTTCGAGGCGGACGACTTCCCGGTCGAACCCTTCTCCGTGCCGGAGGAAGGCCGGGTCTTCGTCGAAGTGTCCCTGAGCGGTGGCCCGGGCACCCCCGGCCCCATTGCGCGGGGCCTGGCCGATTGGGCTCTGGAGCCGAACATGGAGTGGAGGCTCCGCTTTGACCGCGCGCCGTGGCCGCCGATTTCCTCCCTGCCCGTGCCCCCCGGCGAAACGGAAGTGCCTTGCAGTTGGCCGGGGTGCAAGGAGTACTGGCGCTTCGACATCGCTCCCCGAGCCCGCAACTATGAAGAAGAGGCGCTCTGGTTGGCGCTTTGGGGGTACGACCCAGCGGAGTGCAAGGACGACGTAGTGTGCTTCTAACCCCTGAGCGGGCTCCGCGGGGGAACGGCCCGGGGAGCCCGCCAACTCAGGCGGTTACGATGTCAGATTCTGGAGCCAAGTCCTGCGTATGGCGGCGGGCGGGTCCTAACATTGCCGATCACTTGGCGGCGGTGAGCGTTCTGGCTTAGGATAATCGAGGCAACCTCGAAGAACGCCGGTATCCCCCATGCTCATTCGTTGCTTTCTCGTGCTCGCGCTCTCCCTCGCGTGTGCCGCGTGCGACCTGCTCACCGAGACGCGCGTCGCAACACTGGAACTGACGATTCCATCGACATCCCGAGAGGAATGGCATACCGCCAC
Source organism: BD2-11 clade cluster bacterium bin43 (assembly GCA_002238605.1). Lineage (GTDB taxonomy): Bacteria > Gemmatimonadota > Gemmatimonadetes > Longimicrobiales > Gaopeijiaceae > BD2-11. Next base: position 6,318 of record MPMR01000048.1, on the reverse strand, counting down.
CGACGACCCGAACGGACTCGCGGGTCTCAAGATCCAGTTGAGCGGGACTGTCTCGGACAGCTTCGTTGCGAACGAGTTTCCGGTTGCACCCTTCTCCGTGCCGCTATCCGGCACCATCCACATCGCCGTATCCCTGCGCCAAGGCTCTGAGCCCGTCGCGCACCGCGAGGTTGATTGGACGCTCAGATCGGATGCCACCAGATGGGAGCTTCAGGTCTCACGCACGCCGTCCCCAAGGAACGCGATGGTCGATGGTGCCGACTTGGAGAGCAGAAACCCGGACCCGCGTTGCGGCTGGTTTTGGTGTCACAGGGTATGGCGCGTCGAGATTGACGAGGATGCGCGCAACTACGATGATGAAGCTCTCTGGCTGGTGCTCTGGAAGTTCGACGACGACTCGTGCGCGGACATCTGCTGGTAGACTGCGCGGGTCGGCCTCGTGCCATTGGCTGGGGCGCACTGTTTGCGGAGGTGTTGTCCGTTGCGTAAGCGTACGCGCCCAAGGTGCCCCCGGGTCGCGATTTCTCAACCTGCCAGGTTGTCTCCCCCGGGGGGATTCTCGCCATTGACCATAGGGACTCGCTCACGCCGGGACGTCGGTAGGGTATCTGGTTTTGGCCCGCCCCTGCGAGTGGACGCACTGGGGGCTCCCCGAGGACATCCCCGGGGAGCCCGCAGCTCGGTTCTACCCGCTCAGGTTCTGAATCGAAGTGCTCCGAGTATCGCTGGCGTTCCATCCGCTACCACGCGTCGCTCTCTGAGCGTCTGGAGCGTCGATCCCCGGGAAGTGCTGGTCCCACGCTCTCCACGATCTGGTTCTCCAGGCACCACACGAAGTCCGACACATCGTCTCGGTCTTCCCACACGCCGTTGTGCCTGACATCGCAGGTTCTGAACGCCGTGCCGATTTGTCGTCCGCCTCGCTGACGCGGACCTTCAGCCAAACGGCCCGTCCGGCGCTCACGGCGCGCGGTTGCCTTTGTGGGGGTCGCACCAACTGGCCCACGCGTTGAAGGATCCCAACGGACGGGCCTACAACCGAACGGCGTTTCTGCCCGAGCGGAGGCACATGATGCAGGTCTGGGCCGACTATCTCGACCGGCTTCGGGCGGGAGAGATCGACCCGGGGACTCTCAGGGCACCGGGGCACGCCCACCAGCCAGCGCCGTGACAGCAAGCCCTCGCACGCTGTAGCCGTCAGTCGATCGGGAAGACGACGCCCGCCTGGATCGCCACGAACCTCGTCGTCTCGCCGAGAGTCCCAACCTCCTCCAGTCCGCGGTAGTAGACCGCGTCCAAGCCGAGGCTCGAACCGCTGAGGAGCTTGAGCTCCACGCCTCCACCGACGGCCAACCCGCGGTCCGGCCCCTCGCTGTCAAAGCCGGAACAACTGCGTGCCACCTGACGATGCACGCGGCACCCCAACGGTATCGCAAACCACGGACCGAAGAGTAAGCCTCCCGACAGTCGGCTAGAGGGCCGAACGGGGCCGCGGAGCAATAGAAGCGACGAGATCTGAAGGTAGCCCAAGGAGAGCTTGCCGTTCAGCGGCTCGCCGTCGGCGTAACGTCCGGATGCGGCGCCCCCTTTCCGCGCGTAGGCGGCGCCGACCCGGATTTGGAGACCTTCGCCGACGAGAGAGATGCTCAGGTCGGCACCTACCGTCACGCTACGCGCCGAGCCGGTTGGGAAGCCGGGGCAATCCCTGTCCGGCATACATGGTTCAAAGGCGATACCGCCGGCCAAGACCGTCTTCGCACTTCCCAACCCCGCCCGAACGCCGACGGTCTGCGCGGCAGCGGGCAGCGCAGTCGGGAGTAGGATCAAGGCAAGCACGATTCTGCGCATCTGGCCCTCCTTCGGCAGGTGGCAAGCTCCCTGAACCTGCCCCGATCAACCGCAACTTGTCCAGTTCGGGATCGAGGCCCCGCAGGTGGCGTGGAGGCGCGGCTGGCGCTGGCCGATCCGCGTCCCGGACGGTGCTGGAACCCGTTGGACATCGCCATTTCGACGGCTGTTGACACCGCCCGAAAACGTTCGCCTACTGTACGTCATGGCGATTCCGACAGCCCGAGATTCCGCGCTCAGGCGGACGGTTTTGCCCGCTAATGCGGGAGAGCCAGCACGCCCCATGGGCTCCGTGAAGGCGCCGTCTCTGAGAATCCCAACCATCTCCAACCCCTGCGGAATCGGCGCGTTGGTGACCGAGTCCCGGACGACGACCGTAACCGCTGGAATAGAGGCGTCCTCGCACACAAGCACAGGGTCTTGCCCGCATCCCACGGCAGCAACGACGGCGACCATTTGCTTGCTCCCCTCGCCCGCGCCCTTCCCTTTCCGGAGGCGGCGCTCGCGGTCCCGGCGGCCTCTACGCACCTCACGGATGCTCGGTCACGACTAAGAACGCCTTGGACGCAACACCAAGCCATCCATCCGTGGACAGGACCTCATGAGCGCTGCGGACGTAAGCCCGAAGTCGATAGGTTCCGTCGACCGGAGCGGTCCAGCCGGTCGCGTCTTCCGCAATGGATGCGGAGATGAACTGGGAGGTCTCAAGCACCTCGCCGGGACTGATCGACACCTCCTCGGGCAGGAGGGGGCAGAAGGTGTGCCAGACCTCCTGCCATTGGCCCGGCGATCCAAGTCGATCAAGATAATTCCCGCAACCGGCGTACCAAAGCAACTCTTGGGTCTGATTCTCGATCGAGATCGCAAGCTGCCCGTGGACGTAGTCCTCGCTAACCTGAAACTCGTGGCCCGTCACGGTCACGATAACCGGCTCAGGCGACACATCGAACGGACCCCAATCGCACCCTGCTCCAACTACCAAGGATCCGCAGATCGCCAGACCCGCCAACGCCCAACGGCACACGTCAACTGGACCTGCCCCGCTTTCACGGACGATTCGTTTTTGGGGTTGATGGTGTCTGATATGATTTCTTCTGTGCCCCCTCCAAGGCTGGAGAGAGGCAACGAGCGACCGGGACGAAGCGAGCAGGCCGGAGAAGCCCTGAGAGCTTCGGCCGCTCCAGCGCTGCAGGTTCGCTTCAGGCCGCATGGTTGAGTTTCTCAAAGATCGCCGGCGACTTGTAGCCGAGCGCCGAGTGGAGCCGGCGGGTGTTGTAGAAGCCCTCGATGAAGCTGAAGACTTCGCGCCGTGCCTCCGCTACGGTCCGGAAGCTCCGCCTGTCGAGGAGTTCGCACTCGAGCGTTCGCGAAGAAGCTCTCGCACATCGCGTTGTCGTACGCGTCGCCGACCGAGCCCATCGATTGCACGATGCCCGCCTCCCGGCACCGCTTCCCGAAGGCCAGCGACGTGTACTGCGAGCCCTGGTCGCTATGATGGATCACCGGGCCCGTCGGCTGGCGGCAGGAGATCGCCATCGTCAGCGCATCGCCGACCAGGTCGGCCGGCATCCGCAGCGCCATCGCCCAACCGACGATCCGCCGACTCCACACGTCGAGCACCACGGCGAGGTACAGCCATCCCGCCCAGGTGCGCACCTGCGTGATTGTCGGCCACCCACAGTTGGTCGGGGCCCTTGGCCGAAAAGTCCCGGTTCACCAAGTAATGTACGAAGCCGAGGAAGGCCGCCGCCAGCAGCTACGTCGGGCTGTCGACCACAAGGCCGTCAGCCAGGGCCGGGGGCCACCACGTCGAAGGAGACGCGCACACGAACGGGGTCGAGAGTGTTAGGCATCGATCAGGGCACCTTCCACTCGTGGAGCAGGAAGCACATCCGGGCTATCACAACATCCGAGGACTGACCACGATGCAGAGTGTGGGCTACGTCGTGGACCCAGCCTTTCAAGAAGCGGCTGACGTGGGACTAACTGAGCCGGGTAGAGGGCAGTGCCCCCCGCGAGCTTGACCCGGCGGGGGGCTTTGCTCAGCCTCCGATGCTGCAAACGTCTAGGCACTCGTCAGGGTGTACTCGCCACAAGGTCAGCCAGAGCGCCTCGGCCTCGTAATTGCGGGCATCTTCCCTGATCGCAAAGCGCCAGACGCTGTGGCACCAGTTCGCACCGCAAATCTGGCCTTCGTCTGGACCGCCACGGTCGCCAACGAGGGGACCCGAGTCCAATGGGTGGGGACGGCGCTCGTACTCGGCTCTCCATCGAACTTCCGGTTCGAGCCGCCATCGGCTAACGCCTTGCGCCACGATCTCCCCGTCCTGGCTTAGCTGCGTGATGATGCTGATCCAGCCGGAATCCGGCACCCCGAAGGGCGGGGGCGCGGCCTTGAAGTCTTCGGCATCGAAGGCGATTCCTATGCCGACCCCCGTGATCTCGGATTCGATGCCCGCCATGTCGGTGGCATCGTAGAGCGAGTTGTCGATTGTGAGGAATTCGCCCGGCCTGCCCGGCCACGGGATCCCGCCGTATATTCCTTCCCGCACCTGCACTTCGAGCGAAGCGCTATCGCTCTCGCTAATGGAACAGGAAGAGAAGACGGCTAGGACGAGGAGCGCGACGGTCGCTTTCATGGCGTCTTACCCTACCCTGTTGGTCCAAGTGGTGCGGATGTCGTCGGCATCCCAATCAGACGGCTCTGAAGCCGATTCCTGCGCGCTCTCGGGAGCCGTGGGACCGCTTGGGAACTTCTGGTCATGAACGCTCTTGACCACCCGGTTTTCGAGGCACCAGACGTAATCTGAGACATCGTCTCGATCGTGGGTGAGGGGTAACCCCGAGCTTCTTCACCTTTACCTCGCAGGACTTGAATACGTCCAAGATGTAGTACGGGGTAGTCGGAACACAAGAGGCTCGAATCACGGCAGGGAATCATCTAAAGTCATACAGGGCTGCACGATCCGCCGTTCCTGCCGTTGGGCTGGACCTTGCTGGACCTTACCCGAATGACCAGAAAACCGGAGTTGTTTGACGGGAAATCGAGGGAGCCCAACCGACACGAATCCGAAAGAGATTCGGGCGTTCGCGACGCGGACGCTCCACCCGCTTCCCCGAGTCGCGCGCACATCGGAAGGAGCCGTGATGCCGGGGAAGTGGTCTCCGCTTACGCCAACCCCCCTCGGCCGACCCTCCTCAAGGAGGCTCAACCCTGACATTTTCAATGCCCACGATCTGGCAATTTGCATGCCCGGTAACACTCGGTGGCCATTCTCGTCGGGAACCATCTCCGCGCGCTTGGAGACCGTGATACGCCATCCTTCAACATCTCATCCATCCCCTCCCCTGCGCTTCCAACAACAACAGACGGCCGCCAAGCTCTGACAACCTTGGCGACGGCAATCCCGCCCGTTTAACTTGTGGGGACTTCCTCAAAGCCGGAGGCGTTTCCCGTGTTCCTGCGACTCCTTCTGCTCGCGCTCTGCCTCGCGTGCTCGGGGTGCGAGAGCATCCGCGACATCCTCGGTATCGGTTCGAGCTCGACGTTGTGGTTGCCCGCGCCCGGTGAACATCGCCGCAAATACAACTCTTTCGACGAGTACCGGGGTCTCGCCGGCCTGCGGGTCGAGCTCACCGGAGCCGTCGAGCGCGTCTTCACGGCCGAGGATTTCCCGGTCGAGCCCTTCTCCGTGCCGGATGATGGTCGGGTCTTCGTCGGCGTATCCCTAGCCGGTGGCCCGAACATCGTTGGTTCAATTGCGACAGGGCAGGTGGCTTGGGATCTCGAACTGAACAAGCTCTGGACTCTTCGTTTCGATCGTGCGCCATGGCCTCCGATCTCGTACATGCCCATGCCTCCCGGTGAACCGGCAGTGCCTTGCGCTTGGCGGGGATGCCGGGAATACTGGCGCTTCGAAATTGACGCGAGCGCGCGCAACTACGAAGAAGAGGCGCTCTGGCTGGCGCTGTGGGGTTCCACGCCCTGCCCCGAGGGCCACTACTGCGACTAGAAAGCGGGCTGCGGCTGGAGGGGTGCCGCTAGCGCGGTGGATTGCGAGCCGCGCGCTGTTCTAGCGTTGCGCAAGCGTAACTCTCGCGCTAGCTAGCTAGTTCTCGTCCACAATATCGTAAGTAGTTGTCATCAATGACGTAATGGAACTACGAGAAGGCTAGTTTTGCTGCAAATCGGGGGTCAAGGGGTTATTTTGGGGTGAAAATGCTGTTCTAGAAGCCCCCGGAGGCCGCGGATGCGCGCAAAACGTGCTTCCCAGCGCAGTTTCGTCGACGTGGGATACCCCAACCATGAGATGGGCCGTGTTCTGGAGCGGATCTCGACGCTGCTGGACAGTCATCCGGAGTTCCTGGACTGGATCTCGGCCGATGTCGACCGCGGGCGCCGGTCGAGGAGAGGCCGGGCGGGGCTGCCCTGCGAAGTGATCCTTCGGTGCGGGATCCTGAAGCAGCTGT
>MPMR01000047.1 GCA_002238605.1 BD2-11 clade cluster bacterium bin43 | reverse complement strand
AGAAGCTCCCTGGTGCCGGTGGCGGGGCAGACACTGGTTGGATGACCTCTCCGGTGGCGATGTCCAGCGTCGTGGTCCCGTGGCGCTTGTAGTCGTGCGTCATGGTGCCCGCCGGTCCCTTCTTGAGGCGGCAACCCCGGCTGGGTCCGGTCCATGGCCTGGATCTAGCTCTTCTCGTCGAAGGAGAAGACGATCGCCCGTTCCGGCGGCGAGCCCCACCACGTCGCGGAGCTTCTCGACGAAGCGGGGATCGGTGGAGAGCTTGAAGTAGCGCACCCTGTGGGGCTTCAGTCCGTGGGCGTTCCAGATCCGCCCCATCTGGCTGTGATGCAGCCCCATGCACTCGGCCATCAGGCGGGTGCTCCAGTGCGTCCCCCGCGGCGGCTTCTCCTCGAGCGTGCGGCGCACGACCTCGGGCGTGATCGTACTTCGCGGCCGACCGGGGCGGGACCGATCCTCAAGTCCCGCGAGACCCTCTTCGTCGTACCGGTCCAGCCATCCTTGCACGGTCGGCAGCGAGACGCCGATCTCGCGGGCCAGGGTCCGGCCTGGCAAACCTCCGGCCGAACCCAGGATGATCCTCAAGCTCCTTGCGGTCCCCGGGTCGCAATCGAATCCTTCGCAGAGCAGGCATGCATGGAAGATAGCGGCTTCTCCATGCGTTAACCATGCTACTTATGCGACACTAGACTAGCGAGGCAACTCCACTACCACGACGAGCGGTTCGAGCCCGCGGAAGAACAAGTCTGACCACCCATATGGTCGCGGATAGACCGGAGCCATCGCTGGAAGGTGTCGTTAGCGGGTGCACACAACTGGGTGTTCTGCCAGTGAAACAATTGCAGGTTCAAATCGACAAACCAATCCGGCATGGCGCCCGCTAGCTCAGTGTCGTGAATCCAAAGGGCTACCAGCGCCCCGAGGCCTCGTAGTTCGGACGGAACCGGACCCGTGAGAGAATTCCCGGCGAGACCCAGGATTCGGAGGCTGTGCAAGTTGCCTAGTTCCGACGGAATCGAACCCGTCAACTGGTTACTATTGAGTCGGAGGTCCTCCAGACTACCAAGGCTGCCTAGTTCGGACGGAATCGAACCCGTGAGAGAATTCCCGGCGAGACCCAGGACTCGGAGGCTGTGCAAGTTGCCTAGTTCGGACGGAATCGAACCCGTCAACTGGTTACTATTGAGTCGGAGGTGTTCCAGGTTGTCAAGTTGTCCTAGCTCGGATGGGAGCGAACCTGACAACTGGTTGCTGTCGACGCGGAGGAAACGCAAATTGTCAAGTTGTCCTAGCTCGGATGGGAGCGAACCTGACAACTGGTTCCAGCTCAAGTTGAGGGTATCGAGCATCATCGCGTTCCACAGTTCCGGCGCGATCGATGTCAAACTGTTTTGCTGGAGCCTAAGTGACTCGAGGCTAACGAGGTTACCAAGTTCTGATGGGATCGCTCCCGTGAGCCCGCCGACATAGCTCCGGTTGTCACGGTCAAACGTGGCGTTGAATTCCGCCTGTAGCTGCCTCAAGTACCGAAGCTTGCCCAGTTCAGCCGGAATTGAACCGGACAGTTTATTGGCCCCCAAGTTCAGTACCGTCAGGCTCACCAAGTTGCCCAATTCAGCCGGAATCGAACCAGTGAGCCCTGCGATGTACCCGCTGCCGTCCCAGCGTTTGTTTCGGCAGACGTTCAGAACCTCCAGGTGGGCGAGTTGGCCCAGTTCCGGTGGAATCGGACCTTCCAGCATGTTCCACCCCAGGTCAAGGAACTCGAGGCTCTCCAGATTGCCCAGTGTCACTGGGATCGAACCCGGCAGGGAGTTGTAGCTAAGGTCCAGGACGCGGAGGTTCGGTAGGGTCCCCAATTCCGGTGGAATCGGACTCGCCACACCTTGGCCTACCGGCAGTGGACCACCAGGAGGCCACGCGCATACCTCGATGTCCGTCGACTGTTGCGGCCAGTGTCCAACGCGCCTCTGCGATACCAGTTCCGGCTCTGCCAGAGCCGCGTCCAGCAACGGGTCTTCCGGTCCAACGGGTGCCAAGTTCCCCACGGTCGGTCCTCTTGGACCCGGGACGGCAGGGCCGAATATGCCCGGGTTGTATGAGGCAGCGGTTTGCCTGGCTAGGCCGTTCTTGCTCAGATCCAGCACTTCGAGGCTCTGGATGCGCGCGATCCTGGCCGGAATCGCACCCGTCAGGCCGTTGTTGCTCAAGTCGATCTCAGTAATCCGTCCCTCGCTGTCCGTCGTGATCCCGTGCCAGGTGTCGACCGGCGCGCCCGTACCCCAGTTCGCGCTGTTGGTCCATCCGGTGCCACCCAGCGCTTCGTAGAGGTGGAGCGCCTCCGCCCGCGGCTCCACAACCAGCAGCACGGCCGAACGACTTAGACCCGCCGTCCGCTCTGCCACTGTCACTTCCACCGATCCAGCCGCAACCCCCGTCACCAGTCCGGACGTATCGACCGTAGCCACCGACTCGTCTGACGACATCCAGGTGAACCGGGGGCTTGCCAGCCGGTGGCGGTTGGCATCGTGCGCCTCCGCTGTCAGGCGTAGCGTCTCGCCCGGGGCCGCCAAGGTGTCGGCTTTCGGCGACAGCCGCATCTCCACGGCCAGCTGCGCAACCGTCAGAGCCGCGCTCCCGGAGACACCGCCCGACGACGCTGTCACGCTCGCCACGCCGTCGCCGACCGCCGTGACCAGTCCGTTTGTGTCCACCGTCGCGACCGCATCGTCCGCGGACGACCATGTCACTTCGGTAGCCACCGCCGCATGATCGTTGGCGTCCCTAGCCTCCGCCATGAGCCGGACCGTGTCTCCGAGTGCCCTGAGGGTGTCGGCCGCCGGCGACACGGCCACTTCCGACACGCGCTGCTCGACCGTCACCATCGCCCCCGCCGAGTGTTCGCCGGAGGACGCGGTAACTCTCGCCGTTCCGTTCCCCACCGCCGTCACAAGGCCGGAATCGTCTACCGTAATCACCGCCTCGTCCGCGGACGACCATGTTGTCTCGGACCCGGCCACCGCATGGCCGTTCGAGTCCTTCGCCTCCGCCGTAAACCGGGCCGTGTCTGCCAGCGCCAGGAGGGTGTCGGCAGCCGGCGACACGGCGACCTCCGCCACCACTTGTTCGACCACGACATCTGCGCCCCCGCTAGCCGTGCCCGCCGTGGCCGTTACGCGTATGCTACCCTGCGAAACCGCCGTTACGAGCCCGGCTGCGCTCACGGTCGCTACGGCCGCGTCGCTACTCTCCCAGGTGACGGGCACTTCCGACATCGCTTGGCCGTTCTGGTCTTCCACAGTCGCCGCCAGCTGCACTGTCGCATCGAGCGCGCGGAGCCTGGCCTCGGGCGGTGAGACCACCACTGCCGTCGGTACCTTCGGGGGCGGTGCCACTGGATCGTCGTCCCCTCCGCACCCCGTCAACCACAGGGCGGTCGCCGTGAGAGCAAGGAAGAGGGCTCTGGAAGCGGCTTGGCTACTCCAAGGTGTCTGGAAAGGTCTGGGAAGGTCGGACATCATTGAAGCCTCCACAACAGTGGCAAGAAATAAGGGAACTTCCGGCGGTCGGCGCGGTCGGCTAGGAACCGCTTGTGGTCGCCGGGAGGAACACAACCGAAGAAGCGTAACCAGAACGAGCCCCGTCCGCGTCCTCAATATTGATGACAGTCCGGGATTTACCGGGATAATCGACCGGACAACTCGGCCGCGGCCAGCGGGAAGGAGAGCGATTCCCTGAGTTCCCTTAGGGCCGGGGGCCGGGAGCGGCCGAGATCGAGAGCACGAGCCGTACGAGATCCGTTTGCCGCGCAATGCCGAGCTTCCGGAACATGCGCTGGACATGCGTGCGGATGGTACTTGTCCCGCGCCCCGTGGACTCCGCGATGTCGCGGACGCTCTTGCCTTCGGCCAGCATCACCGCGACGCGGGCCTCCGCCCGCGTCAGGCCAAGGTGTGCCGCCAGCAGATCGGGTCCGATCACCGTCTGCCGCCTCGCGGCCTCCGCAACCAGCACGAGCGCCGCGACCGGCCATGCGCACAGGGAAGCCTCCCGCGGCCCCACGGGGCTGACGTGCAATTCCAGCGGATTGCGGCCCGCCGGGCGCCTCAACACCATTGAGCCACCGGCGGCCTGGCGGCCGAGGGGAGGCAGGGCGCGCGACAACAATCGCTGAAGCACGGCGTCGTCGGTTGGGGAACGGGCGCACAGGGAGCCGCCGGTGTCGCACAGGCGGTCGCCGGCTCGCAGCAGCCTCCTCGCGCCGTCGCTCGCCGCCACGATCCTCCCCTGCCAGTCGAGCTGGATGACGCCCGGTCCCGTGGTTTCGAGCAAGGCGGCGAGCAACGTGTCCAGCGCTCCGGCACCCGCCAGCACCTGCCGGACGCTGACGTACTGGCGAACATGCGGGAGAAGACGCTGGATGCATTCGATCTGGTCCGAGGACCAGCCATCGCCTGCGACCGGATCATTGACGACCCAGGTGATTCGCGTGTCGCCCGGCCCGTCCAGGCGCACGTTGAGTCCGTTCTGGACATGGCCGCGGAGCAGCGCTTCGTTGAAGGCCGGGGAGGTTTTCAGCTCCGAGTCGGTGTAGAGGCCGGTGGTGGGGACGAGTTGGCTGTCGGGCAGGCGCCGGATCCGCTCGACTCGTTCGTCCTCGGGATAGTAGACGCTGAAATACTCGCGTTCCCATTCACGGTGGCGTTGTCCGCGGTAGAAGAACCCCGCGTAGAAGATCCGGACGGCGTCGTCCCCCGGGCGGCCGCCACCGAACACCAGGCTGTTGCCCTTGGCGCCCAGCACGTCGTCGATGAGGCGGGAGGTTGTCGGCCAGCGGCCGTCGTCGAGCGTGGCTTCGTGCATCGACGCCAGGATCCGGTCAAACGCGTCTCGTTCGCTCAACGACGGTCCTCGGGGCCCTTCAGGCCCGGATGCAGGAAAGGGGCAGGGACTGGAGGCCCCGGAACACGATGCCCCGGGAAAACCGGGGGCGGCTGTCCAGCAGCCTGATCGACTTGAACCGGTCGAGCAGCATCTCCAGAACGATGCGGCTCTCCAAACGCGCGAGCGGAGCGCCGAGGCAATGGTGGATCCCGCCCCCGAACGAGAGGTGCCGGCCCTGGCGGCGACCGATGTCGAGGCGGTCTGGATCGACGAACACGTCCGGATCCCGGTTGGCCGCGCCCAGCAGAAGCACGATGTTGTCCCGTTTCCGCAGCGCAAAGCCGTTCACCTCGCAGTCTTCCAGCACCCGCCGAAAATCGGTCTGCACCGAAGAGTCGAAACGCAGCAGCTCCTCCACTGCGGCCGGGATCAGGCCCGGGTCGTCCCTGAGCCGCTGAAGCTGGTCGGGATTGCGAAGCAGGGCGAGAATGCCGTTGCCGATCAGGTTGGCGCTGGTCTCAGTGCCGGCGCCCAGGAGCAGGCGCAGCATGTTGATCGTCTCCTGTTCGCTCAGGCGCGCACCTTCGTCCTGCGCCCGCGCCAGGGCGCTGACGATGTCCTCCCGGGGCGCGGCCCGCCGCTCCGCGATGATCGGTCGAAAATAGGCGTCGAACGCTCGGGAGGCCGCGCCGCCGGCCTTGCGTTCGCGCCAGCTGATCGTCGGCTCCAGCAGACGCGCGCGCCGCGCCGCCCACACCGCGAACCGCGCCCGGTCCCGCGCCGGAACGCCCAGCATCTCGGCCATCACGATCACCGGCAGGGGCCGAGCCACCGCCTCCATCAGATCGAACGCGGACGGGTCGTCGATGTCGTCCAGCAGGCCCCCCAGGATGGTGCGCACGCGGGACTCGAGCCCACTGATGGCTCTCGGGGTGAACGCCCTGCTCACGAGCGCCCGCAACCGCGTGTGGTCCGGAGGATCCAGAAGCAGCATCGTGAACTCGCGCGGCGGCGGCAGCATGGCCAGCTGCCGCCGCGTCAGGGAGCCCTTGCGCGGGTCGTTGCCGAAGTGCCGATGGTCGCGCAAGATGGCGTCCACATCGACGTGGCGCGTGAACACCCACGCCCGCAGCAACCGGCTTCGATACACCGGGGCCCGCGCGCGGAGGGCCGCATAGGCGGGATACGGATCCTCGATCGTCCGCGCCGAAAACGGGTTGTACGCGACTCCGGCCTGCACGCGCTCCAGCCCGACGATCGCACCGATGACCGGAGCCCGGATGGCGTCGCCCACCGAGTACCTCGCCGCGCGCGGCGAGCGGGTGGAGGCACGCCGCCGGGGCTCTTGCCATGTCGAGAAGAGACGCATGACCGGAAAAGATGCCCGATGGAGTTTCGTCGCAAGTCCCGGGCAGGCTTGTCTCGGCACGCGCGGCACTCGCATCCCATGGCGGCGGGACCGGCGCCCCAGGGCTTCGGGAGCGCCAAGTCCAGCGGCGTCGGCGCCGCGCTCCGGAACCGGGCCGAGCCCGAATCGCCGGCCGCGTCCTCCGGCTCACCGCCATCGAGTTCGACTTCCTCCGCGTGCTGTCCCTCGCCGCCGGTCAGGTCGTGCCCACCGCGCTGCTCATGCGGCAGGTCCGGGGCTCCCTCAACGCCGACAACGCCGACCGCGTGCGCGCCGCCGCCAAGGCTCCGCAAGTAGCTCGGAGAATCCGCCGACAACCCCGCCTACTTCCGCAACGAACACGGCGTCGGTTACCGCATGTCCGATCCGCTCGAAGGAACGATCCCCGCCCACGCTCGGCCAGCCGAGCGCGACGAAATGGTTACCTTGGGGTCGTTTTGTTCCGGCACCAGCGGAACGCATCTTGCGGCCTCCGTAAGGGAAGAGGATGAGTGGGGAGGAGGGATGAGCAAGGAGACTGCCGTTGCCGCGGGCGAAACCGATGCCCCCAAACTCCGAGAGCCGCATGTTCGCCGGGTCGTCGACGCAGCCTGGGCTTCCCACAACGCCAGCACGCGCCGCACCGGCGGCGCTTCCAAGGGTGGGCCGAGCAGGAGGGCCTGAGCCGTATGCCCGCGGCCCCGGAAACGGTGGCGGCGTACCTGGCCTGGCGGGCGGACGAAGGCCTGTCCCCCGCATCGCTCCGCATGGACCGGGCCGCGATCCGCTACCATCACACCGAAGCCGGACAGGCGAACCCTGCCGATAGCGATGGGGTACGCCGGGTGCTTCGCGGACTCACCCGCTAGGCAGCGTGGAAGGGTCACACCCCGAGGCAGGCCGCGCGCTCGTATCGGTCATGCGGGACGCCATGCTTCGGCGCTCCGAAGCCGCCGCGCTCAGGTGGGTCGATGTCGAGTTCCGTCACGACGGATCCGCCCGCGTCACTGTCCGCCGCTCGAAGGGCGACCAGGAGGCGACCGGGGCCACCCTATACATTGGGAGGTCCGCGGCGGTGGATCTGCAAGCGATCCACCGTCCTAACGCCTCACCAACAGCCCGGGTCTTCGGGCTCCGTTCCGGTCGCGCGGTGTCGAACCGGATCGCTCTGGCCGCGAAAGCCGCGGGGTTGGTCGGCCGCTTCTCGCGGCACTCTCCGCGGGTTGGGATGGCTCGTGATCTTGTGGCCTCGGGCGAGGGACTCGCCGCCGTCCAGGTTGCCGGACGCTGGACCTCCGCCCATATGCCGGCCCACTACGCCCGTGGCGAACTAGCCTCGAAGGGAGCCGTGGCTCGGTTCCACCGGGAGGACTAGTGCGCGCGCAGCTCCCCGCAAGGAGCATGTGTACCCACGCCTTGACCTGCGACAACACAGGCCAGGGAGGAGCGATTGCCTAACGGTCCGGGGCTCGCGTGGTCCCATGTCGCCATTCGGTTCCAGCCCCGCGAAGAACAGATTTTCAGTGACGGGCACACCCAATCGAGGAGGCAGGATGGCCCACAGACAGCACGAGAGCTGCGAGCGTGCGGGACGAGTCGAGGAGTGGCGGCGAGCTTGGTTCGATGGCTGGACAGAGGGAGTGATCTGGACGCTGGCCAAGACCGTATGTGTCCTTCGCGAGGCCGGTCATCCGGAGGCAGTCGGTTCGAGTATCATCCAGTATGTCACATCGGACCTGTCTCACCGGATGTCGAAGCCGACGCGGACTCGCTGACCCGGGACGATCCACCCTACGATCTGACGGTCGACCCGCCGGTGCGGAACGGGTGGCACTAACGCCTGTACGTCGGGAGGGCCGACGAACCCCGGTTCAGCAACCCCTTGTAGGCCGCCGAAGGGTTGCCATGCACGATCCCGAACCGTCACCGGCCGTGTAAACCGCGCCGGAAGCGGCCCGCCCCGTCATTCCTCCACACCAGATCCGTCCCCGCATAGTCGTCTACCACAAGATCGAGATCCGAGTCCCCGTCGAAATCGTAGACTCGGATCCAGGCAAGCGAGCCGGCCGCATCGTCGCGATTCCCGGCGATCCGCGCGGTGGTCGCGTCTGCGAACCGACGCGCCCCGAGGTTCTCGACGAGTTGCAGGTAGTAGCCCTTGTGGAATCCCGGTCCGGTATCGTCCCCGCTTCGTGAAACGACAAGATCCCTGTCTCCGTCCCGGTCGAAATCGCCGGCATCGATGTCGAGGATCACACCATGGCCCGCGACCGCCGGGAGCTGCGTACTGCTCGCGGTGGCGTATACCCCACTACTGTCGCCCCAGACGATGAGCGCCGGTTCATCGTCCGACTCATGCCCGCCGACAAGGAGATCCGGGTAGCCGTCGCTGTCGATGTCCACCAACTCCGCCACGATCAGGAACTGGTCGAGTCCCTCGATCCATCCCTGGGCGCTCGCCACTCCACCGGAACCGAAGGACCCGATGCCGTCGTTCAGCAGCACCGACGGTGGATCAACCGAGTGTACATCGCTGAGAAACACGTCCAGGTCGCCGTCCGCATCCACATCGGCCGACGCCCCGCCGAAGTGAACCCCGGCCACGTCATCGAGCCCGCCGCCCATCACGTGCCCGCCGCCCGCTGACAGAATCACGTACGGTGCCTCGCCGTCGTCGGCACCCTTGCCGGTTACGAACACGTCGACTCGGCCGTCCCCGTTGAAGTCGCCGGCAAGCGCCTTGGTCGCCCCAACCAATGCGGGAGGGTTGCCGCCCATGAATCCGCCGCGTAGCGAGAAGTTGCCATCGCCGTCGTTGACGTAGAGTTCCGCCGGTAGAGGACGCGGTGGATCGTCGGTCGGAGCGTAGAAGATGTCGAAGTCGCCGTCCCCATCGAAGTCGCCGTAGGCCCACGCGTCCGCCCATCCCGGCCTGCCGGCCCGCAGAGCCGAATGGTCGACGCTGAAGGGCGGATTCTGCAGCGAGTGGGAAGTTCCCTCATCCACGGCATGGTTGGGCGGCACGACCCTGTACACACCGGGATGAAACTCGCCGGACCCGTCGTTCTTCCAGATCAGTCTTCTCGACGCTTCGTCGGCGAAGACATCGGGGTCTCCATCCTCGTCGATATCGGCAATCCGCAGCCAGGTGATCCATTCGGCTTCCGGGTTCGTGTTGCCGTGAAGCTGTAGCGTTCTGTCCGAGAAACTGCGGGCTCCGGTCTGCTCCAGCAGTTGCAGGTAGTAGCCGTGATACCATCCGGGGCCGGTGTCGTCGCCCGTGCGGTTTAGCACGACATCCTTGTCCCCGTCCCCGTCGGTGTCGGCCACGTCGATGTCAACGACGGTGCCATGACCCCGAATGGCCGGAAGGCTCAAAGCCCTCGCGGTGCTGAATACGCCGCTTTGATCTCCCCAGAGTATCTGGGTGTCAAAGCGGTCGTACTCGTGTCCGGCGGCGAGCAGGTCCACATAGCCGTCGCGGTCCACGTCCACGAGTTCAGCGGTGAAGATCCCCGTGTGCTCGATGCCATGGACGCGCGTCGTGTCCCACGTGAAGCTCCCCGCGCCGTCGTTCACGAAGAAGGAGGGACGCGTGAAATTGTCGGTGACGAGAACATCCAGGTCTCCGTCCGCGTCGATATCCGCGGAAGCTCCGCCGTGATGGAATCCGGTCACGTCGGCCAGTCCCTCGGCCTGGACATAGCCGTTTGGGGATGACAGCAGGGCGTATGGATGCGCCCCGGGGAACGGCTCATGGTCATATCCATGGTCCAGCACGAAGATGTCTGGTCTTCCGTCCCCGTTGAAGTCGCCCGGGAGCGCCTTGCGGGGGTGGACGCCTCCCGGTGGGTCGGCGCCGAGAAGCCCGGTGCTGAGGTTAAAACCGCCCATGCCGTTGTCGGTGTACACCTCTGCGGGCACAGGATCGGTCGACCCGCTGACTGGAGAGTAGAAGATGTCCGTGCGGCCGTCGGCGTTGAGATCGGCATAGGCGAGGGCCGCGGATTGGTGCCGACCCTCGATGGCGCGGTGGCTGACGTAGCGCCCACCGAACTGGAGTGAATGGGATGTCCCTTCATCCACAGCGAAGTTGGGCGGAATGGGTGGGAGGGACACCGTCAGTTCGGCATTGCCGGTGATCGCGCCTGCCTGGGCGGTGATCATCGCGTCGCCCCGGACGCGTGCGCGAACTAGGCCGGCGGAGTCCACCGTCGCCACGTGCTCGTTGGCGGACACCCAGAGGAAGCTGATCGCACCCACCGGGTTGCCGTTGGCGTCCCGAGCCTCGGCGACGAGCCGAACCGTGTCGCCAACCGCCAGATCGACCATGGCGGGCGAGACGATGATCCGGGCGAGTGCCTGATGTACTTCGACAGCGGCACTACCCGAGGCGCCGCCCACCGCCGCGATGATCGACGTTGCCCCGTCCCCAACCGCCCGCGCGAGTCCTGACGCGTTGACCGAAACCACCAACGGGTCCGCACTGGTCCAGGTCACATTGGCACCGCTCAGGACTTGTCCGTTCTGGTCGCGTACCTGCGCCGAGAATCTGACCGTGTCGCCGAGAGCCGTGAACACGGCCGATTCGGGCATCAGGGTCAGTGTCGTGGGCACGGATGGGTCGGGGGGCGGCGTGACGCTCCGCGGATCCTCGCCGCACGACAGAATTGCGAACAGGAGAAAAGCAGGGGCCAAGGCCATTTGGCGCCGCGAGAACGGCGTCGAGTTCATGTGCGCTGTCGGACAGATGGCCGGCCGGAGGTAGGATGACGGTATGCAGCCTTGGGACCAAGCAGCATAGCGTCGCGCAACGTTGTCTTCAACCGGATCGTCGAGCCGACAGAGCTCGGTCGGTCCGCACGCCTTCCAACGTCGGCCTGCGGCTTGCCCAGAGGGACGCTGCGAGCCCCCATGCGCTCCCAGACGCCGAAAGAAAGGGAACAGGGTGCGGAGAGCCGGGAGCCCCCTGGTTCGTGAGGCCATGGCCCGCACGGGGACATGGACCGCCCCGGCGGTCGAGGTCGAGCGCGAACACACCGGAGAGTTCGTTCTTAGCCCTGGCTCCCCCATGGCTGAGACCGGAAGAGCGACCGGATTCGCGTTGTAACCGCGCACCGCACTCGACATTCCCGACCACGAGTTGGTCGGTTACCTTCGGATCGTTTTGTTCCGGCACCCCTGCAGATGCCCGAGAGGAGAAGCAGCATGAAGTCCATCCGCCAAACGACGTCCCTCCTACGGCTGTCCGTCCCGGCAGTGCCGCTCCTGGTGGGCGCGGCGCTGTTCGCACTCCCTTCCGGCGTCCTGGCTCAGGACGGCTGGTACATGCGCATGGGGCTGGGCACTGCCCTGGCTCCGGGCATGACCGTCCACGGTTCGGACGACGACTGGTCCACGAAGTGCGACCTGCTCTCCAACCCGGCCCAGGTCGAGACCGACCCGGGCAGCTGCGCTTCCGCTCCGGCGCGCGCCGCATGGTACAGCGACGTGGAGGGCGGGACGGGCATGATGGCCGGTCTCGCGCTGGGCTACCGCGTGAACCGGCTGCGCATCGAAGCGGAGTACACCTTCCGCGCGACGACCTACGGCGGACCCGTACCGCCGGTCATCGGCGACGAGATCACGCTGGGCAAGGCCGACCAGGAACTCGAGGAAGCGGAGGCCGGCGTGGACGACGTGCACGCTCACGGCGTGTTCGTGAACCTCGCCTACGAGTTTCGCAATGCGTCGCGCTACACGCCGTACGTCGGCGCGGGAGCGGGCGCCGCGCTCACCAGGCTGGACTACTACACGCGCTGGAAGCGCAACGACGACCCCGAGCGGATCGCCACCTTTGACGACCCGCTGATGAAGGCGCGGATCGCGGGCACCACCTCGATCTCGGACGTGAAGCTCTCGGATGTGACCGCGACCTACCAGGTGTTCTCCGGCGTGGACTTTGAGATGAACGATGGTGTCTCGCTCGGCCTGCAGCTCCGATGGACGGGGCACCACGGGTTCGAAGACGAAGCCGAGTACGCGCAAATACGGAGCCACGAATCCTCCGTGGGACGAGGCTTCGACGTGCAGTACCGGGCCGAGACCAGCGGGCTGGCTGCCCTCGGGGTGGCATTGACCCTGAAATGGCGGCCCGAGTGAGCCGTGGGGGCCGGACAATGCCTTCCCAGTCCCGGCCGGGTCGGTTGGCCAGCGCTGGCCGGAGAGCTTGGGGCGAGCGAGCCCCTCGCTAAGATCGCGTAGCGCCGCCGCCCGAATCGATGGCCTGACAACGGTCACCGCCGATACGATTCGTAGGCCGCGCGGACGACCTCCCCGGCCGGCTTGCCGCGGATGTCGAAATTCCGACGGGTTGCCCACCAGCCCGTCCAGAGCTCGTCACTCGCCATCCAATTGTCCCACAAGAACAGTCCGTTGACCACCCGGGGATAGGCTTCCATCGTGTTGAGCAAGGCCTGGTAGATGTTGGCCTGGATCTCCCGTCCATCATCCACTCCGTTCCCATTTACGTCCATGAACACGAACGGCTTCCCCTGCTGTGACGAATTGGCCGGACTATGGGGCGCTGCAACCACGTCCATCGCGCCGTATTGGAGAAAGATGATCGGACGGCCAGGGTCGTCGTTCGATAGCGGAATCAGGTACTCCCGGAAGATCCGGTCGTAGGCCATCTGAAGGCTTGCGACGCTCATCACCCACGGTGGCGGGGCATCCGCGAGGTCGAACCACGCGCTGATCCCGATGACATCGAGGTTCAGGTCTTCCCACAGGCAGAAGGAGCCCGGCCCGTAGAAGTCGGGAACCTTGAGGACGTCGTAGTGCATGTCGTACGTCAGCAGGCCGTAGTAGACCGCACGCACCTGGTCGACCATCGATTCGAGTTCCTCGCCGAAATGCGTAACCGTGTTGTACCCCCCCGGCACGGGTCCGAAAGAGCCGGTCGGTCTCCGTCCCCAACGAGAACAGCCGTGCTCCCTCTTCCTGCGCGATTCTCGCGAAATGCACGGCCTGCCGCGCGTAGCTCTCCCAGAACGCGGAGACGAACCGCTCGTGGTCGGGATGATCCGGGCGCCACGGCCAATGCTCCGGCCGCACCCCGCCGCCGGGATCCCCGGAGTCGCCGAGCTGCCATCGCTGCACCGGGCGCTCCGCTCTTGAAGCCACTTCATCGGTCAGCGCTAGGGTCACGTAGACGTCGATGTCTTCCGCCCTCATGTCGCGAATGAACTGGCGAAGCGCCATGTCGGAGAAAGCACCCAACACCGGGTCTGCACGCTCGACCGAGCTGTCCATGCTGTCGTCGATGAAGAGCGGGACGGAAATGCCCACCCAGTTCGCATGCAGACTCTTCAGCCAATCAATGTAGTCCGACGGCACCAAGGGTCCCGTTCCAGTCTTCATCCATTCTTCCACGACCTGTTCGTTGGTCCCCCAGTACCCCGACGCGTGAATGGCGCGTAGAGGGAGTTCCAGAGCGATGATCGGCTGCGACGGCGCTTCGCATTGGTATGGCCCCGAGACGAGCCCTGCCGAGAATGCTGTCGCGAGCTCTCCAGCAGTGGACACGGCCACCGATTGGGTGCGTCCATTCCCGAGGGTCCATTCCGTTGAAGCGTGGCCATCGGTGCCTGTAGTCGCAGTGTCGGGACTCACGGTGCCGCTTTCGGCGCCCGGAGAGAACGTTAACGACACGCCCGAGACACCACTGCCCCCCTCGTCCTCGACACGGACAACCAGAGGTTCAGGAAGCAGGTGTCCCCTGATTCCTTCCTGGTTGTTCCCGGAGACGGACCTCAACCTCGCGGGCTGTTGCTCGACCGTGATGTCCGCGCCATCGGAGATCCCTCCGGCGGTGGCGGGGGCGGTGACGGTGGCGGTCCCGTTCGCGGCCGCCGCTACCAACCCGTCAGTGGTCACCCTGGCGACCGAGGCGTCGCTACTCGCCCAGGCCACGGTGACCCCCGTCATGCCTTGGCCATTCTGATCGCGCACCGTGGCGGTCAACCGGACCGTTTGCCGCAGAGATATCAGCGTCGCGGTCGCGGGAGAGATCGTGATGGTCGTCGGCATGGAAGGGACCGGCGCAACCTGCATGTCGTCCCCGCCGCAAGACACCGATAGCAGTGAAACCGCGCCAACAAGGATTGGCAGCGGTAGTGGAGCAATGCGGCTCTGGGACCTCCTTCGCAACGAGTTCCTGTCTGCTCCGACGCACCGGACGGTGTTGAGATTCCACATGGTCGCAACTTCGCCGACGCGGAGCGAGTCAGCAAACGAGGTAGCCGCAGACGGCATCGGCGCGATCCCGGTGCAGATCAGTCGCGCACCGGCCCGCGCGGCCGAACCGAGCGCGCTCGCACCGCGCGGCGCCGCCGCCGGGTGGACATCGCGCTCGCATCGGTCATGCGGGACGCCATGCTGCGGCGCTCCGAGGCCGTCGAACTTCAGGTGGAATGTCGAGTTCCGTCCCGACCGGTTCGCCCCCGTCACCATCCGCCGCTCGAAGGGCGACCAGGAGGCGACCGGCGCCACCCCTGTACATCGGGAGGGCCGCGGCGGCGGACCTGCAAGCGATCCATGGGCCGGACGGCTCTCCGGAAACACGGGTCTTCGGACTCCACTCCGGCCGCGCGGTGTCGAACCGAATTGCTCTGGCCCCGAAGGCTGCGGGGTTGGTCGGCGGCGCGCAGGTTCACACCTTCGCGCAGAGCGCTGCCTTTTCGGGACACTCGCCAAGGGTGGGGATGGCCCGTGATCTGGTGGCCTCAGGCGAGGGACTCGCCGCCGTCCAGGTTGCCGGACGCTGGACCTTTGCCCAGATGCCGGCCCACTACGCCCGTGGCGAACTGGCCTCGAAGGGAGCCGTGGCCCGGCTCCACCGGGAGGACTGGGCCCAGAACACGCTCCACGGCGGCGGCCGCACGGTGGGAAGCCTCGCGACTGTTCTCAATGCGCGCGCTGCTCCCCGCAAGGAGGATGTGTACCACGCCTGGACAGGCGGCAACACAGGCCAAGGAGGAGCGATTGCCTATTGGTCCGGGGCTCGGGTGGTCCCATATCGCCATTCGGTTCCAGCCCCGCGAAGAACAGATTGAGTGACGGGCACACCCAATCGAGGAGGCAGGATGGCCCACAGACAGCACGAGAGCTGCGAGCGTGCGGGACGAGTCGAGGAGTGGCGGCGAGCTTGGTTCGATGGCTGGACAGAGGGAGTGATCTGGACGCTGGCCAAGACCGTATGTGTCCTTCGCGAGGCCGGTCACCCGGAGGCAGTCTGTTGGAGTGTCATCCAGCATGTCTCATCGGACCCGTCAAACCGGATGTCGAAGCCGGGATATGACCCCCGAATCCTGGACATGCCACGTTGGTGAAGTTTGACCTCTGGAAGGGTGCTGCGCAGGGTAGACCTGGCAGACCGGAAGGAGGTTGTCATGGCAGCGAGTCGGAGGTACACGCCGAAGCTGAAGGCGCAGGTGGTGCTGGAGGTGCTGGCTGGGGACAAGACGCCCGGGCAGGTCGCGAAGGCGTACGGGGTGCACCCGAATTCGGTCGGGCTCTGGAAGCGGCGTTTCGTCGAGCGGGCTCCGGAGATCTTCGCGGATGAGACGACGGTCAACGAGTACGAGCGTCGCATCCGGTATCTCGAACAGCTGCTGGGCAGGAAGGAGGTCGAGATCGCGCTCCCAAGAATTTCTTGGGCGGGAGCGGCTGAGCGTGAAGGCGAGGGTGGCGCTGGTCTCGGGGGCGCGGGAGGCACACGGCCTGGCGGCGGCACTGCGGGCGGCCGGGCTGGCGCGCTCGACATGGTACTACCACACCCGGACCCGGGTGACCTACGCCGAGAAGTACGCGCACCTGGAGGCGCCGCTGAAGGCGGTCGCCGAGGCGCACCCGGAGTACGGGTACCGGCGGGCCACCGCGGAGCTCAGGGAGACGTACGGGCAGCGCGTGAACCGCAAGGTAGTGGAGCGGCTGCACCGGCTGTGGGATCTGCCGCTGCGGCGCACCTTGCGGCCGAAACCGAGTGCGATCCGGCGGGCGATCGACACCGCGGGCCCGCATGCAAACCTGTTGGCGACCCGCAGGAAGGCGGAGATCGGACCGCTCGAGGCCTTCTACACGGACTTCACTGAACTCCGCTTCGCTGGCGGGGCCCGGAAGGCATGGCTGATCCCGCTCCTCGATCACAGGACGAAGTACGTTGCCGGCTTCGCGGTCGGGAAACGGGCGAACTCCGAACTGGCGCTCACGGCGTGGAGTGCGGCACCGAAGGCTCTCACCCGCTTCCGCGACCCGCCCGGGGGCACGATCGTCCACCAGGACCAGGATTCCGTGTTCACCGGCTATGCCTGGACCGGCCAGCTGCTCTCGGCGGGCGTGCGGCTCTCCTACGCCCTTCGCGGGCCCGGAGACAACCCGGAGATGGAGAGCTTCTTCGGCCGCTTCAAAGTCGAGAACCGATCCCTGATCCTCGACGCCGAATCACTCACGGAACTCAACACAGTCGTCCGGGATCGGATCAGGTACTACAATCGGCTGCACCGTCACTCCTCTCTCGGAGACCGGCCACCCTTGGCTATCATTCAGGAACTCTACCGCGAGGGCTGAACAGCACAATCAACCCAGAGGTCAGGGGGTTGCCGCTCAAGAAGGGACCGGCGGGCACCATGACGCACGACTACAAGCGCCACGGGACCACGACGCTGGACATCGCCACCGGAGAGGTCATCCAACCAGTGTCTGCCCCGCCACCGGCACCAGGGAGCTTCT
>MPMR01000014.1 GCA_002238605.1 BD2-11 clade cluster bacterium bin43 | reverse complement strand
GAGGCTCTGTCCGGCCATTCCGGGGGCCTGCCAGTGCACCGGGCTCCCGCGCGCGATCACCGGCTCCGCCGGACCGGGCGGACCGGCGGGCGCCAGCCGCCCTCCCGCGAACAGCCAGGTCCCCCCTCCCGCCCACCACGCCCGGCCGGCACAAAGCCGCTCTCCGGCGAACAGCCAGTTCGCCACTCCGGCCCACAGCGACCGGTAGGCGCGGCGCGGCGTTCCTTCGCGGGCAGCCCAGCGCCAGTAGCCCTCGGCCAGGCCGACGCCCACGCGTCTGCCCTCCTCGGCGATCAGGACGAGGGCGGCCTCCCCGGTGCCGCGTCCGCCGAGGTGCACCTGGAGCGCGACCGCTCCGGAGGGTGCCGTGGCGGGGTGGAGGGCGGTGAGGGGCGGCAGGGCCCGCAGGTCGAGGCCGGCGAACTGCCCCGCCAGCGGCGAGGCCGGCAGGTCGGCGGAGACGTACCACTCCCCCTCGACATCTCCCGCCACCGCCACCCCGCCCAGCGACGCCCCCGCCCGGTCGGCCGGGAAGATGAGCAGGCGCGGTGCGCTCCGGGCGGCGTCCCGCACCCACCCGGGAGCGGTCGCGCCGACGCCGTGCAGCACCACGATGTCGGCTCCTGCGAGCATCGTGGCGAGTTCAGCCTCGGTGACCTCGTCCGCGACCTCCTCGCCGCGGCCGATCGGCAGGTAGCGCGACCCCGTTACGCCGAGGTAGCCGCGCGCCGGCAGCCCGGTCACGTCCTCCAGCACGGGGAGCAGGTAGCGGGGTTCCCAGTCCGGACGCAGGGAGAGCAGGACCAGCCCGGCCTGCGGGGGCGCCACGCGCACATAGCGCACGCGCCGGTCGTCGTCGGCAAACCCGTCTTCGTCGACAACGACGGCGGCGGTGTAGCGCACCAGCCCCTCGGTCGAGGGGGCGGGGAGGTCCACCGGCGTGCGGGCGACCTCGCCGGGCGGGGGGATCTCCACCGGAACCGAGGCGACCAGGCGCTCTTCCTCGCGCACTTCGATGCGGGCCGCGGTCCCGGGCGCGGCCTCGCCGAACACCCTGACCTCGGCGGCAAAGGGCGTCCCCCGTTCGGCACGCGCGGGTGTGGCGAAGTCGGCGACCCCGGCATTCGTCACCGCCGGGTCCACCACCTCCAGCCGCGCCTGCAGCCCGGGCACGACCGGCAGACTTCCGAAGTCGGCATCCGTCAGGCGCCCGTCGCTCACCACCGTGACCGCGCGTGCGCCCGACTCGGCCGCGGCGCGCAGGGCCGGGAGGAGCCGGGAGGAGGTGGCCGTGGGCGCGCTCCCCTCCAGCTGGTCGCCGGCGCTCGCCGCCACGGCATTCCCGAAGACCAGGATCCGGCCTCCACCGCCCGCGAGGCGCCGCGCTTCGCGAACCGCGTCCGACCACGCCGTCTCCCCGCCGGGAGGGCCGGCCGACATGCTCAGGGAGCCGTCCAGCAGCACGACGGCGCCCTGGCCGATGCCGTCACCCGCGCCAGCCGGCAGGCGGGGATTCCAGATGAGCAGCAGCACGAGGAAGATCGCCAGCGCCCTTCCCAGGGCCAGCAACCGGCGACCCGCCACCGGCAGTTCCCGGCGATGGTAGACCCAGAAGGAAAACCCGCATGCCGCCACCAGCAGAAGGGGCAGCGCGATCCAGGAAAACAGGCTCACTCTTTCGACCCGGCGTATGCGCCGGACGGGATCACTGCTCGTCCTGGGGCTCGACCCCGCCCTCGGCTGCTTCGGCGACGACCGAGGCGCCCGGCATGCCCTGGCGCGGCACGAACGCGGGGCTGGCGAGAAGCGCTCGTCCTTGCGCGAGCCGCTCCTCCCACCGGGACCACATGGCTTCCGAAATCGCCTCGCCGGGAGGGATGCGGATGTCGAGGGGATCCTCGACCCGGCCGTTCCGCCGCAGCTCGTAGTGCAGATGCGGTCCGGTCGCCATCCCTGTCATGCCTACGAAGCCGATGGTCTGCCCCTGGCTCACCCGAGCCCCGGCTGCCACGCCGGAGCCGAAGCCGCTCAGATGGGCGTAGCGGGTCACGAAGCCGTTGCCGTGCCGGATCTCCACGAGGTTGCCGTAGCTGCCGCTCCAGCCACGGTGGGTGACGACCCCGTTGGCGGTCGCCATGACCGGAACGCCGGTGTCGGCGGCGTAATCGACGCCGTTGTGGGCGCGCCATGTCCGCAGGACGGGGTGGAAGCGGGCGCTCTGCACCCGCGAGGAGATGCGGCGGTACTCCAGCGGCTTCAGCAGGAACTGCCGCTGAACCGACCTGCCCCCGGCATCATAGTAGGCTCCCTCGCCATCCCCGGAGGCGTCGAACCAGAATGCCCGAAAGGGGGTTTCCCGGTTGACGAACTCCGCCGCCAGGATGCGTCCGTTGCCTCTCATGGACCCGTCAGGGCGGACGGCGCGCTCGAGAACCACGCGATAGGCATCGCCCGGCTGAACCTGCCGGTGGAAGTCCACCTCCCACTGGAAGATCTTGTCGAGGCCGTCCATGAGCCTGGCCCGGTCGCCAGAGGGCATGAACTGGAGAGACGGGTTTCCCATCACGGCCATCCAGAGACTGTTGCGGATGGTTCCGTCGACGAAGACCGTGTCGGCCACGACCGGAGTTCGCACCATCCGCGATGTCCAGCCGTTCATGGCGCGGTCCAGGTACACCGTCGAATCCGGACTCAGCCCCACTTCCACAGCCGTCAGCTCACCGTCCCGGCGGTCTCTCCAATACCGTACCGGGGTGCCCGCAACGAGTCGGCGGGGATTGGCTCGCTCCCCGAAGGCGGCCAGCAGGGCGACCCGTTGATCGGCCGGGAGGTCGGCGGCGACGAATAGCGCCCCCAGGGTCTGGCCGCGCCGCAGGCTGACCTGCTCCGCGACTTCCGGGGGCGTGGCCGCGACGGTAGCCAGCGTACCGGCATCGTAGGTGACGGACCTGCCGGGGGCGAGCCAGGCGGCTGCCCCCAACCCGAGGACGCCCAACACGATGGCCGCAGCCGACGCGAGCCTGCGATCCCCCGCCATGCGCCTCATCCCGCCCCCGGCTCCAGGGCGCCCGGCGCCATGGCCATCCGGCGCCTGAAATCCGCTCCGATCCGCTCCCTCCACAACCTCACCGGGCAAGCGTCACGAAGGTCGGCAGATCGAGGACATCGACCGGGCCGCGGACGACGACGCGTTTCCGCTTCCGGGGCTGCGCGGGCCTGGGGGTACTGGGAGTCATGTTCATGCTCGCTGTACTTCTGCCTGTGGCCGCCGCCGTCTGCAGGGCGGCCGCCCTTGCCGGGCGCGGGGACGGGAACGGCGACGCCCTCCCGTCCAATCCGGACGAAGAACCGTTGCTTTTCATCTCCGACCGCAGCGCACGGGGCGCCTCGGACCCATTGCCGAACCCCGTGCCGATGACCGTGACCCTCACGCTCTCGTTCAGCTTGGGATCGTGGACCGCGCCGAAGATGATCTCGGCTTCGTCGCCGGCCTCCTCCTGAATGATACTAGAGATCCTGGTCACGTCGTCAATGGCGAGATCCATTCCGCCGGTGATGTTGATCAGGACTCCGTGGGCGCCCTTGAGGGATACGTCGCCCAGAAGCGGAGAGGAGATGGCCTTGCGGGCAGCTTCCTCGGCCCTGTGTTCCCCCTCCCCGTAGCCGGAACCCATGAGCGCCCCGCCGCCGCAGGCCATCACGGTGCGCACATCCGCGAAGTCGACGTTGACCTCGCCGGCGACCCGGATGAGGTCGCTGATGCCCTGTGTGGCGTGCAGGAGGATTTCGTCGGCCTTCTTGAGGGCGTCCTGGAAGCTGGTTCCCTTGCCGACCACCGTCATGATGCGGTCGTTGGGGACGACGATCACCGTGTCCACCGCCTTGCGCAGCTCATCGAGGCCCTGCTCGGCCTGCCGGAGGCGCTTCCTGCCCTCGAACGAGAAGGGCCGGGTGACGATGCCGATGGTCAGCGCACCCATCTCCCTGGCGAAGCGACCGATGATGGGAGCGGCACCCGTCCCCGTCCCGCCGCCCATGCCCGCGGTAATGAAGACCAGGTCCGCCCCCTGTATCGCCTTGGTCACCTCGTCGGCGTTCTCGTGGATGGCCTGGCGTCCGATCTCGGGACGGGCGCCCGCCCCAAGGCCGCGGGTCAGCTTCTTTCCGATCTGGATGCAGATCGACGCCCTGGACTGACGCAGCGCCTGGGCATCCGTGTTCGTGGCGATGAGCTCCACGCCCTGGAGGTTCTCATCGACCATCCGGTTGACCGCGTTGCCGC
Source organism: BD2-11 clade cluster bacterium bin43 (assembly GCA_002238605.1). Lineage (GTDB taxonomy): Bacteria > Gemmatimonadota > Gemmatimonadetes > Longimicrobiales > Gaopeijiaceae > BD2-11. The sequence goes on along the minus strand of MPMR01000014.1, from coordinate 94,289 downwards.
CGGCTCCGCCGCAGCCGACCACCTTCATGCAGGCGCTGGGGGCCGCGCTTTCGTCGTAGTCGAAGATCGTCATCTTTCCCTTCCTTTCTGGATGGATGTCTTCCCATTCCCGTTCCTCGCGCCGGCCAGGGGACCCGCCCCCCACCCGCTACCGCCGTCCGCTCAGAAAAATTCCTTGAGCCAGGATCCAACCCTTCCGACCATTCCGGGCGTATGAGCCAGCGCCCCCTGCCCCGTCTTGGCAAAGCGGTCGGCTCCGTATTGCGCCACGCCGACAACCGTGGAGAGGCGAGAGCGGTTCAGCGAATCGGCCAACCCGCTCACGCCTGCGCCGGGCGTGCCGATGCGAACCGGCGTCCCCAGCGTCCTCTGTACCAGCTCGCCGATCCCGTCGAGGGCGGCGACTCCGCCGGTCAGAACCACTCCCGTACCCAGCGGGGCGATCAGCTCCCGCGCATTCAGCTCCCGCTGATACCAGGCGACGATTGCCGTCAACCGGTTCTCGAGGGCATCCGCGACCGCCGCCCGGCCGATGCGTCGAGGTCGCGACGCCGTGGGCCCGGGGATCTCGACCATGTCCCTGGAATCCACGAGCTCCGCCAGGGCGCAACCGTGTTTCTCCAGCACCCGGCGCGCCTCCTCGTGCTGGATGTGAAGATGCTGGACCAGGTCCCAGATCAGCGCGACCCCTCCGGTCGGCAGCATGTCCGTGTGGTACGGCCTGCCGTCGACGAAAATCGCCATCTGGCTCGTGGCCCCGCCCAGATCCAGAAGCGCGACGCCGATCTCCCGTTCGTCTTCCCGCAGCACGGCGCGGGCGGCGGCCAGGGGCTCCAGGATGAGCTTTTCCACCCGGTAGCCCGCCCGGGAAACGGCGCTGCGGATGTTGTTGGCGATCGCCGAGGCGCCCGTCACCAGGTAGACTTCCGACTCGAGGCGCGTGCCCGGCATGCCGACCGGGTGCAGGATCCCCGTGTTGCCGTCGACCGTGTAGCTCTGAGGCACCGTGTGCAGCAGTTCGCGGTCGTGGGGCAGCGCGACGGCGCGCGCCACCACGTGCAGCCGCGCCATGTCGTCCGCCGACACCTCGGTTGAGGAGATGGCGACCACGCCGTTCGAGGGGAAGGTCTGCACCTGGTCGCCGCTGATGCCGACATAGATGTCGGAAACGGTGCAGCCCGCCATGAGCTCGGCTTCGCGCACCGCCTTGGCGACGCGCTCGGACATCTCCTCGACATCCTGCACGACATCCCGATGCACGCCGTTGGTATACACCTGCCCGACACCCAGGACCTCGATCCAGTGTGCCGGATACTGCCCTCTCACCTCCGCGATGAGGGCGGTGGTGCGCGTCGCGCCGATATCCAGTCCCGCAACCAGATGGGAAGCCATCTTCATCGCCTCCCGTCGCCCGGCCCAACCGCGGACGCGTGCCTCACGACCACCTGATCGCGGAAGCGGAGGTCGGCCACGGTGACGGTTCGGTCCGGGGCTCGCGAGACAGCGTCGGCCAGGGCCGCGATTCCTTCGCGCAGACGCCGCGCGCTCAGCGGAGGTTGGAAATGCAGGACGGCCGCGGTCTCCGAGAAGCGCGCCGTCAGGGCGCCCTCCGGGGTCCACGCGATCTCCGAGACGGAGCGCGCGAAGTCGGGATGCAGCTCGCCCAGCCGATGCACCTCCGCGGCCATGGCCCGGATCTGCTGGTGTTCCGTCACCGTCAGCGTGCCGGTCTGCGGCTCCATGGGACGAAGGATCGGCAGGTCGAGGCGATGCAGGGCGGGGTCGATGGGGATGTACTCCCCCCCGGGATCGACGGGATTCAGGGCCGGGGTCGCCACCAGGGCGACCGGCCGGCGCTCCCGGATGACGATCACCACGGTGTCGCCCGGCAGGGTTCGGACAGTGGCCTCTTCAATCAGCCGGTGGGTGCGCAGCCGCCCTTCGAGAGACCGTGCCCCCCCGCGCTCGTCCTCGTAGACCGGAATCCACTGGCGGATTTCCTCGGGGTCGAGATAGCGGGCACCCCGCACTTCCACGGTCGAGACGTGGAATCTCGCAAAGCGCGCGAGAATGTCGGGACCGTCGCCCAGCGCAGCCAGCGTGGCAGCCGCGAGCAAGAGGGGAACGGTCAACGCAAACACCTTACGCATCGTGTCCTCCCAGGCAGCGAAGGAGCGCGGGACCGGTGGACTCGATCGATCCGGCGCCCAGGGTCAGGCATACGTCCCCGGCGCGAAGGCTGTCGGCCAGGGCAGCGGGGAGCGTGGTCATTTCCGGGTGGTAGCGCGTGTCCCGTCCCCCCGCTGCGGTTACCGCCTCGGACACGAGTTCGCCCGTGATGCCGGGGATGGGCGCCTCGCGCGCGGGGTAGACGTCGGCAACCCAGGCCTGGTCCGCCGCCGCGAGAGCCCCGCCGAGCTGGCCGGCGAAGTCCCGGGTACGCGAAAACAGGTGAGGCTGGAAGACGGCCACCAGGCGGGCTCCGGGGAAGCTTCCGCGCGCGGCCGCGAGCGCCGCCGCGATCTCGGTGGGATGGTGGGCGTAGTCGTCCACCACGATCACCCCGCGCTCGCGGCCGAGCTGCTCGAAGCGGCGGCGCACCCCGCTGAAGCCCGCCAGCGATCGGCGGATGTCGCTCCACTCGACGCCCATCCGGCGCGCCGCCGCGGCCGCGCCCAGGGCATTGAGCAGGTTGTGCCTGCCGGGGATGGGGATCGACACGTCGCCCCGGTCCCGCCCACCCTCGAGGATGCGCGCGCGGGTCCCGCCGGAGCCGGTGCGCACCCGCGTCGCCCGCAACTGCGCGCCCGCACTGAAGCCAAAGGTGCAGGTGCGGGCGCCGAGACCGGCAAGCAGTCTCGAGGCCCCGGGGTCGTCGGCGCAGACGCATACCGTGCCGTCGGCGGGCACCGCGCCCACGAAGGTGAGGAACGCCTGGCGCAGATGCGCGAGGTCGCCGTAGGTGTCGAGGTGATCCGCCTCCAGGTTGGTGACCACGGCCGTGCGCGGCGCGATGTGGTGGAAGGAACGGTCGTACTCGTCGGCTTCGACCACGTACAGGTCGCCGCGCCCGTAGCGCAGATTGCCCTCCCACCCCGCGACCCGCCCCCCGACCAGCCCGGTGGGGTCCCGGCCGGCCGCCGCCAGGATCTCGGTGGCGAACGCGGTAGTGGTGGTCTTGCCGTGGGTCCCGGCCACCGCCACGACCGTGCCCGCATTGACCCACTGCCCGAGCGCCTCCGCCCGCTTGACCACCGGGATGCCCCGCTCGCGCGCCGCGCGCACCTCCGGGTTGGACGGGCTGATGGCGGAGGAGACCACGACCGCGGAGACGCCATCCAGGTGATCGGGCGCGTGGCCGGTGGCGACGGGGATGCCCAGCGCTTCGAGCGACCGCGCGCTCAGGTCGCGTCGCAGGTCGCAGCCGGTCACCCGGTAGCCGGAGCGGTGGAAGAGCTCGGCCAGCGCGCACATTCCCGCGCCGCCGATGCCCATGAAGTGCACCGTGCCCTCGCGGGCGCGGTCGCGCAGACCCCGGGCGCTCATGCGGCCTCCCCGGAAACGGTCATGGATCGCGGCCCGCGCGGGAGCAGCTCGGTCAGCGCGGCGGCGATGTTGGCGGCCGCGTCCGGCCGCGCCCGCTCGCGGGCCGCCCGAGCCATCGACGCCACGCGGTGGTCGTCGCCCGCGAGCTTCACCATGGCGGCCCACAGGGCGCGCGCATCCGTTCCGGCCTCGGGGAGGTGCAGCGCCACGCCCGCGTCGGCGAGCGCGCTGGCGTTGCGGGTCTGGTGATCCTCGGCCGCGGTGGGAAGCGGAAGCAGGATCGCCGGCAGCCCGTGGACGAGGAACTCCGAGGTAGCCATCGCCCCCGCCCGGCTCACCGCCAGGTCCGCCGCGGCGAGTGCGCCCGGCATGTCGTGGATGTACGGCACCAGCCGCACCCAGTCGGGAGAACCGGCCCGGGCCAATTCCCGCGACATCCCGGAGAAGTGCGCAGGGCCGCTGGCCCAGAGCAGTTGAAAGCCCTCCGGGCGCTCCGGCGTATCGAGCAGGGCCTCCGCAATCCGGCGGTTGAGCACCGCGGAGCCCTGGCTGCCTCCCACAACGAGACCGACCCGCCCCTTCGGCGCCAGGCCGAAGCGACGGCGTGCCTCGCCGCGCCCGATGCCCGCGGGGGAACGCACGGGATTCCCGCTCACCACCACCCGGTCGCGGGCCCGGCGCGCAATCACCTGCTTTGCTTCGGGCCAGGCGAGATGGATCTGGGCCGCGTGGCGGCTGAGCAGCCGCGTGGTGACGCCCGGCAGGCTGTTCTGCTCCTGGAGCGCCAGCGGAATGCCCATGCAGGCGGCCGCCAGCCCCGACGGCGCGCACGCGTATCCGCCGGTGACCACCACCAGTTCGGGGCGCAATCGCCGGAAGGTCTCGAAGACTTCGAGGACGCTGCCCAGAAGCGACTGCATCACCATGGCGTTGTTCCACAGGTGCCGGCGGTCGAGCCCCTCGACCTCCACCAGCTTGTAGTCGAGGCCGCATTCCGGGAGCACGCCGGCCTCCACGCCGCGGCGCGAGCCGATGAAATAGGGACGGGTATCGGGTCTCAGCGCCGCGAGTTCACGGGCAAGCGCGAGCGCGGGGTAGAAATGCCCCCCGGTGCCGCCGCCGGAGAAGACGACTACGCTCGGCTCGCGCCTAACCATGACTCGGTCTCGGATTCCGAGGGATGCCTCGGGCCACGGACAGCAGGATGCCGATCGCGGCCAGGGTGACCATCAGGTTGGAACGCCCGTCCGAAATCAGCGGAAGCGGGAGCCCCGTCGCCGGCAGCAGACTCAGGTTGACGCCCATGTGGAGGAACGCGTGCAGGGCGATGAGGCTGGTGCAGCCGACCGCCAGCAGCTCCCCGAACAGATCGGCCGCGCGACGGGCGATGCGGAAGCCGATCACGATCAGGGCTACGTAGGCGCAGACCAGGAGAGCGACGCCGATCAGACCCCATTCCTCCCCGATCAGGGCGAAGATGAAGTCGTTGTGCGCCTCGGGAAGGAAGCCGAACTTCTGCTGCCCCTCCCCGAACCCGACGCCCCCGATCCCCCCCGAGCCGATCGCGATCAGCGACTGATGCACCTGATAGCCGGCGCCGGAGGTGTGCGCTTCCGGGTTGAGAAAGGCCCCGAGACGCATCTCGCGGAAATCGGTCGCGAACTGGTGCAGCACGAGCGGCGCGGCGAGCACGCTGAGGAAGATGAAGTGCGCCGGACGCGCGCCCGCGGCGAAAACGATGATGCAGCCGAGCATCCCGATCAGAGCCGCCGTTGAGAAGTCCGGCTCGAGAAGAACGGGCACCAGCATGGCGGTCCAGACCACGAGGAAGGGGCCGAGCCCGCGTGTGAGGCTTCGGAACAGCTCCTGTTTTTTCACCGCCAGGACCGCTGTCCACACCAGGACCGCCAGTTTGGCCGCCTCTGACGGCTGGAAGCCCACCGGACCCAGCTGAAGCCAGCGGCGCGCCCCGTTCCGCTCCGGGGCGAAGGACTCGGTGCCCGGGAGGACGATGAAGACCAGCAGCAGCCAGGCCGCCAGCATCATGGGCCACGCCAGCGACCGCCACGTGCTGTATGGAATCCGCGAGAAGATCAGCAGGAGGACCAGCCCCGCGCCGGCGCCCACGGCCTGGCGGACGACGAAATGGTAGTCGGGCAGCCCCTGACGCTGTGCAAGGAAGGAGCTTGCGCTGTAGAGGGTCACCAGCCCGAACGAGAGCAGGAGAAGCGTCAGCATCATGACGGCGGCGCCTTCCCACCCGCCGCCGAAACGCGTAGCCGCGAGCGGCGTGACGCCGTGCACTGCGGGCGGGGAGTAGGCGGGGGCGGCCGTGGCGGACATCCTCAGACCTCCCCTCGCGCGAGCGCGGCGAAGCGGTGCCCTCGCGCCTCGTAGTCGGAGAACAGGTCGAAGCTCGCGCAGGCTGGAGAGAGCAGGACGACGTCGCCGGGCCGGGCCCGCCGGGCGGCCGCATCGACCGCCGCATCGAAGTCGGCGTCGACGCGAACCAGGGACGCGGTTCCCCCCAGCGCCTCCGCGAGGCGAAAGCGGGCGTCGCCGTACACGATCGCGCAGCGGACCCGCCCTCGGACGGCGTCTGCGAGGGGTGCGAGGTCCTCTCCCTTGTCCTGGCCACCGGCCAGCAGCACGATCAGCCGGTCGAAACTCCGGACCGCGGCGGCGGCGGCGGCCACGTTGGTCGCCTTCGAGTCGTTCACCCATAGGATGCCGTCGCGCTCGACCACCCGCTCCAGCCGGTGGGGCAGCGGACGGAAGTCCCGCGCCGCCCGGGCGATCGCCTCCGGCCCGGCGCCCGCCAGGCGAGCCGCTAGCCCGGCCGCCATGGTGTTGGCGAGTCCGGCGCGGCCGGCCAGGGGCACATCCGCGACCGGCATTACCCGCTCCTCGCCGCCGCCGGTCGCGAACATCAGCCAGCCGCCGCGCGCGTACGCCGCCGGCGCGCCATCCGGGCCCCCGGACCGCTGCCGGGCGGACTCTTCCGCGTCGAAGAGGTAGCGCGCGCCCGGCACCTCGTCGTCCAGAGGCAAGGCGGCCGGCACTTCGCTCTCGAGCACCCAGCGGCTGTCCCGCCGGGCGTTTGCGAAGAGACGCGCCTTGTCGGCGTAGTAGGCGGCACGGCTCGGATAGCGGTCGAGGTGGTCGGGCGCCAGGTTGGTGACCACGCCGATGTCCGGGCGAAAACGCGAGATGGCGCCCAGCTGGTACGAGCTCATCTCGACCACCAGCCATTCGGGAGCCGGGACGCGCAGCGCCAGCCCCGAGGCGGGCGGACCCAGACCGCCGCCGATGTTGCCCCCCAGGCCGACCGACACCCCCGCCGCCTCAAGCATGCGGGCCGCCAGCGCCGAAGTGGTGGTCTTGCCGTTCGTGCCGGTCACGGCGATCAGCGAGCTGCGGAAGAAGCGAAACGCGAACTCGGGCTCGGAGATCCAGCGCTTCCCCGCCCTCGCCAGGCAGGAAAGCACCCGCGACGCCGGCGGGATGCCCGGGCTGGCCACGACCAGCTCGGACGCCGCGATGCGGTCCGTGTCGTGGCCGCCGAGCCGGACGCGCGCGCCCATGGCCTCCAGTTCCCTTGCGTACGCGCGCAGCGCAGGCGTGTCGGCATCGTCCGACACGTGCACTTCCCCGCCGTGCCCGAGCGCCAGCCGGGCGGCGGCCCGGCCGCTCGCTCCGAGGCCGACGATCGCGATGCGCTGCCCGCTCAGTGCCGCCATGAGATTCCGCCGTGCCGGAATGCGTAAAATGCGTAATCTGCGTAGAATCCATCGTCATCTATCGGATCTTGAGGGTGCTCAGGGCGACCATCGCGCAGAGCACGCCGACGATCCAGAAGCGCGTGACGACCTTGCTTTCCGGCCATCCGAGCTTCTCGAAGTGGTGGTGGATGGGGGCCATGAGAAAGATCCTCCGCCCCTCGCCGTAACGCCGTGCCGTGAACTTGAAGTACCCCACCTGCGCGATGACCGAGAGCGCCTCCGCCACGAATACCCCGCCCACGATGACCAGCAGGAACTCGGACTTGAGGAGGATGGCCATGACGCCGATGGCGCCTCCCAGGGACAGGGAACCCGTGTCCCCCATGATCACCTGCGCGGGATGCGCGTTGAACCAGAGGAACCCGATCGCCGCCCCGGCCAGGGCGCCGGCGAACACCGTCAGCTCCCCCACCCCGGGCAGGTAGAGGACGCCCAGGTACGCGGAGGTGTCCACGCGCCCGATCAGGTAGGCGAAAATGCCGAAGGTGGCGGCGGCGATCCCGCACAGCCCCGCGGCCAGGCCGTCGAGCCCGTCCGTCAGGTTCACCGCGTTCGAGGTGCCGGACACGACCGTCGCCACGAACAGCACGTACACCGGCGGGAAGAAGACCGCCACCACCTCGGCGAAGAACGGGACGCCGGTCCAGGTCGCCGGAACGGGCCACACCGGGTAGAGCAGCAGGAACAGCCCCAGGGCCAGCCCCAGAACCCATTGCCCGATCATCTTGTAGCGCCCCGCCAGCCCCGCGCTCGTCTTCTTGACGACCTTCAGATAGTCGTCGAGAAAGCCGATCGCCCCGGTCCAGAGAAAGGTCGCGAGGACGACGAGGATCGTCACGTTGGTGAGTTCGGCCCAGAGCAGCGTGGAGACGGTCGCGGCGGTGATGATCAGCGTCCCGCCCATGGTCGGCGTGCCGGCCTTCTTCCGATGACTCTCCGGACCCGTCTCGCGCACGACCTGTCCGAAGCGCAAGCGGGTGAGCCAGCGGATCATCGCCGGTCCGAGGAGAAAGGTGAGCAACAGCGCGGTCACCACCGCCCCGGCGGTGCGGAAGGTGATGTACGTGAACAGGTTGAAGCCGATATGCACATCGGTGAATCGGGGCAGGAGATGGTACAGCATGGTTCACCTCGCCCCGTTGCGAACCGCTGGTCCGAAGTCGGCCTCGATGAGCGGGACCAGACGCTCCAGCGCAACGCCGCGGGATCCCTTGAGGAGGATCAACTCGTTGCCCTGCAGGTACTCGCGAAGCAGCGCATACCCCCCGGCCGCGTCCGTGCTGGCGATGAGCGCCGTCTCCCTGCCCTGCCGCCCCGTCACGCGCAGACGCTCGGCGGCGGCCGCGAACTCGCCCAACGCCAGCACCACGTCCACCGCCCGGGACAGGGCTTCGCTCAGGAGCTCGTCGTGCAGCGCCGCGCTCCGGTCGCCCAGCTCGAGCATGCTCCCCAGTACCGCGACCCTGCGCCCGGCGGACGGAATCAGCCCAAGCAGGTCGAGGGCGGCGCGGACGCTTTGCGGGTTGGCGTTGTAGCAGTCGAGCAGGAGGGTGAGATCACCCGCATGCAGCTGTTCGCCCCGCATGCCCTGCGGCCTGTATCGCTCGAGCCCGCGCACGGCCGGCCCGTGGGGCGCCTGCAGCAGGTCGGAGATCGCAAGCGCGATGAGCGCGTCGTAGACCGCGTGCCGCCCCGGCACCTGGAGGTGAACGCGCTGATTGCGCCAGTCGAAGAAGTAGCGCCCCTCGGGGTCCGGATGCGGATTCTGGGGTCTCAGGTTGGCGTCGGCGGAGGCAGACCACCCGGCGACGCGCACGTTGGGATGAAGCTCGCGAGCCCGTGCGGGGAGGGCTGGCGGCTGGTCGCCCACCACCACCGCGCCGCGCCGGTTCAACCCGGCGACCAGCGCCAGCTTCTCGCGAAACACCCCCTCCAGCGAGCCGAGCTTCTCCAGGTGGGCGTCGGAGACGGTCGTCACCGACGCGATGTCGGGCTCCGCGATGGCGGTGAGGGTCTCGATCTCGCCCGGCTCGTTGGTGCCCATCTCCAGCACGAGCACCTCCGCCGCATCCGGGGCGTCCAGAATCGTCAGGGGAAGCCCGATGCGGTTGTTGAGGTTGCCGGGATTGGCGTGCACCCGATAGCTGCGCTGGAGGGCTCCCCGGAGGAATTCCTTGGTCGTGGTCTTGCCGGAGGATCCGGTGATGGCGACGACCTGGGCCGCGTGGCGACGGCGGCGATAGCGGGCCAGTCGTCCGAGCGCGACCAGGGTGTCGGGCACACGGTACACCGGAACCGGGGCATCGAGGGTGACCGCCCGCGAGACCACCAGCCCGGCCGCGCCCGACGAGACCGCATCGGCCACAAAGTCGTGTCCATCGAAGTTCTCTCCCGCGATGGCCACGAAGAGTTCGCCCCCGGCCAGGGCGCGCGTATCGGTGGAGACGCCCGCGAACGTGGTTCCGGCAGACGCCCGCACATCCCGCAGCGAGAGCGCCGCCTGCACGCGCTGGTGCGTCCAGCCGAACACGGTCATGCGCTCATCCCTCCACCGGCGAGGTGAGCGAGCACGATCCGGCGCTCGTCGAAGGGCAGTTCCTCGCTGCCGATGACCTGGCAGGTCTCGTGTCCCTTGCCCGCGAGGACCACCAGGTCCCCGGGCGCGGCCAGGTCGAGCGCCCGCTCGATGGCGGCGCGGCGGTCCGAATCCCGCTCGTACTCGGCCCCGGCCATCCCCGCGACCACCTGGTCGATGATCGCTTCCGGGTCCTCGGTGCGAGGGTTGTCCGAGGTGACGATGGCCAGATCCGCCCTCTCCGCCACCGCCCTGCCCATCAGGGGCCGCTTGGCGGCATCGCGATCCCCTCCCGCCCCGAAGAGAACGATCAGCCGGCCGCCGGTGAGGTGCCGCAGGGTGTCGAGGAGGCAGACCAGCGCGTCGGGGGTGTGCGCGTAGTCGATGACCACCGGGCACGGGCGGCTGGCGACGAGTTCCATGCGTCCCGGGACCGCGGGCGCGCTGCCGAGCCCGTCGACGACCTCGTCCACGCGGCGGCCGGCGGCCAGGGCAATGCCCGCCGCCGCCAGGGCGTTCTCCACGTTGAAGCGACCCAGCAGCGGCATCGACACCGGCAGGGCGCTCCCCTCCCAGGTCAGTTCGAAACGCGTGCCCGCAGGCCCGAGTTCAAGGGAGGTGGCGGTCAGGGCGGCATCGGAGTCCACGCCGTAGGACAGCCGGTTTCGCGAGCCGCTCTCAAGTCGAATCCAGGCGGGTTCGTCCGCGTTCACGACCACGGTGCCCTCCGGCACCACCAGCTCGATCGCGCGCGCCTTGGCGGCCCGGTAGCCATCCATGTCGGGGTGGTAGTCGAGATGGTCGCGTGACAGGTTCGTGTACGCGACGGCGTCGAGTTGAACTCCGTCGAGACGGCGCTGGTCGAGGGCGTGGGAAGATGCCTCCAGCCCGACATGGCGAACCCCCTCATCCGCGAGCGAACGGATCCACGCGGAGAGTTGCACCGGTCCCGGCGTTGTGAGACCCGCCGTGCTCGGGCGCACTTCCCCGCCGGCGTCCACGAGGCCCAGCGTCCCGATCGCGGCCGAAGGTCCGCCGGCCCTCAGCAGATGACGCGCCAGCAGCGTGGTCGTAGTCTTGCCGTTGGTCCCCGTGACCGCGTAGACGAAGAGGTCCCGGCACGGATTGCCGAAGAACTCGTCGGCGGCGAGCGCGCCCGCCAGGCGGCCGTTGAGCACCACCACCTGGGGCACGGGCACGCCGGGCAGCGGCGTCTCCACCAGCGCGGCCACCGCCCCCCGCCTCACCGCCTGCCCGACGAAGTCGTGGCCGTCGTGCTCCGCGCCCCGCCACGCGACGAAGAGGTCGCCCTCGCCGACCCGCCGTGAATCGTGGCTCACCCCGCGCACCCCGACTTCCCCCGGGACATCCGCCCCGGGAGCGAGCGCGCCGGCGGCCGCTAGCCGCTCGACGACGCGAGCGAGCGGAAAGCTAGGGGCTTTGTCCACGTTCGATTCTCCCGACATCGATCGACACGGTGTCGCCCTGCATGAGCAACGTGCCCGCGGTGGGCCATGTACCGAGCACGGGTCCGGGCGCGTCCCAGACCACGCGCAGCCCGGCGGTGTGCAGCCGGCGCACCGCGGAGCGGGCCGACAGGCCACTGACGTCCGGCACCACCACCTCGGTCCCCTCCCCGCCCGCCCAGCGCGCAGGCTCGGCGCCGGAGCCCGGGGTCTCCGCGGCCGCGAAGCGAATCACGGGGTTCTGGGGCGCGGGGCGGCGCGCGGCGTGGGCGAGCACCCGCCGGTCCACGGGCGGCTGCTGGGCGGCCAGGATGGCTTCCATGGTGGCGCGGATGACCGGAGCGGCCGTGGCTCCGCCGTAGTAGACGCCCTCGGGGCCGTTCAGCTTCACATACGCCAGCAATTGCGGATCCTCCGCCGGGAAGAAGCCGACGAAAGTGGCGAAATACTCGCCCCGGGCATAGCCGCCATCCGCGCGATACGCGCGGCTCGTGCCGCTCTTGCCCGCCACTGCGAAGGACGTCAGGCGCGCCCGCCTTCCGGTGCCCGATTCGGTAACCTCGACCAGCACCCGGCTGATGTCATGCGCCAACCCGCCGTCGATCACCTGCCGAATCAGGCGCGGTTCGCGACGTTCGATCAGCGAGCCGTCCACGGCCCGGACTTCGCGGACCAGCTTCGGCGCCATCAGCCGGCCGCCGTTGGCCAGCGCGCCATATGCCATCGCGAGCTGCAGCGGGCTTACCGAGATTTCGTATCCGATGGCCAGGGAGGCGGGCGACTGCCCGGACCAATCCTCCGGCTTGCGCAGGGTGCCCGAGGTTTCGCCGGGGATCCCCAGCCCGGTGGGCATGCCGAAGCCGAAGTCGCGCAACATTTCGTACTGCTGGCGATGGGACAGGCGCTCGGCCATCTTGGCGACCCCCACGTTGGACGATACCCGCAGCGCGTCCGCCAGGGTCAGGATGCTGGCCTTGGGGTACACGTCGTGCAGGGTGCGCCCGGCGACGTGCCAGGTGCCGTTGCCGATGTCGACGAGGTCGTCCAGCGTTCCCACCCCATTGGAGAGAATCCCCGCGACCGTGAAGGGCTTGAGCGTCGACCCGGGTTCGTTGGCGGTGTTGATCGCCGCGAGACCGGCCGCGTCGCCGTCCCGGATCGAGACCACCGCAAGGATCTCGCCGGTAGCCGGATCCGTGACCAGGATGTCCCCTCCCTTGGACCCGGTCATTTCGATGGCTTCCTGGAGCTCCTCGCGTGCGATTTCCTGCAGATCCACGTCGATGGTGAGCGAAACGTTTCCGCCGGGCACGGGCGGCTTCACCGGCACCGCCCGACCCGGGAGTTCGACGCCGCGCGCGTCCCGAAGCGTCATCTCCTCGCCGGGCCGGCCGGTAAGGACCTGGTCGTAGGACTCCTCAATGCCCCCCGCGCCCCTCTCCTCCAGGATGGTGCCCAGTAGCCCCGCCACCAGGTCTCCGTGCGGCCGAAAGCGCTCGTACCCGCGCCCCATGTATACGCCCCGGATGTCCTCCAGTCCGGCGCGCACGGTGGTCGGATAGCGACCCGGAATAACGACCCACGCGTCATCGGAACTCGTGCGCCGCCGCGCCTCGGAGGGCGACAGGCCCAGAACGGACTGGAGCGCGGCCGCCGCCTCGGCCGCGAAGCCGTTCTCGTCGCGTCTGAGCTCGCGCGGCGCCAGACCCACTTCGACCACCTCCCGGCTCTGGGCCAGCAGCACGCCGTCCCGGTCGAGGATGGAACCGCGGATCGACGGAACCGGACGGGACATCCGGTGCTGCTCGGCGGACCGCTCGCGCCATACTGTGTTCTCCACCTGCAGCATGGCCGCCCGCCCGACGACGGCTCCCGCCGTTACCAGCCAGGCAATGAGGATCAGCCGGCGCGGCCAGTGCAATCTTCGCGGAAGTCTCATGGGTTCACTCCCGACAGGTAGACGATTTCATCGGCGGCCGGATTGTGCATGCCCAGGCGCTCGCGGGCCTCCGGGACCACGCGGCCCCGGCTTTCCAGGTACTGGATCTCCCCCAGCAGGTCCTTTCTGATCGCCGACACCACCTCGATCTCCTGACCCAGGTCGTGCAGCTCCTCCAGCACCTCCAGGGTTCGCATCTGGCGCCATGTGACCACGCTGAGGGAGACCAGCAGGGCCCCCAACGCGATCGCCACCCGCTTCGAGTCGCTCATCCGTCTCACGATGCCTTCCTCCACGCGCGCAGCCGCGCACTGCGGGCACGCGGATTCGCCGCGATTTCCTCGGGCGCGGGCCGCACCGGACGGCGTACGAGCGTCGCTCCCGCGGCCCGGCCGGCGCAGACGCATACCGGCAACGCGGGGGGACAGGTGCAGTCGCGGCTCCAATCCCGAAACCGGTTCTTGACTTCGCGATCCTCGATCGAGTGATAGGAGATCACCGCCATTCTTCCGCCCGCGGCCAGGGTGTGGCGCAGGGTGTCGAGGCCCTCCCGCAGCGCTCCCCGCTCGTCGTTCACTTCCATGCGCAACGCCTGGAAGACACGCGCCTTGTCCCTTGGTGCCGGCGATCGTCGCATCGTGGCGCGCAGCGCACCCACCAGGTCGTCGCTTACGGCGAAAGGCCGCGTCCTCCGCCGGCGCACGATCCGGCGGGCCAGCCTGTGCGCCCCGCGGTGTTCGCCCAGCTCCCGAAAGACGCGCGCGAGGCGCCCTTCGTCGTACGTGTTAAGCACGTCGGCCGCGCTCGGGGTGCGCGCGTCGCTTCCGTCCATGCGCATGTCCAGCGGAACCCCGCGGCGGAAGGCGAACCCCCGCCGGTCGCGATCCAGCTGGCGAGAACTCACGCCCAGGTCGAGCAGCACCCCGCTCACGGCGCCCTCCTCCAGTTCAGGGGCGCGCGCGGCGTTGCGGAAGTCGGAGAGAAGGAAGCGAACCCGGTCGCCGAAGGACTCGAGCGTCCGTTGCGCTTGCGCGAGCGCGCCCGGATCGCGGTCCACCGCGACCAGGTGGAGCCCGGGAGCCCGCTCCAGCATCGCGCGCGCGTGTCCTCCGCCTCCCACGGTGCCGTCCAGGAACAGCCCCCCGCGCTCGGGTTCGAGAAGCGCGAGCACTTCCCGCACCAGCACCGGCGTGTGATAGCCCTGGGCGCCGGCATCATCGTCCGCTCGCCTCTGCACGCGCCGCTCATCCGAAGATCTTGTGCATGAACTCGGAGGCGTCGGGCGCGCCGTCCTCGAGATGCGAATCGAAGAGTCCGGGATTCCAGATCTCGATCCGGTCCAGCGAGCCCACTACGAGCACATCGCCTTCCAGTGAAGCCGCCTCCTGCAGCCATCCGGGAATCAGGAATCGGCCGACCTTGTCGGGCGTAACCTCGACCGCAAACGAGGTGATTCGGCGAACGTACGCCGCCGCGCTGCGATCCGAGCGTCGGTATTCCATCAGGCGCTCCTGAATCTTCCCCCACGCCGTCCCGGGAAACAGGGTCAACGCGGAAGCCTGGTACTGGAGCAGCACGAGAGGTCCGTCCGCCGCCGCACGCCGGAACGGAACCGGCAGGCTCAGACGACCCTTGTCGTCGAGACGTTTCTCGTAGCGCCCCAGAAAACCGCTCATCAGGTGGTGGATTGTGGGTTAAAGTGGACGATTGTGGAGAATAGGGGAGAACATAAGGAAGGCAATGGCAAACGCGCAAGCCCGGGGGGCGGACCAAATCGGACGGGGGTCGGAGCGGCTGTGGAGTGTGCCTCGCAGCTCGCCAGGAGCGGCCGGTACCGTGCGCAGTGAGGCACCGTCCTGAATTCCGGGCAAAAGAAAAGCGCCGCGGACGCATCCGCGGCGCTTCGGCTACCGAGGGTGGGACTGGCGCTACTCGCCGCCCCCGCGCCTGATGATGGCGTCCTGGATCTCGACGTAGGTCTGCGCCGCGCCGAGAATCTCGGCCAGGTCGATCGACTCCACCGTAGCGGCGTAAGCACGGCCGAGCTCAAACAGCTGGAGGGCTTGCTGGAAGATCGGCAGTGACTGGCGGGCGGAATCGATGGTGCTGGGTGCCTGAAGCGCAAGGCCGTGGTTGTAGAGCGACCATCCGTGCCAGAAGTTCAACTGCGAACTCATGGTCTCCGAGACTTCGAACTCGTTCTTGGTCCTCTCCAGCAGCGAGATGGCGTAGGTCCAGTTGGTGTTCTGAACGCCGTCATTGTACGCCTTGCCGAACACCAGGCCCGCCATAATGTCGGCGGGCTGTTCGCCGCGCTCCACGGCCTCCTTCAGGAACCCGATGGCCGCATCGACCTCATCGGCCTCAAGAAGCCAGCTTCCCTGGCGGGCGGACAGGTTCGCGTAGTCGGGGTCGACTCTCTTCGCGCTCTCGATCGCCGCAATCGCCTCTTCCAGACGATCGTTGCGCTGCAGAGCGTCGGCCAGCTGCGACCATAGCGCGGCTTCCTCGGGATGGACCTCCACCGCGCGCTGCGCGAAGTCGATGGCCGTCGGGTCGCCGAGCTGCATGTAGGCCCTGATGACGTTGATCAACTGGGCGGGGGTGGTCTCCGCGCCACGGGTGTCCAGGACGCGCGTATAGGCTTCGATGGCCCTCCGGTACAGCCGCTCGACTTCCGGAGTGGGCTCACTCTGGCCCTCCATGGCCTGTCCGGCCGCAGTGAAGGCGAACCCTCCGAGCTGCTCCCAGAGGTCGTCGTTGGTATCATCCATCGCGACGCCTTCCTCGATCAGGATCATCGCGCCCTCGGCGTTTCCGGCGGTCGCGAGGTCATACGCCACGCGCATGCGCACGGCGGCGCTTCCCGGGTTGAGTTCGAGGTAGGCGGTGTAGTGTCGCAGGGACTCCTCTTTCATGCCGAATTCGGCGGAGAGCATCCCGGCGAACTGGAGCGCGTTCTCGTTGAACGGGTTGAGGTCGAGGACCCGCAGCATTTCGTCGAGCCCCTCCTGACGATCCCCCAGCTCCATCACGGACCGGGCGCGGGCGTAGCGCGACCCCTCGGAACCGGGGTTCCCCTCGATCGCCCGGTTGCAGTTCTCGAGGGCGTTGGCCCACTGCTGGCTGCCGAAGTACTCCTGGCAGATGGCCGCAAAGCGCAACTGTTCCACGTACTCGTCGAAAACGTCGAAGATGTGTTCCGCGGCGAGCTCGTCGCCGTCGTCATCCGGAACGGTGAAGTCGTCTACCGTGAACGTCTCCCCCGACGCGACGCTCACGAACGAGATGTTGGTCAGGGTCCAGTCGTCCTGCCCCTCCGTGTAGTTCGCGCACATGACCAGCTCGGCGTTGATCTGGGTCGCGAGCTGGCGCGAGCGGATGCAGTTCAGGTCGTCGCGATCGATGTCGAACTGACGCATCGCGTCGCGGATGTCGTTGCGCTCGACCGGCTCGTGGGTGGGCAGCTGGTTGATGAGGTCCCGAAGCTCCTCGGCCACGTCCTCTCCGAAGCCCCGGCCGGTGTCCTCCCCCGGGAAGAGGTCGGGGATCATGACCCTGAAGCGTCCCTGCACTTCCTGTTGCGCCGACGCGAGCGCCGGCAGGTACAGGAACGTCACAAGCAACGCGACTCCCAGCCGGGGAATTGCCAACCTGAAGAACATCGCTCCTAACTCCGCCAAGGTTACCGGGAAAGCTATGCAAACTATACCCACGCGCGGGACACGGTCAACCGACCCCGGAATACAATGGGGGCGGCGACCCGCAACGCGTCAAGAGCGAGCCGGGTTGGCCATGGAGCGCTGTAAGCTCGGCGTCCGGTTTTTCCTCGTAACCCGGGCGGACGGGTCAGGATCCCCGACGCGCGGGAAGCGGGCCTTCATGGGCGCGGATGCGTTCCGCGAGGTCGGGCGAAATCCGCTGGCTGACGCCGGCGGCATAGTCGTACATCACCTGCACGGTGCTGCCCGACACCAGCAGTCGTCCCTCGCCCGATCTCACTTCGTACTCCATTACGAAGTGCTTCTTGCCGAGAACGGATACTCGAGTGCCCACGGTGAGGCGGTCGGGGTACAGAACCCGCGCGTGATATCGGATGCGGGCCTCGGCCAGGATGTAGTCCACCTCTTCCGGCGTCCGGCGCCGGGCAACCTCCTGCCAGTAGGCGGCGCGTGCCTCCTCAAAGTAGCAGAGCGCCTTGGAGTGATGGGCATGGCCGCCCACGTCGATGTCCTGGAATCGGACCTGGACCGGGTGCTGGAAGCGAAACACTCGGCGTCAGCGGCTCCGGCGGACCGCGGACGCGAAAATCCCCGGCCCGGCGACCTTCCGGGCCGGGGACGGCACTTCGGTGTCAGCGACCCAGAACGCGGATGGATCCCGAACCCGTGTCGACCACGATGCTGCCCTGGCCGTCACCGATAGTGCCGCGCACATAGGACCGCCTCCGGGTGCTATCATCGATCGGAACCTCCACGTCGATCGAGCCACTGCCCGTGTCCGCCTCGAACCGCGCGCCCAGGTCGCCAGGGACGCGCAGTGTCACGCCGCCGGATCCGGTGTCCACCTCCAGACGCTCGACGTCGGCGGCCAGATCCACTTCCACGCTGCCGCTGCCGGTGTCCACCATGATGTCCGGCGCCTCCACGGCCAGCAAGGTAATGCGACCCGACCCGGTGTCCACCTCCACCGATTCCGACCGGACGTCCGAGACGCGCACGCTGCCGCTGCCGGTGTCGACGAGGACGCGGTCACCGGCCACCCCGTCCACTGTGACATTTCCGGAGCCGGTATCGACGTTCAGATCCCCGATCGCGCCCGCGACCCGCACCGATCCCGACCCGGTGTCTATGATCAGCGCCCCGGAGGTGCCCGCGGACTCGACCGATCCCGACTGGGTATCGAGTACCAAGCTTCCTTCGACATCGCGCACATCAGTCGCGCCCGCTCCCAGGTACAGCGAGAAGCGCTGGCCGGGGGGCACTGCGATCGTCAGGTCGGCCCATGCCTCGAGCCCGCTTCCCGAACTGCGGATGTCCACCCTGTCGCCCCGCAGGAACGAGCCGTGGCCGAAGGTCCCGTCGCTCCGGACCCGGACTCCGGTTCGGAAGTTTCCGCCCATGTCCCCGTAGACGATGCGGTCGGAGGGATAGCGCACGCGGAGGGTCTGGGCGCCTCGAATCTCCCCGGACTCGACGCTCAGGCTCTGCGCGTCCGCGCCCCTCGGCTCGACGCTCACGACCACCTCGCTGCCGGTTCCCGGCACGACGCTCACCGTGCCCGCCAGGTTGTACACCGCGACATGGTCGCCCGCAATCCGGTATTCCTGTGGTGGCGCCTGCACCGCCGTTCCTTCCATCGCCGACAGGGCGACCACGGCCGCCAGCATCGCCCCTCCGGCCCAGATGAGCCCCGTTTTCCTCTGCATCGCTGTTCCCGTCATCGATGTCCTCCGTGGTTTCAATGCCGGCGGCCTCTGAAGCGACCGGCAGCTGCACAAGGGATGGCCGCGCGTCCGACATGGCGCGGCGCGCACATGCGCCCGCTCCGTCGGAAGCGCATGGGCCCCTACGCGCGAGACGGTGGGAAGTTTTGCCGCGCGGGGATTCATCCTGATAGCCGGCCGGCCGACCGGTGAACCAGCCGTCCGTCAGTCGTCCGCGAGCGTCAGCGGCCCGGACTTCGGGGGCGTCCAGGCGAAGACGCGCCGCATGAGCTTCTCCGCGTGCGGCGGGATCCCGTCGAAGCGTGTTTCCACCCCTGCGTCGCGCGCCTGCTGGATGATGCGCTCGATGAGGAGGGCGCCGGTAAAGTCCAGGCGGCCCACCCCGTTCAGGTGGAAGACGAGTTCACGCAGGTCCCCCACCTCCGCGAAGGCGCGGGCTACCGCCTTCTCCAGGATGGGGGCCGATCCGAACCAGAGCACGCCCCGCGGCGCCAGGTGCAGCGCGCCGTCCGCGGTCCACAGGGACAGCCTCATCTTGCGTTCCCGCCAGAGGTGGACCGCAAGCGAAAGCACCACGCCCACCAGCACGGCTTCCTCGACCCGGGGAACCAGGAGGAGGGTCAGGACGAAGGTCGCCCATCCGACCATCGCCTGCAGGCGTGAGAATCTCCAGATCCGAACCAGGTCTCCCACCCGAACCAGGGTCGCCACCGCGGTGATGACGATGGCGGCCAGCACCGCCCGTGGAAGCGGCGCCAGCACCGAGGCGAACGGCAGGAAGAGCAGCACCGCCACCCCGCTCGCCGCCCCGCTCCAGCGCGTGCGCGCGCCGGCGGAGCGGTTGAGGCTGGAGCGGCTGAAGGAACCCTCGACGGGGAATCCGCCGGAGAGTCCGGAGATGACGTTGGCAACCCCCTGGCTGACGAATTCCCGGTTCGGATCCCAGGGCGTGCGATCCTGCGCCGCGAACGTCTGGCTGATGGAGGTGGTCTCGGCGAAGCCCACCACCGCAATCACCAGCCCGGGAACGAGCAGGGACGGCAGCTGCAGCCAGGGAAGCTCCTGCGCGCCCGGAATGCCGCCACCGGGGATCTCCCCCAGCACGGATCCTCCGTACTGGGTGGCCGTCGAGATGAACAGCGCCAGCGCGGTCGCGAAGAGGACGCCCGGCAGGCTGGGGTTGATTCGGCGCGCGCCCATGATGACTACCACGGCCATCGCGGCGAAACCGATGCTCGAGGGCTGCCACAGGCCGGGTTGGGTCACCGCCCGGAGCGCCTGGCCCACCACCCCCTCCCCGGGCCCGCTCACGCCGAGGGCGGTCGGCACCTGGGAGAGGACGATGAGGATCGCCGCCGCCGAGGTGAAGCCCTGGATGACCGGCTGGGACATCAGGTAGGCGACGCCGCCCGCGCGCAGGAGGCCGATCAGGAGACGTGCCGCCCCCACGACCAGGGCCAGCAGCGCGGCGAGCCCCACGTATTCGACGCTGCCGCGCTCGGCCATGGGGATCAGGGCGCCGAAGGTGAGCAGCGCGCTCAAGGCGACCGGACCGGTATGCAGGTACGGCGAGGAGGCGAAGAGCGCGGCGCCGATGGGCGGGAGGGCCGCGGCGTAGAGTCCGTAGTGGGCGGGCAACCCGGCCAGCTCCGCGTACGCCATCGATTGGGGGATCAGGATGAGCGCGACGCTGACCCCCGCGATCACGTCGCGCCGCAGGACCTCGCCGCGCGTCTCCCCGGCCTTCTCCCCCGGGTGTGCCCGAGGTTTCGGTTGCCCCGGGCGGCTCACCTGGAGCCTGCCGCGGTCGGTTGCGCCGGCGGCTCCCCGCCGAGCGAGGGCGGGGCGACCCGGTCGCCCTCCCGGGCTTCACGCGCCAGCTCGACCAGGAGCCGGTGGGCGGCATCCGCCCTGGACGTCCAGAAGCGGGAAACGATTTCGGCCTCCGCGCGGTAGCGCTCGTGCACTCCGCGCCAGCGCGCTGCCTCCTGGCCCAGCCAGTCGAGCGCGGCGTCGGGATTCGAGGAGAGCAGCGCCTTCAGGACGAAGCGGCGCTCGCCCGCGCGTCGCCCGAGCCCCAGTTCGTCGGCGCAACGCGCCAGGTCGGCGCGCGTGAGGAGCATGCCGGTGCGCACGGGCGCAGTCAGCTGACGCAGGAAGACATCTCCCCCGCTGGTGCGCGGATCTTCGAGGAGAGGCGCCTCGCGCAGGTGCAGCGGCAGTCGATCCGGCGGTCCCAGTTCGGCGGCCTCCGAGACAAGGGCGGCGCGCAGGAGCTCGGACCAGCGCCGATAGAAGAGAGGAGCGACTTCGGACACGGCGTGCAGGTAGGGCAGCAGCCACGGGAGCAGATGTTCCCAGAGGAGGGCCTTGCGGCTCTCCCGGCGCAGCACCCGGCCCGGCCCGGCCGGCTCCCGGGCCTCGGCGTCCGAGAGCCCCGCGTACAGGCCCAGCAACGCCGTCAGGTGATCCGGTTCGTCGGGAGCCTCTCGGCCCAGCGCGCGCCAGAAGCCCGCCACCCGGTCGGCGGCCTCACCACCCAGCATTCCGTCCGCGCCGACGTGGAACGAGGCGAACGGGTACAGCTGGAAGAGGAAGAGTCCGGTGTGGTCGGCTGGCCGCGGGGGATCCGGCAGGCCGAGGGCGCGGGCGATGGGGGCGTGCGCGGGGTGCGGAGGCTCGGCCAGCGTCGCCAGCGCGCGGATGAGCTCCACAGGCTGCTAGCCTCCCGCAGAATCGTCCGCGGGCAGCTGGTACGCTTCGCGCGAGGGGCGCACCGGCCTGAGCAGCCAGTAGGGGCGCCGGGTACCATCGGGGGAGACGCGCCCCGCCGGGCGCGTGTAGCCGAGCCAAGTGCGGAAGACCCGGCCGGAGCGATCGGCGTTGACGACGATGTCGCCGTAGGCATCCCCCGGGCCGGCCGCGCTCACGCGCACCGCCTGGTGCCAGCAGTGCGATCCGGAAATCGGGTCTGGATGGACCGGGAACGTCAGGTTCTGGTGCACGCCCACGTCGGTCCACCAGATGCGGCTCGTGTCGGCATCCGCGGACTTGTACGGCCCTCCTCCCTTGCGGCGTCTGAGCGACCAGTCTTCCTCGCCGCGCTCCAGGTCCACCGTCGCCATCGCCTGGTTCTGGCCGTGGTCGGTCACCTTCCAGCGGCCCATGTGGTGGCTGCACGCGACCACCCCGGGGCGAATCCCCTCGGTTACCCAGGCGCGCACCACGAAATGACCGATCTCGGTCTCCACGCGCACCAGATCGCCGGTGCCGACGCCGATCCCGCGCGCGTCGCCCGGGTGGATCCAGAGCGGGTTGGTGTGGGCGATCTCGTCGAGCCACTTGGCGTTGGCGCTTCGGGTGTGGATCTGTATCGGAACCCGGAAGGTCGAGATCAGCACCATCTGGTCGTCTTCCAGGCTCTCGCGGTGGATGTGGCTGCGCGTGTACCCGGGGGTGGCCAGTTCGGGCCAGCCCCACTCCGCGAGGGTGCGCGACCAGAACTCCAGCCGTCCCGAGGGCGTGGGGAAGCCTCTCAGGATGCGACCGTCCACCTCCACCCCGAGCCGCCTGCGTCCGTCCGCGTCGCCGTCGACCACGGGGAGGGGGACCACGTTGGGGGAGTCGGGCTTCGGAGCGCGGGTGAAGGCGCGCCCGTCCGCATCGACACGGACATCCTCGTGCTCGGCGTCGGGAACCGGGTCCTCATGCAGCGCGCCCGTCCTGGAAGCCACCTCGAACGCCCCGTAACGGCGCATGTACTCAAGGGGCGTGATGCCCTCCCGGGCGGCGGCGGCGGGCAGTCCCGGAACGGAGTTCTCGAACATCCATCCGTAGTACTCGTCGATGCCGAGCTTCGTCCCCGGTCGCGCGCGCGACTCGAAGAACGAGCGGATGCCGAGGTCGCCGTCGGGATCGATGCGCCAGGTGAGATCGATCCAGAACTCGTTCTCCTCCCACACCTCGCCCGGATTGGCCTCGCGGGTATCGGAGACGCTCTCGCCCAGGCGCTCGCGCGCGGCGCGCAGCACGGGCTGCCGGAAACCCACCCACTGGCCCGCGTACTGCTCGTAGGAGTGCACGTCGTGGCGCTCGGAGCCGAGCCCCATCGGGAGCACGTAGTCGGCGAAGTGGGCGGTCTCGTTCCAGGTGGGCGTCAGGGCAACGTGCAGGCCGACCCGCTCCGGATCCGTCAGCATCTCGATCCAGGAGAATCCGTCCGGGTTGGTCCACACCGGGTTGTACACGCGGGTGAAGTAGACATCGAGGAAGTCGCCGCTCCTCTTCTGGAGATGCGGCAGGAGGAAGGACATCTCCATCAGCGCGAGCGGATACTCGGCGGGCCAGGTGAGCTCGTTCCAGTGATCGGGATGGCGCGGAAGATGGATGGGGCGCGGCACGAACTTGTTCCACGAGTTGGGATGGGTGCCCCCCTCGGTCGCGACCGCTCCCGTGAGCGCGTTCAGGAGGAAGAGCGTGCGGGCCACCTGCCAGCCGCCGAGGTTGCCCGCCGCCGCGCTGCGCCAGTTGTGGGTCGAGAGGCGGGTTCCGGCCCCGGCCACGAGGCGGGCCACGGCTTCGATCGCTCCCGCTTCCACGCCGGACTCGCGCGCCGCGTAGTCGAAGGTGTACTCGGAGTACATCTCCTCGAGTTTCTCCTCGAACCGCTCGAAGTCTGGCGGAAGATCGGGATGCGCCTCGGCCATGAACTCCCGCCAGTTCCACCAGCGGCGCACGAAGTCGCGATTGTGGAGCCGGTTCGCGACCAGCCAGCGCGCAATGGACAGGAAGATGGCGGCCTCCGAGCCCGGATAGGGAGACAGCCAGTGGTCGGCGTGGGTGGCGGTGTTGGAGAGGCGGGTGTCGAGGACGACGAGCTTCGCTCCGCCGGCCTTGGCGTCGATGATGCGCTGGGCGTGCGGGTTGAAGTAGTGCCCGGTCTCCAGGTGGCTCGACACCAGGAGGATGACGCGCGCGTGGGCGTGGTCGGGGCTCGGGCGGTCCATCCCCATCCAGAGGTGGTAGCCGGCCCTCGCGCCGGACGAGCAGATGTTGGTGTGCGAGTTGTGGCCGTCCACGCCCCACGCCGCCAGCATGCGCTCGGTGAAGCCGTCCTCTCCCGGGCGGCCCACATGGTACATGATCTCCTTCTGGCGGTCCTCCTCGAGCGCCCGGCGAATGCGTCCGGCGATGTCGTCCAGGGCCTCGTCCCAGCCGACCCGGGTCCACTGCCCGGCACCGCGCTCGCCGGCGCGCTTCAGCGGATACAGGATCCGGTCCGGGTCGGTGATCTGGTTGGCGGTCGCCGGCCCCTTGGCGCAGTTGCGGCCCCGCGATCCCGGGTGCTCGGGATTGCCCTCGAACTTGCGCACCTCGAGCGTGTCGCGGTCCACGTAGGCCAGCAGCCCGCAGGCGGATTCGCAGTTGAAGCAGGTCGTCGGCACGAGCATGTAGCGCTTCTCGACCCGCCTGGGCCACGCGCGCGAGTCCAGCTCCACCCAGTCGTCCCAGCGCTCCTTCGGCGGAAACGAGGCCAGGTGCACCCGGCTGGGCCCTGGGTAGAAGCTCTCGCCCCGGCCCTCCGCTTCCCGGCGGGCGGCGGACACCCGCTCGTTCAGGCGCTTCAGCTCCTCGCGGCCGCCGTTCTTCACGATCCGATCCTGTGGCCGACGTTGTTCACGACCCGATCCTCATGACAGGGGGACGGCCTGTCCCGCCTGCACGTAGGCGTGCTCGTAGGCGAGCAGTCCAAGGAGCCCGGCCACCAGCGCCGGCAGCCCGATCCAGGGGGCGGCGAGCCCGATCGCGCTCAGGAGGATGCCGGCCCGGAACCACGCGGCGAAGCGTCCCCGGGTCAGCTCACGGACGGCCAGGTGCGCGTGCGCGGTGCCGTGCGTGATGGTGATCTCGCCCAGGACCAGCAGGAGGTGGGCGGCGGTGAGGGCCGCGAAGGCTCCCGCCAGCAACGGACGCTGTCCGGGCGCCGCCAGAGGATGGACGGCGGCCGCTCCCGCGAGCAGCGCCTGGACCAGGAAGTGGGGCGGAAGCAGGGGATTCTGCCACAGGTCGCGGGCTTTCGCCTGGGCGAACAGGTAGGCCGTATACACCGCCGTCATCGCGGCCAGCGGTCCTCCGGCCAGGGCCAGCACGCGGGCGATCCCGGGGGCTCCCGCCCAGGCCGCCCCCAGATGGGCCGCCAGCACGGCCCCGAAGCCCGTCAGCACCACGCCCCCGCGCACCAGCCAACTTCGCCACTGCGGCCGCAGGAGGATGTAGTGAAAGCGGCCGGGATGCTCCAGGTCCCAGATCAGAAGGCCCGTGGTCAGCACCAGGAACACCATCGCCAGCAGCGGGGCGCCGAAGAGCCAGAGCGGGTCCGTCCACGAGAGCGCCCCGAAGAGGATCAGCAGCAGGGGCGCCAGATAGGCTCCGGCGGCGATCGACTTCGTCCAGGTGTAGAGGCTGACGCGCGCGTCCCAGGGAGCGCTGTGGGGCACGTCGTAGCTCAGGATCGCGCCCGCGGAGGAGTTGCTCCGGCCCGGGTGGCCCGATGTCACCTGGTCGGCCCCGCTTCCCTGCTCGCTCCACATGAAGAGCCCCCCCTCGGGCCGTGCCGCCGCCAGCGGGTCCAGAGTCACCTGGCGCGCGTCCTTGTAGAAGAGCTTCGGGCGGGTCTCCTTCTCGGGGCGCCGGACCGTGAGCGCGTCCTCGTGCACCATCCGGGTCACCTTGGCAAGCGGATCGCCCAGGTCCCCGACCAGAATCGCTTCCGTGGGACACACCACGACGCAAGCCGGCTCGAGCCCCATGTCCAGCCGGTGCGCGCAGAAGTTGCACTTCTCCGCGGAATGGTCTTCGGGGTTGATGAAGATGGCGTCGTAGGGGCAGGCGGCGATGCAGGCCTTGCAGCCGATGCACGCCTCCTTGTCGAAGTCCACGATCCCGTCGGACCGGCGGTACATGGCCGAGGTGGGACAGGCCGTCACGCACGGCGCGTCCTCGCACTGGTTGCACCGGGTTACCTGGAAGGCCCGGCGGGTCCGCGGGAACTCGCCGGCATCGACGTACTTGACGTAGGTGCGGGTAACGCCCAGCGGGACTTCGTTTTCGGACTTGCAGGCGGTGGTGCAGGCATGACAGCCGATGCACCGGGAATGGTCGATGACCTTGGCCCAGCGGGTGACCCCGCTCGCCGGCGGCTCGTTGGCGCGCGAATCGCCCGCGGGCTCGACCGGCGAGGGGGCGGAGGGATTCACGTTTCGGTCGACCAGGGTCCTGAGCGTTGAGGAGTGGGAGTGAGCATCCGGCGCGCCGGCGGGTTATGGATCAGGCCACCTGGGCATGGGTCGGCCGGAATCGCGGGCCCCGCGGCCCGGCCACGCCCGGGCGCGCCGGAATGCTCTCCGTACTGCGTACAACTGCGTCCGAGGATCTATCCCCCTGCGATGCGGTCCCGCAACGGCTTTCCGGGCTTGAAGTACGCGTACTTCTTCGCCGCGATGGTGATCTTTTCGCCGGTCGCCGGGTTGGTCCCGATACGCGCCGCACGCGACTTGACGCCGAAGCTGCCGAAGCCGGGGACCGTCACCTTGCCCCCCGCGTCGAGTTCGCCGGCGATAATGCCCGATCCGGCACTTGTGTCGAAGATGCAGTTGAGGACATCGGCTGCCTTCGCCTGGGAGAGGTTGGCCTGCTGCGCGAGAGCGGCCGCCATTTCCTTCTTGTTCATTACATCTCCTGCGTTGTGGGTGCACGAGACTCCACCGGACTGCCCCATCCGACGGAACGACAGGACAGGATACACGGAATGGAGCGATTGCGGAACCTCGTGCCCCCCCGGCCATGGGCGCTGACGGATTCGAACCGCCGACCTCCTGCTTGTAAGGCGACCCCCAAGCAGTCCGCAATCCACGCAAGAAGCTACGTGAATCCAACCAGGACCGCACGATCCCTCCTTCTTGTGCAGGCGGGCTGTCACGATCGATCAGATCGAAAAAGCCGGGGATTTGACAGCATTGCGTACCAAAGCGACCGCGCGCGTCGGGGGTGGAGCATGACGGATGGCCGTGCTGGGCCACCTGCCTTCAGCAGTTCGTGGCGCGTAGCCTCGGCCATCGGGGAATCGGCTTCGGCCAACCCCGGCCGATCCGCCCGACGACATCGAGCAACTCAGAGGGACGCTTGCGGCCCATTCCATCAATGATCTGCCCAGGGTCAATAGCGGTTGCGGCGACGCTCCCGAAGCTGCTCTCGCGGCACCGTTTGTCAGCTTGCGTCCACCAGATACGGCGGCCCAGTCGTCCATTAGCCGCCAGTTGGGCGGCCGAGGTGCATCGGCTGCCGGTGGGCAGGCTGCGTGGCCCGGTTCAGTCGTCCGCTGCTGGCGCGTCTTCGAAGATGCATCTTCACTTTAGATCGCGTCAGCTTGTTCATCACTGCCTCGTGGCAGCTGCCCGGATCCTCAACCGGGCCGACTCTGATTCCAGGTGTCGTAGCGACCCGCACGGGCAGACCGGCGCCGACAGGACACTCGGTCGCATGACGCAGGTCCAACTGCCCCGCCACGGGCGGGGATTGCCAACTGCCGCCGCTACCGCTATGGTGCCCGCCCCATACGCGTGTGTGGACATACTACCCGACACGGCCATGTCATCACGAACTCGTAACCTGCCGGTGACCCTCACCACCGACCAACACTCCGAGGACTGCGGGATGCATCGCGCGGCCGTGCTCGACACCTCGGGCCGCCGCATCGTCCCCCAGCCGATGGCGCCCCAGATGCCGGCCAGGCGGATCGGCAAAGCACCTGCGATGGCCGTCCCCTGCCACCAGCCGAAGGAGTCGGTAATCCATCATTCCGAACAGGCCTGGCGGTACATGTCCCTGTCCTTCGGGCGGCGGCCCGAGACCCGCGTCGTACAGTCCATGGGGTCGGTTGGCCACATGGAGTTGCCCCGCCATGACGGACACCGTCCAAACCTTACCCAACCCCCCACTCTCCTTCCCATAGCTCCAAGAAGCAAGCAAAACGTCCCGGTAGGACTCGATCTGTTCTCCGAGTCAACAGGACTACAGCAACAAGTCCGCTATACGGTGTCCCCCTTGCTAACCCCGGTCGTTATGGAAGCTCTCGTGAATCTATGACCCATAGAACGAACGGCTATCTTTTTCGCAGAATCGCCAAGGCGGCGGATGACACACATCACGAGAAACACAGCCTCGCTCAGGACCTATCGGCCAAGTTTCGCGCGCTGGAGGATCACTTCTTCAAATACGTACACCCCTGCGTAGATGTCAGCCTCGCTGTGGACCAGGTCAGTCAGCCCCGCCAGGACGGAGATGAACCTAATATCATGACTGTCCATGGGTGTCGTCATGTATCCGATCTTATCGCCAGCTTGGATCAGATTGGCACCTATATTGCCGAGAGGAACCCAGACCACGCATTGGATCCCGAGGAAGCATATATTCTATTGTGTGCTGCCCACTTGCATGATGCCGGGAATATCGGTGGCAGAAAAAACCACGCTGAAAGGTCCGGAGTACTGATCGAGGAGCATAAGCTATTATTTTCCGGCACTGAACGCCGCGAACAAGTGTTTGATGTCTCGCGAGTTCACGGGGGAACTGATCGCGACTACGGGCAAGATACTTTTCGGTCTCTGAGCACCGACAACTATCAAAGACCGCGATTGCCTCTGCTCGCGGCGATTCTGCGGATGGGTGATGAGCTGTCCGAAAACCCGGAGCGAGTCCCAGAGAACGTGTTGGAGTGGTACAACGCATCTGGCGAAAGTAATCTCGCATACCGGTATGCACAGACTTTCCGAACATTCAGATTGGCACAGGACCAGCTGTTTGTCACCCTGAGAGTATACCCAGCCCAGCACGAATACGTCTCTACGGTAGGCAACAGACACACAACGTTCTGGGAATACCTAGAGCAACGACTGACCAAGATGGAAGTGGAGGTACGCTACTGCTCCCGATATGGCAGGCCGTACTTTAGCGTGCGGAAGATACGTGTACTGATCGAGTACCATGACCACGCTCCGCCCAGTCGCTCCACAAGGAGACCGTTGACGCTCGAACTTGACAGCGGATACCCACGGGAGTCGCGATCATTGACGAAGAGATGTGACGAACTACGGAATTGTAACACTCTTGAAGAGTACTGCCGTGGAGCATCGAGATGAACGACCACGGCAAGAACCCATTCGAACTTGTTACCGCATCCAAGTTGTCTGCCGAAGAAGCTACGGGCCTCTGGTGCGATGACAAGCGATTGGATCGCGTTGCCGGCCGGGAGACGTGCTTCATCCACGGCCACCGGGGCACTGGCAAGTCAATGTTGTTTCGGGTGCTCCAGAGAGACTGTCAGGAACTGTTGTATCCTCAGCGTGATTCTACCTTTTTGGCCGTCTATTTTCCCGTCCGGGATTCCGAGTTTCTGGTTGAGGAACTCAAGCTGTTTCAGTCCGATCTGCAACGGTACATCATCTGTGAAAGCCAACTGTCCCTCCTGATAGTGAAGCAGCTCTTGCTTATCATCCGGAATCGGCCGGACGTCATACCTGACAATTGTCACCGAGCGTTCATCGAGCTTGCTGTCAAGAGGATGTCGGCGGCTTATCGGTTTAGTAATGCACCGCCGCCGACAATCGGGAGCGGAGATCTTGCCACAGTCGTATTGGATCTCATCGAGGTCGTAGAGGTTGAATGCCAGCGTCTACGGGATTTCATAGGCAAGAGTCTGTTGTATGCGTCTTCACCAGCCTACGATGGCCCTCTCTTCTTGTACGATTCCCTGCTGGGACCCATCGCCGACTTCTTTTCCGACCGCGTGGGTGTCTGCTTGTATTTTCTCATCGACGATGGTGATGACTTGCCTCGCACGCACACAGTCATCCTGAACACGTGGATTGCAAGAAGACGGAAGAGCGCAGTCTTCAAGGTTAGCACCATGTATACCTACAAGACGTGGCGAACTCGGTCAGGGTCTGCAATTCAACAAGCGCACGACTTCATTCAGTACGACATCGCCACAAGGTATCTGGAGGGCAAAGGCGAAAGCTATGTTCAACTGCTAAAGGAGATTTGCCGCAAACGGCTCGAACAAGCCGGAGTCACGCTGCCTGACGGCACCGTTGTCGATCCTGAACGCTTCTTTCCCAAACACGAAGAACAGGAGCGCAGGATTCAGGAGGTACAAGAAAGACTCAAGAAGCAGTATGCTCAGGTCTTCACTGGGCGCGCCGTTCGAGACAATGTATACAGGCATACGATGTCCGAGTATTTGCGTGAGCTGAAACAGCGCCGAGCACTTCATTCGTTTTGCTATGCCGGTTTCACGACACTTGCAGTACTGAGCGGCGGATTGGTGCGCGACTTCATCATTTGTGCGCAGCAGATGTTCGATAACGCTTCCAGGCGCACTGAGGGAGAGGTCATACGGAGCATTCCTCCTTCGATTCAGCATGACGCGGTCAAAGCACACGCGGACAGACTACTAGACCGGATTGGGGATTCACGGCAGAAGCGTGTTCGGGACGCCGGCGATTGGCGCAAGGTGGCGAAGCTCATTGAGGGACTCGGGGTGTTGTTCAAGCAAAAGCTGCTTTCCCAAGATTCCGAAAGGCGTGTCTTTTCATTTGCGCTTCAGTCCCCTCCGAGCGAAGAGCTGTTGAAGTTGTTGAAGTTGGGTATTTCCGAAGGCTATTTCATGAAGGGATACAGCGCAAAGAAGGAGGGGACGGGGCGCCGTGCGCTGTATGTGCTCACGCGGCGATTGGCGCCGTGCTTTAGCCTGGACGTGTCGTCCTACTCCGGCTATTTGTCATGCACGCCCGATGTCATTGAGAAGCTTGCTAATGAGGGACCATTGCGGAGATCGGAGGATGTATCGTCCGCTCAGATTGAGATGTTCAAGACTCACGGCGCGAACGAGGTTGAGTACGAGCCGCTCGATCCCGGCGATATGGAGATTTGGTGAGATGAACCGTAACCCGGTAACACTCGTGGCCGCTGCGTCATTTGAGGAGAGGTCTCTAGTGACCACAAGGAAGTTTTTGACCAATGTTGGCGAGCCGCGCGACGTACATTTGGCCAACGTCATTGAGGACAATGTTCAGCACCAGGAGAACGTGGATGCGTTTCGGGAGTTGCGCATAGAGGCAATAGAGCCCTTGGATCGATTCGATAGTAGAGCGCTCTGGAGTTGGGCGTGGAAGACGATTAGGGGCGCTCCTCGTGGCGACATTGCTGTTGACATCACCTGTTTCCCTCGGGAACTACTAGGGATGCTATTGTTTGCGATTTCCTTGATGCGGAAGAGGTTCGTAAACGTTACGGTAGATTATATCGCGGCGCCAGAGGGTGGCTATGCGACGCAAAACACGGAGTTGGATGAATCTGCAAGATGGTTGAGCAAAGGAGTTCGTGACATCCGGTCCATAATCGGATTTCCAGGAGACTTTTCGGGAGAAAAGACGGGCCATCTGATCGCGCTAGCGGGCCACGAGAGAGAGCGCTTGATGGAGATTGTAGAGTATGTGGAGCCCCGGAAGCTGTCAATAGGAAGCGGCGACATTGGTTCGTCCACTACAGCGGGCGCGGACGAGTACAGTCGACGCGTGGTGCGAGCACTTCGGTCGAGAGTGCCGGTACCGACAGTGGAAAGGTTCGGGTTCAGATCGGATTCAGTTGACGATGTGTACGAACGTTTGCGTGAGGTAGGGCTTGACTTCGGTAAAGAGAATGTCTCACTTGCAGGGATGAACACCAAGCTTTCGTTTGTTGGCGCTACATTGTTTGCGCTGCATGAGAGACGGGTAAGGATCGTGTATGCTGTGCCGGAGAAGTATAATCCGTCCTATTGCCAAGGTGTCGGCACGGCATTTCATTTTGACATTACCGGGCTAATCGGCCAGGCAAAGACCGAAGCGCTGTAGTAGCGGTCATCGTCGCAAAATCGGGCGTCGAGAGGGCCAAGGTAAGCGCGGCGGCCACCGGAAACGCCCTGAAGGCAAACGCGGTGGCCCCCTACGGTCCATGGTTGATCAGAATCGGTGCGCCTTCGGCCGAAAGCGCGGCGATGTGGGTCGGGATTCGTCCTGCCGTCGTATCAGGTGCGGCGCCCCGGGTACCCAGGCTGACACTTGGAAAAATCGCCCGTGCGACGGCTTCAGCGAGAACCGGTGGGACTGCATCGGCAACCTGCTGCTGCCGAGGACCAATTGTTCCGACGAATCGGTAAGTATCGGGGAACCCTTGGAGTCGTGCTGCCTCCCGGATGGACAATCCTCGATCTTGGCTTGGGTGGACTAGCATGTTCTTGCGGAAGTTTCCGATCACCTTGGCCGGGCGATCCCAGTAAAGACGATGGTAGATTCCCGTGTGACACCTAGTTCGGTCGGTGTAGTTGCCCAATAGCGAAGGAGGGATGTCCTTCCAGTTTCCTCCTTCTGGGATGTAGTGATACCGCTGTCGGATGTGGGCGCCGTTTCGGGTCACTAGATTGCCTGAGACATACCTCCCGGCCCCTCGGCGCATTCGTCTCTGATAGGCCGACGTAGCTCCATTGGGGTATTCCAAGAGGTCAATTGATGCTCCATTGGAGAGGACTGGGAGGTCCCCGATTGCCTCACGCACGGTTATTGGTTTTCGCAGTGTGGCAGTGACGATATCGGTCTCACTCGGAATGGGCACGCCGACACGATTGGCGATCACGAATAGGCGGCGTCTGACCTGTGGCACACCATGATTGGCGGAGTTTAGTAGCCGCCAGTCGGCATGATACCCAGCGCGTGTAAGGCCGGCAAGCATTCGACGGAGGACCACGCCTTTTGCCATGGTTCGTAAACCGGCAACGTTTTCCAAGACAACCCATTGAGGTGTCATGCATTCCACGAAACGCAGGAAGTCAAGATACAAGTGATTTGTAGGATTATCCAGCGTGCGAGTACGTCGGTTAGACTCAGAGAAACCCTGGCATGGTGGGCCACCAATTACAATGTTTATCTCGCCTTGGGCTACATTGATACGTTCCATGCACGCTATTGGGCGCAACCCCTGGATTTCGGCGCAAATCACATCTACATCCGGGTGGTTGGTTGCGTAGGTGGCACTCGCGGCCGGGTCCTTCTCTACTGCTTGTACCAATTTGAATCCAGCATCGCGGAACCCTTGGCTCAGGCCACCAGCCCCAGCAAAAAGGTCGATCGCGAGAGGGGGATAATCTTGTCGATTAGATGGCACGACATCCTGGGGTGACGGTCGGCGTCGTGATTCTCCAATGCAGTTTCCCAGAGATGTCCCTGGCCCCGTCGCTTCCTGGCTACCCCAAGTTCCGCTCACGAGGCCACCCCCATCCCGATGTCCTGACTTGGCGGAATCCTCCTCGGCCCGAGGCCACTCAACTCAGCATTCACGGGCTCAAGGTCGCCCTCCCACGTATCCCCCTCTGCCTCGGAGTTGGCCTCGTTCAACCGCCCCACCGTCCAAGCATAATCGGACGCGTCCAGCCGCCTATCCACCTGCGCCGTGGCATTCTGAATCGCGGTCTCCGCTAGATTGGCGTCGCTCGCGGTGGCTCGGATCTGCACCCTGAACTGGCACTGGACGACCAGAATCTCGTGAGTCACGTCCGTGATCCTCGGATTCCGCGGCACTCTCGCCGCAGCCAGTGGAATCGCCCGCCCACCCACCAATCCCACGAGATGGGTCCCCGCCGGTGACAGGAATAGCCCCCCGAGAAATGCGGAGGCGAGGGTGACAGGGCGAGCGGGTGGACGGAGGGCTGTGTCCTGGACGTACGGCTCCCAGGTGACTGTCAGGAGGGTTGCTGTTAGCGGGCACAGCTGGAATGGAGGGCGTTGCACAGCGGGCTGCATCCTGGTGTGCGGTTGTGTGAATCGGGAGGGCAAGGTACCCGGCACGCGCCGCCGCGTCAAAAAGCAGCGTTCACTGGAGCCGACTACGAGGATCGGGACGATCGCCAACGCGGCGGAGAGGACATCAGGACCCCATAGTCGCACACCCCGACACGGCTGGGAACGCCGTAGGTCGTTCGTCGGGCAAGCCCTGGCAACACGTCGCCGCGAGAAGGTAGCAGTAGAGCTTCACGCCGCTTTGCGGTGTGCCAAGGGTCGGCGACGAGTAAGACCCCAATAGGACCCCTAATG
Source organism: BD2-11 clade cluster bacterium bin43 (assembly GCA_002238605.1). Taxonomy (GTDB): domain Bacteria; phylum Gemmatimonadota; class Gemmatimonadetes; order Longimicrobiales; family Gaopeijiaceae; genus BD2-11. Next base: position 60,353 of record MPMR01000014.1, on the reverse strand, counting down.
GACCCAATAAGACCCCGGGGGCTCATCGGGGGTCTCATTCGTCCTCGACGGACTCAGGCGCACGTCTCCACCGCGCCGCTGGACCGCGACCCGTGGACACCGCCCGCCCGCGGTTCCGCAATGCCGCCAAGGCCCTCTTCACCTGACGTTCGCTGGCCGGCAGAGCCAACTGGGCACGTATCTCACGTAGTGCCAAGCCGTCGTCCGCTCGATCCAACAAGGACAGAATCGCTTCTTGTCGTTCGATCAGGTCGTGGCCGCTGCGCCGCGCCGACCCGACCTGTCCATGCCGGAAGCACACGGTAACGCAATCGCCGCGTTCCTCGATCTCCGGTCGTGGCAATCCGGCGGCGGTAGCCAGTTCCGCCATCTTGAGCGTTCCCCGGCCCCACTCCTCGATAATACCGCGCCGGTAGAACGTGCGGGCAAGCAGCGGATTCCACGGCCTCGATTCGTGCGGGCCGAACAGCGCGGCCGGTGTCAGTCCGAAGTGCAGCGTACCGGTCGACGTGACCTCGAGTCGGTCGTCGTAGACTGCGATCCCGACCGAGCCGCCGCCCAGCGCATAATCCCTGTGGCACAGGGCGTTCGCCACCGCTTCCCGTGTAGCAAGGGGTGGGTAGAGGGGCTCGTCAATGCGCCGCATGCGGCCCGACTCGAACCGACTCGCAATGGGAAGCGTGTCGCGCAGAAAGCGTTCGGCATGTGAGAGCAGTGCGAACGCGTTGCCATTGAACTGCCGGTTGTCCAGGAATTCGCTTCGGTCGATGCCCCGGAAACGAGCTACCCGGAGCAGACACTGCGGCAACTCGAATTCGAGACGCGCTGAGTTACCGAACAACACCGCCGCCGCGCGCGACAGGACCCCCTCGCGGAGCAGTCCAAGCCCTCGAAGCAAGTCTTCCGGTTCTCGGGTACCGGGCTCGTTCAGCCGGCCTGTTCGTACCGCCTCGGCTACGGTGTTGCGGATTTCGGCCACATCCAGGTCCGCGACCGTCCAGCCGGGAGCAGGTTGATTCTCCCACCGCTGCTCACTGTGCAGCCGCTCGAAGAGCATCTGGTTGTACTCCTCGGCAGCCATGGTCACCGTGGTGTTGCCGACCCGGCGATAGGCGGTACCCCGGTACTGGTAGGGCCGTGCGGGCCCCTTGTTGACGCTGACCGCGATTACATCGAGCCCGTCCGAGACACGGATCCGCTCGACCTCCGGAAAAGCCGGCGGGTCGATCCTCTGAATCTCGGCACCCACCTCCTCCATCGTCCGGTCGCTCACCTGCTGGCCGACGACACTTCCGTTCGGCGTCACACCGAACAGCACGTGTCCGCCCCGGTGATTGAGCATGGCGCACACAGTGGCCGTTGCCTCACGACGCGTTCCCGTCGTACGCTTGAACTCCAGAGTCTCGGATTCGCGTTCGGTGGCCAGCGCCAATATCCTCTCAAGCACCATGTGCGAATCTCCAACGCCAGCCGCACGCCGGCATGCTCGTCAACCATCGGCCCGATGAAGGGAGTCTGATGAATTTCGCAACCGAGGGCGGATTAGAGACAGAGCACGGCGACAGCCGTCCCCGAGAGCGGGGCAGATCCAGCCAGTCCTCATCCACACGGCCGATGTCGCGGGCGAGCGGTGCCATGGCGTGCGCAGTGTAAGTGAGTTCGAGCAGGGCCTCGCGACTTGTCATCGGGTGCTCAACCGCACGGAAAACCCGAACCCAGCGTCGTCCGCCTCGATGTCCGTGGGCGGCCGCGAATCTCGACGCCAACTCCCTGAAATGACAAAACCGACACGCTCGGACACCGGGATCTGAACCTCGGCGTCTACGGACAGGCGGTAGTCTTCGAGGTTCGACATTATCGGCTGATAGAAACCTGTGACCAATACTCGTACGATACCGGCTCGGCCGCGTGCGGAGAACAGATTCGCCCCCCTCAGTGCTTGCGTGCTCTCTCCAGACGCCAAGGTTTCGTCTTCCAGCATTAGACCGAGGCCGATATCCAGACCACCGCCTCCCAGTGGCACGATTTGCCGACGAAGCCCGCCACCGACCAGCACCCTGCGGTCAAGGTTGATCGACCTATCCGCTTGGATCTGAGCGAACGCATAGGTCCGCATCTCGTCCGAAAACACAAACGAGTGCCTGAAGTGCGCCGACCACTCACGCACGACGGACTGTCCCCCTGAGCGCCTGACCTGCCAAGACGGATAAAACCGCAGCCAGTGCCCCGGTGCAGGGACGCGGTAGGACAATCCTCCTGTGAGACCTAGATCCAGATAGCTTGCATTGCCGGCTCTGCCATCCAACGAGAGTTGCGTCTGGGCGAACCAACCGTCCACAGCGTTGCGGTCAAGACCCTCGTAGCTACGAATCACTTGGGCACGAATCGGCGATGCAAAAACAAGGGAGAGCACCAAGAGGCTCAACGAGAGTCTGCTCACAGGATCTCCAGAGGGTAAAGGGGTGGCTGGGCGAGGTGCTGAGCTTCGCCCCACGAGACCAAACCGCGCAGCCACGGCATCCACCGGGCGATTAAAGACACTGTCCACGACGTGCTGCGTCGTTCGGGTTGGAACTAACTCGTCGCATCCAGAATCCCCCTCAGACTCATATTATTAGACCATTGCTGATTCTCCGACTCAGGTGGCGATCCTACCGGAAACCCCTCCCCTCCCGGTGACCAAAGCTCAACGCTGTCGGCGTGCCTCTCGAAGTAGTCCGCATCGGTGGTGATACGAATCGCGGATTCGCGCCCCTGTACAGTCAACGAGTACTCACGCGGCCCGAGCGGCTGCACGCTGAAGCCATCGGGTAGGAGCTCGGGCCGTCGGATCACTCGGTCGAGATCGTCCATTGTCACCGAGGATGCTGGGCGGTCGGTCAAGGCGATGGTGGTATCCGCAGCCCCGTCGATGTCGATTCCGGGTGCAGCCTCGGCGGCCTCACGATCCACCTCATCCGCCAGCTCCGCCCGTCCTTCGTCGGTCGAGGCGCGACCCTCCAACACTGCCTGGGCGATCGTTCCCGACACTTTCGCAAGGATGGGTTGAAGCTGGCCAACGACGCCGTGGAAGAGTCCGATGCGCTTGGCCAGCGCCCGGTAGATGTCCGCCTCCACCGTGTCGCGGTAGTGAAGGTTGAATATCCGAATGATCGGGTGTCGCTGACCCAGTCGGTCGATGCGACCGATTCTCTGCTCCACTCGCATGGGGTTCCAGGGCATGTCGTAGTTCACGAGCGCGCCGCAGAACTGGAAGTTCAAGCCCTCGGCGGCCGCCTCGGTGCAGAGCAGAACATCGGCTTCACCCTGTCGGAATCTCCGCTTCGCCTCGTCGCGGCTGATCGCCCGCCAGAGTCCGCCAGCGTGCGGCACCTCGCCGCCTCGCCCGGTAAAGCACATCAGCCGCAGGGAAGTGTCCTTGCGGAGCTCTTCCCGCAGGAAGTCGATGGTGTCGGTGTACTGAGTGAACACCATGACCTGGCTGGCTTTCCCGCTCTTCCCCCGCAAGTTGCCCAGAATCCGTTGCAACTCCCCGAGCTTGCTGTCGGGCGGAAGTCGCTCCGCCATCTTCATCAATCGGCGAATGTCGCCCATTTCCTCAAGCCTCAGGGCCGTGTCCGCAGCCTCGGCGACATCCTCGGGAGCGCCGATGACGTCATCGGCGAGCTCGTCGTCCGACAAGTCTTCGTTCCACTGACCCGCGGTTTCCGACACCCAGCCCTCCGCCGACTCCAGTCGCCGGCGAAGCGTATTCGCCAGCGCCTCGCAACTACTCGCGAGGCGGCGGCGATACACGGTCATGATGAACCCGACCGCATTTCGCTGGGTACCGGTCGCCTGACCGTAGGTACGGGAAATGTAGCTCTCGACGGCTTCGTAGAGTTCCCGTTCTCCTTCCGTCATCTCAACGAAGCAGTCCTTCACCCTCCGCTCTGCGATCGGCGCCGCCAGTAGGCCCTCTTTGTGGTACCGGCGCAGGAGGGTGCGCGTGTGTCGTGACAGCAGTCGTCTCACCGGCGTCCGGGCTCGCATGAGACGCAATGCCGCCGATCGTTCGACCGATCCAAGTTGCTTTCGGGGAATCGTGGACTGATCCCGAAGCGCTGACAGCACCCTCTTCGCCTTGAGCCGGGAGAGGGATGATAGGTGACGGTCCTCGGGCTCCGCCTCGACTCTTCCAGCCACCTCCTCCGCTCGAAACAGCCGTGCCATCATCTCGAAGGCCTCGGCCGTCAGGTCGGGGTTTTCCGACAGTTCGAAGAACTCGACGAACGCTTTCGCGTTCCACTCCGGCGGGAGGCCCAGCAGATCGAGCAGATCCCAGAACTCGACGGGATGCACCTGCATCGGCGTGGCCGTCAGCAGGATCAACCCGTCCGTAAGGGCTCGCTCGCGCATTCCGCGCATAAGGCGAAGCAACTCGTTCGGTCCCTTGTCGCCGGATCCGCCCGCCCCACGCCTCCGCGCGTGATGCGCCTCGTCCAGTACGACCAAGTCCCACTTCTTCGCCTCCTCCGAGATGGTCCTCTGCCGCTCGCGACGCCGCATCAGATGGCTCGACGCGATCACCACATCTTCGAGGTGCCACCGATCCGAACCCACGACGCGCGTTCTCGGAGGCCGCTCCGGATTGGGTGAATACCACCGCAACGTCCCGCCCGAATAGATCGGCCAGTTGAGGTTGAACTTCTCGTACAGCTCGATCTGCCACTGCTTCATGACCGCGGCGGGCACCATGATCAGGATGCGCCGCGCGCGACCCGACAACCAGGCCTGCCGCAGCACCATACCCGCCTGAATCGTCTTCCCCAGTCCCACCTCGTCGGCGATCAGGAGCTTCGGCGGCCAGTTGTGGTACATGCGCTCGAACGCGCGGACCTGGTGGGGCCAGGGAGTGATCGGGGCTGTCTCCTCGCCAACCATTTCGCCATTGGGAGTCAGCGACGGGGCCCTGCGAATGAATGACAACACCCGCTCGCGCAACAGTTTCGCTTTGGCGTCGGGCTCCTTTACCTGGATTACTAACGGGTCAGGTTCCGGCTTCAGCCGCTTCGGAAGACCCTCCTTGGGCGAGAACTCCAGCAACTTCTCTCGCACCGCATCCGGCACCGCGATTACCCGGGCGCGCTTTCGTCGGTCGGCCCAAAGGCTCGCGAAGTTCTCTTCCTCGCCCTCCACGCGCGCCGGAACCGGGCCCCAACTGGTGAAGACATTGATCGTCTCCCAGTTGTGCTGCCATCCGCTGGCAGTCTCGTTCAGGCTGCCTGTCCAGGCGATTCGGTCGCCGTTCGTATCCTCGATGATCCCGGTCTTCTCGTGGAAGAGCGCTGATTCGGCCACGGGCCGACCAAGCTCGTCCGTGGGGACCGCGACCTTCACGTCGAGATGGTCATTCGCCACCATCCACGCGAGCAGCTCGAGCGCGTCGGCCTCCTCGCCATCCCCCGGCTTGAGCGGCCAGCGGCGCAGGTGCTCCGAGACCTTCCCGCGCAGCTCGGCTCCCTCATGGATCGCCGCGATCTCGGGTGCATCCAGGGTGCAACCGACGATGAGCCGCATCCGGCCCTTGTTGCGAACCAGTCCCTCGATTCCGCGAGCCGCGAGTCTCAGTGCGCTGGCGCTGAAGTAGCCGGTCAGGCGGTCGTACCGCTTCGCATCCTCAAGCGCGGGCAAGTAGAAGAGCTCGACCAGATCGCCGTCATCGGGCGTGTACTTGAGCTTCCAGTCGACCGCGCGGTGCACCGTTCAGGCGGTCTCCTCACGCCACAGCTTGAGCTGCTCCGGCTCGCCGACGACCTCGCTGAAAGCCAAGCGGCGGAGTCTCTCAAGCGCGTCGAAGTCTTCGCTGGCGGACTCCAGAGCCGCGGCCTTTGAACCCAGATCGAAACCGCGGAAGTTGCGCGAGACCGGGAGGACTTCGAGCACCGCTTCGAGTGCGGTGGCAAAGTCGGGGCTCTTTTCGACGCCCTGGTCCCTGAGCATGTCGAGGGCGGCGTCCAAGGACCGATCACGCGCCAGGAACGCAGCATGGTGGAGAACATCGATCATGCCCCGCGAGCCGTCTGCAGGACCCAATGCTCCCTTGGCGGCTCGGTGGGGTGCGTCCCAGAGCACGAGGTTCTGTCCGCTCTTTGCCCCAAGTCTGCGGACGACATCGGTTTCGAGGTTGACGCCGACCGCGCGTGCGAGCTTGAGCCCTTCGTCGTAGGCGAACTTCGGTGCCTTGAAGGCATCCCAGGCGAGCACGAAGAAGGCGGTGACGGGATCGAGATCGTCGTCGGAACGCATGTGCGCGAGCTGGTCAAGCCGCCAGCGTTTGACCTCCCGCCGGGCAACGTCGAGCGCGTCTTCGGGGGTGGTCGCGTACGGGTCCCATTCCTCTTCGAAGATGTCGAACTGCCGCTTGCGTTGCTTGGGCTTCGGTCGGGGGCTCCGGCGCTCCAGCGGCCAATGGCGCGAGAACTCCTCCAGCGCGGGGCCGAAGGAGGCCAGGTAGAGATCGACACCCCCGATGCCCGCCCTCTGGAACTCCTTCACGCGCTTGCGTACGGCCTTGGCCACAAGCGGTTCCGCATCTTCCCACCAGCGCGTCTCCCGCTCGGTGTCGGGCTCGTGCCGCTCCCGCGGACGGCAGACCAGAAAGATAGTGCTGTTCGCCGCCGCCTTGTCCTTGATGTGCATGCTCCCGGGGGCTTCGGTATTGATCGGCCACGACGCCGTGATCATGAATCCGGCCTTCATCAGCCCCGTGGTCAATGCGTCCCAAGCGCCGGCCGCCTTGTGGGTGAACATCAGCGTCATGATGCCGTTGGGCTTGAGGACGCGACGGCACTCGGCAAAGATCGCGGCCATGCGCTCCTGGTAGTCGCGGGTCGCGCGCGCTCCCGCCCCCTTCTGCCCCTTGAAGCGCGCGACGTTCGCGACCGCCTCGTTGTCCTTGTCGGTGAGCTGGCTCCTGAAGAGCTCGGGGAACACGTGCCCCGCCGTGCGCTTGAGCCAGACGTAGAAGAAGTCCGACAGCTCCGCATACATCACGTTGGCTTCCCACGGGGGGTCCATGACGATGGCGTCGATGCTGGCGTCCTCGAGGTGGTCGAGGTTATCGGCGGACTTGCAGGTGATCGTGACTGGTGGAGAGGCGTTGGGAGTTGTGTCGGCCTTCTGGGGATCGCCATTGTCGCTGAAGAGGTCGCGACCCCCGTGGGTCGTTGTTTCCGGCGCGACAAGCTCCACGAGTTCCCGGATGGCCTTGGCGGTCTTGACAATTGCCCAGTCGTAGCCGACGCTGACAATGAGGGGTGCCATCTCCCCGAACGACCAAACGAACGCAAAGTCATGCCGGTCGAAGAATGATCGTACCCGGCTAGTTGTCGTATCCCACCGTCCGCCCCTGCTGTTGTAGTTGAGCACCGTATCGAGCGTCAGCGCCAGATACCCGTACGCCGCCTTTCGCACCGGCGTCAGCTTCCCCTCCCGCCGGTCTTCCTCCAGCATCTCGCGGTAGATCTCGACGGTGGTTCCGTGACAGAGCAGTTGGCGGGGCGAGAAGAGGTCGCGCCAATGGGTCATACCGTAGCGCTGGGCCTCCGTCGTCTTGTTGCCGTCGGGGATTCGCTCGCTCGGCACGATGTCGAACGCCTCCCACTCGGGGAGCTTCTCGTCCAGGCGTGCCTGGATTTCGGCGCTGTTGTCGTCCGCCGGTCGCGGTGCCCGGTAGCCGCGCACCCACCTGTCCTTGCCGCGCTTTCCGGACTTGAGCCGTGTCTTCACGCGGCGCTTGTAGATGACCGCGTAGAGCTGCGAGCCCATCTCGCCATCCTGCGCCTGTCGCTTGATCTCGTCACCGTCGATCACCTGGCCGCAGTCGGGATAGGGACACGTGCCGGTTCCGCGGGAGACCGTGCCCGGAGACTGTTCCCTGGCCTTCTTTACGATCTGGAAAGTGCAGACACGGTCCTCGGAACCGTGGCCACGAGCGGTGTCAGGCCGGAGGCGCACACCGGTGCCACCGGAGGCCAGCCGCCAGTTCGGAGACAGCGGAACGAGGCCAGCGCAGTAGGGGCAACGGACGCTGTGGGCGTGGACGTAGGTCACATCCACGATGTCGGGCAACCCGGTTTGCGGGAACATGTCCTCCAGTGGCTTCTGGATTCGTTGCCGCCAAGCGGAAGCCAATGCCTCGAACTCGTCGGCAAGCTCACTCGGGAACTGTGTGGGCCATGTCACCGTGGCCTCCGCAACAAGCGCCGCGACCGGATTGAGGTCGTTTCCAAGTGTGACGAGCCCTGACCTTTGAGTTTCGAACGGGATCGATCCACCACCGGCAGTCGGATCCAAGACGCGGATCGACTGCCAGTTCCGTACCCCGTCTTGTTCCAGCCAGCGCCTGTCAGCAGGAGTGGGACAGTACTTGAATGCCCTGTCGTAATCGTAGGGATTCTCGATCCGCCTTCCGCTCTGCTTCGCTCCGTCGATGGCCCGCCGCGCCCCCACCGGATCCCCGTGAATCCCGAGCACATGCAGGAACTTCTCCCGATCCGCTCCCTCTGGCAGCAGCGACCCCAGCACCGCAGCCCGCGAAGCGACCAGAGGCCGGCGCGCCCACCAGACGTGGAGATAGTAGGTCGGTGGCAGCGCCGTCATGGCCCGCCGCTCCCGCGTACTCTCCTCGCTCAACTCCGCAATCGGCAGCCATTCCTCAATCAGGCGCCGGTCGCTCGCCGAGTCTCCCCCGGATCGCTTCTTCACGCCGCAAACTCCTCCAGGTGACACGCGGATCCGAACAGCTTCACCCGCCACGAACTCTCCCCCGTCATCGACCGCCGCAGCCGGATAATCCCGGTTGCGCCGGACTCCGGTCGCAATCTCGCATTCACGGCTCTCAGCCTCTTCTTGACCCACCGATCCCGGGGCGCCGCACCGGGTGCCGCCTTGGTCGTGGCGTAAGCGTTCGGGGTGCGCGCCAGAATCCGGTTCACGTCCCCCTTCCGCGGCAACGATCCGCCGCCCCGCCGCCACGGCGCGAGAATCGCAAACGGTTCCGGCTCCAACAGCTTGTCCCAAACGCCTTCGAGATGAGCGTTCGCGGACCCGTGATGCGGAACCTTGAAGACCGAGGACCTGCACCGGGGCTTCCTGTCATCGCTCAGTACTGCCGTCCAGCCGCGCTGCTCAAGATCCGCTCCGAGGAGGCATGAGACACCGCCTTCGAAGCGGACCAGAAGGGCAACAGAGAGCTGATTCGGAGTCGGCAAGGCGAACACGCGCTCCGGTTTGGGGTCGGATAGGGGCGCAAGGGACTTGAGGAACGAGGTGTAAGCTTCGTCGTCAGGCGAGAGCGACCACACGTCGCAGCGGGGCGAGCGGTGGATTCGGCGGCTTGCGGTGGCCCAGAGTGGAGAGACGCCAACCTGTCCAAGGTGGGCGAATACCGAGAAGATCTCCCGCGTCCCGAAACCGGCTGCCCGTGAACCCTGCGCACGGAATCCCTCGATCATGCTGAGGAATTCGAGACGCCGGAGGGTGCCTGCACAGCAGAACCTTGCGGACCTGCCGGACTCAACCAGCGTCCCTATGCCGCGAATGTGGTCGTCGTGCCAGTGAGTCGCCACGATCAGCTTGATCGCCGTAGCGGGGTCGTACCCCAATCGTTCCAAGTAGGCGAGCGCGGATGGACGACGGTCCGGGTTGAGGAATGAGTCGACGACCACCCATTCGCCATCGCCGGTGTGAATCAGGATGCTCTCCCCGTAACCGGGTCCGAGCATCGCGACCTCGATCTCGGCGGGATCCGGGGGGGTGCTACTCAGATCCCCAGCGCTCATGAAGCCACTCCGCCCACCGGCGGCCGCGTTCAAGGTCGCGCCTGGTCAGGCGCGGCGGATCCAGAAAGACGACTCGCGAGACATTGCTCCGGGTTCCGTTCACGGTCTCGTATCCCATCACCCAGTGGAACAGCGAACCGACGCGTATTCGGGCACGGTCCTCCGAGCTGACCTCTTCCAGATCGATGGTGGCGACTTCTCGTCCGCCGTCAGCCAGGTCTCGGAGGCGGGCGTCGAACGAGCCGTTGTCGATGGCCGTCACTCGTCCCGCCCACTCCTGTTTTGGGAAGAAAGAGGGAGAATGCTCTGGATAACACTCCGGGATCTCGGGTCGAACCACCGGGGGGCCATTCCGAATCGCTCCGTTCGACGCTCCCTCGACATTCGCTTCCCCGTCCCGTGAGGCCGACAAAGCACCGTTCGCCAACTCCCCGTTCGGTCCTTCGTTGCGGGCCATGGTCCCACTGAGCCGACCACCGCCGGAGACGCCCGGCAGGACGGCAGGGGGCTGCGGCGGCGACGGCGACGTTCGCATGCCAGCGTTGGAGTCCGTTTCCGGGTTCGTCGCTGTAAGTCCAATCTGTGCCATCGTGCGTATTACCCTCTTGACTGTACGAGAGACATGATGTGATCCACGATGCCTTCGCTCCGTTTGAGAGATCCTTCGAATTCCGTCGCAAGGATTTCCATGAGCTTTTCCGCCGAACCGGGAGACTCCGCGTCTTCGGAAAAGTGATCGTTGACGCTCACAAAGACTCCCGTGCCGCTGCTCGTGCCCACTCGGTTGGATGGCTCCACCACCACGTTGATCTGTCCACCCTCATCCCTGTCCTCCGGTCTCAACTGGGAGATTCGCAGCGATGTCATGCCTCCGTGGCGACCATCGAGACTCAGCCGCTCCCGCCACGGACCCCATGGCTCCAGCGGCACGAGAGCGGTCCCCAAGCGGTCCCGCGTCGCCAGACTGTCCACCAGGAAGTGGGCCGAGTAGTTGATTCCAAACCCTCGAATCGGCGTGTGGTCGAGGCATTCGTGAAAAACACGGTGAACGAGATCCCGCAAGCGTACGAATGGAGCCTGCAAGCTCCCGGCGGCAAACCTGTCTCGGGTGACCTGGAGCCGAAGCCAGTCCGCTGTGAAGTCGGCGACCTCCTGGTGAACCACTCCCAGCTCGGCCCGGTGGGCAACGGCGTCGCGAATGAGACCGTTGGCCGAAAACCACTTCGGCGAGAAGATGGCGGGGTTGAAGTCGCCCACCAGGACGATGTTGACGTGCACGATCTCCGGTTCGATGCGCATTTCGCCTACCGCCCCACTTCTGGCCCGGCCCCAGCGGCCACCAGGGCGAGTTCGTCGCTGGGTTTATTCTCCGGTTCGGTCAGGAGGAGCCGCAACCCGGCGAGTACCCTCCTCGGATGCTCCCTGTGGATCGCCATGCCGAGCCAGTACGACGCCTCTTCGCGCTCCATCTTCTCGATGCCGTCGGCGACCGCCCACATGCGGTCGCGGTCGCGCATGGGGGCGAGCGCGCGGAATATCAGGCCGAGCCGCACAGCCAGAGTTTCCGGAACCGGTCGGCTGAACCCCGTCCGACCGGGGGCGGACACGAGCCGGATGCGTTGCTCGGCCAAGATACGGAGGATTCGATGCTGCACGAGTTCGAGATTGCGGCCCCCCAAGCCAGCGATCCGCACGGGTTTCCGGATCTGGGGGGTCCCGGCCGAAGGAATCTGCCACACTTCGTAGCAATCCCGGCCGGATCCAGCGGGGCGGATGCGCAAGTCGTAGCGTGGAGCCGACTGTCCGGCTTCGCCGTAGCGAAGGTGTCTCGGGCTGGCCATCTTACTCCTTCTCCTGAAGCGGCTTGGCGGTGACGTGGGCCGATCCGCTCACGAACCGGGAGAGCCGTTCGGTGAGTTTCCCGGGATCCGGGCCGTTCAAGGTAAGGCCATCGGGGTAGGAGAGCGTCAGCGAGATCGTCGCGTTCTGCTCCTTGGCGGCCCGGAGCTGAGGTTCGAGGAAATCCGTGACCGGTTTCACGTCCGATACCGGCCCTTCAAACTCCAAATCCAGGTTGCCCCCATCTGCGGACTGGTAGGATGCGGTGAGCTTAGCCTTCTTCCGGGCCTTCGGAACCGACGGGGCCACGCGGAGCAGCCGGAGTCCCAATTCCGCGTCGAAGATCCGAATCGTGATCTCGCCGATCTTCTTGACCTCCTTGTTCGCCCTGGACTGCTCCCAGATCTGAACCAGCGCTGCCCGCAGGATTCCTTCAGCGTCGAAGACGGGAATCGTACCCGAAGGGGGTGGTGGCGGCGGAGGGGGAGGTGGCGGCAACGGCCCTATCGGTGGATCTGGCCCATCCGGCTTCGGCCGCGGCCAGACGCCTTGTTTCTTCGCGTAGGCCATGGTCAGAACCATGGACTGTTGGTCGATCTTGATCGAGACGCTCGGCTCCCCGGGTCCACAGACCAGATCGCCGCTTCGGTAGATGTAGAGCTTGCCCTTCACTCCCTGTCGCACACCCTTCACAAATACATCGTCGCCTATCAGCATCGGCAGCTTCGGATTCCTCCGAAACTCGTTGCGCAGCGCCTGGGTCGTGATCTCGCCCTTGACCTTCAGCGGCGTCGCATCGCGAACGTAGGCCGGTTGGTCGGGGGCGTCCTCCGGAAGCCGTAGCTTGCCCAACTCGCGCAGGACCCGAACGACCTGAGTCTGACCGGCCCCCGGTTGGTCGGAGGTCGACGGGAGATCGATAGCCGTATGCGCAAGCGCAACGCCCGAAGCCGCCGCCTGCTGCGACGGATAGAACAGGTGCCGGTAGCACGCCTGGATTGCACCCGCCACCTTCTGCTCGGCCTTCCCGTCGAGCTCCTTCACCTTGGTCTGCTGGTACTCGGCCAAGTCGCCGAGCCGGTCGGCCCGGTTCAACGCGGTCAGCGCCAGCCGATGACGCACGGCATCCCGCATCTTGTCCCGGAATCCGCCGTCGGCCACCAGGAAGACCACGTTGTTGCGGAGCTCCCGCGTCTTCTTCCCCTCTTTCCCCGTGCGCTCATAGATGCGCCGGATCAGATCGGGTGCCTGCACCTCTCCCGGTCCGATCGACAGACCGTCGTACGACAGGATCGCCAGCCGTGGACGGCCCGATCCCACATTGTCGTCGACATCGTAGGGGCCGCCCGGGAAATGGACGAGATCGAAGACTGTCCCGCCGAATACCTGTTGAATCCGGTCATTCAGTTGAGCCCGAGCGTCGCCGGCATCTACATTGCGCTCCTCGCGCCGGATGATCTGGTTGAGGTTCGCGTCGACGTGAAAGCGCATCGTGGCGCCCGGCTTGTCGTCGAGATACGCCGATTCGGCCACGAACTTCTTGCGGGCATCGTCTATGAACGAGATGTCCAACACCGGACCGACCATCGAAAACCGGAGTTCTTCGGGCGGCAATCCCTTGAGCGGATCGTTGAAGGCGAGGCTGTGGAGGAAAATCGTCCGGGCAGCATACTCGGTGTAGGGCGGCATGCCGCTGTAGGACGACGCATCGATGTGTTGCGCGAAGGATGGCCTGTCCGGCGAACCGGACGACACGTCGTTCGCGATGGCCGGGAGGTACTGCTCCTGCCCGAGCCGCGTTACGATCTCGGCTCGAATCGGCTCGTGGCCCGGATCGATGTGGTGCAGGTGGATGGCGCACGCATCCTCGGGGCGTGTCTCCCAGAGGTGAGCCACTGTCTTTCCGAGAAGACGCAGCATTCCCCGGACCCGTTGGAAGCTCTCGAGTGTTGCCGTCTTCGTCGTCAGCGTCTCAAGCACCTCGGGGTGGAACGGATAGCTGGCGCGAAATCCCTCCACGATCGTCGGTCGGCCGACATCCGGCGGCAGGAACTCCTGATGCGCGTCCCAACGCTTTTTATACGGCTGAACGACCTCTTCAACCCGGCCTTCGTCGATGGTCTCGAAAAGGCGTCGGCGTAGTACCTTGACCGTCTCCTCCTCGCGAGTGGGATTCAGGAGGGTGGCCTTGCGAGCCGAGACCTTTTCGAGCTCCGCCATGGCGTCGGCGATGAACTTGTTCTCGTCGCTGTACGCGTCCGTTGCCCGATTGTCCTTGCCGATCGCCAAGGTGTAGACCAGAGCGGCATTGGGCGCACTCTCGACTGCGCTGAACAGGCGGGTCAGGAACGCCGTTAGCTGGCCGCGTGCGTGGTCAATCGACTGGACGGACCTGAGATAGACCGACAACTCGTCGAGTAGAATGAGGGTCGGCTGGTCGCCGAACAGCTCTCGGAGCGTGCTCGCTCCTGGTGCCATGTGCTTCTCGTCGCTGCTTCGGACGCGCTTGAACCCCTGCTTGCCGGCCAAAGCGTAGGCCAACTCTCCCCACGGGGTCTTTGCCTTCACGCCGTCCCCCATGTCGCGGCCATTCGCGGGATCGGCGTTCTCACCGTCAAATGCCGCAACCCGTACCGGCCCGCTCGGAAGAAGCGCCGGATCGACGAACTCTTCCGGTTGGGCGACACCTTGCATCCCCTTCGCCGCGTGGGCCAGAGCGATTAGGCCGTGCGTCTTCCCGCCGCCGTACGATGTGTCAAGCCGGAAGATCGCCGCCACCTCCCCGCCCGCGCCGGACATCCGGCGGCAGACGTTCGCGAGTAGCTCCTTCAGGCCGCGCGTGGGATAGGTGTTGGCGAAGAACCGTGCCGGATCGGTGTAGTCGGCGTAGCCCGTGCCGCCGTCGCTCGCGAGCACCCGGGCCAGGTCCGCGGCGAACTCGGCTTCGGTCACCCGCCCCTGGAGGATGTCGGCTCGCGGGGTGCAGAGATCGAAGATGGTCGGGACGGACACGTCGTTACCCTCTATTCGACCAACGCCGAAGGGCGAGCCGCTGGCGAACAGGCCTCGACGGCTACCCGAGTACTCCCGTCGGCTCGATCCCACAATCGGATCGATGAGCAGTGCGCTCCGCTGATCGCGGAGCCGCCCAGCTGCGAAGGAACCGCCATATCTCCCCATACGTTTCTAGGGACAGGGGGGCTTGCCACGGGGATCGGCCCTTCCTCGGCATGCGCCATGATTCGGTCGACCAGGCTCTTCACGGTTTCTTTTCTCCGTTCATCAGTGATTCCGTCAACCAAGAATAACAGATCCTCCCCGCCCGAGCGTCGGGAATCAAGGTAGCTCAGCGGGCCGCGGGCCGCCTCTGCGTGGATGGCTCCATCGGCTTCGGGAAAGGGCCGTCATTTCCTTACTTACAGCCTTCGTGACATCCAGACCGCCCGTCCGACGACGCGGACTTCGTCGGCAGCACACTCGTGGCTGTCGTACTCGGGGTTGAGCGACTTGAGCACGACCTTCGGCGGCTCGGAGTGCGGCACATGCTCGATCCGCTTGGCGACGAGCGCGATGCCGTCCCAGATCACGAAGATCCCCGGCGGTGCGGGCACCGTCCGGCTCACGTCGATCATGATGTGGTCACCGCTTGAGAGCAGCGGTTCCATCGAGTCCCCGTCCACCTCGACCATCCACAGGTCGCCGGGATCGGCCCTGAGCCGGTGGCGGATGAAGGCATCGGCGAACATCCACGCATCTCCGGTCACCGGCAACTCGCCGTGCCAGGCTTCCTCCGTGTCCGGCTCCTCTCTGAGATCCGCCTCCGGCACGGCGCTGTAGCCGATCGGCGCGGCGTAGGCGTCGTCGGGCGGCGAAGGCCGTGTGGCGTTCGTCGAGAGCCGGAAACTCCGGCCGTGCTTGAGCAGCTCGGGCCGGCAGCCCAGATGCTCCGCGAGGATCTCGCGGTCGTCCTCGGCGAGAACCTTCGGCGTGCCCCGGTAGATGAACTGCTGCAGGTAGGCGTCGTTGCGGCCCATCGCGATTGAAGCAGTGCGCAGCGTCGAGCCCTTCGCCGTCAGCAGCCGGAGTAGCCGCCGGCGCACCGGATCGAGCCACGTCGAGGCTTTCTTCTTTTTGTTTTTCATGGATTGAAATAGTCCCGATTCCGGCCGGCTTCGCAAGGCGGAGAGGGAACCACCGGCCGACGGCCCGGCATCGACTTCCGCGTCCGGATACGTGGCCTGCCACTCGCTGGCCGGCGACGCCGAGTCCGCCGTTTCCGCGCCTGCCGCCCAGTCCACATTCAGATCGTTTCGGGAGACTGCCCGCAAACGCGCGCGGGGGTGCTTCACCGCCCCGCTGGCGGCGGAGTCCAGCGCCAACCCGACGGTATTGGACATCCTCGACGTTATCGACATTTAGGTGATCTCCTAGTTGTTGACTTGCTTGCGGACAAGTCTCCACCGTTTTCGCCATGAAGACGCAAGAGCAGTACGGCCATGGAGACGCTGGAGCGGTATTTCAACGCGCGTATCGCCGCGTTCCTCGAGAGCACGGGCATGCCGCCGACGACGTTCGGCATGAGGGCCGTGGGCGACCCGAACCTGATGCGCCAGATCGCCGCCGGGCGCTCGCTGTCGCTGCGGATGGCGGACCGGATTCTGGCGTTCATCGACGGCTACGACGCGGACTCGGACGGCGCACGCGCTCCACCGCACCGCCACCGGCGCCGCTGGTCGAAAGCAGCCGCGGGACGAACGAGAGGGGGTGGAGCGATGGCCGATAGGCCGAGCGAGAAGAGAACGGACGAGCCGATCCGCTTCATCCGGGCATCCGAGATCGCAGCCCGGCTGGGCGTGGCGCGGTCGACGATCTACGGCTGGGTGGAGGCGGGTCGCTTTCCCCCGCCGATCCACCTGGGTCCGCGCGTAGTCGGCTGGATCAGGTCGGAGTTCGACGCGTGGGTCCACAATCGAATTGCCGAGAACCGGGACGGTGGAAGGTCCGTCGTCCCAATGACCCTTCAGGGAAAGGAAGACAGGCGATGAGAACGTTGCTGACGACGATGCGGGTGGCCGCGTGGGCCGCGCTGCTCATGCTGGCGCCCGGTGCGCTGCTGGCGCAGGGCACGAGCCCATGGGTGGAGGCGGTGAACGAGCTTCAGACGCAGTTCACGGGACCGATCGCGCGGGGACTGTCGCTGATCGCGATCGTGGTCGGCGGGCTGATGTTCGCGTTCGGCGAGGGCGGGAGCAAGCGCACGCTGGCCGGGATCATCTTCGGGATCGGGATGGCGGTCGGCGCGGTGAACTTCCTGGGCTGGCTGTTCTGATGCGGGGCCTCACGCGTTGGTCGGGCTACTCCGCACTGAATCGTCCGCTTACGGTGCTGGGCGTGGAGCGGAGGCTGTTCCTGCTGGGCGCGACGCTCGCCGTGGCGGTGTGGAACGCGACGGCTTCGCTGGTGGCGGGCGGCCTGGTGTTCGCGAGTTGCTACGGCGCGGGCTGGCTCGCGGGCCGCAGGGACCCGGCGATGCTCGCCGTGCTCCGCGCGGCCGCGCGTTACCCGGCGCGGTTCGATCCGGGCAAGTGGGCGGACGATCCGTGGCACCTGAAGATCCGGGGAAGCGGCCAGTGAGGGTCGCCGAGGAGCTTCGGGCCTACGAGGCGGCGGGCTCGCTGGCCGAGGAGCTGCCCTACTGGGGCTGGCTCGACGACGACCATACCTGCCTGACCCGCTCCGGCGAGCTGATCGCGCCCGCGCGGGCGGGCGGGTCGGGGCGGGCCGGATCGCGCCAGCGATCACGGACGGCCGCACGCCGGAGCAGATCGACCGCGTGCTGGGCCTTTGGCAACGGCTGATGTCCGGGCTGTCCCCCGGTGCGCGCCTCCAGTTCCATCTGCTCCGACGCCCCGCTTCGATGGACCCGGGGACGGAGGCGAACGGGCCGGACATCACGGCCTTGTCGGGCCGCCAGCGCAGCGCGTTCCTGCAAGGCCGCGTGCAGCGCCTCGACGCCTACGTCGTCTGGTCGCACGACCCGGGCCTCCGTCCGGCGGCCGGGAGCACGCGGTCGGGACGGCTGGCCTGGCTCGCCCGGCTGCGCAACCGCCGCAGGAAGGGCGCACCGACCTATCTCGCCTCGGAGATCGAGGCGGCGGCGGGCCGGTTCCGGGCGATGGTCGACGCGGGCCGCTCTCTCGTCGCCGAGCACACGCCGGTCGAGATGCTGTCGGCCGTGGACGGGTCCCGGCTCCTGTCGGAACTCATCAACCGCCCGGGCATGGCGTGGGACGGCGCGACGGGCAGCGGCATGAACTGGCGGCTCGCGGTCTCGGAGCTTGAAGCCGAGCGTTCGCACCTGAGGCTCGACGGCGAGCCCGTGATCCTCTACTCGCTCCTGTCGCCGCCCGGCCAGGCGCACGCGAATCTCCTCCGCGAGCTGTACTGCCTGGACGCGGTGACGACCGTCTCGCTCGAATGGCGGCCGTGGACTACTGAGGCGGCGCGGCGGCGGATCCGAAGCGCCCAGCGCCACTACTTCTCGCGCCGCTACTCGATGATGGCGCACGCGCAGGACGCCCAGGGCACGGCGGCGGCGATGGTCGATTCCGCCGCGGCAGCCGAATCCGACCGCTTGGGATCCGCGCTCGTCGAACTCGAAGCCGACGGCGTGGCCTACGGCGAGGCGTCGCTGACCGTCGCGCTGCACGGCGAACTCGAAGGGATCGAACGGCTGGACGGCGACGTGCGCCGCCTGTTCGCCGCCCACGACGCGAAGGCGGTCCGGGAGGGCTACGGCCAGATGCCTGCGTGGTTCGCCCGGCTCCCGGCCCAGCCGCGAAGCCGGCAGGTGCGCAGGGTGTTCGTATCGGCCGGTCTCGCCGCATGCCTCGCGCCCGTGTTCGGGCCGCCGAGAGGGAACCGCAAGAGCCGCCATCTCGACCGCGAGCCGCTGGCGGTGTTCGAGACGCCGTGGCGCACGGCGTACCGCTACGACCTGTTCTGTGGCGACGTGGGCCACACGCTGATCCTGGGCGCGACGGGAGCGGGCAAGAGCTTCACGCTGAACTTCCTGCTGGTCGAGGCGCTCAAGTACGATGCGCGCATCCTGGTCCTGGACCTGGGCGGCTCCTACCGCTGGCTGACCCGGTTCCTGGGGGGCCGGTACCTGGAGCTCGCGCCCGGCGAAGCGGAGCCGACGCTCCGGCTCACACCCTTCGCGCTGCCAGCGACCACGAGGACGTTCCAGTTCCTCACCGGCTGGGTGCTCCGGCTCCTGAAGCTCGGTGGCTACGAGGCGGGCGGCTCGGACACGAGCGAGATTCGCGCGCGGATCGAGGACCTGTACGCGCTCGGGTCCGGGCGGCGCTCGCTGAGCGTGCTGGCGGGTTCGCTCCCGGTCGCGATGTGGCCCGCGCTTAGCCGCTGGACCGACGGCGGCGCGTGGGGCGCATTCTTCGACAACCCCCCGGCGGGCACGACGGACATCGAGTTCCGGGACTGGCAGGTGATCGACCTGGCGGGGGCGGCCGAGCACGCGGACCTGTGCGAGGCGGCGCTCGCCTACCTGCTGGAGCGCATGCGCCTGGAGATCGAGGACCCGGCCGAGACCACGCGGCTCAAGCTGATGGTCGTGGACGAGGCCTGGCGGTACATGCAGGACCCCGCCGTGCTGAACTACCTGGCCGAGGCAGCCAAGACGTGGCGGAAGAAGAACGCCGCGCTCGTGCTCGCGACCCAGTCCGCCGTGGACGTGACCGGGACGCCGGGGGCCGCGGCGCTTCTCGAATCCATTCCGACCAAGCTGTTCCTCGCCAACCCCGAGTTGCCCGCGGAGGCCGGGGCGCTGTTCCGGCTGAACGACTCGGAAGTGGCCGGGATCCGGGAGCTGACGCCCAAGCGCGAGCTGTATCTCCGCCGACCGGACGAGGCGGCGGTGCTCCGCCTCGAAGTCGATCCGGAGAGCTACTGGCTATACACCTCCTCGCCGCTCGACGCGGAGAAGCGCGCCGAAGCGGTAGCGCGGCACGGCCTGGTCCGGGGGCTGAAAACGCTCGCGGGCCTCACCCACTCCACCCCACCAACCGAAAGGACATGAACACCATGAGAGCAACTCCAACCGCCGCGATCCTGTTAGGCGTAGTCGTTGTCCTGCTCACGCTGCTTCTGGCGGCGCTGCCCGGCGACGCCTGCGCGCAGCAGGCGAGCGCCGATGCCGCCTACCTGCGCGTGACGGTGCCCGAGGAGGGCGATGAGCGGATCCCCCGGCTCCGCGCGCGCGTGCGCCACACGACGGTAATCGTGCTGCCGGCCAGCGAGCGGATCCTCGACTTCGTGGCCGGAGATTCCGAGTACTGGCACCTGACCGGTGCGGCGAACGTGGCGTACCTGAAGCCCCTGGCCGAGGACGCCGCGACGAACGTCGCGCTCGTCTGCGAGTCCGGCCGCATCTACTCGTTCCTCGTCGCCGAGCACGGCGAGAAGCCGCCCCACCTCGTCGTCCGCGTCGAGGCGGGCGCCGAGGCGGCGGCCATCTCCGGGGCTCCGGGGTTCGTGGCCCGGAGTGAAGTCGAAGCCTACCGCGAGATGGCGGCCGAGGCGGCCGAAGCCGCGCTTCGTGCACAGGAACAAGCCGAGGCGGGAATCGTCGAGGCGCGAGAGCAGGCGGCTGCGGAGGTCGAGGCCTTCCGCGCTTCCTACCCCGAGCGGCTGCGGTTCGAGTACCGGCTGGACCGGAGGGCGTCCGAACGGCCGTTCCTCATCGAGGCGATGTGGCACGACGGGCTCTTCACCTACATCCGCTCGCGCGCGCAGGAGTCCCCGGCGCTCTACGAGACAAAGGACGGCGAGCCGAGCCTGGTCGCGTTCGACTTGGGCAGCGACGGCCTTTACACCGCCCGCCGCGTGTTGGGCGACGGATGGCTCCAGATCGGGGACAAACGGCTGCGCTGGCGATTCGAGCCAGAGGCGGGCTCGCGATGAGCCGCTGGAAGCAGTGGGTCAAGGAGCCGAAGGGCGCGCTGCCCGGTGGCCTCGTCACGAAGGTCGGGATCGTCCTGATTACCGTGCTCGTCGCGGGGTTGTTGTTCTCCTCGTCGCTCGCGGGTCCCGACGATACGGCCGAGGGAGTCGCGCCCGCGGAGCCGCGGCCCGTGGATGACCGCACGGGCCGCTCGCTCGACGGGCGCCTCGATGCCGAGACTGAACGCCAGAGCCAGCAGGCGGCGGCCGATGCGGACCGTGAGCGGCAACAGCCCGATACCGCCGGACAGGAACCGGCCGGACAAGACGCGGCGGCGGATGCCGACAACGCCGGAACCCGGGCCGGCCTTGGCCGGGCCGAGTTCGAGCTTCGCGAGGCGCTCCGGCTCGAAGAGGTCGAGCGCAGGACGCGCTCGCTCCGCTCGCTGCCCGTCGCGCAGTCCCACCGGGATCCGAACCGGGCTTCAAATGCGGCTGGGGTGTCACCGCCCGCACCCGAGTCTCCCGATGCGGCACTCGACGGGGCGCTCGCGTCCCTCGGGCAGTCCCTCGCTGCGCTTGAGGCCGAGATGGCGGCCGGGCTGTCGGGCGGAGAGTTCGCGCCCAGCGAAGGAGGTCCTGTGCCGACCGGCTCTTCCTCGAAGCGCACATCCGAGCCCGGCCGTTTGGTCCGGCCGCATGACCCGCCGGGCTGGGAACGCATCCACGAGGGCACGTTCCTGGAGGCGGTGCTGGTCACCCAGTTGTCCGGCGAGTTCCCCGGCCCGGTGCTCGCCATGGTGTCGGCGCCGCTGTACTCGGCCGACCGGCAGCGCGTCCTGATCCCGCGCGGCGCGCGCGTCGTCGGCACGGCCCAAGCAGTACAGGACCGCGACCAGACCCGTCTCGCCGTCGCATTCCACCGGCTTCTGCTGCCCGACGGAAGCTGGGTGGACCTTCAGTTCACCGGCCTGAACCAAGTGGGCGAGAGCGCGCTCCGGGACCAGGTCAACCGGCGCTACCTCTCGACGTTCGCGGCCGCCGGAGCGGTCGGCGCGCTGAGCGGTCTCACGCTCGCCGGGGCCTCGCCCTACGGGCTTCAAGCGGGCGTCGGCCAGGGACTCGGCGGCAGCGCCACCTCGATGCTGGACCGGTACCTGAACCGGATGCCGGAGATCACGATCCGCGCGGGCCACCGGCTCCGGATCTGGCTCACCTCCGATCTCCTGATCCCCCGCGCGACCACAAACCGCTGACAGAAAGGACTCTTCCATGCTTCACCGCATCCTCATCGCCGCCCTTCTCGTCCCGCTGCTGATGCTCACGGCCCCCGCGCCCGCGAGCGCGCAGTTCGACCCCGGGAGCTGGCTCCAGCGCGCCCAGATCATCGCGAACCAGATCACGCAGATCGCGAACCAGGTCCGCCAGATCCGCTCGATGGCCCGTCAGCTTACCGAACTCGAAGACCAGCTCGACCACATGGAGCGCGCCGCCAAGGGCGAGATCGACGCGCTGCTCCGGCCGTTCTCCGACCTCGCCGCCGACCCCGTCGGATTGGTGCGGAACGGACTTGCCTGGCGCGCCGACTTCACGGGCCAGGCCCGCGGGACCGTCGATGCCGTCCGGGACTTCGGCCGCGGCCGCTCGTTCACCGCGCTGTGGCGCGCCGCCCACGGGACCGCCGACCGGGTGACGGAGGCCGACATCCTGGGTCTCTTCCGGAACCTTCCGCCCCAAGCGGCGACGCAAGCGCTGGAGGATTACCGCACCGCCCGCCTGGCCGCCGACCGCCAGCGCGTGCTCGACTACGCGGCCCTCGACGCGGCCGCCGCGCTGGCCGGGACCATCGAGAGCGCGCAGGGCTCGTTCGCGGACCTCACCGCCAATGGGAACCTCTCGAACACGGCTCTCCAGCAGGCGGGAGTCGCGGCCGCGCTGAGCCAGGGCCGGATCAACGCGGCCCTCGGCCAGGTGCTTGCCCATCAGACCGCGATGGAGGCGAGCCGGGCGCGGCAGGCCGAACTCGCCCGGCTCGAATGGCTCGCCCGCTGGCACGATGGCCGGGCGCGCGCGAACGCGATGGCCGAGACGATGCGAGATGCAGCTTCGCTGAACCGCACGGCGCTGCGGGGCGGGCTCCTGTTCCAGATCCCAACGTTCTACCGGTAGGGGGGAGCGCCGGCCATGCAACTGCCCCCGCAGTCCATCGACCCGAACGTCCCGGCCCAGATCCCGCCCGGCCAGCTTCAGGACTTCAAGAGCTTCCTCGACGTGGTGCTCGACACCGTCGTCGGCGGAGCCGCGCCCGACGTGCATACGCTCGGGCTCCAGCTCTGGGCCGGCCTCGCCGCCGTCATGGTCGCCTGGACCGGACTCAAGATCGCGTTCAGCGGCACCTTCCAGCCCTGGGAGATCGTCAAGCTCGTGATCGGGATCGCGATCCCCCGCACGCTGCTCCACTACTACACGGTCCCGATCCCCGGCGCCGGGCTCACGTTCCCCGCCATGGTCGCCGGAGGCGGGATCTGGCTTCAGAACCTGTTTCTGTCCGACGTGGTGTCGGCGGGCTACACCGAGATGACGGCGCTCGTGCAGGCGTACAGCGCGCACCTTGGCGCGGCGTGGTCCACGGGCAACCTGCTGTCGATCGTGGCCGCGGGCGGGACCGTGATCTTCTCCTCGCTGGTCACGCTGTTCATGGGCGCCTCGCTCGTGTTCTGCCTGCTCGCGCTCTTCTGCGTCACCTATGCGCAGGTGATCTGGGCGCAGGTCGCCATCGCCATCGCGATCCTGCTCGGTCCGGTGTTCATCGCGTTCCTGCTCTTCGAGCCGCTCTCGTTCCTGTTCTGGGGATGGTTCCGCACGCTGATGGTCTACACGCTCTACGGCGTCGTGGCCGGGGCCATCCTGCGGGTCTTCATGGGCGTGGGGCTCGGCTACATCACGACCTACGCCGATGCCCTGATGGGCACCGGCACCGCCGACGCGGGCGAACTCTGGCTCTGGGCCGTCGTCCTCATGCCGCTCGTCGTCTCCGGCCTCATGGCCGGGCTCAAGGTCGGCGAACTCGCCTCGATGCTCGTCTCCGGTTCCGGCTCCGCCGGGTCCGGGTTCGTCGCGCTCGTCATGCAGGGGGCCAGCAAGGCCGCCGCCCCCGCCAAGCCCCCCGTCTGAGCCCCAAGGAGAAGCCGATGATGAAACGAGACCGTGACGCAGGCCGCGAGTACGCCGAGATCTGGGGCGAGGCGGTCGAGTCTAACCGGAGGCTGCGACGGATCCTGATCCTCCTCTCCGCGAGCATGGTTCTGGGCGTGGTGGTCCTGCTCAGGATCGCGGGCGCGGAGCCGCCCAAGCCGATCGTCATCCGGGTCGACGACGTGGGCCGCGCCGAGGCGCTGGCCTACGAGGCCGCGACCGCGCAAGCCGATCCGCTCGATCCGACGACCAAGTACTTCCTCAACAGGTTCGTTCACGACTTCCACTCGCGCCGCCGCGCGACGGCGCAGGAGCAGTGGACCCGGAGCCTCCGGTTCCTGAGCACCGATCTCGCGAACGCGGCGTTCCAGCGGGATGGAGCGGAGGTCGCGAGCGTCGCGGCGGGGACCGCCGAGACCGAACTCGAAGTCGAGCAGGTCGTGCTGCGCATCCATCCCGCGCCCGAGCCGCCGCACGGCGCGACGGCCGACTTTGACTTGGTTCACTTGCGCGGCGAGCAGGAGCTGCGGCGCGAGCGCTGGACGCTTTCGCTCCGGTTCGAGTTCCTCGACTCGGTTCCGCCCGAGCTGGTCGTCCACAACCCGATGGGGCTCCTCGTCACCTACATGCGCGCCGACCGCGCGCTCGTGACGGGAGATTCGCCGTGATCGCGCACCTGAAGGGCCGCGAGAAGGCGCTTGAAGGGTTCGGCTGGAAGGGCAAGAAGGCCGAGTGGATCGCGCTCGTGTGCCTGCACAGCGGCGTGTTCACCCGCGACCAGATTTCCGACTGGCTCGGGATCCACCGCCACACCGCGCGCCGCTTCGTCCGGGACATCCTGGACCAGAGACTGGGAGCCGAGGACGCGCTTGAAAACCGGAGGGTCTGCCGGATCGCCGCGCGCGCCGTCTACCGGGCGCTCGGAGCCGAGGACATCCGCCATCGCCGGATCGCCTCACCGGTGGTCCTGATGCGCCGTCTGCTCTCCCTCGACTACGTGATCGGCCACACCGGCCAGGCGTGGCTCCCGACCGAGCCCGAGAAGGTCGCCGCGTTCGAGGCGCTCGGCATCGACCGCCGGGTCCTGCCCGTGCGCGTGTACCGGGGCGCAGCGGGCGATACCCGTCGCTACTTCCCCCTCAAGCTGCCCGTCGCGCTCGGCGCGGGGCGCGCGTTGTTCGTCTACGCCGATCCGGGCCACGACACCGCCACGGGCCTCCGCTCCTGGGGCCATGCCCACCGCCAACTCTGGGAAGAGCTCCAGGAGCGTGGCCGGTCCGTCGAGGCGGTGGCGGTCGTTCGCACCGACAGCGAGTTCGACCGGGCGGAGAAGGTCCTCGGCAACTGGGCCGATCCGACCCGGTCCCCCGGCCGCTCGCGGGCGGCCGCGACCGGCCGTGAGATCCGCCGCGAGATCGAACGGATCGAACAGGGCATACGCGGCAGGGACGAGAGCGTGACCCAAGAGCACGGCAGCGTCCGGGGCTGCCTGGCCCGGCTCGCGGAACTCCGGGCCGCGCTCCCGACAGCGCCCGCCGCAGCGATGATCGACGGCTTCACGGTGTGGCAGTCTCGCCGGCTGTCGGGGGATCTGTATTGAGCGCCGGGCGCCCGTGCCGATGCCGGTCCGCGAGTGTACATCGTGCTTCGGGGGTCGCCGGACACGAAATCGCGTCTGCGATGGACACGCCGTCGGTTCCGTATGTCGCTGGCGCGCTTGCGGTTGCGCCACGGCCGCCGGAGCGGCGATGCCGATCCGGCCATCGAGGCCGTGGATGGGAGCGACCCCCCACCTCGGCATGCCTCGATCGGCATCGGGCAGGATGGCGATGTACATCCCCATCCTCCCCTCCGCTGCGGGGTCGCTCCCAGCCAGCATCCCTCCGGGAAGGGGGTTGAGCCGATGAGGTCCGGTACCCTCGCCATCATCGGGAGCGCGGTCGGCGCGGTCGCCGGCCAGGCGCTGAAGGCGCCGTTCCCGCCTCCGGGCGCGAGCCCGTATCTCGACCTGATCGCCCTGCACGATCCGGGCCTCTACGCCGCGCTTCGCGTCTGGTACTACGCGTGGCCCGCCGTCCTGGTCGTGCTCGCGGGGTCGGTCGTGCTCTCCGTCTGGCGGGTCTGGTTCCAGCCGCTGTTCAGGTTCCGGCGGCGGGGCAAGCTGCCCCCGTGGCCCACCGCGCCCACCGACGAGGCGCCCTCGCTCGTGATCGGCGAGTTGCACCATCCGACGGTTGCGCGAGAGAGCGAGCAGCCGTCGTGGCTCGTCGTCCCCGAAAAGGGGCTCTACACCGGCACGCTCATCGTGGGCGCCGTCGGCACCGGCAAGACCAGCGGCTGCATGTATCCCTTCGCCCGCCAGCTCCTCTCCTGGCGGGCCGACGATCCCGGCCGCCGCGCGGGCGCGCTCGTGCTCGAAGTGAAGGGCGACTTCTGTCATCAGGTCCGAGGCATCCTCGAGAACGCCGGCCGCAGGGACGACTACCTCGAAATCGGGCTCGGCGGGTCGCTCCAGTGGAACCCGCTCGACGATCCGCTGCTCGACTCCTACTCGCTCGCCTACGGCGTCGCGTCGCTCATCAACCAGCTCTTCGGCAAGTCCCGGGAACCGTTCTGGCAGCAGGCATACACGAACCTCGTGCGCTGGATCGTTGAGCTGCACCGGCTCCTGCCGGACGGCTGGGTCACTCTCCAGGACATCTACCGCTGCACCGTGGACGCGGAGCTTCTGGCTCACAAGATCGCCGAAGCCCAGAAGATCGCCGACGGGATCTCGCCGGTGGACGCCTCCATCTCCGACGAGGACATGATCGCGCACGCGGACGCGTTGAAGAAGTGGGAGTGGGAGCCGGTCGGCGACGACCGGAGGCGCTCGCGGTTGGACGCAAAGCTTCGCGCCAAGCTCGCGAAGCTCGAAGTCACCTACGCGGTCGAGGCGGCCGGGGGAGGCACGGGCGGCGAGTACAGGGAGCGCATCGAGGCCATCGAGCGGTGGTACGACAAGGACTGGTCGAAGCTGGACGCCAAGGTCCGCACTTCGATCGTCGAGGGGATCAGCGTATTCCTCTCGCTCTTCGACCAACCGGACGTGGCCGGCGTGTTCTGCCCGCCGCCGCCGGAGGACGATGCCCCGGCCAAGCGGACGGACGACGTGGACGAGGAGGAGGTCCCGGACGTCCCGGCCATGCCGGGTCTCCGCAGGAGGCTGCCCCCGCTTGCCGACCTGATCGAGAGCGGCAAGGTCCTCGCGCTCAACATGCCCGCAGGGGCGAACCCGGCCCTGGCGCGCGCCATCGGCGTGCTGCTCAAGAGTGCGTGGATGCAGGCGCTGCTCCGGCGGCCCGCCGAGGCCGCCCGGCGACCCGACCGCTACATGCGGCCCGCCGTGTTCATCTGTGACGAGTACCAGGCGTTTGCCACCGTGGGCCAGGACGATCCCTCGGGCGACGAGAAGGCGTTCGCGCTCACGCGGCAGTGCCGCTGCATCCCGATCGTCGCCACGCAGTCGCTCTCCTCACTCCGCTCCGTGCTTCCTTCCGGCGAAGCGTGGCGCACGCTCGTCCAGACGCTCCGCACCCGGATCTTCCTGTCACTCTCCGACGAGGCGTCGGCCAGGATTGCGTCCGAGATGTGCGGCTCCGTCAAGAAAACCCAGCCCTCCTACACGTTCACCGAGACCACGGGCAGGCCCGAGTTCTCGCTCTTGTCCGGCCGGGCCGGAGGCGGGCGCGGCACCATCGGCGCGAGCAAGTCGTTCCGCCAGAGCTTGCAGCCGGTGTTCACGCCGCGCGAGTTCGGGCTGCTCGCCAACTACCAGGCCATTTGCCTGCCCTACGACGGCGTCGAGTCGCTTCCGGCGCGGCGCGTCTATCTCAAGCCCCACTATCTACCCAGGGAGACGGGCTACTGGCGGCTCCGCAAGGAGGGGCGGATATGAAGCGCGCGAGCGGCGTCGGCCACCTCACCCCGTTCCTTCCGGGGCTGGAGAAGCTGCTCGGGGACCCGGAAGTCTCCGAGATCATGATCAACGGTCCCGCAAACGTGTGGGTCGAGCGCGGCGGCCGCCTGGAACCCCACGAGGCGCCCGAGCTCACCGCCGCTTGGCTCCACCGCGCGGCCATCCACATCGCCAGGCCGCTCGGGCTCGATCCCGCCGCGCGGCCGATCCTGGACGCGCGGCTGGGCGACGGCTCGCGGGTCGCCATCTGCACCCCGCCAGCGAGTCCCGAAGTCTCGATCACCATACGCCGGTTCGGGGGCCGCGCGTTCTCGGCCGAGGACCTCGTGCGCCTGGGCTCGCTGCCCGAAGACATCCTCGAAGCCGCTCGGAACACGCTTGCGTCCCGTCAGAACATCCTGGTCTCCGGCGGCACGGGCTCAGGCAAGACCACGCTCCTGAACGCGCTGATCGAACTGCTGCCCCAAGACGAGCGGATCGTCGCCATCGAGGACACGCTCGAACTCCGGATCGACCGGGCGAACTGCCTCCGGTTCGAGGCCGGGGCCACCCTCTCGGAGACGCCGGTCGAGATCCGCGACCTGGTGCGCCACGCGCTGCGCCACCGGCCCGACCACATCGTCGTCGGCGAGGTCCGGGGCGGCGAGGCCGCCGATCTGCTGCAGGCGCTCAACACCGGCCACGGCGGGTCGCTCACCACCATCCACGCCCACAAACCACCCGCACCCCCACCCACCCCACCCACGCGCGGTCCGCGCTCCGGGGGCTGGCGAGCTGCGCCATGCAGGCCGGAGACGCGCTGCCCTGGGAGGTCACCTGCCGGGGCGTCGTGGACGGAATCGCGCTCGTCCTGCACGTGGCCCGCCGGGACGGCCGGCGGTTCGTCGAGGACGCGCTCGAAGTATGCGGCTACGACGCGCCCACCGGCCACTGGATCACTGCGCCGCCTGGAGCACGGCCCGGGACGCAACCGGAGAGTAGAACCCAACCCCACCCACCGAAGGAGGTGAACCCATGACCTGGAACGGCGAAGCCATCGCCATCAACACGTTCGAGGACTTCGACCGCGAACTCGCGCGCGACGGCGGCGAGACCCTCGAAGTGCTGGCTCAACTGGCCGACGAGTATGGCCTCTTCCCCGAGGAGGTCGGAACCGAGGACGAGATCGCGGCCGCCTGGAACGACCCGCACGGGGACGCCGGGGAGGAGGACGGGCGATGAAGCACGACGAGTATCACCGCAAGTTCGCCGACGCGATCATCGAGCAGATCAGGAAGGGCACCGCGCCCTGGCAGAAGCCGTGGGCACCGGGCGAGCGCGTGATGCCAACCAACGTGGACACCGACCGCTCCTACCGGGGCGGCAACAGCCTGCATTTGGCCGCCGTCCAGCAGGAGCACGGCTACGGCGACGTGCGCTGGGGCACCTACCGGCAGATCCAGAACCGGGGCGGTCAGGTCAGGAAGGGCGAGCGCGGCACGCGCATCCTCTCCTTCCAGGACAAGAAGCGGATCGCCGTCACCGACGAGCGCGGGCGGCCCAGGAGGGACGCCGAGGGCAAGCGGATCTACCGCTACGAGAAGCTCAAGGCGCCGTTCGTGCGCCAGTACACCGTGTTCAACGCCGAGCAGGCTGACGGGCTGCCCGAACGCTCGAACGCTCCGCCCGAGCCGCTCTGGAAGGTTCACCAGGAGGCCGAGCGAGTCATGGACGACGCTGGAGTGCCAGTCCGCCACGTCGCGGGCGACCGCGCCTACTACCACATGAAGCGCGACGAGATCGTGCTGCCCGAGCGCGGACAGTTCCCGTCGGCCAACCACTACTACCAGACCGCGCTCCACGAGCTGGGCCACAGCACGGGCCACGAGAGCCGGATGAACCGCGAGACCCTCATTGAGGGGATCGACGGCGGGTTCGGATCGCCCCAGTACGCCCGGGAGGAACTCCGGGCCGAGATCAGCGCGATGATGACCGGCGAGCGCGTGGGCGTCGGCCACGATCCGAGCAGGGGCGCGGCCTACGTCGAGGGCTGGATCCAGGCGCTCGAAGAGGATCCGCGCGAAATCCGGCGCGCCGCCGCGGACGCGCAGAAGATCTCCGACTTCGTGCTCGTTCGGCACCGCGAGCGCGTCGCCGAGCGCGACCCCGTCGCCGTGGCCGCCGTCCGCACGCCCTCGTCCGGACCCCAGCGGATCGTCGTACCGGTGCCGAAGCTCCCGGTCCCCGAACGCGGCTTCGGGCCGAGCCGCTGACTGATGAGAGGGAGAGGAATGTTCGACCGCACGGTCGAACCGGACCCGCGCCCCGCCGCGCCACCCAGCCGCAATCGCTTGCCGATGCGGAAAGGCCACCGCCGAGAATACGCCGCGAGCCGGGCGCGCGGGTCCACCATCTCCTTTGAAGACCGCTGTGCCGGGGCGCTGACCGACATCGGCGTCTTCGGCGCGGTCTCCTACCGCGACCTCGCCGAGGCACGCTTCGGCGGCCACCCCCACACCACCGGGCGGGCCGTCAACGACTGGATCGGCAAGGGATGGGTCGAAGAGCATCGGGCCACCGGCCCAAACGGCAATCCGTTCAAGATCCTCTCGCTCACCCGCGAAGGTATCGCCGAGGCCCGCAGAAAGGCTGCAAAACGCGGGATGGATCCGGCCCAGCGGATCCGGACCGAACGCATGAGGCCCGCCGAGGCAGGGCACGACACCGCCATCTACCGCGCATGCCAGAAGGAACGGCAACGCCTCGCCGAACGGGGCGCCACCGTCAAGCGCGTCCGGCTCGACGCCGAACTCAAGAGCGCCGTCGCGCGGGCGAGCGAGGCCGCCCGGCTCAAGCACGGCAGGCAGGCCGCCGATGACGAACGCCGACGGGTCGCCAACGAACTCGGGCTTCCCCTCGATGGCCGGGACAAGGTCCTCTATCCGGACGCGCAGATCGAGTACGAAGACGCCGACGGGCGGACCGGGCGCGTCAACGTCGAAGTAGCGTCCGGCAACTACCGCGAACCGGCCGTCCGGGCCAAGGCCGCCGCCGGGTTCGTCATTCACGCCAACGGACCGGCCGCGGCGGGCCTGCTCCGAAAGCTCGGGATCGGAGGAAGCGAGAGGGGCTCCTGGCTCAGGGGGCCAGCCGACCGCGACCCCGCCTCAGTCGAAATCTGACCGCACGGGAGGCCTTGCATGCAGCCTTGGAAGATCAGCGCGGGACTCACCGCCGCCCTCGCCGGATCGGCGTTCCTGATCGGCGGGTCCCGACTCGAATACCTCGCGCCCCACTGGCCCGCGATCCTCGCCGAGCACGGCCTCGCACTCGCGCTGCACGCAGTGCTCGCGCTCTCCGTCGTCGCGGCCGCGATCTACGTCGTTGCCCGCGTCACGGGGCTCGCCGACCTCGGGAGCCGCGTCGATCTCGCCGAGCGGTCCGTGCGGCGCGGCGAGGGGGATGCGGACCTCATCGAGGCGCTTCGCAAGGATACGCAAGGAGAGTGGGAATGAGCGCCCGCTCCCGTTGTCCTCGTTGTGGCGCAAGGGTCCGGCCACAGGCGCCCGCCTGCCCGGTGTGCGGCGGTATCGGACGCTGTCCATGCGGCCGCATCGCCGATCTCGTCCGCACCTCGAACCAGCGGCGATGCTGGCGCTGCGACGAGGGTCCGCGAACGCGCCGACCGAGCGCATTTGACCGACCATGAGCCGCTCCGGACGGACGCAGGCCCAGGTGGCCCAGGACTACCTGCGCTCAACCGGCAAACGCCTCGAAACGCGCGGCAAGGAATGGCGCGGACCCTGTCCGGTCTGCGGTGGCGACGACCGGTTCCGGGTCTCGCCCTCGGGATACTTCCACTGCCGCAAGCATCCCGGCGACCCGCAGCACTTCAAGGCCATGTGCGAAGCGCTCGGGTACCGGCTCGACACCCCGCCCTCCGACTGGTACGAGGCACGGGCCAGGCGCGCGCAGAAGGATCTGGCGCTGACCGAGGAAATCGCCAACGGACCCATCGGCCGGAAGGATCCCCACCGCGACCGGATCCTCGCGGAAGCGAGAGCCAAGGCCGCCAAAGCCGAAAGGGCGGCAAAGCTTTGCAGGATCGTGGACACCGCCGTCATGGGCGCGGCGCCGAAGGAGCTGGGCGGCGAGGTTCGCCTGGTCCGCGAATGCGTGCGCCGGGGCGTGCTGGCCGACCTTGCGTTGGGACCCGGGCGCGCGCGCCTCTACTGGACAGGCGCGGTCTGGGTGTGCGGGTCCGGCCGGGCCAGCCCGGGCAAGGCGGTCGCACGGGTCTGGAACATCGGCGGCAAGCGCGCCCGGACCAAAGTCGCGCGCGCCGCTCTCGATATCCTCTACGCCCATGCACCCGAGCTACAGCCGGACGCCGATCCCATGCTGTGCGGCCTGCCTGGCCGGGCGGTGGTGGACCTCGGGCGGATCGAGGACCGGCCAGCCAGGAGAGAAGACGGGGTCACACGCTCTTTGGGGTGCGCGCCGGCGGGCGGCAACACCGAACGGTTCGATGCGTTCCTGCACGAGATGTGCGGAGACGACGAGGATGTCGTCCGGTGGCTCTGGCGCTGGTTCGGCTATCTGCTCACCGGACAGACCGTCGTCCACCGGGCCGTCTTCCTCTACGGAAGCGGCGCCGCCGGCAAGTCCACGCTCGTCGAACTGCTCACGCGCATCATGGGCGACTACGCCGCCCGAATCCCGCCCGACGGACTCGTGTCCGCACGCGGAACCTCCGACCGCCACCCGGAATGGATGACCGCGCTCGACGGATCACGGTTCGCCTCCGCCGCCGAAATCCCAAGCTCGGGCCGCCTCAAGGCCGGGCTCTTCAAGGCGCTCACCGGCGCCGACACCATCCGCGCCAACCGGATGCGCGCCGACGGCTACTCCTTCCGCCCCACCGCCAAGCTCATGCTCTACGGCAACGCCGAACCCCGGCTGCCGGGGTGGGACTCCGGACTCAAGCGACGACTCGTCGTCATTCCCTGTACAACCGCCAGACGACCCGACGAACGACTGCCCGAGACGCTCTGGCAGGAGGCGCCGCGCATCCTGGCCCGCATGGTCGGCGAAGCGAACGCGGGCTGGCAGCGCCACCAGGCCGGCAAGCCCTGGATCGCGCCCACGCTCCCCCAGGGCATCGAGACCGCGACCGCGGACCTCTTCGACAGCATGGATCCCTTGGGCGAAGCCCTCAACACGCTGTTCGCGTTCGGCGACGCCTACGCAGCGGTACCGGCAAAGAGAATACGGGAGATGCTGACCGACTACTTCGACAACAACGGGCTCGGCGCCGTGCCCTCCGTCCATGCAATCGCCGCGGAACTGCGAAGACGTGGGTGCAAACGCGCGGTGAGCGCCAGAACGAGGATATGGCGTGGATGCCGGGAGGCCTGAAATGCAACCGATGCTACCGAAAAAACCCTTTGGTTGGGTTGCCCCGTGGGCGCGCGCGTACGCAAGGCAAACCTACGAAGGGGTCGCATCGGTCGCCGTCGGTTGCAAAGGCGACATTTTCGCGCCGAATTCGCCCGATCCTGCCGGATCATGCCGCGATCCCGCATCCCCGATGCCTGCTCGGGCATACCCGCCCGCAGACCACACCGGGCAATCCCGATTGCTCGGCACCCCAACGGGCTACCCGAGGCCCCGCCCGGGCCGCGGGCGAATCGAAGCTCTCCTCCTTCCGGTCTCGCCCCCTACCGACGCCTCACCCGCCGCGCGTCCAGTCCGAAACCACCGACCCCACCCCACCTCTGACATGCAGGTCTGCCCGTGACCAGGACCAGCCAACCCTCAATCAGGAAGCTGCCCGCCGCCTGGCGGCGACAGGCTAAGACACTCCGCAGGTACGGCGGCCAGGCGCTCGCCACCGCGCTCGAACGCTGCGCCGACGAACTCGAAGGCACGATCAAGCAACGCGACGACACCACCTACTCGCTGACCGAGGCCGCCCGCGAAAGCGGTTACTCCCGCGAACACCTGGGACGCCTCGTCCGCGACGGCAAGATCCCCAACGCCGGGAGGCCCAACGCACCCAGAATCGCCCGCAGGCACCTGCCCCGAAAACGCCAGGACCCGGAATCGCCATTTGGCTCGCGGCTGGCGCGAGAGCGAGACCGGCGTCAGGTTTCCGGTCGAGGGATCGTGCGGTCCATCATCGAGAAAGGAATCGAATGATGGCACGCACAAAGAAGGGCCGGCGCTCCTACAGCGCCGGTGAGTGGGGCCGGAACCGGGTCCGGGTGTTTCCCGATCCCAGAACCGGAATCATGCAGGTGCAGTGGCATGAAGATGGGCGCAGGCTGACCCGGTCGCTCAGGCACCGTGACTGGGACCAAGCCAAGCAGCAGGCCGACGAGATCGCGGCCGGGATCGCCGAGCCGGTGGCCACGGACGCGGCGGACGCCGAGCCCGAGCCGCTCACCCTGAAGACGCTGTTTGACATCTACGGTGAGGAGGTGACACCCACCAAGGCCGAGCGGTCATGGAAGTACGATCGGGCGGCGATGAAGATGTTCCTCCGGTTCTTCGGGACCCACCGAAAAGCCGCGACGCTTTCGCAGCGGGACTGGGACCGCTTCATCCGAGCACGGCGGGCCGGGACGACCGGTGGCAACCGTCAGCCCGCTGGCGACCGGACGATTCAACGGGACCTTAAGTTCCTGCTCGCCGTCCTGAACTGGGCCGCCAGGTCGCGGGACGAGGAGGGGAGGCTTCTCCTCGAATCGAACCCGCTCCGGGGACTAAAGGCACCGTCGGAAAAGAACCCGACCCGGGTGATACTCACCCAGGCCGAGTACGAGGCGTTGCTCCGCGTGGCCGACGAGGTGGACTGGCGGTTCAGGGTGGCGCTCGTGCTCGCCCACGAGACCGGCCACCGCATCGGGGCCATCTGCCAGCTTCGGTGGTCCGACATCGAAATCGATGCCCGGACGATCCGATGGCGCGCCGAACATGAGAAGACCGGATACGAGCACCGGACGCCCATGACCATCATGGCGCGGGCGGTACTGGTCGAGGCACGGCGGCGCAACCCCGGAATCGGGGATGCGCCCGTAATGCCAGCGCCAAAGGATTCTTCGGTCTGCATGACCCGCTGGCTCGCGAGCAGCTGGTGGAAGAGGGCCGAAGGGCTCGCGGGACTCGAACCCAAGTGGGGCCGGGGGTGGCATTCGCTGAGGCGGAAATTCGCTTCCGACCTCATGGACCTTCCGCTGAAGGTGCTCTGCGACCTGGGCGGCTGGAAGACCGCCGCGACGGTTCTCCAGTGCTACCAGAGGCCCGACGAGGAGCGACTCCGGAAGGCTCTGGCGGCGTACCGGGAGGCCGGTTCGGGGTCCAATTTGCAAACGTAATTTGCAAACATCGGACCCACGAATCCCGTAACTGTAATGGGCGCTGACGGATTCGAACCGCCGACCTCCTGCTTGTAAGGCAGGCGCTCTGAACCAACTGAGCTAAGCGCCCCGCTTGAACTTAACGGAACCCTGCCCTAACCCCCCCGGACTCCCTCCACGCATCATACCGCATGCGCAGGGTTCGGACCGGGTTGGCATCCTCGTGAGGCAGGGTGTTCGTCGGGATGGCGGAGATGTAGAGGTGGTATTCCCCGTCGTTGTAGGGCGCGCGCAGGTCCTCGGGGTGGTTGTCGGCGAATTCGCCCAGGGTGTTCTCCGGGTCCGCGGCAAGGATGTAGGCGACGTGCGAGGTCTTGCCGTCGCAGTCGGCGTACGCCTCCGGCAGAGGCTCGGTCTCGCAGGTGCAGCGGCTGTCCCCGCCCAGTTCGTCGGCTCTCTCCATGGCGCGCATGACGCGGTCGATGACGTCGTCGCTGCCTTCCTGCATGATGCGCGCGGACTCGGTGAGCGCCTCGGTGGTCGCGATGATGTTGCCCTGTACCGAGTACAGGATGTCGTCCGGGCTGCGCCCCTGGATGTCCAGCGACACGGGGCGGTTGCCCTCGCCGGAGCGTCCGGCGGTGCGGCCCTGCATGTCGATGATGCCGAACTGCCGGCGCTCGATGTCGGGATCCTCCTCCAGCATGCGGATGATCTCGACGGGATCGGTGCCGTTCTGCAATTCGGCGAAGATGAGCTTCTGGTTCTCGTGGGTGCGGTCCACGCCCGCCTGGGCGGCGGCCACGCCCACGCCCGGCACGACCACAGCCTGCAGCAGCTTGAGCTGGTCGGGGCCGGTCGCGGCGCAGGTGGCCGAGGCGATCACGACGCGCCCGGTGGCGAGGTCGATGGCAATGATCGACCAGGTGGCCAGTGCGGTGGAGGGAACCAGAAGGATGAATGCGAGAGCAACGAGCAGGCGTCTCATGGGACCCTCCGCGGAGCATTCTGTGTGAAGATGCCGCTCGCGTCCCGCGACGGGACGCAGACGAGCAGGTGCGGCCGGAGCTCGAGCCTCCGGCCTCGTGCGTGCATGAGGCCGAAGGTTACGAACCGCTGCGCGCGGGCCGCATGCTTCGAACCGAGATCGTCGTCTCGTGCAGACACGGCGAACTCTCGGTCAGGGTGCCCTGGACGACCACCTCGGTCCCCATCTCCCAGTCGCCCTCCTCGCCTTCCAGCGCGTACACGTCCCCGAACTCGCCGAACAGCACCGAGCAGGGCTCGCCCACGTGAATGAGCTGCCCCCGGCGGGTCAGGATGCCGTTTTCGTCGGTGGCGTGGAAGTAGTTGGAGAGGGCGAGCGGCCGGAAGTAGAAGTCGAAGACGATGAACACCGTGGGACGGTCGAGGTGCGCCCACTCGGGAACCATGACGCTCATGTCGATCCGGCCCCGCTCGGTGGTCAGTTCCTGGCCGATCTCCTCGAACCCGAACTGGGCGGCTCCGAGCCCGATGCGGGTCGGGGTGATGGCGGGCAGCCCCCCGGTGTTGATGCTGACGCGGGTCCCCGCGGGCCCCGTGCGCGGACGGATCGACTCGATGCGGCGCGAGGGCGCATGGCCTTCGACCACTTCAGCCTGCGCCGCGGCCTGGCGCGCATCGGCGAGCCCCAGGACGAGCAACGGGATCGACAACGCCACGCGTGCCGTCAGGCGGACGCGGGCCATGGGGGACGGATTCGGAATCTGGTACATGATCATCCTCCTCGCCGAAGGCTTCGGCGGCACGAGGTCAACTTGCTACATCGTACGCGTGAGGAGGGGGCCGGGCCAGTGGAGGAAAGCGGGCTGGCGTCGCCGCGGTTGGCGACTTCGGTGATGCCGCTCCCTAGAGCACGAGCGCGAGGGGCAGGAGCACCAGGTAGCCGAGAACCAGCAGCAGGGGAGCCGCGGTGATGGAACCCTGGGCGAGCAGGGCATAACCCAGGACGATGACCAGCAACCCGGCGAGGCCGAGGATGCCGTTCTTGCGCGAAAAGCGCAGTGAGCCGGTGTCGCGGCGACGGCTTCCGCCCCGGTTACGGGACGCCCGGCGGTTGGTTCGCTTCCTTGCCATGGTTTCCAAGATCCTGCTGTTCGCGGGACGGGTCAAGCCAGAAGGCGGGGTCATTGGGGAGTTCGGTGGCGCGCAGGCGCGCCATACGCCAGCGTCCGCGGCGACGTCGCACGACCACCATGACGGCGAGCAAGGTCCCCAGAAAAGCCCAGAACACAAGCGACTGGGACATCACCAGGAGCCAGCCGTAGCGCCGGCGCACGTATCGGCTCCAATCGCCCT
Organism: BD2-11 clade cluster bacterium bin43; assembly: GCA_002238605.1. Lineage (GTDB taxonomy): Bacteria > Gemmatimonadota > Gemmatimonadetes > Longimicrobiales > Gaopeijiaceae > BD2-11. The sequence continues at coordinate 22,896 of MPMR01000014.1, read as the reverse complement.
CGAGCTGTCCGCTGGTGACGCCGAAGGTACGACGCAGCGCCGCCTCGAAAGAGTTGCCCTCGCGCCAGCGCGAAAGGAAGAGCGCGAGGCCCCGCTCGCCGCTGGCCGCCACCAGGTACTCGACGGCGGTTGCCGAGAGCATGTACGCGACTTCCGCGGATGCCCGGTCGGCGGGCCACTGCAGGGCGAGGGAGTCGAGCGGAGGCGTTCGGCCTCCCGCCATGGCGATGCGCAGACGCCACCCCTCGGCCGCGTTCCATCCCCCGGAGGCCCATTCCGCGTACCCTTCGGAGAACCATCGCGGGACGCGCAGGCCGCGCAGGTATCCGTGCAAACCGAGGTGCGCCCATTCGTGCCTCAGCACCCGCTCCTCGCTCCAGCCGCGTGTGCGGTCGTCGGCGTACATGGGAAGGACGATGGTGCCGGCCGAAGGAATGGCCACCCCCGCGCCCCACTCCGGGACCTGGCCCCCGGCGAACTCCAGGAAGTCCGCCTCGGACGCCGCGAGGTAGACGTTGGCCGTGGCGGGGAAGCCCGGGGGAAGGCCCGGCAGGCCCGGCGCGTTCATCAATTGGTTCAGGACGCGTTCGGCGCGCAGGGAATCGCCCGGGGCGTAGTGGAGCGTGATCCCGGATCGCGTCAGGGCGGAATAGCGGGCTGCGTCCTGCTCGAGAGGCGTGTCCTGGTCGAGGGGCGCATCCTGGGCGGGGGAGGTGTCCTGATCGGAGGGTGCAACCAGGTCGCGGGGCACATCCGGGTCGGAGGGCGCATCGCCGGGCGGTAGCGGCGACAGCGAGGACAGGCAAAGCAGGAGGACTGCGGGAAGGCTCATCCGGATCCCCGGTGCCTTCTCGCCCGGTCGGCGACCTCCACAAGGTCGGGAGGGAGGGATGAACGGAAGCGCATGCGCGTTCCCAGCAGGGGATGGGTGAAGGAGAGGGCACAGGCGTGCAGGAACTGGCGCCCGGTCCGGCGCGCCACCTCCGCCGCCCAGCGCCGTGCGGGCCCCGACATCCCCCGCTCCCACCCCGCCCCGTACACGCGATCGCCCACCACCGGGTGCCCGATGTGCGCCAGGTGCACCCGGATCTGGTGGGTGCGCCCGGTCTCGAGGCGCACCTCGAGCAGCTCCGCCGCCTCCCAGCGCTCCCGTACGGTCAGGTGGGTGACCGCCCGGCGCCCCCCCTCCACCACCGCCATGCGCTGGCGGGCCCGGGGATCGCGGCCGATGGGTGCATCCACGGTGAGCGGGGTGTCGCGCAAGTGCCCCCAGGCGGCCGCCAGGTAGGTGCGGCCTACCTTGCGCGCTGCCAGCTCGGCGGAAAGCGCCCGGTGCGCCGCGTCGTTCTTGGCCACCACCAGCAGCCCGGAGGTGTCGCGGTCGAGCCGGTGCACGATCCCCGGGCGCAACCGGCCCCCCACCCCGGCCAGGTCGGCGACGTGGTGCAGGAGCGCGTTCACCAGCGTCCCGCGGGGGTGGCCCGGCGCCGGGTGAACCACCAGCCCGGCCGGCTTGTCGACCACCAGCAGCGCGTCGTCCTCATGGACCACGGCGAGGGGGATGTCCTCGGGCAGAAGGTCGACCGGGTCGGGCGGCGGAATCTCCACCTCGACGCGCTGCCCGGTCGCCATCCGCGCGGATTTCCTGGCGGGCCGCCCCTCCACGTGCACGAGGCCCTGCTGCACCAGCCGGGCCGCCTGCGTGCGCGACAGGTCGAGGCGGCGGGCCAGCCACGCGTCCAGACGCTCCGGGCGACCCTCGCCGACGGTGAGCGCCTCGCGGCGCCCGGCGGTGTCCTCCCCGACGGTGAGCGTCTCGCGCCGCCCGGCAGCCCCGCTCACGGCGCTCGCCGGTCGGCCGGACGCCCCCGGATGCCGACCCCGTTTCGACCAGGGTCGCGGAGAAGACCGAACCGTACGCTGACGGGGCGCGCCGCCGAAACGGCTCGGGACGGTCGCGGCCCCATCCGACGACCGGCTACTCGGCCGCGCGCGCCAGCGCGATCGCGGCGCGGGTGCCGTCGAACGCCACTTCCCTGCGGTTCGTGTACGCCTCCGGTGAGCCGTCCTCCTCCTCCGCCACCACGATGTCCACCGCCAGGGTCTCACCCGCGATGAAGGTGCGGTGGCGGGCCGCGGCGGCGCGCACGCCTTCCGGGCCGGAGACGGCGAGCCGGATGCGGTCGGTGACCTCAAGCCCCGAGTCCCTGCGCAGCCGCTGTACCCGGTTCACCAGCTCGCGCGCCAATCCCTCGGCGCGCAACTCGTCGTCCAGGGCGGGATCGATGGCGGCGGTGAAGCCGCTGGCGGCGCGCACCACCAGGTCGCCGCGCGCGACCTCCGCCACCTCGAGGTCTTCGGGACCGACCGGGTGTTCTTCACCGTCAACCGTGATGGCGACCCCCTCGCCCGCGCGCCAGGCGCGCAGTTGCTCCTGCCCGAGGCCGCGGATGGCCGCGGCGGCGGCGTTGCTGTGCCTCTGGAAGCGAGGTCCCAGCGCACGGAAGTTGGGGCGCGCCTCGAGACGCACCAGATCGCCCGCGTCGCGCACGAACGCGACCTGCTTGACGTTCAGCTCCTCCCGCAGCACCGCCAGCACCTCCTCCCGCAGCGCGACGCCATCGGGCACGGCCGCATGGAGCGTCCGCAGCGGCTGTCGCACCCTCACCCCCGCCTGCTCGCGCGCCGCCCGCCCCAGCGTCACGAGCTGTCGCACGGCGTCCATCTCCCTTTCCAGCCCATCGTCCAGGCATCCCTCGTCCGGCTCGGGCAGAAGGGCCAGGTGGACGCTCTCGCCCCCGGTCAGGGCCCGGTGCAGCCAGTCCGCGGTGAAGGGCGCGGCCGGAGCGATCAGCAGGCTCACCGTGCGAAGGGCGAGATGCAGGGTGCGGAAAGCGGCGTCGGCGTCCGCGGCGCCGGTCTTGCCCCAGTAGCGCGGCCGGCTGCGCCGCACGTACCAGTTGGAGAGGTCCTCGTCGACGAACCGGGCGACCTGCCTGCAGGCGGGGGTGAACTGGTAGTCGTCCAGATCGGACCGCACGCCGCCCACCAGGCGATGCAGCCGCGAGAGCATCCAGCGGTCGAGCAGGGACGCCTGCGATCGTCCCCCGTCGGGCCGCCAATCCTCCACGTTCGCATACAGGGCGAAGAACCGGTACGTGTTGAAGAGGGTGTCGAAGAACTTGCGCGCCACCTCGGCGATGCCGCCCTCGTCGTAGCGCTTGGGCACCCACGGATTGCTGACCGTGACGAAATACCAGCGCAGCGGATCGGCCCCGTGTGCGGCCACTGCCTCCCAGGGATCGACCGCGTTGCCCTTCGACTTCGACATCTTCCGGCCCTCGGCGTCGAGCACCAGGTCGTTGACGAGGACGTTTCGGAACGCCATCCCCCGGCCGAGCATGCAGGCGATGGCCATCAGCGAATAGAACCAGCCGCGGGTCTGGTCGAGCCCCTCGCTGATGAAGTCGGCGGGAAAGTGGCGCTCGAAGTGCTCCCGGTTCTCGAAGGGATAGTGCCACTGCGCGTACGGCATCGCCCCCGAGTCGAACCACACGTCGACGACGGGAGAGGCCCGGCGCATGGTCCCGCCGCATTCCCGACAGGGCCAAGTCACTTCGTCGATGAAGGGCCGGTGCGGGTCGAAGTCCTCGCCCAGCGGGCCGGCGCGCTCCTCCAGCTCCGCCAGGCTGCCGATCCACTCGGTGGTGTCGTCGTCGCGGTCGCAGACCCAGACCGGGAGCGGCGTACCCCAATAGCGGTCGCGCGACAGCGCCCAGTCCACGTTGCCGGCCAGCCACTCGCCCATGCGCCCCTCGCCGATCTCCGGCGGGTACCAGGCCGTCTCGCGGTTGATGGCGAGCATCTCCTCCTTGAGCGTCGAGGTGGCGGCGAACCAGGATTCACGCGCGATGTAGAGGAGCGGAGACTGACAGCGCCAGCAATGCGGGTACGAGTGCGCCACGCGACCCGCCCGGTGCAGGTTGCCCCGGCGGTCGAGTTCATCCACCAGCAGGGGATCTGCGTCCTTTACGAACATCCCCCCTACCAGCGGGAGCCCTTCGTGGAAGCGCCCGGCGTCGTCGATGGAACGCATGAGGGGCAGGCCGTGGCGCTGGCCGGCCGCATAGTCGTCCGCGCCGAAGGCGGGCGCGATGTGCACGATGCCTGTGCCGTCCTCCGCCGTGACGAAATCCTCGAGGATGATGCGCCAGGCCGCATCGGAGCCGTCGGGGACGGGCACTACCTCCAGAGGCCGCGCGTAGCGGACGCCTTCGAGCGAACGGGCATCATGCTCGCGGATGATGCGCGCGTCTCCGCCCAGCACCCGCTCGACCAGGTCCTTCGCCACGATCACGCGCCGGCCTTCCGCCTCCGCCTCGGCGTAGGTGAGGGCGGGATTGAGCGCCAGCGCGACGTTGGAAGGCACCGTCCACGGGGTGGTGGTCCAGGCCAGGAAGGCGCGCCCACCCGGGTCGGGTTCCCCTTCCTCCGTCAGGAGAGGCGCGAGGAAGAAGAGGGACGGATCCTCCACCTCGCGGTATCCGAGGGCGACCTCGTGGGAGCTGAGCGCGGTGCCGCAGCGGGGGCAGTAGGGCACGCTCTTGTGGCCCCGGTAGAGGAGCCCCTTCCCCGCCAGCTGGCTCAGGATCCACCAGACCGACTCGATGTAGCCGGTGTCGCAGGTGACGTAGGGACGCTCGTAGTCGAGCCAGTACGCGATGCGTTCCGACAGCGCCTCCCAGTCGGCCTTGTAGGTGAAGACGGAATCCCGGCAGGTGCGGTTGAAGCGCTCGATGCCGACCGCCTCGATCTCGGGCTTCCCCGAGATGCCGAGCGTCTTCTCCGCCTCGATCTCGACCGGCAGGCCGTGCGTGTCCCATCCCGCGATGCGGGTGACCCGGCGTCCCTTGAGCGCCTGGTAGCGGCAGGCGAGATCCTTCAGCGTGCGTCCGAGCACGTGGTGCAGGCCGGGGCGGGCGTTGGAGGTGGGCGGTCCCTCGTAGAAGACGAAGGGCTCGCGCCCCTCGGAGGCCTCCATGCTGCGGCGGAAGAGATCCTCCTCGCGCCAGCGGTCGAGGGTCTGCTGCTCCAGTTCGAGCAGCGTGTCGGGAAGCTCCGGATAGCGCATTCGGCGGGCGCCTCCTACGCCAGCGAGGCGATGACCGCGCGGGCCACCGCGGTGAGGCCGGGCTCCGCCTCCATGGCGACCCGGATGATAGTCGGCACGTCCACCTCCTCGAGCGCGTCCGGGAGGCAGACGTCGGTCACGATGCAGAGGCCGCACACCCGCATGCCCATGTGCCGCGCGACGATGACCTCCGGCACGGTGGACATGCCCACCACGTCCGCGCCCAGGGCGCGCAGCATGCGGTACTCGGCCCGGGTCTCCAGGCAGGGCCCGGTCACGGCCGCGTACACGGCGCGCGCAAGCGGAATGCCCTGTGCGAGCGCGGCGTCCAGGGCGACCTGCTGCAGGCCGCGGTCGTAGGGCTCCGACATGTCCGGGAAGCGCGGGCCGAGCGCATCGGCGTTGGGGCCCACCAGGGGATTGTCGCCCAGGAGGTTGATGTGGTCGTCGAGCACCACCAGCTGCCCCGCCGGCCAGAGGGGGTCCATCCCGCCGCAGGCCGCCGAAACCACCAGGGTGTCCGCGCCCAGGGCGGCCATCACCCGGACGGGGAAGGTCACCTGCTGCAGGGTGTAGCCCTCGTACCGGTGGAAGCGGCCCTGCATGGCGACCACGGGGACGCCGTCGAGCGTGCCCAGCAGCAGGCGGCCCTCGTGGCTCTCCACCGTCGAGACCGGGAAGTGGGGCAGCGCGGTGTAGTCGATGGCGCACTCCACGTCGATCTCGCGCGCGAGGCCGCCCAGCCCGGTGCCCAGCACGATCCCCGCCTTCGGCCGGAGCGCGCACCGGTCGCGCACCTCCGCGACCGCGGCCTCGATGCGGGCCACCAGGTCCGCAGCCGTCGTGCCCGTCGGCGCGGTCGTCCCGGCGGTCGTCGTGTCGGTCGTGCTCATGTGGTAGCCGCGCTCGCCCCGGTCGCGCTCATGTGGTTGCCGTGCTCATCCCGGTCGCCGTCGTCACGCGACCGTCCCCGTCCGCCGCGCAGGGGCGCCTGGACGAGGCCCCAGAAGCGCCGTGCCGATCCGGACCATGGTGCTGCCCTCCTCGATCGCGATGCCGAAGTCGTTGGTCATCCCCATCGACAGGTGTTCCCCCTGGTATCCCTCCAGCCTCCGCAGCTCCTCGTGCAGCCGGCGCAGGGCGCGGAACGCGTCGCGCAGGACGCTTTCGCGATCGGTGAACGGCGCCATGGTCATGAGACCGCGCACCGCCAGCCCCGGCAGCTCGGTGATCCGGTGGATGGCCTCGCGCGCTTCTTCGGGGGAGACGCCGCTCTTGGCTACCTCTCCGGAGATGTTCACCTGCACCAGCACCGGAAGCGGAGCGGCGCCGGCGGGCACGAAGCGGTCGAGCCGCTCCGCCAGCCGAAGCGTATCCACCGAGTGCAGGAGGTCGCAGATCCCGATTACGCGTGGGGCCTTGCGGCGTTGGAGGTGGCCGATCATGTGCCAGCGCGGGGCCGGCCGGCCCTCCAGCGCTCCCGCCTTGACCTGGAGCTCCTCCACCCGGTTCTCGCCGATGTCCCGGATGCCCGCGCCGAGCGCCGCCTCCACCGCCGCCAGCGGGTGGCTCTTGGTCACCGCCACCAGCGTCACGTCGGCGCCGGTGCGTCCGCTTCGGCGCGCGGCCTCCTCGACCTCGTCGCGGACGCGGGGCAGCGTCTCCTTCAGCCTTTCCGGATACATCAATCCATTCCGTCGTCCATAAACCAAAGGAACCCCGCCGGAAGCTCCGGCGGGGTTCCTGTCCGGCTCGGACCGTCCGAAGCGACTAACGCGTCTGGAAGGTAATGGGAATCGCGATCCACACCGGCACGATCTTGTCCAGATTGAGCGCCGGGGTGAACCGGAACACGTTGGCCACGCGCAGCGCCGCCTCGTCGAGGGAAGCGTGTCCCGAGGTCTGCGCCACCAGCGTTCTCTGCACCATGCCTTCCTCGTCGATGAAGAAGTGCACGTTCACGGTCCCGCCGATGCCCGCGTCACGCAGGATCGGGGGGTACTCCCGCTCCAGCGCACGCTGCACCTCGCGCTCGTTGGTGAGGTCGGGGCGCACCGTGTAGGGCGTGAACGTGGGCGCCGCGGAGATGTCGACGGCCTCCTCGTCCGGCGGAGGAGGCAGCTCCTCGACCGGATTGTCCTCGAACGTGGTCGGCGCGATCGTGATGTCCTCGCTGATGTCGGCCGCGGCGATCACGGGGGTCGCGGGCCGGCTGATCGCCTGGGGCGGCGGGGGAATCTCGATCTCGGGCGGGAGTTCGATCGCCACGAGCTCCTCGGAATCGAAGGAGACGTCCTCCGCGGTCAAGGTCGGCCAGAACATGAACATCGCGAAATGAACCACGGTCGCGGCCACCACCGATCCCCAGAACCAGGTGTTGAACGACTTCTTGAAGCGGTCGTTCGCGGTCTCGTGCGGGACGGCGTCCTGATGCGTCTGCTCGAAATCTGTGTCGTTCATCGTCTCTCCCTCGTCATGCGGCGTTCCAGCTCGGTCGCGAATACGACCCGGACAACGTTGGCTTCCTGCAGCTCCTCCTGGACCTGATTCACGAACTGATACGGAACGTCCGTGTCCGCGCGCAAGGAAATCACCAGGCGCCGGTCCGAGGCCGCGTACCGCGGCGCCACGATGTTGGACAGGGTGGTCATGGTGATGCTGCGGTCGTTCACCCAGACCTCGCCGTTGCGCTCAACCCACACGTGGAGGATGTCGTCTCTCTTCTCGTCGATCTTCTCTGCGGCCTCGGCCGCGGCCCACTCGATGGGCCGCTCCTTGCTGGTGCGGAACACCGTGGTGACCATGAAGAAAATGAGAAGCAGGAATGCGATATCGGCCAGCGACGAAGAAGGGATCTCGTCGGAAGCCTTCGATTTGCGCGAGAATCCGCCCTGCTTGATACTCATCGGTCAATCCTCCAGCAGCTGCAGGGAAATGCGTTCCGCCCCGGCGGTCTGCAGGGCGTCGAGAACATCCACCATGAACCTGTAGGGAGCGTTCGGGTGGGTCTTGACCGCGGCGATCAGGTTGGGGTTCTCGGTCACCCCCTGGCGCCAGATGGCTTCAACATCGTTGGCGCGCACCTGCTGAATCTGCGTGCTCTCTCCCCTCTTCACGTCCACCAGGCCGTTGGGGAGGACGGAGAGGTGCAGGATGTTGCGCTGGCTCACCTGGACCTCTTCGGCAGACTCGGGAAGCACTACCGCCAGCCCGCTGTCCTTCGGGAAGACCGTGGTCACCAGAAAGAAGATGAGCAGCAGGAAGGCGATGTCCGCCATCGAAGAGGTGGGGACCTCGTCGCTGACCTTGGATTTCTTGTTCTGCAGTACGGCCATCTTCCAACCTCCCGCCGCTCGCGGCTGTTCCGTAATCCTTACTCTACCGTTTCGTTCGCCGTATCGTTCCCATCACGCCCGCGTCAGGAGAGGCTCGGCGGGGGCGGGGAGAGGGCAGTGATCGGATCCCTGGCGACCACGGTCAGCTGGCCGGCGTTCTCCAGATCCCAGGTGACGTTCAGGATTGCCTGCGTGCCCTGCTCCATATCGACGATCAGCTTGTCGATCCGCGTGACGAAGAAGTTGTATCCGATGTTGACCGGAATCGCAATCGCGAGCCCGGATGCGGTGGTGAGGAGCGCCACCTTGATCCCGCCGGCGACGAGCGCCGGATCGACGCTTCCCGCGGCCTCGATCGACGCGAAGGCCAGAATCATGCCCGCCACCGTGCCCAGGAAGCCCATGAGGGGGGCCACGTTGGCGATGGTCGCGAGCACCACCAGCCCGCGCTCCAGAAAGCCGAGTTCGATGGTGCCGACGGTGCTGACGGCCTGCTCGATCTCGCCCTCGCCGACCTCGCGCCCCTTGATGCGCCGCAGCCCGGCCATGAGGATGGCCGACGCCGGTCCGCGCTTGGAGCCCGCCGCCGCCATGGCGCCTTCGATGTCCCCGGCGCGAGCCAGCTCGTCGACCTCCGCCAGAACCTTCGCGGTATCCTTGTGGGCCGCCCAAAGGGTCCAGAACTTGGCGATCATCACGCCGAGTGCGATAAGCGAGCACAGAACCAGCGGATACATCATGAATCCGCCGTCCGCGAACAGGGTCAGGAGTCCGAATTGGTCGTTGGCCACCGAAGCCTTCCTTTTGACGGGATTCGACCGGGATCGCAGATGCCCGGGCAGACGGAACTCTAGCGAGCACGCACCGCGCGCGCTACTTCAGCAGTGCGAAACTATCCGCCCATCGGCGGGCCTGTCAACGCCGAAATCCCGTGAGGAGCCGACGCAATGAACGCAATCTCCCGCACCACCGGCCGGAGCGCCGCGCGCGTCCCTTGCGCGATCGTGTTCCTGCTCCTGCTCCCCGCCGCGGGCGCGCCTCCGTCCCGGGCCCAGGAGGCATCCGATCGGCCGGTCTGGCGCCCCGTCATCCTCGGCACCGAGGCCATGGTCGCGGCGGAGCATCCACTGGAGGCGCTGGCCGCCGAAGAGGTGCTGCGCGCCGGCGGCAACGCCTTCGACGCGGCGTCGGCGGTCTTTTACATGACGACGGTCGTGGAACAGCACCAGGCGGGGATCGGGGGCGACGCCTTCATGGTCGCGTACCTCGCTGCGGAGGACCGCGTCGTGTTCGTTAATGGAACCGGGTACGCGCCCGCGCTCGCGACGCGCGAGTTCTACGAGGACCAGGGTGGCATCCCCGGCGCCGGGCCGCTGTCAACAGATGTCCCCGGGGCGGTGGGCGCCTTCGAGCTGGCCCACTCGCGTTACGGGACCCTGCCCCGGGAACAGGTGCTTGCACCGGCGATCCGCGCCGCGCGCCAGGGGCATCCCCTCGACTTCTGGGTGGCGGGGCACCATGCGCGTTCGGTGGAGAAGATCTCCCCCTATCCCGCCTCGCGGGAGCTGCTGATGCCGGACGGGCGGCTGCTCGGAGTGGGCGACCTGTATGTGCAGGAGGACCTTGCCCGCTCCCTGGAGGAGATCGCGCGCGAGGGCGCCGACGCCTTCTACCGCGGGCGGCTGGCGCGGATGAGCGCCGACTACTACGAGAAGCAGGGCGGATTGCTGCGCTACGAGGACCTCGCGGGCTACGAGGCGGAGGAGGCGGATCCGATCCAGGTGAGCTACGCCGGGCTCGACGTCTACCAGAGCGCGCCCAACTCGCAGGGCATCGTGATGCTCATGGCGCTGAACATCCTCGAGGGCTTCGACCTGGAGGCGATGGGCCACAACTCCGCCGAATACGTGCACGTGGTCACGGAGTCGATGAAGCTGGCCTTCGCGGACCGGAACCGCTACGTGGCCGACCCGCGCTTCAGCGACGTTCCCACGCAGGAACTGCTGTCGAAGGAATACGCGGCCGCGCGGCGCGGGCTCATTCGCATGGACCGGGCGATGAGCGTGGCTCCGGCCGGCGATCCCCGGGGGATGGCCGCCGTGGCGGAGGGCCAGGCCGCGGAGTACGAGAGCGGGTCCGGGGACGTCTCGCGGCCGGAGGTTCTCTATCGCGAGGACGGCGAGACCTCGTCGTTCTCCATCGCGGACCGCTTCGGGAACCTGGTCTCGGTGACGCACAGCGTGAATTCGAGCTTCGGCAGCGGGATGGTGGTCCCGGACGGCGGCTACTTCCTGAACAACCGCATGCCCTACTACGGCCTCGAGCCCGACGACGTGAACGTGCTCGAGCCGGGCAAACGCACCCGCCACACCATCAACCCGGCGCTGGCGCTCAAGGATGGCAGGCCGTACCTGGCGTGGAACACTCCCGGGGGCGACAACCAGCCGCAGGCGATGCTGCAGGCCTTCCTGGCGGTGGTGCATTTCGGCATGAACGTGCAGCAGGCGGTGGAGGCGCCGACGGTCACCAGCACGGCCTTCCGCGCCTCGATGTACCCGGGGCGCATGCGGGGCATGCTGACGATGCCGGAGGTGCTCTACCAGGGGGCCGGCGAGGCGCTGGCGGCGCTCGGCCACCAGGTGGAGGTGAGCCCGCTTCAGCAGCCCTACCGGCAGGCGGCGTCGGGAGCCGGGGCGGTGAAGATGGTGATGATCGATCCGGAGACCGGCGTCATGTACGGCGGCGTGAGCCCGGCGAAGAGCGACTATGTGATTGGCTGGTGAGGAGGATTGACCCATGCGCCCACGACCCCAGACCCCGCCCGAACCCACGGACGAAGAACTCAACGCCTGCATTCTGACGCGCTACAGGCTCCTCGGGATCGACATCTCGGTGCTTCCCGAATCGGATGAGGATGCGCCGATGGACCGGGAGCGGCTGCTCGAGAACGGGCGCTCGATCCTCCGGCAGGACGTCGAGGCCGCCAACTTCCACATCGATCCCCAGTTCAACCTGCCGAATGCCTTTCCGGCGCCGTTCGTGGCGTGGACCGAGGAGGGAGGATCGTGAGCGGGGGTGGAGGGACCGAGGCCGGCGGCACCCGGAATGGAGCCGGGTCGGGCCGCACGGCAAGCGCCGGTGCCAGCGAGGTTGCCGCCCCCCAGGACGAGCGGGTTTCGCGGCGATGGTTCCTCGAGCGCATGGCGTGGGTCTCTTCGGCGGCCGCAACCGGCACCCTGCTGGCTCGCGCGCCCGCCGTCGCCAGCCCACGCGGCCCGGCGGTGACCCCGGAGGCCTTCGGCGCCGACATCCGCGTGCAGGAGGTCGACGACCTGACGCAGCTCACCATGTCGGAATCGATGACCCTGATCCGCACGGGCGCCCTCGATCCGCGGGACCTGGTCGAGGCGTACGTCGACCGCATCGAGGCCTTCGACGGAACGTACCAGGCCTACGCCGACCGTCCGTCACGCGAGACGCTTTTCGCGCAACTGGCCCGGACGCCCGACGATGAGCGGCGCGCCCCGCTCCGGGGCATGTGCCTGGCGCCCAAGGACAACTGCTACACGGCGGATCTGCTGACCGAGGGCGGGTCGCTGGTGTACGAGGGCTTCCAGCCCGACTACGACGCGACCTGCGTCTCGCTGATGCGCGCGGCGGGCGGCCTGGTCGTGGGCAAGGCGCAGATGGGCAACCTGGCCGGAGGCAGGGCGCGCGTGTACGGGACGACCACTCCGACGACGCGCAACGCGTGGACGCCGGACGACGTGCGCTACAGCCCGTCGGGGTCCTCGTCCGGCACCGGCACGGCCGTGGCGGCCCGGCTCGCGGTGGCCGGGCTGGGCACGCAGACCGGGGGCTCGGTCATCGGCCCCTCCACCGCGCAGGGACTGACCGCGGTCAAGCCCACGTTCGGGCGCATCTCGCTGCACGGCATCATCCCGCTCAGCTACACGCGCGACCACGTCGGCGTGATGGCGCGCGACGCCATGGACGCGGCCATTCTGCTCCAGGTGTGCGCGCAGCCGGATCCGAACGATCCCAGAACGCTCGGGCTCCCGCGGCCCCCCAACTACGCCCTCGCGGCGACACCGTTCGGGGGCGACCGGCCGCGCGTGCGCTGGCCCACCCGGATCGGCGTCTGGCCGGAGTATCTCGAAGGGGACAACGAGCGGGTGAACCAGCTCAGGCGCGACTTTCTCGATGAACTCGAGCGCAACCCGGCGGTGACCATCGTGCCGGACGTGAGCCTTCCGGACGACTGGGAAGCCCTGACCTCACCGCCCCTGGGCGGCTCCCACGGCGATCCCACCGCCTTCTTCATCGAGCAGCTGCGCGAGGACGTGCGCAACTTCGCCGACCGCCTGCCGCGCTTCCTCAACGGCATGCTGCAGAGCGCCGACACCTACGTAAAGGTGCAGCAGGCGCGAAACCTCCTGCGCCACCGCATGGTCACGCAGCTCTTCAACCAGTGCGATGTCGTGGTCACGAGCGCCGGCGGTGCGTTCGACGGCGTGGGGCTGCCGCTCGCGTGCACGCCCATCGGCTTCGACACCGACGAGACGACCGGGGCGCGGGTGCCGCGCGGGGCCACGCTCGGGGCGCCGCCCTTCGGCGAGGAGCGGCTGCTCGCGGTGATCGCGGCGTACCAGGCGGTGACGGACTTCCACCGGGAGCGGGCGCCGGATCCGAGCGGAGCCTAGTCCGCGGCTTACGCTCGCCCGCTCAGGCCAGCCTGCGTCTTGCGCTGTCCCCGGACGACGTAGAGAAGGAAACCGGCGGCGGCGAGGAGCAGCCCAACGCTGATGGGCGATGAGATGAAGATCAGGGGATCTCCCTCGGAGAGGATCAGGGCGCGGCGGAAGTTGGACTCGAGCATCGGGCCGAGGATGAGGCCGAGGAGCACGGGGATCACCGGATAGCCGAGGCGGCGCAGGACGTAGCCGAGGACGCCGATGCCGACGGCGACGTAGATGGCGAAGGTGGTTCGCTCCGAAGTAAAGGCCGCGACGACGGCGAGCGGGGCAATCGCCGGGAAGAGGATGCTTCGGGGCACGCGCGTGATGCGCGCGTAGAATGGAAGCAGCGTCAGGCCGAACACCAGAATCAGCAGATAGCTGGCGAAGTAGGCAACGAAGAGCGGGGTGATGAGGTCCGCGGCCTCGGTGAAGAGCTGGGGGCCGGGCGTAATACCGTGGATTACGAGGCCGCCCAGGATCACGGCCGTTACCGCGTCGCCGGGGATGCCCAGCGCCAGCAGGGGGATCAGCGCGCCGCCGGTCACGGCGTTGTTGGCGACCTCGGGAGCGACGATCCCCTCGGGCGCGCCCTTTCCGAAGCGCTCCGGTTCGGGGGAGCTGCGGCGGGCCTCGCTGTAGGCGAAGAAGGCGGCCATCGCTGCGCCGGCGCCGGGCAGGGCTCCCACCGACGTCCCGATCACGGAGTTCTTCACGAAGGGCTTCCATCCCACGCGGCGCACCTCGCTCCACCAGGCGAAGGCGCCGTCCGAACCGCTGGACGGGTGCTCGAGCGCCCGCGCGGGCGGCCGGCTCGCCTGATGAAACACCTCCGTGAAGGCGAAGATGCCGATCACGACCGGGATCAGCGGCAGGCCGACGAGGAGGTCCACCGAGCCCAGGGTGAAGCGCGGCACCGGCACCAGCGGGTCGATGCCGACCGTCGAGAGCATCAGGCCGATGACGGTGGCCGCCATCCCCTTGGTCAGCGACTCGCGCGAGACGGTTGCGACGGCTACCAGCGCCAGCACCACCAGGGCGAACATCTCCGGGGACTGGAAGCGGAGCGCGATGCGCGCCAGCTGCGGGCTGAAGAGAACCAGCACCACGCCCCCGGCCAGGCCGCCAACGACGGAGCTGAAGGTTGCGATGCCGATGGCGGTGCCGGTTCGGCCCTGCAGCGCCATCGCGTGTCCGTCGAGCATCGTCATGGCGTTTGCGGGCGCCCCGGGGATGCAGAGCGCGATCGCCGCGATCGAGCCGCCGTAGAGCCCTCCGGTGAAGATCCCGACCATCATCACGATCGCGTTGGCGGCCGAGAGCTGGTAGGTGAGCGGCAGCAGCAGGGCGATGGCCAGCGTGGCCGTGAGGCCGGGGATGGCGCCGATGGCGATGCCCAGCAGCGATCCGGCCGCGAGGGAGAGGAGGAGGGTCGGGTCGAGGAGGACTTCGAAGCTCATCCGAGCAGGCCTTCCGGCAGCCGCGCGCCGAGGATCACGCGGAAGATGAGGAAGATGAGGAGGGTCGCGCCGGGTGCGAGTACGAGGATCGTGCGTCGTTTGGCGCCGAAACGGTCCGCCACGGCGGCGGCGTACAGCAGGGTCGCGAGGACGTAGCCGAGCGTCTGAAAGAGGGCCGCGTAGAGGACGGTGAGGCCGATGACGGTCCAGGCGCGGATGCCGGCGGCGCGATCGGGTTGGGCGATGCCGCCTGCAGACTCTTGCGGACTCGCGGGCGCAGGTACGGACGAGCTCGAGTCGCTGGCGTTGGAAACATGCGTTTGCCGGGCCTTGCGCCATCCGGAGAGCGCGATGCCGGCGGAAAGGAGCGCCAGCGCGGCGGCGAGCCCCATGGGGACGAGTGCGACGTCCGGATCCCCGGAGGCCGTCAGCCCGCGTGCGCCGAAGCCGTAGACCAGGGCGAAGATGAAGAGGGCGATCTCGAAGCCGTGACCGGGGCGCTTCGCCTTCCCCCGCCGACCCCTCTTTTGTTCGTCACTTATGCCGTTTTCTGGCGGACAAAAGAGGGGTTGGGAGCGGACCGGGATCGCGTCGGTGTCGTGAGCGCCGGTCGCAGAATCTGAGGCACGTCCTTCTCCGGCGGACTCGACCCCCTCCTG
Organism: BD2-11 clade cluster bacterium bin43; assembly: GCA_002238605.1. GTDB lineage: Bacteria > Gemmatimonadota > Gemmatimonadetes > Longimicrobiales > Gaopeijiaceae > BD2-11. Next base: position 7,575 of record MPMR01000014.1, on the reverse strand, counting down.
CGTCACGACACCAGCTCCCTCACGCGATCCAATGCTGCAAGGAATCCACCGCCTCACGCGATCCACTTCGAGACCGGGGCGTCGGCTTCCTCCAGCGGCTGCGTGACGACGTCGAGGAGGAACGGGCCGGGAGCGGTAAGCGCTTCCTGGACGGCCGCACCCAGTTCGGAGGGATCTTCCACCCGGCGCGCCCGCAGACCGTAGGCGTGGGCGATGGCGGCGTGGTCGGAGTCCTTGAAGTCGACGGAGAAGTAGTCGCTGCCGCGGCTCTTCTGGCCCGCCTTGATCCAGCCGTAGCCAGCGTTGTTGCACACGATGAGGGTGACCGGAAGTTCGAGCCGCACCAGGGTCTCGAGCTCGCCCGCCGAGATGCCGAAGCTGCCGTCGCCCATGACGCCGATGACGCGACCCGCGTCGGGTCGGGCGCAGTGCGCGCCGACCACGGCCGGAAGCGCGTACCCGAGAGCCCCGAAGGCCCGCGGGCTGGCGAACCAGCGGCCGGCCCGGGGGAGGCGCCACCAGGCGGAGAAGTACGGGCAGGGGGTGCCCGGGTCGGCGAGGATGACGGCGCGCTCCGGGAGGCGCGGCAGCAGCTCGGCGAGCAGGCGCTCGGGGCGGATGGGATGCTCGTCCGAAGCGAACAGCCCGGCCACGCGCTCACTGTGGGCCCGGCGGGCGGCGGCGATTCCGGCGGGGTCGAGGCGGGGGGTGGCGGCCGCCCGGGCGTGCAGCTCGGCGGTGAGTGCGGCGAGGCCCTCGCGCGCGTCGGCCCGCATGCCGGCGGCGAGGGGATAGCTGCGCCCGAGGACGCCCGGGTCGACGTCGAGCTGGACGAAGCGCGCGTCGCCCGGACGGGGGAGGGTCCACTTCTCGGTGGTCACGGAGCCTGTGGAACACCCCACGTAGAAGACCACGTCGGCCCTGCGCACCAGGTCGTGCCGCCAGGGCAGGCCGCCGTTGCTGCCGATCACCCCCAGGGAGCGGAGGTCGGTCTCGGCGATGCTCCCCTTGCCGGAGACGGAGGTGGCCACGTAGGCGCCGAGTGCGCGGGCGAGCTCGCGCACTTCGTTCCAGGCCCCCGAGCGCAGCACGCCGGCGCCGGCCACGATCAGGGGGCGGCGGCTGCGGGCGAGCTCGCGGGCGACGGCGCGCACCTGGTCGGGGTCGGGAGCGACCCGCTCGGCGGGATAGCGGCCGAAGCGCGCGTCCCCGTGGACGGCCGAAGCGGGGACCGAACCTGCCTGTGTGTCGAGGGGAAGGGCGATCTGGCAGGCGCCCAGGCGGCCGGTCGAAGCTTCCCGGAAGGCCGTGCGCGTCATGCCGGGGAGGTCAATGGGGGTGGTGGGGGAGAACACGCGCCGGGTCACGGGCGCGAACAGCGCGGCCTGGTCGAGGTCGGTCAGCGTGCCCACACCCCGCTCGGTGGTGGCGATGTCGGAGGTGAGACACACCATCGGCACCGACGACTCGTTCGCCTCCGCTACTCCGGGGAGGATGTAGGTCGCGCCCCCGCCGCTGGGGCCCTCGCACACCCCGACCCTGCCGCTCAGTCGCGCGTACGCGTCGGCCATGAAGGCGGCGTTGCGCTCGTCGCGGGTGAGCACGTGGCGGATGGTCGGCGACGCGGCCAGCGCCTCGTACCACGGGAGCGAGGTGTCGCCGCACAGGCCGAAGATGGTGTCGACGCCCAGGTGCTCGAGGACGCCGACCAGGGCCTGGCCGCCGTTCACGGCCTCTCCCAGGCTGACAAACGGCTGGTCACGACCATGGTCACGCATCCTCCAGGGCCGCCAGGAGACGCTCAACGCGCGGGGCCAGATCATTCAGGTAGTCCAGCACGTCGGCCCGCCCCCGCCACGTCGCTCCCACAGCCCCCGCGCGGGCCCACTCCTGGAACTCGGGCGATGCGGAGGCCGCCTGACAGGCGATCTCCAACGTCACGAGCTGCTCATCGGGGGTTCCCGGCGGAGCCATCAGCATGCGGAAGCTTCCGTACTCCAGGTCGTAGCCGAGTTCGGCGAAGGTCGGCACATCCGGCACCAGCGGACTCCGCTGCGGCGCCATCAGCGCAAGCACTCTCAGCTCGCCGGCGCGCGCGTAGGACATCGCTCCCGGAAGGCTGGAAACGATGGCATCGACTTCACCTCCGAGAATCGCGCCGATCTGCGGACCGGAACCTCCCTCGTAGGGGATGTGCCGCAGTTCGACCCCCATCGCCTGCTCCATCGCCGCGGCGTGCTGATGCCACACCCCCTTCTGTCCGACGTTGCCGACCGCGATAGTGGCCGGGGTGGCCCGCGCCTCCGCCTCGAAGGCGGCCAGGTCCGTCCAGCGCTCCGCGGGCACGATGAGGGCGCTGGGATGTTCGGTCACCATGCACACCGGCTCGAGCGCCCTCCAGTCCACGGGCGCGAGGCCGAGCAGCTGGACGGTGAGCGCGTCGTAGGTCATGGTCCCGAGTGTGTACCCGTCCGCGGGCGCGTTCTGGACGACGGTCAGGCCGACCGAGCTCAACCCTCCGGGGACGTTTTCGGTGACCACCCCCACCCCCATCTCCTCCTCGAACCACCTCATGAAGCCGCGCATGGCGGTGTCGGTTCCGCCGCCCGCGCGCCACGGGATCACATGGCGGATCTCGCGGCTCGGATCGGGATACGCCGCCGACTCCTCCGCCGACGGCAGACGCACGACCAGCACGATCAGCGCCATCAGCGCGAGCACGGTGAGGGGGATGCGGAGGGGCAAGGAGTTGGGTCTCCCGTGGAGTTTGCGGGCCGTTGCGTCGGGTGCGGCGAAGATACCATGTGTCGCGCAAGCAAGCGATACGACCTCCGGCGGCGCCTCGCGAACCGCAGCGAGGCGCCGCCATCATACACACTATCGCCACATTGATTGCCTGATTATACACACCTTATACACAGGGAAAACCGCTATAATTAAAGGATGTGGCTGGTTTCGTGCCAGCCGTCCAAGCGGCGACTCTCCACCCGGCGAATCGGATTGAGAGCATGAGGAGACACAAATGGCCCACGGCTTCTCTCGGCGCCCTGCACAGAGACCCGGCTTCCCGGCGCCACCAAGCCTGCTCGGGGGCGTGGCTTTTGTTCTTAACGGATTGGTAGCCGGGTGCGGCGGTGGCGACACCGATCCCGTAGCTCCAGGTGGGAACCAGGTCACGTGCCCTCCCGGCTGGAACACGGCTGCGTTTTTCCGAACCGTAACGCCCGAACAAGTCGTGGCTTGCATCGAGGCAGGTGAGAGCGTCTTGACAAAGTCTGACGGCACTGGGGAGACACCGCTTCACCTCGCGGGATCCTTTTCCGACGATCCCGCAGTTATCCGCACGCTGATCGACGCGGGAGCCCGACCGGACGCGCGCAACAACGATGATGACACGGTCCTGTGTGTCGCGGTGGAGCGCAACGAGAACTCCTCGGTGATCCAGGCCTTGCTGGATGGAGGGTCTCGGCCAAACGAAGTTTGCCGTTGGGGATACGCGCCACTGCACATGGCAGCACGGTTCAATGCGAACGCCGATGTCTCGGATGCATTGATCCGGGCTGGGGCTGACGTCAATTGGAGACCACCGCCAACTTACGATGAGAGCGGGAATTGGATCGGCCAGCATGGCACGCCTATCCAGATTGCCGCGTTTTACCAGGATAACCCGGCGGTAGTAGACGTGCTTGTGCGGGCCGGGGCCGATCTAAGGGACTCCCTGAGTCGCGCAGCGCGCTACAATGAAGGTCCAGGGGTCCTGGAGATTGTGTCGATCCTGATCGCGGCAGGCGCGGACCTCTCCGGTGCACTGCATAGCTCGGTCTTCAACGCCGTCACGGAGGTTACGGGCTCCCTGATCTCGGCCGGCGCCGACCTCAACGAGGGAGTAGTCATGGAACTCATTAGAGGGGAGCCGATTGAAGGGGCGACCCCTCTGCATTTCGCCGCAGCCGCGGGGGGCTTCAACCTTGCGGCAGTAGAAGTGCTGCTTGAGGCCGGTGCTGATCCGAACATTCAGGACTCTACGGGCCGGACTCCGCTGGATTGGGCGGAGTCGGGAAACCGAGCGAACCTGGCGGAGTTGTTGCGGCGATATGGGGGCCAAAGCGGCGGATGAGCTAGCTCGTAGCAAACGGCTCCGACTGTTCCCCTGGGTCGCGGACGCGTCCGCTATCAACGCCCCGACGCTTCGATCCGCGGCATCCGAAGGCGAGGGAGAGGAGCGGGAGGATGCGCCGGCTCTCATGGCCGGATGAGCCCTTGCTCCCTACTCTTACAGAGACGGTTCGTACCGCTGCTTCGTCCTTGCTCCGAGAGGTCGCCATGTCCGCCGCCCGGCTCCCTTCCGCACCTTCGCCGACCCAGGCACGCTCACTCGTCTCAGCACGCTCGCCGTATCCCCTGCCCTCAAGGGCCGGCGTGCCGTTGGGTGGCGCTCGCTCGCTCGCCCTCGTTCATGCGTTGCTCCTTGGGCTCATGCTGCTCGCCCTCGAGGTGCTGCTCCCCGGCAACGCTGCGGCCCAGGACGCCGACACCCCCGTCAACGCCTCCGACCACCCGCTGCTGCGCCCCTTCTCATGGCGGTCGATCGGGCCGTACGGGCAGGGTGGCAGGGTGGACGATCTGGCCGTGCATCCCGACGACCCGCACACCTACTACGTGGGGTTCGCGACCGGCGGGCTGTGGAAGACGACCAACAACGGGACCACGTTCGAGTCCATCTTCGACAGCTACGGGACGCACTCGGTCGGGGCGCTCGCGGTTGCGCCATCGAACCCGGACGTCGTCTGGGTCGGGACCGGCGAGGCCAACAACCGGCAGAGCTCGTCGTTCGGGGACGGCGTCTACAAGTCCGAGGACGGCGGCAAGAGCTTCACGCACGTGGGGCTGCGCGAGACGCAATCCATCGCGCGCGTGATCGCCCATCCCGACGACGCGGACGTGGCCTGGGTCGCGGCCAACGGACACCTGTTCGGCCCCAACCCGGAGCGCGGTGTCTTCAAGACCACCGACGGCGGCCGGTCCTGGAGCCATGTCCTCAGCATCGACGAGGACACCGGCGCCACCGACCTGGTCATCGACCCCTCCAACCCCAACACGCTCTTCGCGGCCACCTATCAGCGGCGCCGGACGTCGTGCTGCTTCGTGGGCGGAGGGCCCGGAAGCGGCATCTGGCGCTCGGACGACGGCGGCGACAGCTGGATCCGTCTGAGCGGCAACGGCCTCCCGCGCGGCACCATGGGGCGCGTCGCGCTTGCGATGACGCCGGCCGATGCCGACGTCCTCTACGCCCAGATCGAGGTCGCGGCGGACAACGAAGAGCCTCTCACGGATGAGGAGCGGGCCGAGTGGGAGCGCCTGGACGACGAGGACGCGCTGCCCCCCGATCCCCAGTACAACGGTATCTGGCGCTCGAACGACAAGGGCATGAGCTGGGAGTTCCGCTCGAACGAGAATGGGCGCCCGATGTACTTCAGCCAGATCCGCGTCGACCCGGCGAACCCGGACATCGTCTACGTCGTCGACCAGAGGGTGCACAAGTCGCGCGACGGGGCGCAGACCTTCGAGGTGCTGGACGGCTATGGACACGTGGACCAGCACGCGCTCTGGATCAACCCCGAGGACAGCGACCACATCATCCTCGGCAACGACGGCGCTGTGGACGTCAGCTACGACCAGGGCGAGACCTGGGAGGCGCTTCGGCGCTGGGACGTGGGCCAGCCGTATCACGCGAGCGTGGACATGCGGCGCCCGTACTACGTCTGCACCGGGCTCCAGGACAACGGCAGCTGGTGCGGCCCGAGCGCGGTCCGGACCGGCGAGATCCTCTCCGAGGACTGGTACCGGGTCGGGGGCGGCGACGGCTTCTACACCGCGGTCGATCCCACCGATCACACCGTCGTCTATTCCGAGTCCCAGAACGGCAACATCCGCCGCCTGAGCCTCGCGACCGGCGAGCAGGTCAGCATCCGGCCGCGGGCGCCGAGCGAGAACAATCCCTCGTCGAACATCGTGCCCATGCCCGATCGCGACACCGAGATCCGCTGGAACTGGAACACGCCCTTCATCCTCTCGCCGCACAACCCCGAGGTCGTTCACGCGGGCGGGAACCGCTTCTTCACGTCGATGGACCGGGGCGAGACCTGGACGATGAGCCCGGATCTGTCGAGGAACACGGACCGCGACATGATCGAGCTCATGGGCCGGGCCAACGCCCTGCCCCGCTGCAACCAGATGGACCGCGGCCAGGAGTGCATCCTCTCGCGCAACGACGGCGTGAGCTCGTGGGGCGCGGCCGTGTCGCTCACCGAGTCGCCGCTGGTGCCGGGGCTCCTGTGGATGGGCACCGATGACGGCAACCTCCAGGTGAGCCGGGACGGCGGCGCCAGCTGGAGGGAGGTGGGAGAGAACATTCCCGGAGGGACGAAGGGCTACTACATCTCGCGGATCGAGGCCTCGCATTTCGACGCGGGCACGGCCTACGCCTCCGTGGACGGGCACAAGAGCGGCGATCTCGCGCCATACGTCTATGTCACGCGCGACTATGGCGCCAGCTGGGAGAATATCACGTCGAACCTGCCGGAATATGGCAACGTCAATACCGTGCGCCAGGATCCGCGCAACCGGAGCCTGCTGTATGCGGGGACCGAGTTCGAGTTCTTCGTCTCGCTCGACGAGGGCGGGAGCTGGCACCGCTTCATGACCGGGCTCCCGGTGGTGCGCATCGACGACGTGCTGGTGCATCCCCGGGACAACGACCTGGTGCTGGCCACGCACGGGCGGAGCGTGATGGTCATGGACGACATCACGCCGCTGCAGCAGCTGACATTCGAGGTGATGGAGCAGGACGCCTTCCTGTTCGCGCCGCGGGAGGCGGTGGCCTGGAAGCAGAACCGGATGCGTTCGCGCTCAGTGACAGGCGACAAGGTGCTGCGGGGGGACAACGCGCAGCCGGGGACGGCGATTCACTACTGGCTGGGGGATGATGTGGATGCGGGTGATATGACGTTGACCATCACCGAGGTGGTGACCGGGGAGGTGTTTCGGGACTTGGAGGCCACCGCGGATGAGGGGATCAACCGGGTGCAGTGGGATCTGCGGGGGAATGTGCCGGAGGAGGCTACCGGCGGCGGGTTTGGTGGGCCTCAGGCGCCGGTGGCGGAGCCGGGGACGTATCGGCTGACGTTGACGGTGGATGGGGAGGAGTTTAGCGAGCTGGTTACTGTGCTGGAGGATGTGTGGATGGGGTGATGAGGGGAGACTATGTGGACACACCGACCCCGAAGCGTACGAATCAGCAGTCTGATATTCGCTGAGCCGGACTGCTAGACTAGATGCTAGTGTAGTGCCGCTAAAGCGGTGTTGGCACGGTTGACCTCGGCCAGGATATCGCGGACGGTGGCGGTCCAGACGAAGGGTTTCGGGGCGCGGTTCCTGTCGTCGATGTAGGACGTGATCGCGTGGACGAGCTGGCCGACGCTGTGGACGGCGAGGCGTTTGAGCTGGCGCTGCGTGAGTTCGGAGAAGAAGCGCTCGACGAGATTCAGCCACGAGGACGAGGTGGGCACGAAGTGG
>MPMR01000046.1 GCA_002238605.1 BD2-11 clade cluster bacterium bin43 | reverse complement strand
CGCGCCGGTCGCCATGGGCACGGTCCCCGCACAGGCCGTCTTCGTCGGGGAAACGGGCCAAGTGGACATGGCCGGGTATTTCGATGATCCGGACGGAGACGCGCTGACCTATGAGGCGGCGAGTTCGAACCCGGCGGCGGTCTCGGCCACGATGACCGGGGGAATCGTTTCGATCAGCGCCATCGCGACCGGGACGCGCGCCACGATCACGGTTACGGCGACCGATCCGGGTGGCCTATCGGCCCGGCACGGCTTCGCTGTCACGGTGCCCAACAGGGCTCCCCTCCCGGTCGGTTCGCTCCCATTCCTAACGTTGGCCGTGGGGCAGACGGTCGCCGTGGAGGCGGCTACCTACTTCGAAGATCCGGACGGGGACGCCCTGGCTTACGCAGCGGCCAGCGCCGATGGCGACGTTGCCACCGTAACGGTATCGGGCAGCGTCGTAACGGTCGTGGGGCACGGGCGGGGAACCGCCAGCGTGACCGTGACGGCCACCGACCCCGGCGGGCTGTCCGGCCAGCGTAGCTTTGATGTCGCGGTGGCCAACCAAGCGCCGGTCGTCAGGGACTCGATTCGGGCTCGGACTCTGGGACTCGGCGAAACGGCTTCATGGCCGGGGGCGGATCTCTTCCGCGATCCCGATGGAGACGGTCTGACCTACGCGGCGGGGAGTTCGGAACCAGATGTCGTCCGGTCCTGGGTCTCGGGTGCCGACCTGCTGATTCAAGCCCGGTCGTCCGGCGCGGCGACCGTGACGTTCAGCGCCTACGACCCCGAGGGGCTGAGTGCCCATATCGTGTTTGCCGTGACGGTGCTGGGTCCGGTCGCGATCAGTGGTACGGATCCAGCCGTCTTGTTGGAGGGAGCGACCGCGACGGTCTTCGGGTCCGGCTTCTCCGCCACGGCGGCACTGAATCAGGTGTCCGTCGGCGGGCTAGCGGCACGCGTAACGGCGGCCAGCGAGACGGCTCTGTCGATCACTGTGCCAACGGCCGACTGCCTGCCGGCGCGCCGGACCGAACTGCGAGTGACGGTGGGGGAGCGGAGCGACGCCCGCACGGTGGGCGTGGCGCCACTGAGCTCAAGGGATCTCGAACTTCCAGAAACACACTACCGCTACACCTATGCCGGAACCGGATGCCTCCACTTGCCGGCGGATGCGTCGGGAGGAGAGTACCTGATCGGTGTCGTGTCCACCTCGGAAGCGCCCTCCTCCCTTACCCCGGTCACCATGACGAGCATTGTCGGAGACCCAGCCGTCGCGGCTGATCGACCGCTTGTCGCCTCGTCCGAGCCCCTGCGCCAAGCCGTGGGCAACGTGGGTTCATTCTCTTCCACCTCACCAATGGCGGCACCAGCCCCAAACGAACCGCAGACGCTCCTCGGACGGCAGATTCCCGAAGACGGGCGCGACTGGGAACGCCACGCCGAAATGATGGAAAGGAACCAAGACCTGGTTCGGCGGCTGGGTCCCATGCCCGCCTCGATGGCGCGTGCTCGACAGTCCCTAACCTTGTCGGCAAGCGACACGCTTACGTTGTTTGCAGGCTTCGATGCGACCTGCACTTCGCACGGCCAAGTGCGGGCGGTCGTCCGCCGCGTCGGCAACCACGCCGTGTGGCTCGACGACCTCGACAACCCGAGCGGGACCTTCACGGATTCCGAACTTGACTACTTGGACGCGTTCTACGGAGCCAACGTGAGCGCGGTTCACGAGGAATACTTCGGCGGCCTGTCCGATGTTGACGGAAACAGGCGGATCGTGATCCTTCTGACGAAGGAGGTGAACCGGAAGAATCTCAAAGGATGGGTCAGGTTTGCCGACCTCTATTCGTCCGATCTATGCGCCACCAGCAATCAGGCCGAGATCTTCTTCGGACTTGTCCCGGACCCCAGCGGGATCTACGGACAGGTTTTGACGAAGCAGCAAACCCTTGACTACTACCCGTCACTCCTGACCCATGAGATAGCGCACCTCGTGCAGGCAAACGCCTTCGTGTTCGGAGGAGCCGGTCGTAAGACAACTTGGGAACTCGAAGGCGGCGCCACGCTGTCGGAACAGTTGGTGGCCTATCGGCTCTTGGGGCACGGGTCGGGGCGGAACCTGGGCTATGCAGCCTATCAGGCGGGCCTCGATTGGTACAAAGGGATTCCGGGTCTGGCCAGGTTCTTCGGATGGGATTCGGATGACCCGACGAACTCACGCCGGGTTTCCAACGCGCCGGAGGAGTGCAGTTGGATGGGTCGTTCCGAGGAGGGCAACGACGGTCCTTGCAGCAACACCTCCAGAGCCGCGTATGACGTACCCTCGATGGTGTTCCGTTACGCGATGGACCGCTTCGGCGGGTGGTACCCAGGAGGCGAGCGGGCGCTGATGCGCCGCCTCACTCAGTCACCGAAGCAAGGGCTTGCTTCGCTGGCGGATGTCAGCGGCTGGCCGGCCGAGCAGATTTTGGCGGACTTCTACATCGCTCTTTGGCTGGACTTGAACGGCTGGGACGCCTACGGCATGGCGACTTGGGACCTCGACAACATTTGGAACCGTCTTGTGGAGAGCGCCCAGCTTCGACCCTGGTCATCCACATCCGCCGAGTTCCACGGGCAGTGGAATATCCGCGCCGGCTCCACGTACTACCTCCGTTGGCTTCCGCGCGGTTCCCGAGGGCCGACGAGCCTCAGGGTGAGATCCGCCGATGGCGCTCCCGCGCCCGGCCATGTCTCGGTTTGGGCCTTCAGAGTCCGATGAAGCAGAGGGCCAGCGCAGGCGGCGGTCAAGCTGCTGTGGTCGGGGAGTGAAAGGGGATGGCGTGATCGCCAAAGGCCGCCGGTCGACCACAGCCGACATCAGCCTGCCCGGTGTCCGATCCGGGAACCGAGCCGGTCCCGCTTGGCGGCTGCCCCGCGGCTTCACCCAGATCGTGGGGGCCGGGCTTGCGGAAGGTGCAGATCGGTTGGTCCCAGTTCGGCGGTTCCCCCCGCCTTCCCATCGGGAACCGGTCCCGACGGGAAGCCGGAGGTTATGTTCCTAATGGGCCACCGGATCTCAAGAGACATTCGTCGAGAGCTTGACGAAACAGGACCGCCTCCGTGCGGGCCGATTCCCGCCATTCAGGTCCGCTTTTCCCGCTTTCGCGGCACGGTCCAGTAGTGTCCAGTCCAACGGCAGAAAACGCAGATCGTGCAGCCCTGTAAGTAGTTAGACGATTCTCTGCCGTGATTCTGGCCTCAGGCGATCCGCCGAGCAGACCTACGAGATCCGGATGTTCGATCCTCGTGGTCGCCATGTATGGACGAGCGGACGACAAGGCGAGGGGCCGGGCGAGTACGGAGGAGTCAGGTTGCTACGGGGCTGTCCGGGAACGGCGATCACGGTCTTCGACTGGAGTCTGGACCGCATCACGAGGCTGGACCGGGACGGGAACGTAGTCGACACCCGGGCGCTTGCCGGGACCGGAGTGCAACCATACGGCAGTCCCGCCTGCTCGCCCAAGGGCGATCTGGTCTTTGTCGGGTGGCCGGGAAGCGAGTTGGACAGCCGACCGGCGGGCGTGGGTGAGATCTATCGTTGGGAGATGGCCGTGAGTTGGGAACGGGACGATAGTGTGGTCACCCTGGCCGAGGGGATCCCCGGAGCGGAGCGCCGCACCTATGGCGGCGGTTCCGGGCCGCTGACCTGGGGTAAGAGCCTGGCCTTCGCAGCCACGGGCACCGGCGTGTGGTACGGATCGGCCGACGACTACGAACTCGTACACGTCGACTGGACCGGCCGCATCATCCGTGTCGCGCGGTGGGCGGGGCCGGACCTCGAGGTCACCGGCGAGCACATGGATCGGTACCTGAGCACCTATCTGACTCGGTACGACACCCCTGCAGAGCGGCGGCGCTTCGAGCGCGAGCGCTGGCCCGGGATTCGGGAGGACTTGCCGGAACGCTTCCCCGCCTACGAATCGGATGGCCTCCTGGCGCTGCCGGACGGCAGTGTGTGGGTCACGACCCACATGTGGAGGGCGCCGAGGAAGGAGCTCCACTTGCTGGACCCGAATGGCATGTGGGTTCGGCGGCTCACAATCCCGGCTCGCTCGAACCTTCTCGACGCAGGCCTGGACTGGGTGCTCCTGCTTGAGCGCGGCGAATTCGATGAACAGAGCGTGGCCGTGTACGAGTTGGTGGAGCGCGGCGACGCCGGATAACGCCTTGCGGGTGCGGGCGCGGGCACCGATGGGCCGGAGGCCGACCATGGACATCGCGGCAAGACTCCGCAGCTACGACGGGAAGCGCGTGGCGCCGTTTCGCGCGGTCGCCGAGGCTGTGCGGGATGCGCCCGAAGTCCCGCTCGGTCACCTTCTCGACCTCGCAGCCTCGGACGAGATGCAGCTGCAGGTCGGTGCGACCTGGGTGCTGAAGCACCTGGCCGAACGGGGGACGGTTCCGCGCGGGGAGCAGGCGGCGGAGCTGGTGGACCTGCTCGGCCGTGCCGCAGCGCCCCACGCCACGCTGCATGTGCTGCAAACGCTACAGTACATCGATATCCCGGCGGGGCGGGAGCGCGTGCTGAAGCGAGAGCTGCTCGCGCTGATCAGGTCGAAGCGAGTGTTCCTGCGGGCGTGGGCGTACAACGGCCTGGGAGTTCTGGCGGCCCGCGACCCCGCGATCCGGGCAGAGGTCACCGCTCTCTTCGACCGCGCCGCGGAAAAGGACAGCGCCGCGGTCAGAGCGCGCATCAGGCATGCGAGGAAGGCCTTCTAGCGCATCCTTCGATCGAAGGCGGAGGACTGGGAGCGCGCGGAACTATCGACCCAACGACACCCCTGGGATCGCTCTCCTCCACGCCGACGCTGCCCCGTGCGAACATCGGCTGTCGGGAAACGCCGCACGCAATCACAAGTGATACGATGCGGAAGACCTGACGCCGTCTGGCTTCTAACGCGCACCGCGGTCAACGCTCGGGAGTGCGCGCGGCCCGTCCCTTGCGGGTTGCGGTTGCAGAGTGAATCCTATGGCGTCCGTTGGCTGAATGACCGTTGCTCGGGAGGCAACCCGTTGGGCGATCTATTTCCGTTGTCGGACTACGTGATTCGCGTTCTTACCATGCTGGGCGGTTGGCTAGCACCTCCGGTTACCATCCTCGGCACGTTATGGCTTGCCCGTCGGGCCGAGAAGCCGCGATTACACGTAAGGGTGGCGCCACGGGCTTCACGCGGGAACATCGATGGCGGACTAAAACACAGAGTAGCTTGGTTCTCCGTCACGAATGTCGGTCAAGGGCCAACATCCGTGGAGGGCGTCGGATTCATAGGCAGAGTGGGATGGCGCAGAGTGCGATGGTTCAGGAGACCTAGCCCGGTGCTGCTGGAGGCAGGAAAAAGCCTTGAGCAGCGAATAAACTGGTGGAATCTAACCGGGACCGACTTCGCGGATTGGAGATGCCTGCGGGCCATTGTCGTCACCCCTGCGGCCACGAAGACCATGCGGATTGGTAAGCAACTGCGGACCGTGTTGCGCGAGTGGAGAGAGGACGTGGAGGTCCACACGCCGAGTGATCTCTAAGGCGTGACGGCTGACGAAAAGTCAGCGGGCTGACGGCCTCCGCCCTGGCAAGCGGGCTGATCGGTTGCTGATAGTCCATCCGCTACCTTTTGGGCGGGAAACCCGATTGTCCGTAACCCTCACGCTAGAGAGAGCGCTAACGGGGAATGGTAGCGTCGGTGAGGGCCACCACGGTTTGCGCTGGACATTCTAACCAATCGCAGCCGCCCGGCGAGGGAGCTCATGCACAACGTGTTGAGGATTGTCCAACCCTAGTCCGACGGTTCGGCAGCTGGGAGATGGGTGAGGTTGTTTTAGCGCGTTAACTATTGAGGAGGGCGGGTCGTTGTCAGGATGAGCCGAAGACGCTTTCGCGAAGCAGTTTATTGATTCGAGTCTGCCAGCCCTTGCCGGTGCCTCGAAAGTGGGCTACAAGATCGGCGTCGAGCCGAATGGTCAGCTGTTCTTTGGTCGGTGCCTTCTGTTTTCCACGCCTGCGACGGAACGCTTTGACTACCTGAGGATGTGCTTCACTCACGGGCCGAGCCTTCGCGAACCACTCCTCGTCGAGTTCCATGGTATCCGGGTCGGCGTCGATTCCAGCACGGATCGCGGCTTCCTCGCCCTGCTCAGCCGCGATTCTCTCGAATGTCATGGTGCGCTTTTCATCGCCGGTTTTTGGCATAGCCTCTGATCTCCCGTGGTTGGGCTTTGCGCAGGCTGATGACTCGGACGATGTCACCTCGAACGGTGTATGCAACGACGTGCAGGCGCGGGCCGATGAAGCCGATTGCGATCCACCGGGCTTCTTCGTGCCTGTCGTCGAAGCGCCCGACGGCCTCCTCCCACTCGAACGCGCTGATGGCGTGGAAGTCTACCCCATGCTTCCTGATGTTAGACTCCCGTTTGGTTTCGTCCCATTCGTATCCGGGTGCCTGAGCCATCGCAAAACGTAACTACGATTAGCGCTTGGGGGCAAGGCATGGGTAACGTCTCGCTGGTCGTCGAACGATGTCGCGGACGAGCGGACGTTCACTCTGCGGACCGGGGTCGTGTCATCCGATGGCCCCCTGAACACGGTCCATCCGTGCCAGTGGGAAGGGAGCGCGGAGCTCTTCCCCGCATGATCCCGAGACCGCCTCACGCGCCTTGCGCTGACGACACGACACCTGCCGTGGGCGAAGGCATGATCTCGACTGAGAGCCGGACGTGAGAGATAAGCACGTCCGGCTCGATGAGCAGGGGGTGGAGACGAACCCATGGGAGGCGAACTGAGCACCGCCGCGAGAGCGTGCGGTCTTCGTCCTGGCGGACGCCGTGATCACCAATGCCGATCACACGCCCGAGTTCTGGGTCACGCGAGGGGGCGGTTACGTTGGGTGACCGCATCCTGACGGAGAGAGATGGACCATGGAGAGTCTGCCCGAGCGGATCATGGGGTACGCCGACGCCAAGCCGGAGGCCACGCCGATACAGGCGGGGGACCTGCTGCACCTCGGTGACCGGGCCGCTGTGAGCCGGGCGCTCTCCCGCCTCGCCCACTCGGAGCGGCTCTTGCGGATCTGCCGTGGCGTCTACATGCGCGTGATCCAGACCCGATTCGGCCTACGGGCCCCCACGCCGCGAAAAAGCGCTCGCGGCCCTGTCCAACCTCTGGGGCGAGACCATCGTCGCGAACGGCGGCGATGCGGCCAACTGGCTTGCGCTGACAACGCAGAACAGGGTGCGATCGGTCTACTTCACCTCCAGACCCGACCGCCTTGGCGCTCACCGAGTCGAGCTGCGGCACGCTCCGAGCTGGCTACTGGCGGCGCCGGACCGAAATGCGGGCACGGTCATCCGCGTGCTCTCTTGGCTTGGTCCCAACGAAGTTGAGGAGAGTCTGGATGCCGTACTTTCCGCGCTCTCCCAGGAAGATTTGGATGAGCTTTCCGCCGCCCAGGCCGTCATGCCCGGCTGGATGGCGGAACCCATCGGCAGGCGCTTGGCGCGTGGCTGTGGGGGAGAGGTGATACTATGGCACGGGTGGCAATGATACTACGAAGAGCTTGCCCGAGCGGTGTTCCGCTTCAAGGACGGCGAGGCGGTGGACGCGGACCTTGTAGGTTACCATTGACAGGAAGGAGCAAGGATATGACCGGAAGCGACGAGCGAGTCATTCCGATGCTCAACCCCCCGCACTTGGGCGAACTGATCCGCGAGAGCATGGACGAGGTCGGATGGAACGTGACGCAGACGGCTGCCCGCCTGGGTTGCGAGCGAAGCACGCTGTCGCGACTGCTGAATGGCAAGGCGGGTGTGTCGGCGAACATGGCGCTCGCGGTGGAGGCTCTTGGCTGGGGCACGGCCGCTCATTGGATGCGGATGCAGGCGAGCTACGAGCTTGCGGAGGCGCGCAGGGCACGCGGATGGCGGGAGGCCATCAGGTTAAGTGATGCGGTCCCGCGGTAGCTCTTTTGCGGGGCGGGGCGTGATCCATCCGGCGCCGGAGTAACCGGGGATGCGCCTCTCTTGGAACGAGGTCCGCGCGCGCGCCGCGTCGTTTGCCAGGGAGTGGCGGGACGCGGCCTACGAAAAGGGCGAGACGCAGAGCTTCTACAACGATTTCTTCGAGGTCTTCGATGTGCGCCGCCGGTCCGTCGCACGTTACGAGGAGCATGTCGCCAAGCTCGACAACCGCTCTGGCTTCATAGACCTGTTCTGGCCCGGCGTCCTGATCGTCGAGCAGAAGAGTGCCGGGCGCGATCTCGGCAAGGCGTATGGGCAGGCCGGGGATTATTTCGACGCGCTGCCCGAGCACGACCGACCGCGCTACATCCTCGTCAGCGATTTCCAGACCTTCGAGCTTAGAGACTTAGACCAGCGGGAGACCGTCTCCTTCTCTCTCGCGGAATTGCCCGGCCGCGTCGAGGCGTTCGGTTTCATCCTCGGCGTACAACGCCGGAGATTCCGCGATCAGGACCCCGTCAACATCAAGGCCGCCGAACTGGTCGGACGGCTGCACGATGCGCTCGACGACGCCGGATACCGAGGGCACGATCTGGAGCGATTCCTGGTCCGAATCGTCTTCTGCCTGTTCGCCGACGACACCGGTGTGTTCGAGCCTCGCGACATCCTGTTCGACTTCCTTGAGTCCCGCACCCGGCAGGACGGCATTGATCTCGGGCCGATGCTCGCTCAGCTCTTCCAGGTGCTCAATACGCCGGAAGATGACCGCACCGCGACGCTGGACCAGGACCTGGCCCGATTCCCCTACGTCAACGGTGACCTGTTCGACGAGCCGCTACGCATCCCCGCGTTCGACGCGTCCATGCGGGAGAAGCTCCTCGACGCGTGCCGGTTCGACTGGTCCAACATCTCGCCGGCGATCTTCGGCGCGCTCTTCCAGTCGGTCATGGACCCGGTCGAGCGCCGCAAGCAGGGCGCGCACTACACGACCGAGAAGAACATCCTCAAGGTGATCGAGCCGCTGTTTCTGGATGACTTGCGAGCCGAATTCGAGCGCCTGAAGCGCCGTAAAGATAACCGTCGCCGCGCCGATCTGCGCCGCTTTCAGCGCAAGCTCGGCAACCTGACTTTCCTCGATCCGGCGTGTGGCTGCGGAAACTTCCTCATCATCGCCTACCGCGAGCTACGGGAACTAGAGATCCGAGTCCTGAAGGAAATCCACCCGGACAGGCAACTGGACGTGCTCGCCCGAGACCTTTCGGTCGTGGATGTGGATCAGTTCTACGGCATCGAACTGGGCGAATTCCCGGCTCGAATCGCCGAGACGGCGCTGTGGATGATGGACCACATCATGAACAACCGGCTGAGCCTGGAGTTCGGCCAGACGTACGTACGGATTCCCCTTGAGACTTCTCCGCACATCGTCCACGGAGACGCTCTGGAAACCGACTGGTCGGACCTGCTGAGCCCGGACGAATGCTCCTTCGTGCTTGGCAATCCGCCCTTCAAAGGCTCGAAGTTCCAGAGCAACGCCCAGCGCGCACAGGTGCGGAGGATTGCGGATCTCGGAGGGACGGGAGGCACACTCGACTACGTGACCGCGTGGTTCATCAAGGCGGGAGAGTACGCGGACGGGACCGAGATCCGGATCGGATTCGTGGCCACCAATTCCATCACCCAAGGGGAGCAGGTCGCGCAGCTCTGGCCGATCCTCTTCAATCGATTCGGGCTGGAGATCGCCTTCGCGCACCGGACCTTCGCGTGGGGATCGGACGCGCGCGGCAAGGCCCACGTTCATGTGGTCATCATCGGGCTCGACGGTCGGGAGACCGTGCGACCTATGAAGCGCCTGTTCAGCTATCCCGACATCAACGGCGACCCGGAGGAGACTGAACACTCCGTGCTATCACCGTACCTGTTCGACGCCAGTTGGATAGCCGACCCGCATCTGACGGTGCGGGAGGAAAGCGCGCCGGTGACCGGGCTCCCCAAGTTGATCATTGGTTCCAAGCCGATCGATGGTGGCCACTACATCTTCCGGACCGCACAGAAGCGCGCGGAGTTCGTTGCGTCGGAACCTGCCGCGGAGCGATACATCCGTCCTTACATCGGCGCCCGCGAATACCTGCGAGGTGGCAGCAGATGGATTCTCGCTCTGCACGATGCCGCGCCCAACGTCCTTGCGGGCATGCCGACCGTGCGGGAACGGATCGCGGCCGTCCGCGCGTATCGTGGGGCTAGCCGCAGCGCCCCCACTCGTAGGCTGGCCGAGACTCCGACGCTGTATCACGTCAACGTCGTTCCCAACGCGCCTTTCCTCGTCGTCCCCGAGGTGAGTTCAGAACGGCGGGAGTACGTACCTATTGGCTGGCTGGGGCCACCTACGATTCCGAGCAACCTCGTTCGTGTCCTGGAGAACGCCACCCTGACCCAGTTCGCTCTGCTCACCTCGGCCATGCACATGGCGTGGCTGCGCTACATCGGCGGTCGGCTCAAGAGCGACTACCGCTACTCGATCGGACTCGTCTACAACACTTTCCCGATGCCCCCAGCCAAAGCGGATCTTTCCAAGCTCGATCCTTTGGCGCAAGCGGTACTCGACGCTCGCGACGCCTTTCCTGACGCTACCCTGGCAGATCTCTATGACCCGGACTTGATGCCTCCAATACTCCGCCGCGCCCACCAGGCCATCGACCGCGCCGTGGATCGGCTCTATCGCCGGACGGGGTTCACCTCGGAACGTGACCGCGCCGAGCATCTGTTCATGCTCTACGAGAAGATGCGCGCACCCCTCGGAATCGGGGTCAAGAAACCGAAGAGGCGGCGACGATGACCTCGTCGGTCGCCCGCCACCTCGAGGAGATACCTCATGCCTGTGCAGCGTGCGGTCCCTTGGGCGGAGCTGGAGGCATGGGCGTGGCCGCCAACCCGACCTACATCTTCAACGCGCACGGCGTCCGCCACCGCATTGCCGGGCCCGAGGAGCGGCGCGCTACGGCGCATCCCCTAACGTCGGTTGGCGGCACACATCTTGCGGCCTTCGTCAGGGGAAAGGGAGGAGGGATGAGCACGGAAACTACCGATGCTGCGGGTGAAACCGACGCCCCCATGCTTCGAGAGCCGCATGTTCGGCGGGTCGTCGACGCCGCCCGAGCCTCCGACTACTCCAGCACGCGCCGCAACTACCACGGTCGGATCCACCGTCTTGGCGCCTCACCGGAAGCCCGGTCTTACGGCGAGGAATAGGTTAGCTTGCGGTCGAAGCTGGCGAGTCCGGGTGACTGAACGGAGCAGTTATGAAGAAAGGGAAACTAGTTGGTGCGGCACGGAGGGAGGCACAGCAGCGTAGTCGTTCGCCACGAAAAGGCGGAGTGACGACGTATGGAGCACATGCGATGGCCGAGGGGTTGGGCGGCACTCCCGCCGCATGCACGGTTACCGGATACTACCGAACGTCGATCTTCGAATACCCAGCATCCTACTCTGGAGACGATGTGGCCCACACTGTGTATTCGGTGGACGGGATCAAAGCAGCAATAGCATCCGATCTGCCACGCTACTTCGAGCGAAGCGGGTCACTCCACTATTCGATAGACGTATCGGTAGGGTTTCGCACGAACGACGAGTACACTAAAGCGTTGGAACAGGCGAGTGATCGCAGCAACGCCAGAGTACCATTGTTTCTCATAGTAGAAGAATTCGTGCCGACCCCGCCTACCGCGCTCAGCGGAGGTCAATGCTATTCCATCGAGGAGGTCAGAGACGGACAACAAGTCATCGAGGGGGGCAGAGAGGGGAAAACTACGCTCCTTGCAATAAAGACCGCAGATGGCCCTTGGCCGGATACATCCGCCGATCCGCGTGCCATCAACGCCATCAACGCAGTCTTGGTTGCCGTGAAGTCCGAACTGGATGCCACCGACCACATAGCGGAACTATGTAGCGTCGACTGCTTCGTGACCGACGATGGACGTGCCGTTTACCCCATGATGCCGACAATGAGTGCCACTGCGCGGGTGACCCGAGGAGTCAATTCAACCGATGTCGCTGAAGGCGCTGACAGGATGGCGTCGATGCTAGAGGAAATAATGTCAGACTCGGAACAAGTCGTGCCGGAACTGCTTGACTCCCTGGTGCTCGGCGAGAGCCGGAATGACGAGTACCTTCGTCTCTGGTATCTGCGCCTATGGGAGGCCCTCAAGGAAGCGAAGGCGCACTTGGATGGTGGCCCAACCCCGGATCTTACAGAGCATCGCAACGCGATAGCTCATTGGCGGACAGCCAAGATAGATTACGCTCGCTTGCAACAACTGCAGCGGAGGACAATGGCGTTGCTCCGACGGAAGTACTAGCTGATAGACTTAGACTTACCTAGCCTATAGCCTGGCTTCCTGCCGGACTGATCATTTCGCCGAGGTGCCGAGGGAATCTCGGATATTCTCAAGGTCAGAGGACACCTTTCTCAGTATGCTGCCCTGAATTGCTGGAAACCGCTCAGGCGCGACCGTCTGCGGCGAGGGCGATCCAGCATACCGGGCAAAAACGGTGCCAATGCGCTGCCGCTTTTTAGCTGCCTTCCCCGGCTTCCCGTGATCGAGATCGTGCCTCAGGTCGGTTCGCAACTGCTTGATATCCGTGAAAGATTGCGGCTTGTCCTGTAGCCTGGAATCTGGACCCTCGTCGAAGAGGAAATAAAGGTCATCGATGAGCTGCTTATACTCTTCTAGGTCGGAGATCGGAGTGCCGAGTCGCAGCAGAGCTTCCGTGGTTCGGTTGGTCATCTTGATGAGATCCTTACCGTGCATGCCTGAGTACTGGTGATTCACACCAGTGACCGCCGAACCAATGCCCTTGGCTAAGCGCGCGATCTCCTCATTCAGGCCACATCCTGCGACGCTATCAAGGCCGAACAGGTCTGCGAACGTCGGGTCATGGACGAGAAATTTCCTCAGCAAGATATTCTGACGCGTTCGAGGACCGGATCTGACGTTGGCGTTAACGGTTTTCTGGAACTGAATGAAATCCTTATCTGTGGCCTCCTGCCCCCGCTCAACTTGGTGAGCCAGCTGGTTCAGAAAGGAATCAACAAACTCGCGGAGGTCAGCGGCCCGGCTCTTCGCCGTGTCTTTGGAAGTCATGCTCCCAACTAAGGTGCTCAGGGATTGAACGATGGTGCGATTCCGCAGCCGGGTATCTTTGTCAGGGAATATCACGTCCAGTATGTTCAGCGTTTGGCGCAGCCGCTTCGCAGCACTAGAAGAAGACGCAAATTCCTTGTGTGCCTCGAAAGTGGCCTTCAAGTCGTCGTAGCGGAGGCCCGCATCCAAACCCTCGATCTCAAGCGCGGCAACCTTGGCCACGATGTCGAAGTGACCATACCGCCGGGGGCTAACCGATGTCTTGTTCGCAAAGAAGCGGTGGGTAGAGAGTTTTCGACAAAAGTCCCTCAGCTTGCTGTGTACCGAATTCAACCTTTCGGCGGTGGTAAGCGGGAGGCCCTCCTGCAGCCGCTGGAAGAATTCCTTGAGATCCGCGTCATCGGGTGCATCCTCTATCTGATCGTAGTCGATCTCGTAGTCGTCAAAGCGGTCCGACAGCTGATCAGGCAGGTCCCGGTACAGTTTCGCACCGCGCGTCACAGAATCAGAGTCAGACGATAGAGCAAGCTCGTTGTCGAAGAACTCCCAGATCGCGAGGAGGCGCTGCTGCCCATCAACAACTTCAAACTCTTCTGGTTCGTCACTGGTCAGCAAGAAATAGAACTTTGGCAGCCTCCACCCGCGAAGAATCGAATCGATCAGCTTCTGCTTGCGGGCCTTGCCCCATACGCGCTCTCGTTGCCAATCCGGTATATCGTATCGATCTCGGCGCTTGTAGATTTTGTCTAGCGCGCGCCGGTGGGGAGTCATCTTCATGTCGATCCGCCTCCAAAGGTTGAGTTGTTGGATTCATTCGTGAACAGGCCCGTTCCACGATGCCAGGTCAGTGCGAGGCGGATGAGGCGTCCACGGGGGCCGTGACCTAGCGGGAATGGCGCCCCGCAGGAACTGCGGCCGCTCCGCCCCGGCGGTCGCGACTTTCGGCGTGACCGGCTATGCACCGTCAAGGAACTGCTGGATGCGGGCCGTGGTGCGACCGTCCTCTCCGAGTTCGCACTCCCAAACCGCGAGAACGTCCCAACCCAGTTCCGCAAGCCGGGCCCGGTGCTCCGCATCGCGCGCCACGTTTCGATCTGGCTTGGAAAGCCAAGCGCCTGGCCACCTCCACCAGCGCAGATCTCGAGGGAGCTGATACCCGTCATGGTTCACTCCGAAGGCTGGAGGTCCTGCGGAGATCGAGCGGGAGCTGCACCTCCCGGCCGCGGTAGCGTTCGAGGAACTCGATGAGCGCCTGGCGCCCGATCCAAGCCTTGGAGACGCGGCTGGCCTCGGCCAAGGCCGCAATCTCACGGTGTTCCTCCGGGCTCAGGTTCAATGAGAGGCGATGTGTTGATGGCATGGGCGTGTGTAGCAGGATGACCCAGGTGTGTGCACGGTGCTGCACCTTGCCGCAGCCTACCAGCAAGGGCGTGCGCCGTCAATTCTCAGCGCGACGTCTCCACGCCCGCGGCGCCGTGAATCGCGATCTGCGCTCATGGAAATGGGGGCTCATTGGGCTCGGCACGGAGTTCGTGCAGCACGGTCAGCCCCCCGCACCAAGACTCGGCTAGTCGGGCAACAGGTCATCTGGGCCAAGGTAGACCGCCAGCGTGCCGACGGAGGTCGCGGAAACCTGCCTCGCCCACGTCCCGAGAAGCAAGGTCGTACAGGCGTGTCAACGGTCCGACCTGCTGGAGCGCCGCGCCGAGGTTCTTCAGGCGTGGAGTGACTACGTCAGGCAGCGATGAGCCCCGCGGCTCAAGTTCCGCTGTTCCGGCCATCGTCGGACACGCGGGGTAGTGGTCGCCTGCTGCTTGGGCATGCCCCTTCCGCTATCTTCGATGCATCAAGCGGCTCCACTCTCGAACGTTGCGCCTGTGTCCGCACCCCACTAGCCAACGGCACCATGCCACAAGTGACATCTGCGAACGATGATCTCAAGCGCGCCGTAGACCAGATTCGCGTGTCTGACGCGATCGTCGTACTCGGTGCAGGCGCCTCCTATCAGGCCGGGATGCCGTTGGCCGGGCAACTCTCACCGCTTGTCTGGCACGCACTCGACAGGCACCCGGACGTCCTAGAGATGGTCGCCTCGATTCTCAACGTTCCCCACGCGAGTGCCAAGGATGTCGTTGCCGATGACCCCGAGAGAATCCGGTGCGCTTTTGCCCAGATTGCAACTGACCCACCCAGCAGAAGAACTTTTCAGCTTGCCTTCACGAGTCTCAATCATGACAAATCCCGGATCATGTCCAGAGCACACGATGCGCTTGCCGAGCTTATCTATGCGAAGCACGTCATACGCGTAGTATCGTTGAACTGGGACACGCTCCTCGAGTCAGCATTTGATCGCCGCTACGGAGCGAGAATCAACGCACAGGGCCGCCTACTGTTCAAACCTCATGGAGACTGCGCAGACCCAGATACGGACTGGGTTCTACCACATGAAGAAGGACGTGTCTCCCACAGTATCGTCGAAGACTTGACCACTCTAGCTAATGAACGTCCACGCACGCTCCTGATTGTCGGCTATTCGGAGCAAGATGCCGCGGTTGTACGACGCCTAGTCGCGCCTCTCGCAATGCAGTGGCAAGTGTTTCGGTTAAGTCCACATGCAGAAGGCGAAGGGGCCATTCGCCTAGCAGCTGGTGATGGATTGATCGGACTCGCCAAAGGGTTACGGACAGGACCAGAGATGCCAGGCTGGGAATTTGTCACCTTCGAGCACCAACGCGGTATCGAAGCGGCAGTTGCTGGCGAACGACTCGGCCCCCGTGATGTTGATTCCTGCCCTCGACTTCCTCATTTCGAGTCGGCACAAAGGGATCTCGACCTTGTCCATCGAGTCGACATAGCAGGGAGTCCAGGATGTGGGAAGTCGATTACAGTTTGGCAACTTGCCCGTGAGCTTAATCGATCGGGATGGCACGTACTTCGCCCAACGTCACCATATCCAGCAGATGGGGGATTACTTCTCAGCGCGGTCAAGACTAGCGCTTGGAAGAGCGTTCTTGTTGTAGACGATGCACAAACGCTCTCTCATGGCTCTATTCGCAACTTGAATGAACTGGCCACGCCGCGGTTACGTGTTATCACGGGTACAACTGATCCAATGGGCGAGCAATCGAGATCCGTCCGAATTCCTGCGCAGATCGCCGTCGAGGTTCTTGCAGGCCACTATCGTAGCCGACAACGCGAGCTCTTGCCCATTGTGCGACGTTACGATTCGCGTATCGGCGACAACTATATGTCCACTCCATTGGAGTGGCGGATTGATCACGCAGCCGAATCTGATACTCCTTGGCAATTCTCGTTCGTCCTTCGTAGCGGATGGATCCAGGCTCGTGAGCAACTTGCCGTCCTCCGCGACTTCGACCGCGCTGACCTGCTGTTCGTTCTGGTAGCTAGCAGGCAGCTGCTGTCTCTTGATGCCGGTAGCCACATCGACGACATCGTAGCTGACGCACAAGCTATGGGCCGCACAGAGCGTTGGGCAGCTGCGGGCATCGACCTCCTGAGAAGCCAGGAAGCGATTATTCCAGACGATCCACTCCGATGCCTACACATTCGGGCAGCGGCCATCGTCATCAAATCGGCCCTCGCCCACCGCCGAGAGGATGGCTTTCCCAGGCTTCTGTCCGCTCTTCGTCGCATGGTGTATGATCAGCACGCCTCGGTGCGTGGCATCTATTGGTTGGTCGATCAAGTGCTCGGTGCCGATGCGTTTGGGCACTGGAGGCCGGACGAAGACAAGTTCTTTGAACCGGCGAAGCTTACGGAACTCTTGGTAAGACTCTTGGCAAGTGCTAGCCCTCTGGCACGTCGAGATGCTGCTTTCCTGATGAGTCGATTGCTTGCGTACCAAGAACTAAGCAAGGATGAGTTGCAAGCGCATTCTCGAACGCTCTGCGACTGGCTTGAAGCGGCGACGGCCGACAATTGTTACGCTTTGGGTCAACTCGTCAACTACATGGGCCACAGAACGCCCCACAATGAGCTTGTAAGTTCAATGAACCCCGCACGTCTGTGGCGTAGTGTCCAGACTAGCCTACCAAGAGATGGCTACGCATGGGGTCACTTTCTGGGCCGCCTAGCCTACGCAGGCGGCAGCAAGTGGCGGGCAAGAACGACTCAAGCGTTGGATCGTGGTGCCATCAAGGATCTCGTTGGTCGGTTCACCGCCCGTGACCTTGATCATCTCGCGGAATTTATCCAGGGTATAGCGAGTTTCGATCTTGATTTCGGTTTGGAATGTGTAAGGACGGCGCTTCCATTGCTGCAAAGTGGGTACGGAGCCAACGCATTCAAGGCATATCGTGCCACGCGGGACCTTCAATATGCAGTACTTGGCCACGGGATCTTCGGTGACCAGCGCCCCTCTGGAGCACAGAAAGCAGTCTCACGGAACATTACCGATGCTATTCGCCCAGCAGATGTTGCGACAGGAATCAGCACCTGTCGGTTTGGTGATTGGGAGACCTACGCTAGGATATTGAACTGGGTGCAGATCGTGAATTGTGACAAACATCGCTCAATCGTATCGGCCATTCCTTGGGATGACCTCGAGCGCCGCTCCGTTGGCCTGTGGCAACATCCTCCCCGTGAGTTGCGACTGTTGCTCTGGAGCTTGACGTCCGAGAATCAGGAGGAGCCGGTGCGTTCTTGGATCTTCGAACATGTTGAGCGGATTCAACGGCTGGACCCGATCTTGACGGGCATATCGCCCGAGTCCGCAATTGCAGTTCTTCGCCGGGGGGGTTTTATAGACTTGGCCGGACACAACAAATCTGACTGGGGGCAACAGCAATGGGCGTTGGCGAGAGTTGCGGAAATGGATGTGTCCGCCGCACGAGAGATACTGGAGTCGAACCGGGCACACATAGTCGGGAAGCTCTCAAACTTGGAACGTATCTACGTAGAGGGATTGCCTCAGTTCCTGACTCTGGCCAAGGAGCTGGACGGGTCGCTCTTGAGGCGGTGCATTCGATTGATCGATTTGGAATCGGCCTCTCAGAAATGGCCGCGCCTACTGGAAGATCCAGACGTGAACATCCGCCGCGGGGCGGCGCGGGTGTTACGGATTGTTGCAGAGAACAGTGAGGGCGCGCTTAGGAAAGTCGCCCAGTCAGTGCTTGAGGATGCGCCAGCACAAGAATGAGGTCTCGAGTGGGGGCGTAGGTGTTCGAGCCGCACCCATGCGAAGTGCAGCGACAAACGGCCGCTAAGTTCCCGCTATGGAGCTGTGTTTTCCCGCTATTCGAGCGCGACGCGCCCTGGCGGGGCAAGAACGGCAGATCGTGCAGTCCTGAATGAGTTTACGTGGTTTCGTGTCGTCATTCGCGCCACGCGTGCTCCGTTTACCGTGCTTGTACAGAGGGGGTCATGACACTCCGCCGTCGGTGTCTCGCGATCTGGTTGTGTCGGCCACCTCACTCAGCCAACTTGCAAAGTATGTCCTCGGGGCGTCCCCCAGCTTCTTGGCAAGCGCTTGAGTCCGTGCTGCATCGACCTTGGGGCCCTCGCGGAAAAGCGACGCGCGTAAGACTAGGTTCGTGGCGCCCTTGATCCTGACATCGGCGGGTGAGGCATCGGTCCAAATCGCATTAATGAACTTTGCGACGCTCTCGATAAGCGAGACGTGATCAGCATTCGGGATCCCGACATAGTTGCAAACAGCTTCTAGCTTCACGAGTTCGGTACTCATATCATGCTCGAACACTGAGAGAAGTACCTGACTACCGGTGAACACGTGACCATGTCGATGGGCGGCCAACTGTACGAGGGCTTCGCAGTAGTCCACCCGGTCCATGGTCCCAGCTTGCAGGGCGCTGAACAGCACGGCTTGCAACCAAACACCCTTGGTCCCGAATGCTTGATCGGCCCACTCCCGCATCATCATGTCTTCGTCGAGGAGCAATCTACCACGGGCGACAACTGCGGGGACAAACGCGGCCCTGAATGGAGCCTTCAGCAGGCGATCGCCAAAGGCCGATAGCTCATCGGGGATCACGACGGACTCGACCGTGCACGCTTCCGCAATCGCCGCCAGCCGGGACTGAGACTCCTCTATCCGTAGGGCTTGGACTTCCGGTGTGATGACCTGTTGGACGTATTGACCGCCCTGATACGTGAGCGTCATGGTCTCGCCGTCAGGCATGCTATTCAAATGGGCCACCATTTCCTGGATTCGCCCGAATTCGCTGCGTGGAACAGCCAGAGGACCAAGTCGCTCCATAAGGATGGGGAAGACGCCAAGTCCCGTAGCGAACCAAGCGGTGGCCGCGTCGAGAACCGCACCGGATCGCCGATTGTGCCCGACCAGAGCAAGTGCTTCTAAGAGCTCGTCCGTGGTGCCGTGGCAAACCCGTAAATCCTTGCCGATCGAAACCAGATGATCAGCAAAGGCGATGGCGCCGCCCGGGCTGTTTCCAGCGGCCAGGGCGATGGGAAGACCATTTACGAGGTAAAGGTCGGCCCGGCGCGTCTTCGTCTCGCTATGGCGTCGTACCTGCTCCAGTACCGGCTCCATGTCCCCCTCGGCGATGGGGATGCTAGCAAAACCACCGGCGTCCGGGAAGCGGCGACCGAAATCCTCAGCAAGGTAGTGGAGGGCCTGCAACCAACGGGGCTTCACCTCCTTGACGGTCCAGGTGGCGCGCAACCCGGATGCTGCAATATGCTCGAATGAACCGCCGATTTTGAGTCCGAGGGACTTGACGACAAAGGGATTCGTGGGATCGGCGTTAGCTCCCCAGGGCCTGTCAGCCCCTTCGCCCACAAGTGACTCATAGCTCTCGCCACGGTCCGAGGTCAGCCGAATCCAAGTGCCTGTAGCAACCACCGAGTCGAGATCGACGGTCTGCGGCGGCACGGTTTCCATGCCGGCTCTCAGGATGAGGCCCAGAAACTTACTTACCACATCTGCCTGTGCCAGTCCCTCAATTACGGCTTCGTACCCGAGCTCCAATGGATCTGCGTCGCTTCCGAACGAAAGCAGAAGATGCGCGAGCTTAACGCGAGCGAGAGCTGACCCCGGGAGCGCATCGATTCCCTCCCTCTGTAGAACCGCTACGATGGCATCTGTGTTTCCGAGTCGGTGATAGACTTCAATCAGGGTCAGGAGGTTGTCGATCGACGGTTCCAGTTCGAACGCAGCAGAGAAGGGGTCCACTGCGTCATCCGGGGCGCCGCGGTTAACGTGCAGAATCCCTTGGAGCGTCTGGAAATCGGGGAGACTCCGAACCTCGGGAGCGAGATCGTTGAAGAACCGTACGGCCCGCTCCCGTATTGGGTAATCAAAAACGAGCGCCCGAGCCAGTACCCGAAGCTCGAAGGTGTCTTTATCGAGCGACAGTTGGTCGGTCAACAGATCCGCAGCGACGTCGGGTTGGCGGCGGGCCAACGCCTCGATTGCGATCGAGACGCGCGCTCGGAGACCGTCGGCCCCGCCGTCGAATGCCATTCCAGCCGCAATGAAATAGCGGTTACCGAGATCGTTCAAGCCGTGTTCGCGCGCGTGCCGGGCAAGTGCGATCAACGCGCGCACATCCCTCTTGAGGTTCTCTAGCTCGCCTTCGAGTACCTTCCGCTGCTCGCTTACGGGCAATTCGTTCAGGGCGACAAGTACGCGTGCCGCACGAGCCATGTCGTGTTCAGTTTCGGGGAAGAAGGCCATGTGATTGTCGACGAGATCCGAGACGGTGTCCCAGTCTTCGGTGGCCATGGCGATACCGAATCGCATCATCACGGTCTCGCGGTCGATTTCGAGTGTCGAGAGGAGGTCTGCTGCCTGCGCGCCCTCGCCCTGTTCCATCAGGAGCGAAGCAGCAGCCTTGGCCATGTCAGTGTTCCCCGGAAATCGTGCAAGCGCCTCGCGAGCGGTTTCCACAGCTCGTTCGCTCTGGTGCGCTAGACGATAGGCCACGATGAGATTGATCGGGACGGATACCGGTTCCTCGCGAGCACGACGAGCGTCGTCGCGAAGCTGAGGCCAGAGGCCTTCGTAGATCCCGACAGCTGTCTCAACATCGTTGCGTTCGTCTTCGGTGAGACTCCGCCGATCGAGATGGTCGACTCTAGAGACGGTCCGTTCCAGAAGTGCGCTGGCGTATGTTTCCCTAAGGGCGTCACTATCGGGATGCGCCTCATGAGCGTCGATGGCCGCATCCCACCAAGCCCCCTGGCTCCCACGATCCATGAGCCACAATACATGAGCCTCGACGACCTCAGCCGTCCCGCGGACGGCCTCGGGAACTTGGTCGAGTGGATCGGTGACCATAGGGTCGGCTATCAAGCCCCGAATATGGTATGCGGCGAGCGGTGCATTGTCGGGCTGCCGTGACAGCTGCGCCTTGGCGAAGGACCGTAGTGTAGTCCAGTCTT
>MPMR01000045.1 GCA_002238605.1 BD2-11 clade cluster bacterium bin43 | reverse complement strand
AGACCGAGCTCATTCCGCACCGGATAGGCGCGACGGTCCTCCTTGCGCCGATAGGACTGGCGCGCGTATTCCACCTCGCCGGCAAACACCCGGTCCCAGTCGACGCCGGCCACCATGGCCCGCACCTGGGCGGCCGTTAGCCCCGCGGCATAGCTGCCGCCGACAAGCCCGCCCATGCTGGTTCCCGCGATCGCATCTACGGGAATCCGATGCTCTTCAAGCCATTCGAGCACGCCCACGTGGGCGAACCCGCGCGCGGCGCCTCCACCGAGCGCCAGCCCCACGCGGGGCCGATCCGCGGGCTGCTGCGCGTGCGCCACGGGTCCAGCTGCCACCGTCACGGCCGCCTGCAACAGGAGACAGAGGAGCAGAGGACACCGCGGCGGTAGTCGCCGGAAGCGTTGGCCCGCAACCCCATCCTCGACGCCCGCAGGCAGCTTCCTCATCGCGACTTCCTTTCCGTGGTGCGACAGTGTACCTCAGGCGTTGCTTCACCATGCTTGAGTGAACGCAACCCGGTCTCCGCATCACTTGATGCCAAATGTGCCGCCCGCGATGGCATCCCGGAGGCGTCGGTGCCTCCGAGTCGGTGTCGTTGCCCGGAGCCGCGCGGACTCAACACGGACACACTGTCCGACCACGGGGGCGCGCCATGCCCGGGTCAGCGCCGCCATGCCGCAGCGTCCGGTATCCCGCGGCTGAACAGCACGTCGAGGCGAGTTCCGACGCCTTGCCCCACTGCGCGCTCGGCGGCCTGGGTCGCAGGCGGCGGGTCGCGCAGGATTCCCCGAATCTGCCCGGTTTGCGGGTTGCGCAGGATGGCCACCGGCATGTTGCTATCTCCGTCGAGGGTCGCCGACCCGCCGGGTCCGGTCAGGCTGATGCTGGCCAAATTCTCTTCCCACTCGGTCCGCACCGGCAGCACAAAGGCGAACGACGAGCTCCCGTCGCCGTCGGCCGTCTCCGGCATGGCGAAGCGGAGGAAGAAGAGTTGCGTTCCCGTTTCCGTCCGCCCGGAAACCTGGTATTCGCCCGCGGAATCGGGAAGCGCCGCCGGTGCCTCGACGATGAAGGCCGGTTCGAGATAGGGCACGGCGTCGGCGTTCACGCCGCCCCACAGGAGGAGCGACCGGTCAGCGGCGACCGCTGCTGCGGGTGGGCCTTCGTCCAACATGCGATACCGCAGTGCGTTCGTGAAATGGAAGTCGCTGATCCACGGCTTGTCGCTATTCCAATCACAATAGGTCATCAGGTCACCAACAGTGGGAGGCACGAGACGCTCGGCAGCGAAGTCGTAGCCCCACACGCCGATGGTGCCGTTCGGGTCAGGGTACGCCGGGTCTTCGTCACCGGGGGCGCACCCCGCGTGCTGCAGGCTCATGTTATGCCCAAGTTCGTGCGCGATCACGTACTCCGACCGAGCGCCCCGGTCAAGCGTCGAGAAGCTCGCTCGGCTCCGAGTCCCGTTGGCTACTCCGTCGATTCCTGGGAACTCGCCGGTCATGGTCCCCAGGTAGTATCCCCGACCACCCTCAAGGACTCGAATCGCTTCCGTCTCGTCAACCAGTTTGAAGGCATTGTTGTGCGACGTGACCACAGGTTCGTGTGCCGTCACCACAAGTCTCCCAATCGGTAACAGGTTCCGGGTCATGCCAAGTAGCTCGTGGCCGTGCGGGTCTTCAACCATCGCGGCGGTTTTCTCCAGCACCAGGGAATCCGGCTTCGAACTCCACAGGAACGGAATGACGGTGAGGTGAAAGACGGACATATCCGTGACGTCTACTGAGAGACGACCCGTCTTCGGAATCCGCTGTGCCACCCCCAACCCCGGATCCAGCGTGCCGTCCGGGTCGACCTCGATCACCATCTCGAGTCCCGGCTGGATCACGTGGCCCGGTATCTCAGCGTTCGCCGACTTGGAGAGCCGGCTCTCGTCCACCTCCGTCGGCATGGGGTCGGACTTGCCCGGGATTTCCACGACATGCGTCTCACCGCCATTGCGGTAGAAGCGCGCCCGGACGCCGGGAATCCCCGTGGCGGTGGCCTGCCCAGCTGTCACAAAAACCCGGAGCAGCGCCTTCTCGCCCGCGACCAGCGGGACCGGGTATTCCCGCGACTGGACCGCCTGGGTCAAGTAGGCTGCTGGCGGTCCGTCCTCCGCGCACGGTGCGATCCGGAGCTTGGGTACGCCTTCCAGCCAAGACTGGAAGTTCGGGTCCGATGGCGCGCACAGGTCCGTGCCCCCGGCCAGGAGCGCTTCGAGCTGATCCAGCGCCGCTAGGTCGCCGGGAAGCGGCCCGGACATAGCCAGGTTGTTGCCGATGGACAGTTCCCGAAGGCTCGACATTCCGCCGAACTCGGGGGGCACCGGACCCTCCAGATCGTTGTAGTCGAGGAGCAGCTGTTCCACGGTCGTCAGGTTGCCCAATGAAGGCGGGAGAGAACCTGTCAGGGCGTTATGGTCGAGCGCCATGAGAGTCACGCTTGGCAGTTCGCCGAGGCCTTGCGGGATCGGGCCGGTGAGGTCGTTATCCGAGAGTCCCAGGAGTTCCAGGTTGGCGAGGTTGCCGAGTTCGGAGGGAATCTCGCCCGTCAAGTCGTTTTCGTTGAGCCCCAACGACTCCAAATGGGAAAGATTTCCGAGTTGCCCCGGGATGGAGCCCGTCAGGTCGTTTTCCACCAGGTCCAGCCGCCGGAGGCTGGTGAGACCGCCGAGGGCGGGCGGGATGGAGCTTGTCAGCGCGTTCCTATTAAGCTCCAGCACCTGCAGGTCAGCGAGTGTCCCCAGTTCCGGCGGTATTGAGCCCGTCATGGCGTTTCGACTAAGGTTCAGCCGATGCAGGTTAGCGAGTTTCCCCAGTTCCGGCGGGATGGAGCCCGACAAGCCCGTGCCTGGGGCGTCCAGGGTAGACAGATTGACCAGGTTGCCGAGTTCGGGGGGGATCTGTCCCATACCGTCATTGAAGCTCAGGCCGAGATGACGAAGGTTGGTCAAATTGCCAAGCTCCGCCGGAATCGGCCCAGTCAGCTCGTTAGCGGCCACCCTCAGCGACCCCAATTGCGAAAGATCTCCGAGCTCGGGGGGAATCGGGCCAGTGAGGTCGTTCGCAGTGAGCTCAAGCCGGGTCAGGTTGGCGAGGTTGCCCAGCTCCGGGGGGATCGGGCCCTTAAGGTTGTTGTCGTAGAGCGATAGCTCGGTTACCCGGTCCTCGCCGTCAACCCGGACTCCGTGCCATTGCCCAAGCGGGGCATCGGTGAGCCAGTTGGCGTTGGTAGTCCAGTCGTCCCCCCCGGTCGCGTGGTAGAAGATCTCAAGGATCTCCCGTTGCGTTAGCGGGGCGCACTGCTCCCCGGTGCTCTCATGCGAAGAGATTCCGTTCAACCACTCGCGGAAGGAAGCGTTGGCCGGGGTGCATAGCCCTGTCCCCGCATAATGAAGCGCGCTCAGAGAAAGGCGGGCCAGCGAGAGCGGAAGGCGGCCGGATAGCCCGGGATTGGTACCGACCCTCAGCACGGTCATGTGAGCCATCGCGCCCAGACTGTTCGGGACTCGTCCGGCGAGTCCGTTCCCGGTCAGGTCGACCGCGGTCACTCGGCCCAAGGAATCGGCGCTGACGCCGTGCCACTCCTCGACAGCGCCGTTCCCTGGCCAGCCCGTCGATTCGGTCCAGTTCGTGCCGCCAGCCGTTTGATACAGCCGCTTCAGCGCGGCCATGTCGGCGGCGTTGCAGAGAATGACCTCCGCGTCGTCGTCCCGGTATTCGATTCCCCGCAGCCATGCGACGAAAGTGGAGCTTCCGGGCACGCAGAGACTCTCGTTTCTCCCCACCAGGAAGCCAAAGAGCCGGTCGAGTCGCAGTAGGCCTTGAGGGATGGGGTCGGAAAGCCTGTTGCTGTTGAGGAACAGTCCTGTAAGGTTGGACAAGTTGCCGAGTTCGGACGGGATCGGGCCGGTCAGTTCGTTCGACGACAGGTCCAGCCACTCCAGGTGAGCGAGGCCGCCGAGTGGGGGAATCGGGCCTGTCAGTCGATTGAGTTCAAGATTGATGGTCCGGAGCCCGGACAACTCGCCGAGCCAAGCAGGGATCGCGCCAGTCAGCCAATTGCTGTAAAGCTCGAAGCTCTCGAGTGCCTTCAGGTTTGCCAACTCGGACGGGATAGGGCCGGTCAATTTGTTACAGCACAAGCCAAGGCCTTTCAGATTCGCGAGCTTGCCCAGCTCGGGCGGGATGCTGCCCGACAGCCCAGTCTCATCCAGGCTCAGATAGGTCAATTGGGTGAGTTCGGCGAGCGATGCCGGGATCGGACCGGTCAGGTTGTTGCTGTCGAGGTACAGCCGGTTCAGACTGGCGAGTTGCCCCAGCTCGGACGGAATCGGACTGGTCAGGCTGTTACCGGCCAGATCGAGCTGCTCCAAGCTCTGAAGGTTGCCCAACTCCGACGGGATCGGACCGGTAAGGCTGTTACGCCCGAGGTCCAGCGTTCTGAGACTGGCGAGGTTGCCGATTTCGGCCGGGATCGGTCCCGAGAGGCCATGCTCTACATACTCCCTTCGGTCAGAATCCCACCGGCCCCTGAGATTGAGGCCGACGACACGTCCGGAAGCACCCGTATCCACCCCGTACCACTCTGCTAGCGGCGCGTCTGTCAGCCAGTTGTCGGAGTCGACCCAGTTGGGACCGTCGGTCGCCTGGTAGAGCGCCACGAGCGCCGCCCGGTCGGGGTTGTCGGTCACCGTCACCGTTGCGCTCCCCGACGCTGAACCCGCCGTCGCGGTGATCGTGGCCGTCCCGTTTGCGTCCGCCGTCACCAGTCCGGACGCGCTCACCGTCGCCGCGGCAGGGGCGCTGCTCGTCCAGCTCACTGCGGCCCCGGCCATCACGTTGCCGTCCTGGTCGCGTACCTCGGCCGAAAGCTGCACGGTCTCATCCAACGCCATCAGCTGGGCGGTCGCGGGCGTGACCGTCAGCGTCGTCGCGCGGGGCGGATCAGCGGCCGGTGGTTCCGTGGCGCCGTCGCCGCAAGCGGCCGCGTGGGCGGCTACGGCCAGCAGGACGAGCAGCGGCATGAGGATGCGCGGACGGGTCATGGCAATGATCTCGGCGGCGTGGCAGAATCCGGTCAGCTTTTTCGCTCGTTGCCCGGAGTGGTGGACCGAGAATGCGCGGCTCTGAAGGCGCGCGTCAACGGTGGGAATGCCATGCGCCAGTAGTCAAATGAATACTGGTAACTACTGTTATGGTAGGCACTTCCAGCGATCGAGCATTCTGATGTCCGTCTCGCCCCCGGCTCACCGCGGTGACCGGGCGAGCACAAGTCACCTTGTGGTGCCGACATCAGGGGTCACCGCTCGAACCTTCCCCGCCACGCTCGGGGCCGCGGGGACGGGGCAGCTGGGGGGGAACGGAGGTTGTGGTCCGGCCGCGCTCCCGACCCCATGTCGGTTCGCGCTCCCTCATCTCCCGCGCCCACCGCTCCGCGTCACGAAGCCCCCTTCGGTACGCCTCGCGCACCTTACGCTCGATCTGCCGGGCGCTGTCGGCGTGCGCCTTGCCCAGCGCGGCCCGATCGCCCTTGTGGTACCGGTCGAGATCCTCGCGCCAGCCCTCGACTAGGTCCTCCCGGCCCCGGACCGCCCCAGCCAGCTCTCGGAACGAGCGTTCGGTCCGCCAGATCCGGTGGCGGCCTAGCAGGGGAGCGGCACTCCCGGTCGAGCCTCCGCCGGGTGCCCTCCTGCCGCTTGTGCAGCTCGGCCCATTCTTTCCACGCCCGGGTTTCGAGCCGCCAGAACCCCAGCCAGCGCCGGTCCTCGCCCGTCTTCCCAAAGCCGCGCCTCGGCACACCGCTGACTGGATTGAAACCTCTTGCGGATGAAACCCGTAGAATGTCGCCCTTCGGGTCACCGAAGGGTGGAAGGGGCAACACGATCAGACGAGGCGAAACACCGGAGGAGACGCACGTAGTCAGATTGATCCATCCCACGGCGGAACCGGTGCCTGTGCCCATCGACGGGGGCGTTGGCGAGATCAGTCGCCGCTCCGCCTTCAGGAGTACATGGATGGCCCGGCATCGCTGGCCACCATCCCACCGTTCGCCGCGCTTCGGGAGGCCCGTCTGAACGGGTTCTCCAGAGCGCCTGCGGTGGTGCGCCGCCACTGTATTGGCGGCAGCCGACGACGGGTCTCGGACACGTCGCCGACGGGCTGGTCGGGCACTGTTAAGGCGTCGAGCCAGCCTACCCAACAAATGCTATGAAGTCTGCATCTGCCTGTGGTATTTGGCGTTACGAGGTTGGAGGTCGTGATTCCCGCTGAATGGTTGCCGCCGATTCGGATCAGCCGCCGCCGTTGCGTCGGCGGTTGTCCAGAGCCTTCCTGAGTTGTACCGCACTGGGTTGCTGATAGCACCGCAGCACCGTCTGAGCCTTCTTCCAGCCGCCAAGCTCGCAAAGCACCTTCAGCGGCAGGTCCATGAGATCGGACGCGAACTTGCGACGGAGCGAGTGCCAGCCCCGTCCCCGCCTCGGCTCCAGTCCCGCGAGGGTCTCGGCCCTCTTCCACCACTGAAACGCGCAAACGCGGCTCATGCACCGCGTCGCATCGCTCGACGAAGGCAGTACCGGCGCGTCACCCGTACCGGTACCCATCCTTCGCGCCACCTCCAAGGCGGCGACCGCCTCGGCGGTCAGTGGCGTAACGTGCTCGTACCCCGTCTTCTCATGCTCGGCGCGCCACCGGACCTCGCGGCCCTCGATGTCGATGTCTCCCCAGCGGAGGCCGCGGATGGCACCGATCCGGTGCCCGGTTTCGTGCGCGAGCACGAGCGCGACATGGAACCGCCACCCCACCTGCCGGGACACCCCGAGCATCGCCCGGTACTCGTCCTCGCTGAGGACGACCCGGTTGGGATTCTTCTCCTTGGGCTTCCTGAGGCCCTTGAGCGGGTTGGAGTCGAGGAGCAGCCGTCCGTGTTCGTCCCTCGACCTTGCGGCCCAGTTGAGCACCGTCATCAGGAACGTCAGATCCCATTCGATCGTCCGGTTGCCCACCGGCTTGCCCGAGCGTCCGGCCCTGCCTGCCCGCCGCGCTTGGATGAAGCGGTCCCAATCACGCTGCGAGAGTGTCCCGGGTCTTCGGTCCCGTCCGAAGAAGCGGAGGAACATCCTGGTCGTGACCCGGTCGCGCTGTCGCGTCCGCCTCCCCTTCGTGGGCGTCACCTCTTCGCCGTAGATTTCAAAAAGCGTGCCCAGAGTGAGCGGCTCGGGCTTGGCTTCCGCCGCGCCGTTGGGCTCATGAACCGCGAAGCCCGCGGCGGCCTCGTCGGCCTGCCGCTTGGCGCGAGCCCAGTCACGGTGCTTGAGCGACTTCGTGCGCCTTCGCCCGTTCTCCCGCCACTCCATCTGGAAAATGCCGGTCTTCGGGTCAGGGAACACCCTCACCCGATTCCGGCCCCATTCGCCGGCGCCGTAGGAGCGCCGGCTTCGTTTCGTGCGTGCCATCATTCGATTCCTCGCGTGATGGACTGCACGATCTGCGCAACGGAATCTCGCTGCCCGAAGGCTGCTTGACCAGTGCGGCAACCGCGCCGTTCGCTTCTCGAACCGCACCCTGGGCATTCGCCGGGCTCTACTGGAAGCAATGGAGGAGCGGCTGCCGGAGGC
Organism: BD2-11 clade cluster bacterium bin43; assembly: GCA_002238605.1. Classification (GTDB taxonomy): domain Bacteria; phylum Gemmatimonadota; class Gemmatimonadetes; order Longimicrobiales; family Gaopeijiaceae; genus BD2-11. The sequence continues at coordinate 14,230 of MPMR01000045.1, read as the reverse complement.
CGTTCCGCATCCGGAAACGCACCGGACGGCTCTGGACGAGTGCCCACGGACGCGACTTGACGCCGCCGAAGGCGCTCTCCCGATTCCTACTGGCAGCGATACCTTCGCCAGCACTTGATTCCTACCACGAAGTCCGGGTCCTACACTGCGGGAGCGGGAGCCCTAATGTACCGCAAAGCCACCGACCAACGGCGGTCGCGTTGATCCACCATCTGAAGGGGCGCGAGAAGGCACTGGAGCCGTTCGGCTTGACGGGCCGCCGGGCCGAGTGGGTCGCCTTGGCGAGCCTGCACGGCGGCGTGTTCACCCGCTCGCAGCTTTCGGCGTGGTTCGGCATGGACCGCTTCAAGACGCTCCGGTTCGTGCAGGCCCTGACGCGGAGAAGGCTCGCCGCCGAGGAGATGGTCGGAGACCTGAGGGTCTGCCGGATCTGCGCACGCGGCATCTACCGGGCGCTGGGCGTCGAAGGCGTCCGCACCCGGAGGATCACCTCGCCCGAGGTGGCCATGCGCCGCCTGCTTTCGTTCGACTACGTGATCGAGCATACCGGCCTGCCCTGGCTCCCGACCGAGTCGGAGAAGGTCGCCGCGTTCGAGGCGCTCGACATCGGGCGCTCGGCCATGCCCGTCCGGGTCTACCGGGGTGCCGCGGGGGGTGCGCGGCGGTACTTCCCCCGCGGGATGCCCGTGGCGCTGGACTCTCGCCGTGCCGTGTTCGTCCACGCCGATCCCGGCTACGACACCCCGACCGCGCTTCGTTCGTGGCGGGATCGGCACCAGAGGCTCTGGGAGGCGCTGCGGAGGCTCGACTGGTCGGTCGAGGTCGTCGGGATCGCGTGCGCCCAGAGGCAGCTCGTGCGGGCGGAGAAGGTTCTCGGCAACTGGACCTCGCCGGCCCGGTCCCTCGACCGCGCGAAAGTGCCCGCGACTGGCCGCCAGATCCGCCGCGAGATCGAGGGTATCGAGCGGGGCATACGCAGCAGGGACGAGAGCGTGATCGGGCGCTACGGCGGTATCCGGGACTGTCTGACGCGGCTCGCCGAACTCCGGGCCGCGCTCCCGACCGCGCCCTCGGAAGCGATTATCGACCGCTTCACGGTATGGCGTTCGAGCCGCTTCTCCGAGGGCGGGATTTGATCGCCCATGAGCGGGGGCCGTTGCCGATCCAGAGGTGTCCGGCTTACATCAGGGTCGATGTGCACGAGAACCGCGCTCGGACGGGACACACAGCAGATTCTGCAAGTTGCTGGCGTCGTGGCGTTTGTGGCGTAGCCGCAGGGGCGGCCGTGACGCGCGGGCGCTTGTGTCCGTTGACGGGAGCGACCCCCCTATTCGGCATGCCTCATACGGCACGGCGACAGTCGGGATGTGCACTTCCATCCCGACCTCGCGTGGGGTCGCTCCCGGTCCATCAATCCCTGCGGGAAGGCCATCGTGCGCCGCGGAGGAGCGGCGGATCACGAGTTTCGCCGACCCCGACGGTTGACGGCTAGTACAGAATCCTGACCGCGTCGTTTTCGTCCTTGTGCTCCTCGATGAACCGCTGGAAGTCCTCAGCTTCGCGCGGGCGCTCTCGCCGCGTGACCGCAAACCCTGACGGTGGGGGTCGGGTCATGAGGGACGACGCCCGCACACCGGCGGCGCCTCGTACTCCAGCCCGAGCAGTCGGAAGTAATTCTCCCCGAGCGCGATATTCCGAAACGCCTCGTCGTCGACGAAGCGCAGAATCCGGCTGGTGACTGCCAACTCGGTCCTGTAGACGTCGAAATCCTTGTTCGACGACGCCAGGAAGTCCGTCCCCGGCAGGATCCGGTCCGAGTACTCGTTCAGGAAGTCCAGGTACAGCGGCTGGTTTTCCGCCTTCGAGAAGTAGTTGTCGTCGATGATCCGCCAGGTGATGTCGAGCATCAGGTTGGGGTGGCGGTCCAGCATTGACGACAGGAGGCGGATGTGCTCGGCGGCAGGGAGCGTCTTCAGCTCCAGCGACAACCCCATGTGCATCCAGACGATCCTGTTGTCCGGGTAGCGGTCCAGCACCTCCCGCATGAGCGGCAGGTACCGGGTCGGCTCCTCGTCGCTGCCCAGATCCGAGTGAATGGCGATCGGGATGCCGCGTTCGCGCAGCACGGCCATGAACGGCGCCCACTCGGCGATGGCCGTGAGCGGCACCGGTTCGTGCCCGTTTCCGAACAGCGCCTGCTTCACGAGATTGACCTCGCCCATCCACCGGAACATCCCCGGGAACTCCCTGTCCAGCAACGCGATGGCGGGCAGGACCGTCTCGGGACGGGCTAGGTCCGGGAAGGTCATGGCCAGGGTGGCGTGGACGCCTTCCGGCGGGCTTGTCACCAGGTTCGCCGCGTTGGCGAAGTCGTTCTTCAGGGTGGGGACGGCGGGCGTTCCGGGGCAGTCCAGGTAGTAGGTGCACGGTGAGTCGACCGGGAGCATCTGTCCGATCCCGTAGATGTTCACGAAACGCACGCCGGTCTCGCGCAGATACCCCATGACCTCGTCGAAGGGGACGGCGGGGCCGCCGAAGGGGCGGAAGTGCAGGTGACTGTCCACGACCGCGGTCTGTGGCTGGGCGGATCGGTCGTAGCACGCCGGCGCGGGGGATGCGAAGAACTCGAGTCCGGGAGGCGGCGAGGCGCAGGCGGCCAACCCCAGGACGCAGAGCGCGGCAGCCAGCCTCATGCGGTGACCTGTTTCCACTTCCTCCGCTTGAAGAGCACGGCACTCACGACCGCCAGCGTCGAGAACGACACCGCCATCCGCGATGAACACGCCGTTGGGGCCATTCCTGCCGGAAACGCATGGATCCACGCGGAGCGAGTCTCCCAGAGCCAAAAGCAGAACGACTTGAGGAAGGTCGGCGTCCACTCCGCCCGCGGGCCGTTGAACGCCACCGTCGGCAGCATGCAACAAGCGTAAGAGACGACGCCGATTGAAACAATGCGGAGGTCGGCGATGCCAACCGCGCGGGCTCGACCCGTAGGCGCCGAAGATGCCGACGATCACGGCGCGAAGGCGATCCCAAGGGTCCGCCCCAACCCGGTCGGGGCGGACGGCGTAGAGGTTGAAGGTCGCCCTCGACCCGAGGCCGGATCCCCCGGTTGGCGACCGGCTGGCGCCGGCCGCCCCTGCACAGACCGCTCAGAAGCGTCGGTCAGTGTTTGAGTCAGACCACCCGAAGGCAAACGGCCCCTAAACACTCACTGTCCGTATTGGCACTCGATGGGGACTCGTGGATCGACATCGAAGCACATCCGCCGCGAACCCGTTGGCCGTGATATCTTCCAGAGTTGCCCGATCACGCGGCAAGCGGCGGATCGTCCTGTTTCGAGAAGGTGCGATGAACGGACCCGACAAGAGACTGAGCGCTACGGTGTTCCACTACCGGGGCGGCTGATGGTCGCGAAGGTCCTTGGGCTCGGCCGCTCGTTCACCCGCCTCGCGGCGTACCGCCTCGAGAAGGACGAGCGGGTCGATTGGGCCGACACCCGGAACCTGCCGACGCTCGATCCGGGACGGGCGCCGCGGCTGATGGCCGCGACGGCGAAGGCCGCGCCCGACCTCAAGCGGCTGGCGGGCGGATCGATGGGGGGGCGGAAGCTGGAGAAGCCGGTCCTGCACTACACGCTCTACTGGCCCCACGATCAGCGGCCGGGCCGGGCCGAGATGGAACAGGCTGCCGCCGAGTCGCTCGCGGCGCTGGGGCTGGAGCGTCACGAGGCGCTGTTCGTGGCGCACCCCGCTCACCTTCACGTCATTGCGAACCGGGTCCATCCGGAGACCGGCAGGGCCGCGAACCTCGGCCTCAGCTGGATCAGACTGTCCGAGTGGGCGGAGCGGTGGGAGCGCGACCACGGCGGTATCCGGTGCCACGAGAGGGTCAAGAACAACGCCCAGCGGTGGTCGAGGCTCACTCGCTGACACCGGACAACCGTGGCGGAGGCCTCGACCGGGCGGATTTTCACGCGACCCGTACCCCTCGGGAGGCCGGGTTCGTCGATCCTGGGCGATCCTACAGCCGTAGGTTTCCCGAAGATCGGTCCGCGCACTCTGCGGGACCGCAATTCTCGGGGGGATCGAGGGGGGGGGCAGGGCCACCCCTCGCCAGCCCCTGGGTTATACCCAGGGTATGCGGAACACCCGAGGCTCAAATCACGGCAAGAGACCACGTAAGTTCAACCAGGGCTGCACGATCTGCCATTCTTGCCGTTGGGCGATGTCCGACTGCGTCGTGCCAGGAGAGCCGGAAGAACGGGATCAATTGGCTGGAATCTCAGTCCCAACTTGGGAGCGTATTCAGGACCGCTCGGAACGACTCTCTATTCGGCAAGGTGGTCAGGGCGGCCCCGAGAGCTCAAACGCTCTTTGGAAGCAGCATCTTCGAGCATGCCGACGCTTCACGCCGGCCCCAGCGCGGCCCCACCGGTGTAGGCGCGGCGGACGCGGCTCAGGCCGGTGGCTCGCCCCCCCGTGGGTTGAGCGATGTGATTCTGGTGCAAGGTCTGCCGGGCGTTCGAACCCCGGCAGCGGCCGACGAGGGGATGCTGTCCTCCCCTCGAACCCCTGGCCAAGGTCAGCGCCGACCTTGGCTCCGAGCACCTCCTTGCGCTCCCCAGCGCGATGCTCGGCGACATCCGCCAGCACGCCCGGCGACACACTGCCCAGCCCGTCCGGCCCCGACGTGGAGTTACAGCCCTGCGTTCAACTGCGTTGACAGAAGGTGGAGAGTCCCCCGTGGCCATACTCCGTGCGTCCCGGCAGGGCTGGCGGGGGGTGTGCCCTCTAACATCTAACCCCCAAACGGAAACGGCGCGCCATCAACGCCGGACGCGCCGTTTGGGGTGATGATCCGCGCTCCGCGAGGCGGATCGTGCCGAGTGGTAGCCAAGGCGCGCTCCGCACGCTTGACGCTTGTTGTCGGCTGTGTCGCCCGCCAACCGCCGCGTCGAGCGGCGGCATCAGCGTTGCCATGCCCACAAACGGTCAAGCGCGTTTCGCGGGGAAGTCAACCCGCAGGACAGCGGGACATGTCCCCAGGTCCGACCGCGGCATCCCGCGGCTCACAAGGCCACCAGGCTCACCTCGCTCGCATCGTCAGGTCCGGGCCAGTTCCGCGGACCACGTCACGTTGGGACAATCGATGGTCGGTTGTGAAACCGTTGAGGTGGCCTCGATTGTGAGCGAGCCGCCCGAGAACCTGACCGCCGCGTTCGCTGTGTAGCCGCACTCGTCATCCCCGAGCACGAAGGCTCCCGCATTCGCCCCCGTCTCGGTCCAGACGCCGCCTTCGTCGATCGTGCCGGTGAGGGTGTCGAGTGTTTCGGTGTCGCCGAGGATCGTCATCGAGGCCGAAAGGGTCACCTGATCCGTGTCCTGCTCGACGACCACTCTCATGGTTCCGTTGGCTGTGATCGTATTGGGCACCCCTTGGGAAACCACCGCCACTTCGACCGTGAGCGGTCCGGTGTAGGTGCCCGCCACCTCCGGGAACGACGGGCCTGTCAAGCTGTCGCACGCGCCCACGGCGGCGAGCGCGAACGCGGAAAGCAGACCGTAAGTGCGTATTCCTCCTATTCGGGGTCGTCTCATTTCGTTTGCCTCGTTCTTGTTTCTCAAGGTATCGGTCAGAAGCGCCATGTGACTCCCGTCGTCAGCACCGGATAGAATCTAAGCACCCTCAGACCATGTTCGAGGTCGGAATGCTCGGTTTCGAGATCGGCCGCAAGTTCCGGCAGCCCGCACCCCGCCTGCACCGTCGCCCGGCCGCTCTCGGACAGGCTGAAACTGCAAGAGGCGCCCTCGAATTCCGCCATGCCCGAACCCGATAGCTGCGGCGCGCCCTGGAAGAGCACGCCGGCATCGATGAACCAGCCGAAACCCCGGCCCCGCCCCCTTCCGCTTGCCCATCCCGTGCCCAAGTATGGAGCCATCACATTGAACGCCAGCGTCGTCGCCAATGTGCCGCGATAGCTGCCACCGCCCAGGTCGAGATCGAGCGCGCCGGTGGCGAGCGACAACTCGTTGACGTTGAACAGTCCGCCGACCGTGACCCGGAAGCCGTTCTCGAACGGCTGCCAGTCGCCCAATAGCCCCGCGGAAAGGAGTTGCAGGTTGACGGCATACTCGTTTCCCCGGACTACGATTCCTCCACGACGGAGCTTCGCCCAGTTGCCAACGGCACGAACTGAGAACGACGGAACAGGGTCGCTTCCCAGCGACAGCCCGGTTCCCAGTGTACTCGCGTAAACCGACGCGACAGCCCGCCGCCTTGACGGGCCCTCGGCGCGTCCTATCGCCTCGTCGAGCAATGCCAGCGCAGACCCGTAGTCCTGGCCTTCCCGACCCGCCTCCTGCAGGTAGCGGGTCGCGGACGTGATGGCGATATGAGGGTATCCGGCTTCGAGGGCCGCTCTCGCGTGTGTAAACCAGAGCTCTGCGGGGGTCTCCATGCCCTGATCGGCCTGAAGCCGGAAAACGATGTCCAGGGCTTCCATTGCCGCAGACCAATCCTCGTTCTGGACGTGGCGATCGGCCCGGACGAGGTAGAGGTCCACCTGGATGTCGGGCGGCAGCTCCTGACCGGCCGCTGCCACGGGTCCCAGCGTGACGGCAAGGCCCAATGCGGCGCAACCCACCCACCGGTTTACTCTGGTCATGACGCCCCTCCACTGAATGTGCCGCACTGATCCATGCAAGCCTCCTTTTTGGGGGCTGGTGGCTCGCCCCCCTATCTGGGATTGCCGGGATCCGGGCACCAGCCGGATCCCTGAACGGGTTCATGCGTAAGTTGATCTGATCCTTCCACTCCGCCCGCCTCAATCGCCGCCACTAGAGGCCGCCGTCTCGTCCGCGGCGATCCTCTTTCCTGGGCTCGATTCGCCGGCGTGTTGGAACCTGTGAGGAGTTCCCACCGGCAACCTCCCGCATTGGGCTAGGAGACGGAGTCGATGCGCCAGGTATTGGTGCCCGGTATCCGCGTGGCGGCGAACGAGAGACCCTGCACGGTGATGTAGATTCCTGTCCCCGCCGTGAAGAAGCCCAAACGGCCCCGGCCGTCCGGCAGAACCTCGAAACGCTCCGAGCCCACGGTGCACGAATCGCCCGGGCTGAGCACCAGCCCGGCGCGGCACACACCAAGTGACCGGGTAGCGGCGGCTACCGTGATGCCGAAGCCGATCGTAGACGTGTCGCCGTCGTCGTCGGTGACCGTGTAGTCGTACTCGGTATGGGGTTGAGGAGTCGTCGGCGTACCGTTGATCGTGCGGCTGGTGGCGTTGAAGGAGAGCCCGGTCGGAAGCGTCGGCGTGACGCTGTAGGTCAGCGGCGGGTTTCCTCCCGTCGCGCGCGGGAGCGTTTCGTTCACCGCCTCGCCGACGGTGTACTCCAGGCCGGGGATGCTTGTCAGGGTGTGGGTGGTTGGGAATGAGGGGAAAAGGTCCTCGACTTCCGTGACACCGCACGAGGCAGCACCGAACACCAAGATGGAAAAAGCCAGGTAGCTTGCTACACGGCAGCGGGTCGTCCGTATCGAGACGAGTTGCCTGCGGGAAAAAAACATGTGCATGATCTTGTCCGTCGTATCCTATCGGAACTGTTGACGCCGGGTTGTTCATGAAACTGCGGCCTCACGCCCAGCGCCCGGCACGTCGGTTTCGTGAATCAATCCGGGCTCTAGGTCCCAAACGGGAGCCGCAGACCCACGGAAAACCCCGCAGAACCTCGGTACAGCTCGACAACGAGATTGGTAGTGCCTGTCTCGCCGAAGCCGGGAATCGCATTCCAGTCTTCGTCCAGCAGAAAGTAGCCCAACACCCCCCCAATCAGAGCGCCACCGGCGCCCGAGAGTGCTATACGGCCCCAGCTAAGGGGTTCTTCTTCGTCAATGGTCGTGGCACCAGCCAGAATCTTGTCGGTCGCACGAGAAGTCACCTCCTCGCCTGCCCTGTTGATTTCGTTGAGCAACCCTCCCAGCAGTCCGGCGGTGCCGCCGCCGAGGATCCCTTTCTTGACAGTCGATTGGCGTCCCCGGCTCACCTCCAGCATATCGACTTCCTCCAAGTTCACTTCGACCGGTGACCCTCCTTCCGCGTTGACGGTCAGCGACTGTGTGCCTCCGATGGCGGCAACTGTACCAATGACGACACCACCGTGGGCCATCGTCAATCGCACTCGCTGGCCGGGGCTAACCGGAGTCTGCGCGCTGGCCACCTCGGGACCCCCCATTCCAGGTTCGGATGGTTGGAGCCCCTCGACCTCGCCGCCCGAGAGCGCGGTCGGAGTCGACGCGGGCGTGGGCGTGGGTGTCGGCGCAGGTGTAGGGGTCGCCTCGCCCTCGGCGCGTCCTCTCGCCTCGTCGAGCAATGCCAGCGCGGACCTGTAGTCCTGGCCTTCCCGACCCGCCTCCTGCAGGTAGCGGGTCGCGGACGTGATGGCGATATGAGGGTATCCGGCTTCGAGGGCCGCTCTCGCGTGTGTAAACCAGAGCTCTGCGGGGGTCTCCATGCCCTGATCGGCCTGAAGCAGGAAAACGATGTCCAGGGCTTCCATTGCAGCAGACCAATCCTCGTTCTGGACGTGGCGATCGGCCCGGACGAGGTAGAGGTCCAACTGGATGTCGGGCGGCAGCTCCTGACCGGCCGCCGCCACGGGTCCCAACGCGACGGCAAGGCCCAATGCGGCGCAACTCACCCACCGGTTTACTCCGGTCATGACGCCCTCCACTGAGTCTGCGCGCTAGCCACCTCGGGACCCCCCATTCCAGCGAAACAGCACAAGAAAAGTCGGGGCCCTGTGATGATGGCGACGTGGATGTTTCTCATTTTGGATGTTCTCCCTTCGGGTTGGGTGGTCGGCTCGATGAATGTTCTCTCTCTATGTTCCTGCTCTCCTCGATGACGATCTGGTGGTGCCTTGGTCACCGCGCTGGGGAGGATTCCGCGTCCTTATCGACGCGCGTCCGCCGGATCGGGTATCCCCCGGCTGAAGATGACATGGAGGTCCTGCGCTGCCCGGGCCGCCGCCGGGGCCGCGGAACTCGGGGCCGCCTGCGTCGGAGGACCCTCCAGGATGCCGCGGATCCGGCGAGTCGCCGGGTCGCGCAAGATGGTCATGGGCAGGTCGGTGTCGCGGTCGAGGAGTGCGGAGCCTTCCGGGCCTTGCAGCGTGATCCGCGCCAACTCCTCCGTCCATGTGACCGGCACCGCGAAGGAGAACCCTGCGTGTTCTCCGTCGGAGTCGGCGAACTCCGCCATGGCGAAGGACAACGAGAAGAGTGGCGCGCCGGCGGGGTCCTCGCCGGTGATCCGCCACGGGCCGTCTCCATCCGGCAGCGCCGGCGGGGCGTCGATGAAGAAGGAGGGCCTGAGGCGCGGCGCGCCCTCGCCGTCCAAGCCGCCCCAGAGCATCAGCGTGCGGCCGGAGGCGGTCCGGGCCGAGTCGGTGGCGATCAGAACCGAGCCGGTCTCGGTCTCCAAGCGGTAGCGGACGGCGTTGGTGAACTGGTAGTCGCTCGTCCAGGTGGGCTCGCAGTAGGACATGAAGTCCGGCCGGCCCGGCGGTACAAGGCTGCCCGTGCCGAAATCGTAGCCCCACGCGCCGATGTTGCCCTCCCCGTAGGGATAGTACCGGTCCGGACCGCCCGCTCCGCCGCAGGGCGCGTGGTACAGGCCGCGGTTGTGGCCGAACTCGTGCGCGATGGTCTCGGCATCGAGGATCGAGAAGCTGGACCAGCCTGGCAGGTACGCGACGCCGAGTAAACCGCCCGGCGTCGTTGGGGGCGCCATGAGCGCCACATAGTGGCCCCGCCCGCCCTCAGCGACCCGGATCATCTCGACCTGTTCGAGGAGGTCGAATCCGTTGTTCGTGGACGTTGTAACCGGCTCGTGCGCGGTCGCATCGATCTCGGAGATCGGCAGCAGCAGGTGCGTGCGCTCGAACAGCTCATGTCCCGCCGGGTCGGCGGCCATGGCGTCGACGGTCCTGACGATCGAGGAGTTCGGGTTCTCCTGCCAGAGGAATGGCACGAGCGTCACCTCGAAGACCGGCATCGCGCGCACGTCCACCGGCATACGGCCTGCGGCTGGAATGCGTCGCGCGACGCCCAGCGCCGGGTCCAGAGTCCCGCCGGGATCCGGCTCGATCACGATTTCCAGGCCGGGCTGGATCACTCGGGCGGGGATCTCCGCGTTCGCCGACCTCGACAGGGAGCTCTCATCGATTGATGACGGAATGGGATTGGAGGTGCCGGGCATCTCCGCCACATGGGTCACCGCTCCGTCCCGGTAGAAGGTGGCCCGGACGGGCGGCATGCCCGCCCCGGTTGTACCATCCGCCGTCACGAACACCCGCAGCAATGCCGGCTCCCCCGCGACCAGCGGCACCGGGAACTCGCGGGACTGGACGGCCTGGGTCAGATAGGCGGCCGCGCTGGCGGCGCGGTCGCAGAGCGCCACCCGCTGGCGCGGCACGCCATTGAGCCAATCGAGGAACTCAGGGTCCGCCGGCGCGCAGAGTCCGGTCCCGGTCGTGTGCAGGTCATCAAGGAGTTCGAACGCTGTCAGTTGCAGGGGCAGTGCCCCGGTCATCCCGGTGTTCTCCGCAAGGCTCAGGCTCGTAATCTCCGTCAACTCAAGCAGCCCTGCCGGGACCGATCCCCTCAGCTCGTTGGACGAGAGATCCAGTACCTCAAGGCTGGGAAAGCCGCTGGCACGCGACCTTACGCCAGCGGACCGGTTCCCGCCGAGTCCCATCCTGGCACGGATGGTTCCCCACTTGTCGGCCTCCTGAGATCGATCCGCCTCTTGAGATTGAGACAAGGAAGACAGGGTTCCGTCAGGATCCACCCGCCAAGGATCGCCACTGTCGCTCCACCGCTCCGCGAAGAACGCCGGCTGGTCCGAGGCGGAGTGGGAGGCGAGCCGGTTCGCGCCGGTCATCCGGCCGAGTCCCGGCGGAATGTCTGACAGCCGGTTCCCGCTGAGATCCAGCAGCTCGAGGTTGCCCAGATCCCCCAACTGCCAAGGAAACGACGTGAACTCGTTGGACGAGAGGTTCAGAACCGCGAGGCGGGCGAAGCCGCCAGACCGAAGCGGGACGGCGGTCAATCGGTTCTCCGCCAGAACTAGCAGCTCCAGGCTGTTCAATGCGTTTATTTCCGCCGGGATGGACGTCAACTCGTTTGACGCCAGCCAGAGGAGTCGAAGACTGTCCAGGCGGCCAAGTTCCGGCGGGACGGAGGCGAGCCGGTTCTCATCGAGGTCTAGTTCTTTCAGATTGCGCAGTTGGCCCAACTCCCGTGGCACGGATGTCAACTCGTTGGACCAGAGTCCCAAGTATTCCAGCTCGGTGAGACCTCCGAGTTCCCGCGGGACGAGAGTCAGCTGGTTGAAGTTGAGACTCAGTTCTGTCAAGTTTTCCAGTCGGCCCAGTTCCGGCGGAATTGACGTAAGTCGGTTACTCGTAAGCGACAAGGCCTCCAGCTTGGTCAAGCGGCCGAGCTCGGCTGGTGCGGAGGTCAGCCGGTTGCCGTTGAGCCACAATTCCTCCAGGTCAGCCAACCGGCCCAGCTCGGGCGGGATCGGTCCGGCAAGTTCGTTGTCCGCCAAGACGACCAGCTTCGCCTTGGCCAGCCTCCCCAACTCCGGCGGGATCGGCCCGTCTAGCCGGTTGCGGAAGAGGATCAGGGTTTCCAGTTCGGCCAACCCGCCGAGCTCCTGCGGAATCGGCCCACCTAACCCGTTCCATCTCAGATCCAAACTCACCACGCGGCCGGCGCCGTCCGTTTCCACGCCGTGCCATGTTCCGAGCGCAGCATCGGTCACCCAGTTTCCGGATTCCTCCCAGTTGGCCCCATCCGTCGTCTCGTACAGGATTGTCAGGATCTCGCGGTCTGACGGCGGCGGGCATTGCAGCCCCGTCCCCTCGTGCTGCGAAAGACCAGCAAGCCATTCCTGAAACGATCGGCCCGCCGGCGCGCACAGGTCCGTGTTCGCATAACGGAGCTCCCGTAGCGGTGTCTGTCTGAGCGAGGACGGCAACCCTCCAGCCAGATCAGGGTTGTCGCCAACCCGCAGCGTCGTTAGGCCGGCCAGGTCGCCGAGCCTATTGGTCAGACCGCCCGAGAGACCGTTGCCGGCAAGGTCAACGGAGGAAACGAGCCCTGCCGAATCGACTTCCACGCCGTGCCACTCGTCGAGGGCACCGCCTCCAAGCCATCCGGCCGAACTCGTCCAGCGTGTTCCACCCGCGGATTCGTAGAGGGCCGCTAGCGTTTCCCTGTCGGGGCAGACCGGGCCATCCCGTCCTCTAATGGCCTGGTACCACGCGACCATTCCGTCTGGAAGGCAGAGGCCTGCGTTGTGGTTGAAATTGAACCTGGACAACCGCGAGAGTTGCAGAAAGGTCAACGGCACGGTTCCCGAGAGTTGGTTGTAGTCGAGAGGCAGGGACTCGAGACTCGACAAGTTGCCCAGCTCAGGCGGGATCTCGCCCGTCAGCAGGTTGGCGTTCAAGAGTAGGTACCGCAGGCTGGCGAGGTCGCCCAGCTCCGGCGCAATCTCGCCGGTCAGCGAATTTCTGTGGAGATCCAGGAACCAGAGATTCGACAGGTTGCCCAGCTCAGGCGGGATCGTCCCGGTCAGCGAATTGGCGTTGAGCGACAGGGTATGGAGATCTAGGCTGCCCAGCTCGGGCGGAATCTCGCCGGTCAGCGAATTGGCGCCGAGATCCAGCCACCGGAGATTCGACAGGTTGCCCAGCTCAGGCGGGATCGTCCCGGTCAGCGAATTGGCGTTGAGCGACAGGGTATGGAGATCTAGGCTGCCCAGCTCGGGCGGAATCTCGCCGGTCAGCGAATTGCCGGCGAGATTCAGGCCTCCGAGATTCGACAGATCGCCCAGCTCAGGCGGGATCGTCCCGGTCAGCGAATTGGCGTTGAGCGACAGGGTATGGAGATCTAGGCTGCCCAGCTCGGGCGGAATCTCGCCGGTCAGCGAATTGACGATGAGCGACAGGGTTCGGAGATTCGACAGGTTGCCGAGTTCGGGCGGGATCTCGCCCGTCAGGCCATGACGGACATATTGCTGCGCGTCAAAGTCATAATGCCCGGAAAGATCGATGCTCACGACCCGGCCATCCGCATCCGTGTCCACTCCGTACCACTCCCCAAGGGGCTTGTCGGACAGCCAGTTGGTGTTGTCCCGCCAATTCGGCCCGTCCGTCGCCTCGTAGAGCGCGACGAGGATGTCGCGGTCGCTCGCCTGTGCCATCGCCTTCGTGTTCGGTGCGGCATCGGATGCGACGGCCGCTACGGGCGGATCGACGACCGACTCGTCGGAGCAGGCCACCGCAACCCATGCAATCGCCAGGAGCGCGGCTGCCGCCGCGCTCGCTTGCCATGCGGCGCGCACCTTTCGGCGGCCCATGCGGCGGAGGTGAAGTTCGCTTCTCATCTTGTCCAGTCCCTTGGCTTGTGTCCGCCGGGCGTTTCGGCGGGCGGGCCATATGCCCGGACGCGGATGGCCGATTGCTCGACAGCGGCCTGCTCGCGCCCGGTCGAGAGCGCGGCAATGGTCAGCCGCGCGCCATCGGAGCAGTTGTTGCGGGTATTGGATTCGTCCGTCACGGCGTTGACGCACATGCCGATGTAGATGGTTCCCGGTGCGCTACGCGCGTCCACCGAGATCGTGACTGGGAACGCGCGTTCCTCCTGTGCGCCCAACGCCGCAAACGAATACGACCCGATCTCCGTGTCGCGGCCGCTGATGATCGGATTCGGAGACCTGACGGCGCGGATCCTCGTCGCCGCCGAAGGGGCGGTGCCCTGGTTCCGGACGCGGAACGTGAACGTCACCGTACTGCCGGGCCTGCGCGTAGCCGTCGCCGGCGATACCTCCGTGAATACCAGGTCGGGGCCGGGCGCCAATACGGTCACGTTCGTGGTCTGGGTGGCGGTGAGGCCGGCGGGATCGGAGGCCGACACCGTGATCGTGGCGGAGCCCTGCGCAAACGCGGAGACCGTGACCGTCGAGCCCGAGACGGACACGGTGGCCACCGAGGGATCCGACGACGACGCGCCGTAGCTGAGCGCGTCCCCGTCGGGGTCCGTGAAGCGGGGCGAGACATCGACGGTGGCCGTCTCGCCGACGTGGAGGGTCCGGTCCGGGATCGCGCCCGCCGGCTCGGGCGCCCGGTTGGCGACCGTCGCCTCGAACGCTTGGGTG
>MPMR01000044.1 GCA_002238605.1 BD2-11 clade cluster bacterium bin43 | reverse complement strand
GGCCCTGGCACCCTTGAAATCCGAACGAAACGGGTCTACACTGTGTCGGCATCGGTCCTCTGGTGTGGTGACTGTCAAGTTTGTGCGGCACATAAACTTAACAACCCCCGGAGGCCGATGCCATCTTATTGCTGTGAGAAATCCGGGCTAGAGTCGCTGGACGAAGGCGGGGCGGCTCGGGAGCCGGTCGCGATACCCGCGCCGCCGCTTTCCATTTGGACACGAGGATGCAGAGATGAGACGGTTGACGGTGGTTGTGGCGACGTTCCTGACGGTTTGGACGGGGTGGGGCTGCACCCCGGAGGCACCCGCGGCCGAGGGCGGCGCGGCGGGCTCGATGGACGAGGGGCCCATCGGCGCGGAAGCGCTGGTAGACCTGCGGACGGCAGTAGGTGGCAGTCGCTCGCCCCAGTGGGCCCCCGACGGGTCGATGATCACCTTCGTATCGGCGGGTGGGCTGGGGGCGGTCGCCACGGAGGACGGCGCCTTCACGACGCTCTCCGACGACCTCGGCCTGAGCGGGGTGGGCTCGCTCGGCGCGCCTCAGCCCGTCTGGTCACCCGACGGCCGCTGGATCGCCTACACCTCCGACAAGAGCGGTGCGCCGGAGATCTGGCTCTGGTCCGCCGAGGACGGTTCAGACCGCAAGCTCACCGGTCTGGCCGCGCGCGCCAACGGCCTCGCCTGGTCTCCCGACGGAGCACGGATCGCCTTCTCCGGCGACCGTTTCGGCAACATGGACATCTGGACGGTGTCGGTTCCGGACGGGAAGGTGCACCGCCTGACCGGCGACCCCCTCTACGAGGGCTACCCCAGCTGGACCCCCGACGGCGACCGGCTGCTCTACGTGCGCATGGACGACCGCTGGGTCGACCACGACGTGATCGAGATCGACCCCGACGGGAGCAATCCGCGCACCATCGTGCGCGACACCGGCTTCTTCGACTACCGCGCCGGCAGGGCGTTCGGCCCCGCGCAGATCTCGCCCGACGGTGAGAGCATCCTGCTGCGCTCCCAGCGGAGCGGCTGGCTGAACTACTGGGTCGCGCCCCGGTCCGGCGGCGAGCCGCACCCCATCGCGGCGTCCGACCATGACCAGAGCGATGCGCGCTGGTCCCCGGACGGCCGCTGGATCAGCTACACAGAGAACCGGGACGGCGTCCATTCCCTGCGCGTGGTGTCGGCCGACGGCGGCGAGTCGAAAGTGCTGGTGGACCCGGAGGTGGGCGCCGCGCTACGGCCCGAGTGGTCCCCCGCCGGCGACCGCATCAGCTACACGTTCGAGACCCCGACACGTCCCACGGAGCTCTTTGTCATCGACGTGGCATCGGGTGAGAAGCAACTCCTGCACAGCGAGGTTCGCGCGGGCGCGGCGGACAGGCTCCACATGCCGGAGAAGGTGCGCTACCCGAGCACCGACGGGCTCACCATCGAGGCCTATCTGCACCGCCCCCCGGACGCGGCCCCCGGCGAGCGCTTCCCCGGCGTGATGTGGATCCACGGCGGCCCCACCTCCCAGTTCGACGATCAGTTCCGCCGCCACCAGCAGGTCCACTTCTTCGCCCAGCGCGGCTACGTCGTGCTCATGCCCAACATCCGCGGAAGCTCCGGCTACGGCCTCGAATTCGAGGACCTCAACAACGAGTGCTGGGGCCACTGCGACCTGGAGGACGTGCTCGCCGGGGTCGACTATCTCAAGACGCTGCCCTACGTGGACCCCGACAAGATCGCCGTTACCGGCACCAGCTACGGCGGCATCATGACCATGGCCGCGGTGGCCTTCGCCCCGGATGTCTTTCAGGCCGCGATTTCGCTCTCCGGCTACGGTGACATGACCGACTTCCACACCGAGGTCCACGAGCTTCAGCACATCAAGCTGGTTGAGTACGAGCTTGGCCCGTATCCGGAGAATCGCGACGTCTATCTCAATAGTTCCGCGATATTCAAGGCGCATCAGGTGACCACCCCCACGTTCGTGATTCAGGGCGAGGGCATCGCGGCCGACTGGCGCCTGGAGGAGGGAGGAGCCCCGGCGGCACTCGACTTCGCGCGCAAGCTCGATCAGCATTACAAGATCGTGCGATATAAGTCATATCCCGGCGAAGGATATTATGTATATGGGCGCGACAATACGATCGAGAAGCTCCACGACATGCTGGATTTCTTCGAGGAGTTCCTCGTGACGGAGATCGCGTATGGGGGTGAGAAGGGGATGTAGCGGGCATCCGGCACAGCGAGGATTGCGGCTCCCCGGGGCATCCCTGACTCTTGCAGCGGCCGCGCTCGCTGGATGCGCATCCGGGGACGAGACGGAAGCGCGTTCGATCACCGAGCGCGACAGCGCGGCAATCCGGATCGTCGAGAACGCCGCGCCGGCCTGGGACGCGGACCGAGGCTGGCGGGCCGCGCCGACTCCGGAAGTTGTGATCGGGGCATCGTCGAGCTCGACCGAAGACGGAGACGAGGTTTCGCTCTATCGCGTGGAAGGCGCCCGATTCCTTCCGGACGGCGGAATCGTCGTCGCCAACGCAGGCACTTCCGAAGTGATGGTATTCGACACTGCCGGCACGCTGGTCAGGCGCTTCGGAGGGGAGGGCGAGGGTCCGGGAGAACTTCGCAGCATCGTCGGCATTGACGTGTGCGGCGGCGATTCCATCGCCGTCCACTCCCGGCTCACGCTCCACGTCTTCGAACGGGATGGGACGTTCGCGCGGCGGGCGCAGTTTCGACTGGGCGGACAGCCGGTACCCGTACAAGGCGTCTCCGGCAGTTGCGGGCGAGCCCTGGTGCAGCAGCGCACCCGGATGCCTGCGGTCGGCCGTCAAGGTTTCACCGAGGATGTCTTCGCGTGGGTCGACTCATTCGCCGAAGCAGTCGATACCGTTGCCACAACCGGGCTGCTCGAAGTATGGACCCGGGCATTCGACGGAGGGGCGCGTCCGTGGGTCATCCCCTGGGGGACATCCGGTGGCACGCACGCTACCGGGAATGACCGGTTTGTCGTCGGGAATGGACGAGTCCCGGAGTTGCGGCACTACGATTCAGGTGGCGGACTACAACTGATCGTTCGGTGGCTCGGCCAGCCTCGGCCGGTGTCGGCGAGCGACCGGCGGCGCTATTCCGAGCGACGCATGGAGTTTCTCGCCTGGGCGCCAGCCAATGAGCCGGAAACCCGGCTGCTCTTCCCGGCGCTCGACGAGTATCCCGAGGTGCCGACCCACAAGCCGCTCTTCGACCGACTCCTGTTGGATGGCCGGGGAGGCATCTGGGCACGCGTCTTCCCCGAGCAGTCCTTTGGCCTCTTCGACACGCGCCTCCCGGGGCCCATGGTCTTTATGGAGACCTGGACGGTGTTCGATTCGGCCGGGGTCTGGCTGGGCGATGTCACCCTCCCTGACCGGTTCGAGCTGCATGACGTCGACGGGGATCGGCTGCTCGGCGTTGCCCGCGACGCTCTCGATACGGAAACAGTTCAGATCTTCCGGATCGTAGGGATGCAATCGGGTCAGGCCCTTACAGGAGGCGCGGCGGCCGGCCTCCTGATCGTGGTGGCCGGCTTCCTGCGCCATCCCGCGCGCCTGTGGGCCTCGGCGCTCGTATTCCTTGCCATGGTCACGATTCCAATCGCCTACTCCTACCTGGTCTGGCGGGATGTCGGGGAGGGATAGCTCGAAGGCCTGCACACGGACCTGAGACGCGACATCCAGAGCCCGGGAGATCCTCCCGGCCCCCCATCCGCGCCTGCGGGCTGCCGAGGTTCCTTCGCCGGTGGCCCCCCACCCCCTCTCGGCACTACCGTGCCGGGAGTACCCTCCCCTCCCCCCCGCAACCGGGTGCCGCCATGACCTCGTACCGTCCCCCGACCGGAGCTGCCGCCGCGACCCTGCCCGTCCCCACGACCGCGCCGATGCGCACAACCGCACGGGCCGCAGTCACGGCCGCCGCCGCGACCGGACTCGCCCCCACCACCACCCTGGCCGCGCTCACCTGGCTGCTCGCCGCGACCTTGCTCCCCCACCCCGCGACCGCCCAGACCACCGAGCAGAACGACTCGGCCGCCGCGGAAGCGCGTCGCACCAACTCGCTGCCGCTCATTCCCACGCGCACCCTGGACTTCACGACCGACGAGGGGACGTGGATCTCGCTGGATCTGTCGCCGGACGGGGAGACGATCGTGTTCGAGCTGCTCGGCGACCTTTACACCCTCCCCGCGACGGGTGGGGACGCGACGCGCATCACCAGCGGGCAGGCGTACGACATGCAGCCGCGCTACTCGCCGGACGGCTCGATGCTCGTGTTCGTGAGCGACCGCGACGGCTCGGAGAACATCTGGGTCGCGGGCGCGGACGGGAGCGCGGCGCGCCAGCTCACCGACACCGAACGGGAGAGCTACATGTCGCCGGTGTGGACGCCGGACGGCGAGTACGTGATCGCCAACAAGGGCACCCAGCTCTGGCTCTACCACCGGGACGGCGGCTCCGGGGTGCAGATGACCGGGCACCGCGAGGACGGCGAGGCCGCCCCGCCCGCCCACCTGGGCGCGGCCTTCGACGCCGACTCCCGCTACCTGTGGGTGAACGTGCGTGGCCAGGTCGCCGGCGGGTTCGAGACGGCGAGCCGGCAGAGCCTCATCAACTCCGGCGACATTCTCGAGTTCGGACCCGACCACGCCACCGGCCGCAGTTCGGCCCGCCAGGTAGGGCCCTTCCAGCTCGCGCTTCTCGACCGCGAGACCGGGCGCGTCCATGTGAGAACGCACGAGCACGAGGGCGCCTTTCGCCCGGTCCCGAGCCCCGACGGACGCTGGGTCGCGTACGCAACCCGCTGGGACGCGCGCGAGGCGCTCAAGCTGCTCGACCTGGAAACCGGCGGCGACAGCTGGCTGGTCATGGACGTCCAGCGGGACGACTCGCAGGGCGGCGGCATGCGCGACAGGGACGTCTATCCGGGATCGGCCTTCACCCCGGACTCGCGCGCGCTGATCACCAGCTACGGCGGCAGGATCATGCGGGTCGAAGTGCCGTCCGGCGAGGCCAGCGAGATCCCCTTTCGCGCGCACGTCCAGCAGCACCTCGGCCCACTGGTCAAGTTCGACTACCCCATCAACGACTCCACCATGACGGTCTCGCAGATCCGGGGGGCGCGTCCCTCGCCGGACGGCCGCCGGCTGGCCTTCGCCGCCCTCGACCGCCTCTGGATCGCCGATCTCCCCGACGTCGAGCATCCGCAGACCGGCGCACCCCCCGACCTCGCCGGCGCGCGCCGCCTCACCACCTCCACGGACGTCGAGCACGGCCCGGTGTGGTCGCCCGACGGCCGACACATCGCCTACGTCACCTGGAACGACTCCACCGGCGGAGACATCCGGCGCGTACCGGCCGAGGGAGGCGAGCCCGAACGCCTGACCCGCGCCTCCGCCTTCTACGACAAGCTGGCCTACTCCGGCGACGGCACCCGGCTCCTCGCCGCGCGCGGCTCGATGATGCACCGCATGCGTACGCTGGAGGACTTCGGGCGCCATCATCCGGCATCGGAGATGGAGTACGTCTGGCTGCCCGCCGCGGGCGGGGAGGCGACCCGCATCACCTGGGTGGGCGCGAGCACGACCCAGCAGGGCCGCAACACGCCCCATTTCGGCCCGGACCCGGAGCGGGTCTACGTCTGGGCGGGCTCCGAAGGGCTCCTTTCGATGCGCTACGACGGCACCGACGTGCGCACCATCGTCAAGGTGACCGCCCCCTCGGCCGGACCCGGCGGGAGCGCCACGCCGGACGAGGTGGTGCTCTCTCCCGATGGCCGCCGGGCGATCGTGCGCGCCAACCGCAACGTCTTCCTCATCACCGTGCCGCCCGTGGGCGGGAATCCCGCCACCGTGTCCCTCGCGGGCTCCACCACGGTGCCCACCCGCCGCCTGACAACGGTGGGCGGCGACTTCGTCGGCTGGAGACACGACGGTGGCGCCGCCTACTACTCGATCGGGCGCTCCTTCTTCGAATACGACATCGCCGCGGCGGATGCCCTCATCGCGGACTCGCTCGCGACCGCACGCGCGGAGGGGAGGCCGGAAGAGCCGGGGGAAGAAGCCGGAGCCGGGGAAACAGATGAGGACGAGGCGGCCGGGGGAGCTGGAGACGACGAAGCCGACGCTGGAGAAGCAGACACGGCGGCAGGCGACCAGGAAGCCGAGGACGACGATGAGTCATCCCCCGTCTACGCCGCCGCCCGCTACGACCTCGACATCACCCTCGAAAAGGACAAGCCGCGCGGCGTCATCGCCCTCACCGGCGCCCGCCTCATCACCATGCGCGGGGACGAAGTCATCGCCCGCGGCGACATCGTCATCGAGGACAACCGCATTACTGCCGTGGGCGCTTCCGGCACCGTCGCCATCCCCGACGACGCCGAGGTCCGCGACATGTCCGGCAAGACCATCCTCCCCGGCCTGGTGGACATCCACGCCCATACCTGGGTCGCCTGGGGCGTGCACCGGAGCCAGGTGTCGCAATTCCTGGCCCAGCTCGCCTACGGCGTCACCACTCAGCGCGACCCGCAGACCTCCACCGAGGACATCCTCGCCTACAGCGATCTGATGGAGGCCGGACAGCTCATCGGCCCCCGACTCTACTCGACGGGTCCGGGGGTCTTCAGCGCGGATCGGATCTCGAGCCTGGACGAGGCCCGCGACGTGCTCCGCCGCTACGCCGACCACTTCAACACCCAGACCATCAAGCAGTACCTGGCCGGCGACCGCAAGGTGCGCCAGTGGGTCATCATTGCGGCGCGCGAACTCGGGCTCACGCCCACCACCGAAGGGGGCTCGAACTTCACCATGAATCTCACCCTCGCTCAGGACGGCTACGCCGGCCTCGAGCACTCGCTCCCCATCAGCCCCTTCTACCGGGACGTGGTCGAGCTGGGGGCCTTCAGCGGGATGGTCTACACCCCGACCCTGATCGTGGCCTACGGCGGGCCGTCGGGACGTCAACTCTACCTGACCAGCGTGAACGTCGACGAAGCCGCGCGGCTGCGCTACTTCACCCCCCACGACGAACTCGACAAGTGGAAGACCACCACCTGGTACCGCAGGGACCAGTACCCCCACTTCATGCAGGCCGAGCAGCTGAAGAAGTGGATGGACGCGGGCGGGCAGGCCGGGCTGGGCTCGCACGGCGAGGTGCAGGGGCTCGGAACACACTGGGAACTCTGGATGATGGCGTCCGGCGGCATGGAGAATCACGACGCCCTGCGCATGGCCACGCTCATGAGCGCGGACGCGATCGGGCTCGCGGGGGACATCGGCTCCATCGAGCCCGGCAAGCTCGCCGATCTGCAGGTGCTGAACGCCAGCCCCCTTGACGACCTGCGCAACACGACCGACATAGAGTACGTGATGAAGAACGGCCGTCTCTACGAGGCCGCGACCCTGAACGAGGTGTGGCCGCGCCGGCGTCCCCTGCCCACCCAGTGGTGGTGGCGGGTCGAGCCGCCCGACGCGGGACCGCCGACAAGGCTGCTGCCCTAGCAGGGTGATACTACCCCAACGCTCATCGTGATACTACCGTACCTCGCGGCCCGGTAGCTCACCAAACAAGGAGGGAGGCGCCCGATGCGCGTATCCATAGAATACTGCACTGCTTGAGACTACAAGCCCAAAGCCGTCAGTTTGGCGGCCACGCTCGAGAAGCAGTTCCCCGGCGTTGACATCGAGATGATCCCGTCCGGCGGCGGCCGGTTCGAAGTCGTTGCCGACGGTCGACTCGTGTACTCCAAGGCCGCCAGCGGCCGCCACCCGACGCATGAGGAAGTCGTGTCGGCGATCGCGGAGGCGTGAACGTGCGCGCCGCCTCCGCCCTTCGCGCCGCCGCGGCTCCTCTGCCGCGTGTGGCGATCGCGGTCAGCGCGCTGCTTTTCGCTGGCGATCTCTCGGCCCAGACCTCCCTCTCCGTCGGCCGCACCTTGTCCGGCTCCCTCTCCGAGGGCGACACCGTACGCTATGCCTTCGAGGCCGGGGAAGACTACTTCGTGCTCGGCGAGGTCGACCAGGTTTCCGCGGACATCGACGTGCGGGTGCTCGGATCGGACGGAGAGACACCCTGGGGGAACTCTTCCGGACCGGGCCGTGGCGCGGAGCGCTTCGCGGTGCGCCCGCCGGAAGCCGGCGCCTACACGGTCGAGCTCACCTCGGCGGAGGGCGAGTCGGGCGACTACACCATCACCCTGCTTCGCCTCGAACCGCTCGAGACCGACCCGAAGAGGCTCACGGACCAACTCCTGTCCCGCTACGACGGCGAGGATTCCCCGGGCGCGGCGGTGCAGGTCTGGCGCGACGGGGAGACGCTCTACTCCAGGGCATACGGCATGGCCAACCTCGCCTACGGCATCCCGTTCGAGGCGGACACGCGAACCAACATCGGCTCCACCTCCAAGCAGTTCACAGCCTTCGCCATCATGCTGCAGGCCGAGCGGGGACTGCTCTCGCTGGACGACGACATCCGCAACCACATCCCGGAGCTGCCCGAGTTCGACCACACCATCACCGTGCGCCATCTCATCACCCATACCTCCGGCCTGCGCGAGTTCCTGAACCTGACGCGCATGACCGGGCGGCGTCTCGACCGCGGCGACTGGATCGACCGTTCCGAGATCATCGACATCGTCCAGCGCCAGCCCGCGCTCCAGAACGAGCCCGGCGCCGAGTACAACTACAACAACACCGCGTTCGGGCTGGCGGCGGTCATCGTCGAGCGCACCTCGGGCCAGGACTTCCCCACCTTCATGCGCGAGAACGTCTTCGAGCCGCTGGGGATGACCCGCACCCTGGTCCGTCCCTCGCCCATCCACATCGTCCCGGAGATGTCGGAGGGTTACACGCCCGGGCCCGACGGTTACCTGCAGATCGGCGACCTGGGCGGCGCGGCGGGAGCCGGCGGCATGTACTCGACGCTCGACGACCTGCGGACCTGGGTGGAAAACTACGCGAACCCGCGCCTCGGCAGCGCCGGGATCTTCGAGGAGATGATGACGTCCTACGTCCTCTCCGACGGCGAAGAGACGGGATACGGGTACGGCCTCTCCGTCGACGAGCAGCGCGGCCTCAAGCGCGTGCACCATGGAGGAGCGGACGTCGCGCACCGTTCGATGCTGGCCTGGTACCCCGAGATCAACGCGGGCATCACCACCCAGAGCAACCATGCGGGCTTCAACAGCGCAGTGGCGTACGAGCTTGCCGCCGCGTTCTTCGCGGACGCGATGGAGCCGGAAGATGCCGTGGCGGAGGAAGCGGGTGCGAGCGACTTCGATCCCGCCGACTACGACCCCGGGGACTTCGACGACCTCGCCGGCCGCTACGCGCTCGACGAGACGCCCGCCTTCATCCTCACCTTCACCCGCGAAGACGACACCTTCTACGCGCAGCCAACCGGCCAGCCGCGTCTCGCGATGGTGCCGACCTCCGACACCACCTTCGCGATCGAGCGCGTGTCCGCGACGATCGTCTTCCACCGCGGGGCGGACGGCACGGTGAGCCGCATGACCCTGAACCAGAACGGCCTGCACCCCGGGACGCGCGTGCCCGCAGTGGGGGAATCCGACGATGCCGAGGACCTGGCCGACTTCGCGGGCCGCTACTTCAGCGACGAGATCGAGACCTTCTTCGACATCGTTGTGAAGGATGGCGAGCTGGTCATGAAGCAGCGCCGCCTGGACGAAGCGACGCTCGAGCCGGGCCAGCCCGACACCTTCTCGGGCGGCGGCTTCACCTTCCGCTTCGAGCGCGACCGCAACGGCCAGGTGATCGGCTACTACCTGTCGAACGGAAGAACGCGCGACGTGCGCTTCGGGCGGGTGCGGTAGGAGGCATCAATGGGCGGGCCAGCGAGCCCCGCCTCCGCGGACAACGCGTTCGCGCGATCTCATCCCGCTCCGGTCGTCCCGGTAGCGGGGCGGTCACCGCCGATGAACGCGCGAAGTTCGCGGATGTCCTCCCGTGTGCGGTTCTCCGACTCCTGGATGCTGGTATCCATCCGCGTCTCCAACTCGCGGATGTCCCCGCGGGTGCGGTTCTCCGACTCCTGGATCCGGGCATTCATCCGCGTGTCCAACTCGCGGATGTCCTCGCGGGTGCGGTTCTCCGACTCCTGGATCCGGGTGTCCATCCGCGTCTCCAACTCGCGGATGTCCTCGCGGGTGCGGTTCTCCGACTCTTGGATCCGGGCATCCATCCGCGTGTCCAACTCACGGATGTCCTCGCGTGTGCGGTTCTCCGACTCCTGAAGGCGGGTATCCATGCGCGTGTCCAACTCGCGGATGGTTTCGCGGGTCCGGTTCTCCGATTCGCGCGCGCGATGATCCATCCGGTCCATGCGAGCGGACAGGCCATCTCCCAGCCCCTTGATGGACTTGGCGATCCGCTCATGCGCGTCCCGGCCCTCGCGTCGGATGCTGGCCAGAAAAGGAATGAACGCGGCCGCCAGGGCGATGCCCGTACCAAACACTCCGATCAATTCAGGACTCATGCGCGCCTCGCGTTCCAGAGCTGGAGGGAGGTGGGTGACGCCGCGAGCGCGAGTGCGTGAATGGCTGGGGGGCCGCGAGGCCGTCAGGTCGTGTAATGGAAACCGCCGGGCGACGGGTACGGTAACAAACTAATTCCGTGACCTCGGCTTCGTCCATGTCGGTTTGGGACCGCTCAGGTCCTCACCAGAAACGCCAGCAGGAGGCCGGGGAAGAGCACGAACGAGTACAGGTTCCACACCACGAACCCCTTGATCAGCGTCCAGCGCCATCCATCGCCATAGAACCTGCGCATGGCGATGAGGACATAGATCGGGGAAACAAGGATCAGGAACAGCTTCACCCAGTTGCCGGCGGCTTCGCCGGGCACCAGCAGCGCCGCCGCCAGCACCAGGAACAGGAAGGTGTGGATGTGCATGCCGAACACCAGGTGCTCGACGAAGAACCTCTTCCTGCGGTAGTAGCAGACGCCGAGGATCAGGGCGAAGACCGGGAGCAGGAAGAACATCGCGATCGGCAGATTGCCGATGGCCTGCTGCAGGAAGGCCCGAGGGTCGTGGAAGAGGTCGATCAGGAGGCCGCGCCCGTAGCGAGTGAGCCATCCGGGCACGCCACTGGCGCGCTCGTCCGGATCCGCCGATGCGGCGAGGCCGCGGACCACCTGCTTCGCGACCGGCTCGCCCGGTCGGCCCATGATGTCATCCACCTTGCGGGCGTGTTCGGGTAGCAGCCGAGCCTTGAAGGCTTCGAGTTGGGCGGAATCCACCGCTTGGCTCCCCTGTTCGTCTCCCGTGCCCAGCTGCGCTTCCGCCGCGGCCGCCAGTGCGCTCGCAGTGCCTGCCGGTGCACCATCGGCAAGGGTACTGTCCGCCGGTGTGTCCGCCGCCAGCGAACTATCCGCAAGCGCGCCATCCACAAGCGCACCAAGCCCGAGTCCCGCCGGAAGCCCGCGATCGGCAAGCGCGCTGTCCACCGCCGCCAGTACGCTGTCGGCCACCGCTCGGGCACTGTCCGCCGCTACCGGATCGTCGCCGGCGTCCATCTGCAGATCCATCCCGGACCGGTCCAGGTTCCGCAGCCATCCCCCCGCTGAAATCGACAGCACCAGGAAGAACAGGAAGCTGGTGAAGAGGTAGAGCCGGACCGGCGACATGTAGGCGGCACGGCGGTTGCAGGAGAATTCGCTCGACAGGTGTCCGGGCCTGAAGAGCAGGGACTTCAGCGTGCGGAAGAGCCTGGAGTCCAGCTCGAACATCTCGCGGAAGAACTCGTACACCACCGACCAGAGCCCGCGCATGTAGTCGCGGTCGTTCTGGCCGCAATGGCTGCAGAAGCGGTCGGGGCGGCCCGACCCGCAATTGGGGCAGATCTCAGTCAAGATCCCTAGAACGGATTCGTCGCGAAGACCGACAACTCGGGCACGAAGCCGCGCGAATCCACCTTGAGCGCGCCCACCACCGCGCTGGCGATCTCCCTGGGGGTGAGCTTCTTGTCGGAGCGCTCGCGCTCGACGCCCGCCTTGGCCGCGAAGTTGGTCATGACCTCGCTCGGATTCACGAGCGTGACCCGGATGTCGTGGCGGCGGAGCTCGTCGCGCCAGCATTCGGTCATGCCGCGCAGCGCGAACTTGGAGGAGGCGTAGGCGGTGCGTCCGCCGCTCCCCCGGAGCCCCGAAGTGGACGCGATGTTGATCAGTTCGCCGCTTCCCCGATCGATGAAGTGACGGGCGGCCTCGCGCGCCATCAGGAAGGCCCCGAAGACGTTGGTGCGGTACACCTTCTCAAGCTCCTCGAGCGTCATGTCCACCAGTGGCTTGAAGAGGCCGAAGCCGGCGTTGTTGACGAGGATGTCGAGATGGCCGTGCTTCCTGATCACCTCGCTGACCGTGTGCACCGCGTCCTCCTCGACGCTCACGTCGCCCGCGATCCAGTCCGCCCCGATTTCGTCCGCGATCACGGCAAGGAAATCCCTCCGGCGGCCCGTGATGGTGACCCTCGAACCCTCGCCGATCAGCGCTTCGGCGATGGCGCGCCCGATCCCCTCGGACCCGCCGGTGACCAGCGCGACGGCATTGTTGAGTTCCATGGATGTCTCGGGCTGGATGGGAGGGGTGGCGGGTTACGGTGAGGTGGTGGCCCGCCCGGGCGGGGGTGTGATGGGGAACGCGGTGACGGCTTCGACGATCCCGCGCGCGACCAGTTCCGGCTGCGACACGATGACTCCGCGGTCGGCGGCGCTGGTGAGGAAGCCGGTCTCGATGATCACCGCGATGGTCATGGGATGCAGGGCGTGCTCGTAGCGACGGAAGTTGAAGGCGTAGTAGTTGCGCATGCGCCGGGTCACGGTCGGGAGGCGCCTGATGCCGGTCACCTCGCCGTATTTCCGGTTGAGCAGGTCGACGAAGGCGGAGGCGCGGCCGGTGGCGTCGCGGCCCGGGGCCGCCACCCGGTAGCCCGTCGCGCCGGGGTCGTTGCTCGCGTCGGCGTGGATGGCGATGAAGAGGTGGGCGCGGTAGTCGGGGGGCACCACGGCGGGCAGGATGTCGACCACGTAGCCCAGGTCTTCCAGCAGGGCGCCTGCGTGGCGAGCGATTTCCAGGTTCACCTCCCACTCGGCGAGCCCGTTCCAGCTGGTCCCGTTGCGCCGCAGTCCCGACAGTTCGCGGGGGGCCTCCTCGGTTCGCCAGTGCCCGACCTGCAGGGCGATGCGCACCGGGCCGTCGGGGGCACGCCACTCCTCCGGGGTGGGGATGGGGCCGGGATAGCGGTTGTAGTTCCGCCACCGCCGGCGGCGCGGTGCCTCCTGGGGCGGGGCCTCCTGCGCTTCCTGCACGGTCGGGGTGGCCGAGGCCGCGGGGCGCGGCGGGACGGCCGCGGATGCACGGCCGCCCGCCGGCCCGTTCGGGGCCGCGGCGGCCGGGGCCGGAGCCTCCGCCGGCAAGGTTGGCGCGGCAACCTCGTGGGTCGGCTCGACCTGGTCCCCCGAGGCCGCTCCCGCGGCGGACGCCTCGCTGCCGAAAAAGATTCTCGTCAACACGAGCAGCACCAGCACGCCAAGGCCCACCAACCCGATCTTCTTCACGGAGAGTCTCCTTCCGAGGTCATGTTGCCCAGTGCCAGCGCGAATCGGCCCCTCTCGTCAGTCCACCAGCGCACCGGATTCAGGCCCGCCTGCCGCAGCAGCGAGCACACCGCCGTCCGGTCGTACTTGCAACTGATCTCCGTGCGCAGCGTCTCGCCTTGCTGGAAGCATATCACCGGACCGCCGGGCAAGGCCACCGCATGCGCCGAGAGGGCTTCCAGATGCATCTCGATGCGCGTTTTGTCGGCATTGTACCAGGCGCGGTGCCGAAAGCGCGAGGGATCGAAGTCGGTGCCGAAACGGGCGTTCAGCACGCGCAGCAGGTTGCGGTTGAATTCCGCGGTCACTCCCGCGGCGTCGTTGTAGGCCGCCTCGAGAGCCTCGAGCGACTTGCCGGCGCCCGGCCGCAGATCCGCGCCCAGCAGGAACACGTCCCCATCGCGCATTCCGGAGGTCAGCCCGGCGATCATGCGCACCGCCTCCTGATGGGTGAAGTTGCCGATCGTGCTCCCCAGAAGGGCGTAGATGCAGGGTGCCTGCGGCCGGGCGGCGAGCCGGAGCCCCCGCTCCATGTCCGCCACCTCGGGCCGCACCTCCAGCGCAGGATACTCGTCGCGCAGCCGGTTCGCTGTTTCGAGCAGGAAGTCCTTGCTTACATCCACCGGAACGTAGACCGCGGCTCTCCCTCCCTCCGTCATCGCGTCCAGCAGGATCCGCGTCTTGCGCGCGCTCCCCGCTCCGAGCTCGACCAGCGCGCGCGGCCGCACCTCCTCGATCAGCCCGGACACGATGCGCGTCAGCAGTCCGCGCTCGGCGCGGGTGAGGTAGTATTCCGGGAGCCGCGTGATGGCCTCGAAGAGCTCCGATCCGCGCTCGTTGTAGAAGTAGCGCGAAGAGACCGTTTTCGGCGTGCGCGCCAGACCGCGCGCCAGTTCGCTCAGTTCCTCGCGTCGCTCGCGCACCTGAACCCCGAGAAGATCTGCCTGCGCTGCGGATAGTCCCAGTTGCGGAAGGTGTTGCGGACCGCGCCCGGGCGCGTGGCCCAGGATCCGCCGCGCAGCACCCGGTATTCGTCCCCGAAGAAGACCTCCGAGTATTCCGGGTACGGAAAGGCCTCGAACCCCGGATAGGGAAGGAAGTGCGACGATGTCCATTCCCAGACGTCGCCGATCATTCCGTAGCAGCCGAGCGGCGACACGTTGGCGGGATGGCTCCCCGGAGGAGCCGGTCCGAGGCGGACGGCGTCCAGGTTGGCGCGCGATGGCGTGGCGGGCTCATCGCCCCATGGATACTGGGACGCGCGTTCCCCGGCCGGATCCCAGCCGGCTGCGACCTCCCACTCCGCTTCGGTGGGAAGCCGCTTCCCGGCCCGGCGCGCGAACGCGTCGGCCTCGTACCAGGAGACGTGGCACACCGGAAGCGCGGAATCGACCGGAGCCTCGCGGCCCAGGGTTCGTGTCCACCACACGCCGTCTCGCCGGAACCAGAAGAGGGGGGCCTCCGCACGCTCGCCGGCGCGCCACGCGAGCCCGGCCTCGCTCCAGTGCGCGTCGGTCCGGTAGCCGCCCGCCGCGATGAAGTCCATGAAGGCGGCGTTGTCGACGGGATGGCGGTCGATGCGGAAGGGTTCCACCCGCAGGCGGGTGCGCGGGCGCTCGTTGTCGTAGGCCTGCGACAGGTCGTCGGTGCCGACCAAGACATCGCCTCCGGGAAAGTGGACCATGTCGCCGCGGCGCGTCTCGCCCGGTCCGCCCCTCCCCCAATCCATCCCGAGCCCCTCGTACGGCGCGCCGTCCATCAACTGCAGCGTCTGCAGGATGGTCTCGTTGTGCTGGTACTCGTGCTGGAGCACCATGTTGAAGACGTAGCCCCCGCGGAGAAGCGGGGTATCCGCGCGCGGGTCGATCCCTTCCAGCTTGCGGAGCACGGCACGGCGCACGTCGTCCAGGTAGTCGAGACAGGTCGCCCGGTCCGGGAGCGGCAGCCGGTCGCGGGTGGCGCGAGGATGCCGGAACGCGTCGTAGATCCCGCGCAGTCCCTCGGCTCCCGAGCCGGCGCCGTCGATGTTCTCGAGCAGCCACACTTCCTCGAAGTGCGCGATGTGGCCCAGGTCCCAGACTATGGGCGACATGAGCGGATCGTGCTGGCGCGTCACGTCGGAGTCGCTAAGCGGAGCGGCGAGTTCGAGGGTACGGTCACGGGCTTCGGCCAGGCGATCACGCAGGAGCCCGGGTTGGAGGGCGGCTGCCGTCATTGTCCGGGACCTTGCGTCTCGGCTACCATGGAGCGCCCGTGCAAGGGAGGAAGCGCATTATGAGATGCAACCCTTTGATGGATTCGACCCCTTGAATCCGTGGTTGAGACGAGGCCCAGGTGGTCCTGGAGCGTGCCGAACCATAAGGTGCCGTTGCCGGGCGCGAATGCAAGCCAGCGCCGGACACGGTGCTGAACCCATGCGCGCCGGACACGGTGCTGAATCCGTGCGCGCGGGACACGGTGCTGAGTCCGCCAGCGGCGTATGCGGCCCTGAACCCATGGGTGCCGGCGCGTGACCGTGGGGCGCGATTCGCCGACCCCCAATGGGCGCAAACCGGCGGCGAGCGTCGACGAGCCGGACACACGCAACGACGAGCCGGACGCACGCAACGACGAGCTGGACGCACGCAACGACGAGCTGGACGCACGCGTCGACGAGCCGGCCCTGCGCGCTCACGAAATCGTCAAACGCTATGGCGCGACCATCGCGCTCGACCGGGTTTCGCTGGATGTGGCGCGGGGCTCGTGCGTGGCGTTGGTCGGTGAGAGCGGGTCCGGGAAGACGACGCTACTCCGCTGCTTCAACGCAATGGTCAGGCCGGACGCGGGCTCCGTCGTGGTTGGCGGTCGACCCGTCGCGTCCTTCGATCCGGTGGTTCTGCGCCGCGGCATCGGCTACGTGCAACAGGAGGGCGGGTTGCTGCCGCATTGGTCGGTGCTCCGCAACGTGGCGCTGGTTCCCTGGCTGAGGGGCGAAGCGGATGCCGAGGAGCAGGCCCGCGGAGCTCTGGATCAGGTGGGGTTGTCCCCGGGGCGTTTCGGGGACCGCTGGCCCCGGGATCTTTCGGGGGGCCAGCGTCAGCGCGTGGCGATCGCGCGGGCGCTGGCGGGCAGCCCTGAGATCATCCTGCTGGACGAACCCTTCGGCGCCCTCGACGCCATCACGCGCAGCGAACTGCGGCGGAGCTTCCACAACCTGCGCGCGGGGATGGGGGTAACGTCCCTTCTGGTCACCCACGACCTCCACGAAGCCGTGGAACTGGCGGATGAGATCGCGGTCATGAAGGCCGGCGCCCTCATGCAGGTGGGCCGGCCGCACGAGTTGCTGAACGCTCCCGCGCATGAGTACGTGGAAGAGCTGCTCGAACGGGCGGGGATCGGGTGAGAATGGGACGCGTGGTACTGGTCCTGGTCGCGGTCGCCGCAGCCGGAGGAGCCGCCGGGCAGCCCGCGGTACTCGCCGGCCAGGCAGCATTACTCGCCGGCCAGGCAGCATTACTCGCCGGCCAGCCCACGCTGTTCGCTCGGGAGCCCGCGCCAGCCTCCCGCCGGCCCCGGCCATCCGCCGACCTGCCCGGGCCATCCGCCGACCTGCCCGGGTCATCCGCCGACCTGCCCGGATCATCCGCCGACCTGCCCGGGTCGCCCGCCCGGTCCGCCCAATCCGACCCGAGTAATCGAACTCCCGTCATCATCGCCTCCAAACCCTTTGCGGAGTCCTACATCCTGGCCGAGATCTTCGCGCAACTCCTGGAGGCCCGCGGCATCGCCGTCGACCGGCGTTTCGGCCTCGGAGCCACCGAGATCGCCTTCGGAGCGCTGCGGGAGGGCGCCATCGACGTCTACCCCGAGTACACGGGCACCGCACTCGCGGCCATCCTCGGAGACGAACTGCAGGCCGATGCCGAGGCCGTTTATCGCCATGTGGCGGGCGCCTTTCGCGAACGATGGGACGCGCGCTGGCTCGCTCCGCTCGGGTTCGAGAACACGTACGCCATCGCGGTGCGTCGGGAGACCGCGGAAGCGTTGGAGCTTGCGACGCTGAGCGATCTGGCGCGCGAGGCCGGCGGGCTCCGGGCAGGCTTCACACCGGACTTCATCGGGCGCTCCGATGGGCTGCCGGGACTGCGCGCCGCCTATGGCTTCGAGGCGGCCGAAGTTCTGCCGCTATTGCAGGCGGTCAAGTACGAGGCGCTGGTCGAATCCGGCGTCGACGTCATCGACGGATACTCGACCGATGGACTGATCGCGCGCTACGACCTCGTGGTGCTCGAGGACGACCGAGGTTTCTTCCCGCCCTACGAGGCCGCCGGGCTCGTCAACGGGGATTTCTGGCGCCGGCGACCGGACGCGATCGCCGCGCTGAGCGAACTCTCGGGCCTGCTCGACGAGGAACGCGTGCGGGAGTGGAACCGCCGCGCCGAATCGGACGGTGACCCCGTGGCCGACATCGCCCGTGATGCCCTGGTGGAGCTGGGGCTCGTGGTCTCCGATGGTGAAGAAACCATGGAACCGAACCTGGCGGAATCGGCCCCACCTCGGGAGTCGGAGCGGGAATCAGCCACGGCCGCGGAGTCCGCCCGGAGCCCGGTCGTCGGCTTCGCGTCTTACATGTGGCAGAATCGCACCGACATCCTGGGCCATGCGCGCCGGCACATCGTGCTGGTGATCATCTCCCTGGGGGCCGCCGCGCTGCTCGCGATTCCCGCCGGACTGGTGCTGGTGCGGGCTGCGGGAGGTGCGGAAGGCGTGATCCGCGGCATTGGACTGGTGCAGACCATCCCCAGCCTCGCCCTCCTCGCCTTCATGATCCCGGCGCTGGGGATCGGTGTCGTGCCGGCCGTCGTCGCCCTCTTCCTCTACTCACTCTTCCCGATCCTGCGCAACACCTACACGGGCGTGCGCGACGCGAATCCGGCAGCCGTGGACGCGGCGCGAGCGCTGGGCATGACCCCCGCTCAGCTGCTCAGGCACGTGCGCTTCCCGCTCGCGGCTCCCGTGATCATGGCGGGTCTCCGCACCGCGGCGGTGATCAACGTAGGAACCGCTACGATCGCGGCCTTCATCGGCGCCGGCGGCCTCGGCGACCCCATCGTGGCCGGGCTGGCTCTCTCGGACACGCGCATGATCCTGTCGGGGGCAATCCCGGCCGCAGCGCTTGCCCTCCTGGTGGACGCCGGCCTCGGCCTCGCGGAAAAGCGGGTGGCGCCGGGCGGGGTGGCGGTGGAGTGAGCGCGGGCACGGCGGCGCGCGTCCAACGCCCCGAGTCGCGTCGGCCCCGAACCTCTGCCACAGACCTGGTCCCGAGCAGGGCATGCGCCCGATGCTTGACCCGAAGTGTTTGAGCTCACGGAGACAATCGGTTGGCGAACGGCCGTTTGCGACGGGCGGTTGCCGGGTGACAGCCTGTCGCGACGCGGAAAAAGTTTCCGCGGAAACTTTCCTGGCACTCAACAGCTCGCTGGTTCGTGCGGTGACCGGCGTCGAACCGAATGGAAGTCCGGAAGAACGTCCCAGTGAAAGGAGAACAAGCGAGGGTGTCCCATATTTACATCCGATAGTCCTATTTTGCCATTGACGGATTTCGGAGCCACGAGTCGACAGCATCCGAGATCCTCGCTGGAATAGTCGTCAGACGCGCGGAAAACGCCATTGTAAGCGCTCCGGCAGCATTCTTCTCCACGAATGATCCGGGAAGTCGACATTTCCTCTCTGGGGGCATTTGAGAGAGTCGGATATGCTCCCGTTATATTTATCCTTGTGACGAGGGTATCCCCAATTGAAGGAGCAATCCGGTGATCATGCCCGCAACGACCCGAGAGAACGATCCGTGGAAGGACTCAAAGACTGTCGAAGGAGGCGGTTCCGCATCTTGTGTCGACGAAGCTTCCCAGTCCGATGACAACAACGAACTCGTCCAGTTGGGCGAGCGCATCGCGGATCTTGCAGCCCGCATCAATGCAGCCGAGGGCAGGATGATGGCGCTGCTCGCCGACTTCGATCGCCGGGGCGGATGGAGGGAGTTCTCGTCCTGCGCCGAGTGGCTCGCGTGGCGGACCGGCATCAAGATCGGGCCGGCGCGCGAGCGGGTTCGAGCCGCCCGGGCACTGGTGAATCTTCCGCGGACTTCTGAAGCCCTCAGGAGTGGCCAGCTTTCCTATGCCAAGGTGCGCGCGCTTACGCGCGTGGCCACGCCGGAGAGCGAAGAGACGCTTCTGGAGTTTGCTCAGGCGGCGTCAGCGGCCCGGCTGGAGCAGAGGGTGCGGATGTGGAAGCAGCTGTCGCGAGAAGGAGAATTGACGGCGGAGCAGGTGCGGCACCGCAACCGCGCTTTCTCGGTCTTCGTGGACGGAGACGGGATGTATGTCGTCAGGGGCCGGCTCGAGCCGGAGGCGGGGGCGGTTCTGATGCGGGCCGTCGAGGCGGCGGCGGATGCGCTGTATCGGCGAGAGGAGAATGGCGGCGAGGACGCCAGGGTGAGGGAGCAACCTTCCAGGCCCACGCAGCGATGGGCGGATGCCGTCGGGCTCGTGGCCGAGCGGGCGCTGTCGGCGAGGTTCGGCGAGGATTCCGATGAGGGCACGGACGAATCGGGTACGCGCGCGGAGCGGTATCAGGTCGTCATCCATACCGAAGCGGCGACCCTGGCCGAAGAAGGCGAGCCTGGACGCTCGGATCTCGACGGCGTGCGCGTCTCCGCGGAAACGTCGCGGCGCATGGCTTGCGATGCGGCAACCGTCGAAATGGTGCACGCCAAGCCCGAAATGATGCACAGCGAGCCCGGAATCGTGCACAGAGAGCCCGAAATCGTGCATGGGAAGGCTGAATCGCTGCAGGGTAAGGCCGAAGAGGTACGTGGCAAGCCCGCCTCGGTGGGAGGTAGGGCGCGGACAGCGACG
The DNA here is from genome assembly GCA_002238605.1 of BD2-11 clade cluster bacterium bin43. Classification (GTDB taxonomy): domain Bacteria; phylum Gemmatimonadota; class Gemmatimonadetes; order Longimicrobiales; family Gaopeijiaceae; genus BD2-11. The sequence continues at coordinate 2,415 of MPMR01000044.1, read as the reverse complement.
GACCGGGCATCCCGCAGTCCAGTCGCCGGCGGACCGGTGCTGAGCGTGGGCCGACGGACGCGCACGATCCCTCCGCACCATAGGCGTTCAGCAAGGTTCCATAGCGTCTCGTAATGCTAGTTAACATGATGGCATCACTTGTGTTGTAGGTCTCTTGACCTCTCGGAGGGTTTCGTTTAGTCTTGGTCATGTAGTGATAACCTATGGTGATAACAAGAATTCACCGGGAGCAAGGCATGACACGACCCAAAAGGCTGAGCGCCGCGTTCGTTCGGACCGTCAAGCGGCCGGGCCGGTACGGGGACGGGCGCGGCGGATACGGACTCTCGCTACTGGTCAAGCCGACCGCCTCGGGACGGCTGTCGAAGACGTGGGCGCAACGGATGCGGATCGCCGGCAAGCCGTTCAACGTCGGCTTGGGTCCCTATCCAGTCGTGACACTGGCCGAGGCGCGGGCCAAGGCGCTTGAGAACCGGCGCACGATCGAGAAGGGCATGGATCCCCGCAGCGGCGGCATGCCGACGTTCGAGCGGGCGGCCGAGAAGGTGATCGCACTCCACGCGAAGAACTGGAAGGGTGACGCCAGCGAGAAGCAGTGGCGGCAGTGTCTTCGGGACTATGTGTTCCCGAAGCTGGGACACAAGCGGGTGGGCGAGATCACCACGGCCGACGTCCTGGCCTGTCTGGTGCCGATCTGGAACGAGAAGCGGCCCACGGCGGCGCGGGTGCGGCGGCGCATTGGCGCGGTGATGAAGTGGGCGGTGGCAAGGGGCTACCGAGAGGACAACCCTGCGGGCGACGCCATCGCGGCGGCGCTGCCGAGGGGCGGCCGGCAGCGGACGCACTTCCGGGCCTTGCCTCACGGCGAAGTCGGGGCGGCACTCGGGGCGGTCCGGGAGTCGGACGCGTGGTTGGGCATCCGGCTGTGTCTGGAGTTCGTGGCCCTCACGGCGACGAGGAGCGGCGAGGCGCGGAGGGCGCTCTGGCCGGAGATCGACTGGGACCGGGCGACGTGGACGGTGCCCGCCGAGCGCATGAAGACCGGGTGCGAGCACCGGGTGCCGCTTTCGTCGGGCGCGCTGGCCGTGCTGGAGCAGGCGCGGGAGATCGAGAACGGGTCGGGGTTGATCTTTCCCAGCTTCAAGGGACTGGAGCTGCGCAGCCCACAGGTGGCGGGGGCGTTTCGGGACCTCGGGATCCCGAGCACGGTGCACGGACTGCGCAGTTCGTTCCGCGACTGGGCTGCGGAGACGGGAGTCGACCGCACGGTCGCCGAGGCGGCGCTGGCGCACAAGGTCGGCGGGGTAGAGGGGGCGTACTTCAGGAGCGACCTCTTCGAGCGCCGACGCCGAGTCATGCAGGACTGGGCGGCGTATCTGGCGGCCGGGAGAGCGGGCGCCGGGAGCTGATCTGACCCCGCACCGGACTCGGATACCGTTTCGGGGCATTTCGGCGAATTCACGGGCCGCAGGATCGCCTGAGAGTATCCATGTCAAGTGGACGCCCGTTTTTCTCGAAGCGACGTGGCTCGCAACGCCCCCCGCCGCGCTTCGGCTTCGGTGCCCGTTGCTGCCCGGCTCGATCATCCGTGAACGCTCCCCGCCGGGCTGGGTGTCGGGAACGTCGGGCAGCAGTATTCCCGCGGCGGATGCGGCGTCCAAGTGCGGTCCTGCTGCACCAGGGCGTTGGCGAGGACGAGGAGCTTCCGCATCACGGCCGTCAGGGCGACCTTCGGCGGCTTCCCCTTGGCGACGAGCACCTCGTATTTCCGCTTCAGTGCGGGATTGTGCTGGACCGCGACCACCGCGGGCATGTATAGCAGCCTGCGGACCCGGTGCCTGCCTCCCTGGATGAAGCTGCGTCCCCTCCAGTGTCCGGACTCCCGGGTGACCGGGGCGAGTCCGGCGAGGCTGGCGGCGCGCGGTCCGGTGAGCGTGCCCAGTTCCGGGATGTGGACGATCAGTCCCGCAGCGGTGATGTCCGAGATGCCCGGGATCGAGGTCAGGATCTCGGCCCGGCGCTCCAACGCCTTCTCCTCCCCGAGCCGCCGCCGGATCTCTGCGTCGATGACCTTGAGCTGCCGCTCGATCTGCCGCAGCCTCTGCTTGGTGACCCGCTTGCCCACGGGAGTGCGCAAGTTCTTGCCCCGGTTGGTGGTTGCGGTGCGATCCCTGACCAGCGCGTCGCGGATCTGCTGAAGCTCGGCGAGCTCTCGCTGTCCTTCCGATCTCGCCTCGGTCGGACGCAGATCCTCGATGGCCGACGCCATCATGGCCAGCATTCGGGCGTCCACCGCGTCGGTCTTGGCGCGCCGCCCGATGGAGCGGGCGAAGGACCGGACTTGGAAGGGGTTGATCGCGTACAGGGGGAGCCCGGCCTTCAGGAGGGTGTCCTCGAAGTCGCGGTGGAAGGCTC